>CAZCIN010000001.1:0-144142 GCA_964499245.1 uncultured Candidatus Saccharibacteria bacterium
AAAGCGTGTAGGGTCGGAAGGCTCTCGCAGGTTCGAATCCTGTCGCTTCCGCCATGTTAGTACGTCAATTAAGCTGAGTAAAAGAGTGGCGGAACACCCCTGTAAATCAGGGATATTCCCCACTCTTTTGCTATTAAATAAGTAAAATCAGCCTTTTCAGTTAAAGTCATTTTACTTGCACCTACTGGTGTCTGCGATTTTTGCGATTCACTGCGAGGTTTTGCGATTTCTGCGAATCACTGCGATTTTACCCTAATTTATCCCACTCACGCTTGTCATATGGGTAATAAGTCTTTGCAGCAGGCTTTCGCTCCAAAATTTCCTGGAACTTCTCTGCGCTATCTTCTCCAAAAGTGAAGAGCTCTGCCAAATGCTTTAGCTTCATCATATAAGCATAATAGTAGGATTCGTCACAGTGGTAAGAAAGAACCCACCTGACCACAATCCGGGGTAGCTGCTCATGGCAGTATTTATGGTAAGCCTGAGTAAACCCCCGTTTATAGGGAACGGCGCTGCCTCTCTTAGCCTTAAGGTAGTCCTGCCAGAGCAGGTCTGCCGCCAATTCCAGCATATCCCCGATCACCGTACATCTGTTGTAATGCCTGACTATCGCACCAATATATGTGTGGTGGTGATGGATGGTGGCAAGTACTGCGTAAAAAAATCCCCGGTCGATTTTTCCACCCCTATCTTACTTTGGAAGGCGCGGCGCTGTTTTAGTTCTCCCATAACCTCTGCATTAAAAAGCTCGAACAAAGTCCACGGGGAGATACGCCGTCCGGCTGTCCCCATGCCGGATTTACGCTCAAATTCACGGATACGGCGGCGTATCGTAGACTGGCTAACTTCGGCTGTTTTAGCGATGATTCTCACAGTGAAGTTATAATCTGTCAGTTCCGACGTGGAACTGAGGATTTTGCAGAGGGCATGGCGAATCTTAGTAAGTGATTTCTTTACCCGCATATCCGCCTTAGTCATAAACCTTATTATATAGGATAAAGCCTGTGATTACTATACGGCTTGTGGGTTCTACACAATCCATGCCCTATATCTTTGGTAGTTTTACCGCCTTGCAAAAATACGCTTTTAGAGCTATCATCACAGGCACCAAAAAAGCAAAGGAGGAGATGGGTATGAGAATTACCGAGATAAACGCCATCAATGAAGCGGCCGGCCTCATAATCGAGATACCAAGAGATAAGGTAAACCTGAGTAACCTGAATGCTTTGTTGGCCGCTAAGGCTACTCTTATCAAGCATGCTTTAGGGATAGAGCATCTGCCAGTAGAAGTCAGAAAAGACCGGGTTGCTTTCCCGTGGTTTTCCGAGTTGCCAGCTGCCGACCTTATAAAGGCCTATACGCAGTTTATTGCCGCACTCTGTGAGATGAGCATAAAGCAGAAACGGGTCACCGCTACAGAACGGGAGGTAGATAATGAGAAGTATGCGTTCCGGTGCTTCCTGCTCCGTTTGGGATTTATAGGGGATGAATATAAGGCAGACCGGCGCATCCTTTTACAAAACCTTTCCGGCGATGGGAGCTTCAAGAGCGGGGGCCGGGGGCAGATGACTCAACCAGCAGGACTGCCGTCACAGGTCATCCTGGAACCAATCGACATTGAAGACATTACTTTAGCGGAGCAGATAGCAAGAAATGGCGGGCGTTTACCTTGGCAGACAGCAAAAAACAGTGACCAACTGGCAAGGCAGACAATGCCGCCCCTCTCAGGCTGCATGGAGGTAGATGAAGAACTGGAGTTTATGTGATAAAAGCTAAAAATTCTCCACATGGAAAAGACCCGCGGTTGCGGGTCTTTCTCGGAATAATGTGCTTAAAGAACAATTCCTCTATCACGGACGCCAGTATTCAAAAGCGATACTTCTGCTGTCAAAATCGATCCTGTTAAGGATACGATCCCTCAACAGCTTGAGTAGCGCCTCCGTGCTGAAATTCGTCTCGACATAAAGGTTGTCATCAACCTTTAGAGGGGATAACATTCCCTGCGGAGAATCCGCAATGACTTTCCGGCTCCGCCCCAATGTTTCATTGCGGGTAGCGAGGAGCGCTTCGTGATAGTGTTCCTGCCGGTTGCAGATGTCAAGGACGGCGGCGAAAACCTGTTTCCAGGAAGTTACAGGAATCGCATCATCCCCATGCCTTAGAAGTGTGGGCTTTGTCCCCCGCAGGGTACTGACATCTCCACAAAGTGCGATGCTCATAGTTTCCCCTGATGCTATCACCTGCCCGGAATTTTCCCTTACAACAGGGGTGCTCCTATGCGGCGTATCTGCACCGCAGGCACAGATAATCCCGTTAATCTGGCGGTTAATTTCCCTGATCAGGGAGGTGCGCAGCGCATTCAGCCGCGTCAGGACATCCGCAGGCTGGCTGGGAGTTTCTGTAGGATTAGAAAGACTGCTGTTCCCCGATGGGTTTCCCCCGGCAGCTTTAGTCTGCCCTACCGTATCTGCCTCCTCATCTGTCCTGATATTTTCTGCCGTTCCAGTATCTTGGTCTGCGGTTTCTTCTTCCTCGGCGTTTTCTGCGACAGGCTCAGCCTCTTTGGGATAATACCCGCCTCCCGCCAGGGTCTTATAAAGGGCATGGATAATGTCAAAATCTAAATCGTCCGGCACCTCCAAATTCCCCTCGCGCGTTACCGTGTAGCTTCCGATCCGGTAGGCATAGGTCGGCATCCTCATGTAGACGGCGGCCTCCCCGGCAAATCTGCTGATTAAATCCACCAACGGTTTACGGTTTGCAACATTCAGTGTAAGTTTCATGTCTGTTCCCTCCTTTGTGTTTTTTGTTTTTACATGATTACAGGGAGACCGGCACTAAGATGTAATAGATGCCCTCTCCTGGATAACAGTTGACTTATAAAAATTCCGACATTTCTTTATTCCTACAGGCGTCGCCTAATCGCCGTCACTCCATTCTCTGCCTTCACTGACGCTGACCTCCAGCCCATCCTTATAGCGTACCGCCATGTGGCCGTCTGCCCGTACAGTAATCTTATCTACAAGGGCAATAAACGCACTCTCGCTGAACGTCCTGACGACTTCCGGCTGTGTTTTCAGGGACTTCAGGTAACGCCGGATTTCCCCTGCCCTTACGGGCTGGGCGGTTTCCACTTCCTTTTCCAGTTCGGCGATATAGCCCTTCCTGACCCGTAAAAGATGATTGAACGTGACCAGGAATGCCGTCTGCAAGTCCCTTTCCCTTACAACTGGTGTTTGGCAGTTTGGTTCCGTATCGTATTTATGCGTGCACCGCCAGACATAAACCCGTTCACTGGAATCGGAATACCAGAGTTTCTGCCCGTAGAAATGCCCGCAGTCGCCGCAGACCACTTTGTGGTCGAAAACGGATTTTGCCCGCCGCCCACGGCTGCAGCCGCCACGCTTTGCCAGTTCTGCCTGCACCAAGTCAAAGGTCTCCCCGTCAATAATGGCAGGGTGGGAGTTTTCCACATAATACTGTGGTAGGACATTCATGTTCTTGACCACCTTCTTATTCAGAAAATCTGCTGTATAGACCTTTTGGAGCAGGGCATCGCCTTTGTATTTCTCATTCCGAAGGATACTCATAATGGTCGACACGCTCCAGTTACAGTTCTTGCCAGATGGCGTGGGAATTTTCCCGGCGGTTAAAATCCGTGCAATCTCGCGGACACTTTTACCGTCAAGGTAAAGATTATAAATCCGCCGGACGACTGCCGCTTCTTTCTCTACAATCTGCGGTTTCCCGTCTTCCCCTTTTTCGTAGCCGAGGAACTGCCCGTAGGACATGCTTACCTTTCCGCGTTCCATATTTTTGCGCACCGCCCACGTGATATTCTCACTGATGGAACGGGATTCTTCCTGCGCGATGGAGCTCATGATCGTGATAAGGAGTTCCCCTTTGCTGTCCAGCGTGTAAATATTCTCTTTCTCGAAATACACCTCCACACCTTTTTCTTTCAGCTGGCGGATGGTCACAAGGGTATCCACCGTGTTCCTGGCAAACCGGGAGATGGACTTTGTGAGGATCAAATCAATTTTCCCATTCAGAGCATCCTCGACCATCTGCCTGAAGCCGTCACGCTTTTTGGTGTTAAGGCCGGAAATCCCTTCGTCCGAATACAGCCCCACAAACTCCCATTCCGGTCTGGACTGGATATAGCGGGTGTAGTAATTTATCTGGTTCTCATAGCTGTTAAGCTGCTCATCCTCGTCCGTGGAGACACGGGCGTAGGCTGCCACTTTGCGTTTGATCGGGGCGGCGGTATCCTCTGTGCCATGCTGGCTGGCAGTCGGCTGGATCACGCGTATGGTTTTCTCAGGCATCGCTGTTTCCCTCCTTTCTCCGGCGGTTTCGCTCAAGGGCCAGTTCCCGCGCTTTCTGCCGCTTTTCTTCTGTCCAGCTTTCCTTACGGGAAGGGTACTCCCAGAATATATCCTGCTCCGAACCATCCCTGAACACATAGACCAAGTGGTTGGCTCCCGCTACACGGATTGTCGAGAGCATTGTGGGTACAGCAGTTTCCAAATCGTCACGACCCAGCACTTTAGCTGTTTTTGCAATCAGGATGTCTTCAGGTATCTGTCTGCTGTGGCAGAACTCTTTGCCATAAGCATCGAAAGTCCGGCATATCCACACTGCCTGTTCATACGGAGTCCCGGACTTGACGGTTCTGCGGCGGTAATGCATGCCGCATTCCCCACATTCAATCATCCCGGAAAAAGGATAGCGCCTTGACCACTGCCGGCCGTCTGCTTTCATTTTTTTCCGGCGTTTCCTCCTCTCTGCCTGCACGGCGTCGAACATCGTTTTGGGAATGATAGCCTCATGGCTGTTTTCCACCAGATACCGTGTCCTTTCCCCATGATTTCTTACCGGCTTCTTGCTGATGTAATTTTCGGAATATGTTTTCTGTAACAGCATATTCCCGCAGTATTTTTCGTTTGTAAGGATGCAACGGATGCTGCTGCGGTTCCAGGGCTTTTGGCTGCGCATCGGCGCTACGCCCATGCGGATGAGTTTCCTGGCAATGGCATTTTCCCCCATTCCGGAGAGGTAATCCTCAAATATCTGCTGCACAATTTCCGCCTCCTCGGGCACCACCGTCAGCACCCCGTCTTTCAGGCGGTAGCCCATCATTTTTCCAACTGTGGTGCGTCCTTCCTCGAAGGCTTTTTTGATGCGCCATTTTTGGTTTTCACTGGCAGAGTAGCTTTCCGCCTGTGCATAAGCGGCGAGCAGGGTGATAAGAAATTCCCCGTTCTCTGAAAGCGAATGGATATTGTCTTTTTCAAAATACACATCGATTCCGAGGGCTTTTAGCTCGCGCAGTGTACTTAAAAGCACCACCGTGTTGCGGGCAAAGCGTGTAAACGCTTTGGTGAGGATCAGGTCAACCTTGCCTGCCCGGCAGTCCGCCAGCAGCTGCTGAAATGCTGGCCGCATCTCCTTCGTGCCGGAAATGCCCCGGTCTTCATAGATACCGGCAAATTCCCAATTGGGGTTTGCCTTGATCTGCGCTGTGTAAACTTCCGCCTGATTTTCCAGAGAATTTAGCGCCATTTCTTTTTCCGTGGAGACACGGACATAAGCAGCCACCCGTTTCTTCCTGTGCCGCGGGCTGACTGTCTGGCTGTCTAATTTCTCAATCCTCATAATGCATCATCTCCTTTTTGGTGTTGGAAAGAGGGGGCAGAACGCCCCCTCAGCCTGTAAGTTACAATTTCCTGATTTCATCCTCCCCATAGACTGCGCCGAGGCTGCAACCGTTCTCCCAGCTGACAAACACGGTGCCCGTGTCGTCTACTGATTTTACGGTGCCTTTTAAGCCCGGCGGCATATCGCGGTATGGGTCATTCATGGAAACCAGTTCTACCTTTGTGCCTGCGGGATATTGTTCCCGTATTTTTTCTACTATTTCCCGGCTTGGGAACTTCATCTGCGGCATGGTGTCTGCTCCTTTCTTTTCTGCGTCACTCTATTAGTCACTCAGGTTGGCATTTCCATCAAGTCTTGATATCATGCCGGATCATGGCATAGTGTCAGCGTTCCCCGCCTTGCCCGAATCCTCCACAGCCTTCAGAAGAATTTCCCGGTCAAAATCCGCATCAAGATATCCTTGATGGATTGTCCCAAGATACCCCCTGCCCGGTGCGCAGTAATGTCTGCCTTCCGTGTTCATGATGTAGACCATTGCATAAACCCGGCGGCCATTTACCGTGACCCGCAGCCGTTCCTTGCGGTAAAGGCAGGGCCAGCCTTCATAGCGGTCAAGCGCCTGTTCGTCCCCCGGCTGAATCCGCCAGACCAGGACGGGGACTTCCCCGCCTTTGCGGCGTTCAATCGTCGCTACCGAGTAGAACATCAGCCGCCAGTTCCTCAGTGTCGCTGTTCCCACGACCTGTGCCGTGGGACAGCGGTGTGCCATCTGCTCCAGATTGAGGTTGGAGCCGTAGGCGATGTAGAGCCTTTCTTTCCTATTCTTCATGTGTATTCCCTCCGTTCCCGATATGGCTTCTGACATTTTCCCGGCTGCCGTAGCGCCAGGCGGCGTTTCCATCCAGATGTTTGTAAAGGTGCTCCCTGCAGCTCTTAAATTCCTCACCGATAAAGCCAATGCGGTTTAAATAGGTGCGCATGGCGAACTTCTCGTTCTCGGCCTGGACTTTATGGTAGCGTGCAGACTTCTGTGTAAGGGCCTGATGATCCATCGCAAGGGCGAAAACGATATAGGCCCGGACTTTCCCGGCGTGGAGCTCACTGTTGAACCCCCTCAGCTCCACGGTGTGGTTGCCGTGGAAGAAACTGTGGAGATTGAGGAAATGATACCGGCTCTGGTGGTAATGGGAGTTACGGTTGCCGGCATACTTCTCATACCAAATCCTCTCGATCTGCTCAAATGTCTTTGGCTTTTGCCGGTTCATCTGATTTACCAGGTAAGCATCCATCTTTTTGCAGTATTCCATCCGGTCCGGTGCAATTTGGAAAGCCTTGTAGAACAGGTCATTGCGCGAGGCAATCAGGTTCACAAAGTTACGGATGCTGCGCGGGGTGTGTTCGCCCCCGTCCAGATGGATATGGATGCCGCAGGTATTGTTCGTAAAACCTCCGGCTTTCCGCAGCCTCCTGATGAGTGACTGGATGCTGCCGATATCCTCGTAATAACTGAGGATCGGGCTGACCATCTCCACACTGTAGCTGCTGTCCGCGCCGACAATCCTCCGGCTCTTTTTCTTCTGGCATCTGATGCTGCCGTCATACATGAATTTCCAGACCCGCCCATCCGGCGCGGTCACTTCGTAGGCCTCATAGTAGCCGCCGGAATACCTTGCGCTGCCGCGCAGATATTCTGCGGCCGCACCGGCCGCCTTTTCACGGGTAATGCCGGTAAACTCCACCTCAATGCCAAATTTGTGTGTAAACAACTGTATCCCACCTCCTTTTTGATTGGCGGCCACGGGAGGCTCTGCGGCACACCGCAGAAAGAAATCCCCGGTGTACCGCATGCAGTTGTTTCGCTGTTAAAGTTATGCTTTAATTTATTACATTTTCCTCCTTTCCCGGCGGCGCGCCGCCGCCAAGGTATCTCTGTGATAATTTCTGTAAAATCCGATGGTATTCACTAAGCGTGATAAGCCCCTGCCCCAGCAGGTCATCCGTCATGCAACAGAGGGCATGGTACCGAAGCTGGCGTTCAAAAGCTGTCATCCCCGCACCTCCATACATGTATCTGCCTGCGCAGCTTTCTGGCTGTCGGCAAAACATTTCCGGCAGCAGAACCGTTTATGCGGATTGCCGAAGGCAGTAAACTCACGCCCGCACTGCTCGCAGACCCGGCTATAAGGGATGCGGCGTTTCTGCTCATTGCCCCATGCGTTCCGGCAGCGGGCTGAACAGAACAGCTGTTTGCCGCCCAGGGCAGGCTTCTCAAAGTCCCTGCCGCAGTATTTGCATCTGGGCGTAGCGGGCGTCCCCGCGCCCAAAACCACCGCAGGGATAATCTCATCCGCCTTCGGTGCTTTGCCCATGATATGTCGAAAGGCATAGCGCACAGAACTCTCTCCCCGGCCAAGTTCCCGGCCAATCTGTACAAAACTCTTTCCCAAAGTCCTCTGTTTCACGATATATTGTTTTTCCTGTTCAGACATCATGTCTCTTCCCTCCTTCCTGCTATAGCCACGGTGCATAAGTTAAAAATATCAAAGTGGGCATAGGCAGTCCTCCATATCCAGCTCATCCCGAAGCATGTCGGTAAACTCATCCGGCAGGATTACCGCAAAAACACGCGGGTACTGCGGGAAAGTCTCACGGATGTGCCGGATCAGCGAACGTTTCCGCGCTTCGTTCTTTACGATCCAGACCACCAGCGGGAATACATCGTCATGCAGGCGCTGTTCGGTGTCGCTTTTGTAGTATTCATAATAGCGGCGGCATTTTCCGATAATGGTCTGGATGTCCTCAGTGTTCAGGTCTACCTCGATAAACCAGCGCAATTCATACCATGCCTCCTCATGGGTCATCCAATCCTGTTTTTCCGTGACAATGGCAAGGTCAGGTTTCAGGATGCGGTTTTTATAACTGCCCTGGTATGGCCGCCAGCAGTCCGGCTCCACCTGGAGTTCTATAAGTTTCATGTCTTCTTTCTGACAGGTTTCCACCGCCAGCACATAACATTCAGCCACGGAAACAGTATGTGCCAGGGTTGCAATAGATGGCTCAATGTTACGTTTCCTGATTTCTGGTTCATGGCGGTGTATCTGCAGGATATGCTCGCCGGCTTCGGTCAGGTAATAAATGTATGCCATATAGCCACGGCTGCGGCAGTCCACCTTCCGATTGGCGGCGGCAATGAGTCCCAAATCAGACAGAGCTTTCAGGCGGCGGTTGGCAGCGGTCGTGCTGGCATTTTTACTCGCCCGGCCTGTAAAATAAAGCCGCTGAATCTGTTTTCCGAGGATTGCCCGGCACCGGCAGATGGTGCCAAGAATCTGCCAGTCGAGGTCGGAGAGTTCCGTCTCCAGTGCAAGCAGGCGCTTTCGGCTGAGCCTTGACGGCGCAGCACTTGTGGCAGGAGATACCGATTCAGAACGGTATCCGTCTTTTCCCTTATCAGGGGCGGAAGTGCCGCTTTGTGCGCCTTCCGGGAATCCAGTTGTGACTGTGCTGTTCATGGGGTTATTCATCCTTCTGCTCCTTCCTGCGGCGTCCTATGCCGCTCTTTTTGAACCCTTTTGCTTCTTCCTGCGGCGTGGTGGCAGTATCCTGAAATATCCCTTTCAGCTCTGTCTCTACCGCTTCGGCTGGTGTGCCGTAGCGCGCCATGCTGGCCGCCCTAAGCTCCGCCGCCCCCTGCAGGGGTTCCGGCTTTGGGAGGGTCACGCCCTGCACCCAGCCGGTATTTCTGCCGCCGCTCTGGAAACTAGCATAGACGTGGTAGCGCATGAGCGAGGCAAAATCCAGCGCCTCCAGCCCGTCAGCCATTGCCGCCATATCCTTGGCGTCCTTCCCGCTGATGCCGAAAATAATCTTGTTCCGGGCATTGGCATCCACGCCGGAGCGGAGCAGCACCGGCAGCTGGTCACGGTATTGGTGTGCCATGGTAATCGCAAGCCCCATGCCCCTTGCCTGCGCCAATGCGTCCGATAAATCGGTTGGCAGTGAGAGGTAATCCTGCAGCTCATCAATGTAGATGCTCACCATTTTCCGCTTTTCCTGCGGGACATTTGCCCGGCCAAGCGCCAGTGTCCAGGTCAGGCCGACGATCAGTGAGCCAAGCAGCCTTGCAGATTCACCGCCGATAACGCCTTTATTCAGCGGCACCAGCACAATCTTTGATTCGGTGTAAAGGCTATTTAAGTCAAACTTCGGGTGTCCCTGCCCCAGGCAGTTACGGAGCTTTGGGCGGAGCAGGAACTGCCGGAGCTTGTTCAAAACGGGCTCGGTCATCTGCTGCCGCTGATATGGGGTCAGGTTCTCAAAACGTGACCAGAAAGGCTTCAGGGCGATTTCATCTTTTACATTTTTTGTGACGACAGCGCGGAACTTTTCGTTCGTCAGAAGTTCCGGCAGCCACATCAGGGAAGCGCCGTCCACCTCCATGAGTGTCAGGATGGCAGCCGATAAAATATCCTGTGTGCGGATGCCCCAGCTGTCTGCAAAAATCTCTTTCAAGACTGAAAGTACCGTGTCGGCGGTCAGTTCCTTGTCCTGCCCCTTTGCACAGGTCAGCGGGTTGAACCCTACCGGCTCCGGGCTGGCCGGATCTATCACCACCACATCTTCTCTGCGGTGCGCGGGAATACGCTCCAGTACATCATCCACCAGATCCTGCTTCGGGTCGATCACAAGGACACCCCGCCCAGCACCAATATCTGAGAGGATCAGGTTCAGCATGGCGGTAGACTTCCCACTCCCCGTAGGCCCTAAAATGATCGTGTGCTCCAGTGCGTCTTTCGGGGAAATACTGAGCCTTTCCCCATTCATGGCAGCCGCAAAGCTCCTGTCCCCGTTCTTAAACACCGGCTCACTGTACCATCCGGGCGGCAGGGCGGCTTTGGGGTGAAGCGAAACAGTCCCGGGCAGTGCATCCTCGCCTACCGGCAGGAGCATGAAACCGGAAAGTTCTTTCACCGACAGCCGGAGTGGGAAATGCCATGGCACGCCTGCCCCGGTCAGTTTCTTCGGGTTCTCGCTGGCGGTATAGATTTTGACACCTGCCGATTCCAGAATGCGGAAAGCAGCAGTCAGGTTGTGCAGTGGGTCAATATAATCCTTCCAGTTACTGGAGCCGATGCGGATCACCGCCTGGAACCCGCTCTGTTCGGCTTTTTCCTTTGCCGACTTCACCATGTCGCTGGTGGCTTTCTGTACCGTCCCGGTGATAATCTCCAGCCATGAGGCGTTCGGATCCTGCATCCCACCAGAGAGCGGCACCGGGCTGTAAGAAGCGCCCAAGACAATCTGTATGGCCAGTTCCTCATTTTCCCCGGTGTTTGCCAGTGCCGCCAGCCCTGCCCGGAGTACCGCCATGGAAGTGTCCATGTTGAGGGAGAGCAGTTTTTTGGAAGTTTTAAGCTGTGCCGCCCCGGCAGTCTCTTTCCGCGGGGTCTGACAGATGCTCCCAAAACGGACATCCCCGTGCGCCTTAAAAATGTGTTCTATCTTATCAAGATGCTGGCGTTCCGCGCCGAGCAGGTAACGGATTTTACCGCCGCTGCCCCGGCACTCCCACACCACCGCGCCGCGCGGGTGTGTGGCGGCAAGGTGGGAGAGCATACCCCACACCGCTTCAATGGCAAACGGCCTCTGCCATGCCACTTCCCGCCAGACAAGCTCCTTAAAATCATGTGTACTCATAATGCTGCCTCCTTTACCACCTGTCGCCATGCCGGTTTTTCCAGATACGCCAGCCGATAGCTGCTCCGGCTGTCACCGCCGCAATAATGAGCAGCACCCACCAGACTTCGAGGAAGAACTGCACGCCCAGCCGGATCAGGTAGCCGCTGGCGGCAATGATGACAGCCGCCTCGAAAAGATATCCAATCCACCGGCCGGGGCCGCCCCTGTGGTCTCCACATTCGAACATAAGCCATCACGCTCCCTCCGTTTTCTTCGTAATATCTTTTGTAGTGTAATCTGCCGATACCGCATTAGCGCATTCCGCTCTTTTCAGGAGATCATATTTCAAAGCGTCACTGTATTGGGGTACCGGAAAGCCGGGGATAACCACATCGCTTGCGATTTCATTTCCCCAGACGGCCCAGCCGTGGCGGGGACGCCTTGCAAACAGTTCTAAGTATGGGCCGGGGGATACACGCTCCACGATGTCATAAAATTCCTCCGGCTTATGGGAATGATCCTGTACCGGAAAAAAGCCCCAGTTCGGCTGGCTTTTATATTTTACCGGCGCCTTGCCGCGTGTCCCCAGCAGACAGTGTTCTGTGGCATTGCGCAGATATGCCCCCAGCCCGATGCGCGGCTTCACCCATGTAAAGGTTGAACGCGGCGTAAAACCCCAGACCTCCAGAATGTCATAGCCGATGCGCAGGGTGCCATTCGTCACCCAGAGCCACAGATGGGCATTTTCTTCACAAAGGTCTGCAACCGGCAGATCTTTGATCCGAAACGGTTTCAACAGGCTGTAATATCTGACGGCGCCATGCAGCCCATGCTGCAGCACATCCCAGGGCGGGTCGACCACCACGGTGGCGGCTCCGTTTGCCAATGTGTCCGGGAATATAGGCATATTTATTGTCATTGCATCAAAACTCATAATTTTTCTTCTCCTCTCTGTTTTTGCTGTCTGGCAAAGCAGACAGAATAGTGCCGCTGTATTTTGGTACTGGAAAACCGGGAACGACCACATCGGAATCAATCTCATTTCCCCAGGCAGCCCAGCCGTGCCTGCGCCGCCTTGCAAATAACTCCAGGTATGGGCCGGGAGACACACGCTCCACGATGTCATAAAATTCCTCCGGCTTGTGGCTGTGATCCTGTATAGGGAAAATCCCAACGTTTGGCTGGTTTTTTACCCTGACCGGGGCTTTGCCACGGGTGGCCAGGATGCAGTGTTCGGTGCAGTTTCTCAGGTATACGCCCAGACCGAGCCGGGGCTTGAACCATGTGAAAATAGAACGGGGTGTGAACCCCCATGCCCTCAGGATGGAGAAACCTTCCTCCATCGTGGCGTTGGTGACCCAGAGCCAGCAGTGCGCGTTCTCCGCACAGAGGCTTCCGACCGGCAGGGCTTTGATCCGCTCCAGCGTCATGAGTTTATAGTGGTTTACCGCACCATAATTTCCGCGCTGTTGCACATCCCAGGGCGGGTCAACGATTACCGTGGACGCGCCCTTCGGCATTGTGCCCGGCAGTATGGGAGCCTTTATTTTCATAGCATCAAAAACCATGCATTCCTTCCCGACTATTTAATTTTTATTGCCACACCGATTTGACAGGCTGTCAAACCGGCGGGCGATTGGTGCGATTATAACGCCTCCCCGCCAAAAGCCGTGGAAATATGTAAGTTATGCTTACGCCGTGAGCATAACTTTTACGGTATTGGCATTGCACAGCCCTGTCCATTGGCAGTGTCTCAGATATCCTTATCCACGGTGTTTTCCCCAAACCCGTGCAGGCAGGCGGCGCTGAACATCTTGCTAAAAGCTTCCATGCCGTCATTGTCCAACAGAAACTCATCCTGGATTAGCTGACGGAGATACTTGTTTTCTTCCTGCAGATCTGTCAGCCTGCCGGAATTGAAAAAAACTGTATCGACAAGCCAGAGCAGTGCGCTGGCCATCAGCAGGAGCACAATAATAAGTATAATGATAACTATGTATCCATCCATTCCGGCTACCTCCTTTCCATCATCTGCTGTAGGCTCTTCCTGGCGTACACCGCCAGTATGGCTTCATAATACTCGCGCCCCAGCGGTGCCGCTTCGGATAATTTAGTTGCCATGAAAGCCAGCCCACCGGTATTCTCCATGATGGATTTGGCGAACAGTACATCCCGGCGGTTCTGGAGGATTGACAGCGCAGCGGACTCCGTGAAGTCCTCCGGGTGTACATACTCCCCTGCGCCTGCCGGGATGAGGCTGATGATGTCCTCCGCCTCCGGCGGGGCGTCATAAGTGTTGTAGACATAGTTTCTGTTACTGGTTGTTTGTCTTCGCATTGTGAAAACCTCCTTCTGATTTTTGGAGGGCTGTTTTATCCCTCTACAACAGAAAGGACTCGCTTTCTCTATTTGAGTAGTAAAAGCAAAATTTTCCTGGAAAAGGCGTAAAAAATAAGCCCGCGCTGTGTGATATGCACAGAACAGGCTTATTTTAGTTATATGGATATTTTAAGTACCGGTTTACTTATGACGTCGCAGTTTATAATACAATCGGATGATGTTTGCCAGGCATGCAACAATGAACCCCCAAAGGACAACCGTTATAATGACCGCAGCTTTTTCCGATTTTTTTACCCTTACCGCAGCATGATCCTGATAGATGGTAGAGCTGACCATACCTTGCGCCCAGTTGACAAGCACGTTGTCGCCACAGGCGAGATCTTTATCAACAACCTCAGCGGTAAAGCGCACCCAACCAGAGGCGTTGGCCTTATAAGCACCGATATTGATGCCAGTGGTAAAGAGGTCGCCATCTGGAGTGATCTGCTTACCCTCCTTGTGGTTAGAGTTGTAAAGGTAAGTTGTGTTCGCGACATAAGCCATGTTGTTTGGCAAAACGTCACGGATAATTACATTCTCTTGAATGTCATTAACAGTATTGTTGTGGAATTCGATTTGGTATTCGACCCTATCACCGACCTTAGCGTCGACAGATTCGGTGAATTCATCATGCGTACCGACCAAGCGGACTTTCTTATCTATTTCAAATTCATAGTCATAAACCACTCTTACCTTTAAGGTAATATAGCAGGCATACTGGTATCCGCCTGGCATTATGCCGTCCATTTTATCATAACCAATTAAAACGCCTTCCGCTGTTGTTGTGATTTTATCACCCAGCTCAAGTCCGTCTGGATAAGCATTGTTGTATATAATTGCTGAACCATAAACATATTCCAAATGGAAATTGGTGTCGCTGTGAAAATTGACGTAATCCCAATATTTATCCGGGGTTGCATTACTGGAAGTAATAAATCCATTTACTTTAACAGTGGTGCCGCTGTTGTCGGGGATGCTTACCTGAACTCTGGTATCCTGGGATGCCGCACCAGACTCTTCATCCTGCTGAGGTACGCTGTTATTATGCACATAGAGCCGGATAAGATATTCCCTTCCATCCTCAACATCCATCACGTCATTTCCGTACCAGTTACTTTTCGTATTATTGGCGATAATATCGGCATTTTGCGCAGAAACAAAATTTGGCTCGTAAGGCTGTGCCCCTTCTGGGTCAACAATGGAATTAAGCGTAACTGTATCCCCTAATGCCCCTGAGTTTATTTCCTCGATTGTGTAATGTGTGCGGCCACCGCTACTGTCTCCCCATGCTAGAGTTTTTATCGGGCTCAGCATGCACAAAAGAATCACTACAGCCAAGCCAACTGGAAAAAGTGAGACATTTGCTTTGGATAATCTGTTCCCCATCAATTGTCACCTCCGTTGTCAATATCCGTTCCCGTACCAATATGGCCGATGTTGTAATGCTCGACTGGTTCTGGATTTTTGACTGTGACGTTCACATAGGCAGGGTCAATTCTTCCCGTTTGGACAATTATAGTGGATAAATGCTCATCTTCGTCCTGTATATCCTCCACAGCGTTGACTAGCAGATGTTCTGTCCATGCAATTTCTGGATTCTCAGTGACAGTGCTGAGCCTGTTTTTATTTGCCTCATCAGGATAGACATCCACGTCAATGAACTCCTGACCACCTGGGACAAGACAAATATCTGGATTCATGACCGAAAAACTTATGATTTCCGGGCTGCCATCTTCATCAGGTTCTTCCTTTTTCGGAGGATTAGGTACAAAATCACTAAGATAAATGTGCAATATAATCGCTAAGAAAATAAGTATTGCCACAATATTTCCGCTCAGCCATTTCAGGAATTTTCTTTTATCCCATTCTTTTTTTGGCGGCTTTGACGGTACTGGTTTGGCACCGTCCAACTCTGCAAACACTTCATCTGCGAGTAACTTCAACTCGTAGCGGTCATTTTTCTGAATTTCATTGAGTAGCTCCTTGACAACTCCCACTATTGCCTTATCTTCCTTGTTCCGTACAGTTTTGGTAGTGACTCCCATTTCATCTGCAATTTTTTTATATCTTGACCCTACGCCTAACTCACAGTATTTCTCAGAAAAACCGTTGATACCTAAAAGCAACTCTCGATCATCATCGTCTGTATACACCTTTAATACCCTTTTAGCATATGGTTGCCTAAAAGCCTTCCATTCTTCCTCCCTATGCTCTTTCCTGTGTTCCTTGATGTATTCATCTCCCACAAGTATTTGAACAAATTTAGATATATTGTAATCTGTCTCCCTATTGGTGCCGTCATGCTTTATTTCATACATGCACCTCGTTATCTGAACCTCTAAGTCCCCATAATTAGCTGTTTCCTTATTTCCAGACACGCAGACACCCCTCCTTGCCTAAAAGATGTATAAATTATAACATTTTTTTCGCCTTTTGAAAATGCGCAAGAAAAATGGCTGCAGTATACACCGCAGCCACTTGGCTTAGATACATTCATATTCTGTGATGTCCGCAAGGATGCTCCATTTGTTAAGTATGTTGTTGTACTTCTTTGGGTCTTTAATTCGGAGATCGATGCTCCGCGCTCGGTATCCCACATCTTCATAAATGTAGGATGTCTGATTGCCATGCAGCCCAATCGTGTATTCAGGTCGTACCCCAGAAGACAATTCCGGACCCTTGACCTCAAGACGTAGATCTGCGGCATCATAAATCCCCAGAAAACCGTACATATTCGTCTCCACATGAAAAAAATCGAACAATATCGCTGTAGGCGAAACTTCGATTTCCGTAATTTCCCACCCAGGGACGTGGCCCCTCAGAATTGATTTGTAGTTGCCCACAAAATGGTCCAGCTGTTCTGGGTCAAGTGTAGTATCGCGGAACATGTCGGAATCGATGTAGGGAAATACATACTTCTCCCATTGTTCATCCGTTTCAATCCTCATGTGGCCAGAATAAAATTCCACTTCCAAAGCCTGGCAATGGCGAGGGGAAAATTCATGCATGCGATGGAAATCCTTGCCAACAATTTTGTATCCCGATGTGTCATAATCCCTTACATAAGATTCTACTCTCATATTCTTCCTCCTATTTTTTGCAAATTTGCACAATAATCGCATCATCGCCCATCCTGCGAGAGGAGAAGCGAGTTCTGCGATTATCGGGAGGGAAACGGGTAGATTAGATATGTATTAGACATACAGAATATTTTAGTATCTTAATATGCTTATAAGTTAGCTTTATCTAACTTATGCTTTCATTGTAGCACACATGTTCGATTTTGTCAATACTTTTTATGTTTTTTCGTTTAATTTGGCAACCCTTATACAATAATGTGTGAAAGAATTATGCGTTTTTCTTCTCAGCGGTTTCAACTTTGTTTCACGTTCATTTCAACTTGTTTTCACAATACAGACAGTTTCTAATCTCTCCCCTAAAATGTATTTAAGCAAGGCAAACCCCTACATCAAACCACAGAAAGCGGGGTGAAAATCTTCATTGGCGGTCGGGGGAGTTGACTGCTAAGACACTAGAAACCATTAACAAATTCATATCAGGCCACATGTGCGCAGTGAGGCGGGATACGACATACCACATCCTTATGACCGTGATAAAGGCGGTTGTTGGGAGTGGGGGTGTAAGTACCCTTGTTTCCTGCGCATCTTTTTTGCCGTACCTGGGTACTGCGGGTTAATCCGATTCTTGGCATCCTGCCGTCACTGCCTCTCTGGCTGGAAAGAGAGGCAAAAATGTCTGATTACAATGATTACATGGAACTCAAAAAATACTATTTCGAATATCTGTCGATGGACATCATGACCCTAGAAATCAAACAACTATACTGGCGCAGCCTCAAAGGTTCAGAAAGAAGCTCCCGCTGCAGGCTGGAGAACGGCACCCGCTGCATGGCAAACTGCCGCAACTGCCCAAGACAACGAGAGGGCAATCCGCTTTCCCTTGATGCCTTGTCGGAAACAGGCATAGAGGCCGCCGATGTGTTCTCTTTGGAAGACCATATCATGGAACTGGAACTATCAGAGGCTCTCGCTGATGCCATCAACGCCCTGAGCGAGCAGAATCGAATCATTATCCTCCTGTTCAGCGAAGGTGCCACAGAACGGGCTATCGCAGCAAAGGTCGGCATGAGCCAGAAAGGGGTCAACAACCGAATACACAAAATTATTAATATATTGCGAGAAAGCCTCAAGGGCTTCTTCTAAGGTTAGTGCCGCCAGCCAAATACTGGCGGCACCGCTTCGTTAATCTGTCTTTTCCATCTTCATATGCTCTCTCAGATAACTTTCCTGACAGCCAAGGATTACCAGTGGGTCGATTTTTTCTACCAAATAACTTTTCTGCATTAGCTCCAGCCCATATATGATAAGCCCTATATTATGGTCTGCCGATGCACTGAGAAGTCTAATAGCTTCTCCATACAGGCATTCATCACAATCAAATCTGGATAGATCCTCCTCGATCAGATAGAGCAGCCATTGGAGTGCTTCGGCTATAAAAAAATTAACATCTTGGGTAAGCTCCTCATTTTTCTTTGCCAAAACTCCCATCGCATCATTAAAAATATCCGACTCTACAGCATAATAAATGCCTAATCCGATATAGAGCAAATCTGACAGGTCTGTATCTTCCGGAATATCCAGCCTGTCGCACCCCAATAGTTCAAGGGTGCGTAACCCGTAGATTACTGTTGTGAACGCATAGTGAAGTTTATACTCTTTCACTAAATAATCAGCCACACCATATTTATCCTCACCGTGCGGATATGGTGTCAGCAGCGGAGTCGCTATCTGCCCCTGTTCATCAATAATTCTTATCATCTCTACCATCCCTATATGCCTCCTTCTGGTTTATAGAGCCGCCGGGCAGCCATTATTGCCCCGTCTCTCTATAGTGCAGAGGACAATTATTGGGTGTTTGAGAACTGGAAAGAACAGAAACCTAGAACAGCCGCATCTCCAGATATGCTTTGTCCAGATCATCCTGCGCCACACCGAGGTAGCGTTTCGTGACCTCATAGCTACTATGGTTATAAATTTCCGTAATGATTATGGGTGACACGTTTCCGCTTGTCCACGCATGGTATCCCCATGTCTTTCTGAGACTATGACAGCCAAGGTTGCCATCCAAGCCTAATTCTGTAGCTGCGTCCTGTATAATCCGCCAAGCCTGCACCCGGCTGATTGGACGCGCATTTTTACGGTTGTTTACAAAAACAAAATCGCTGTGGCTGTGTGGGTAGTACAGCCGCAGCGCATCAATGGCCTGTTCGTTTAGGGCAATCAATTTTGCTTTGCCGGTTTTTTGTTCTGTAATTTTGACGTGTACCTTGAAGCGATCCCGCTCCACGTCATAAATCTCTGACCAGCAGATTCCTAATAAGTCGCTGATTCGTAATGCCG
This sequence comes from uncultured Candidatus Saccharibacteria bacterium, assembly GCA_964499245.1. Classification (GTDB taxonomy): domain Bacteria; phylum Patescibacteriota; class Saccharimonadia; order Saccharimonadales; family Saccharimonadaceae; genus Nanosyncoccus. Next base: position 19,140 of record CAZCIN010000001.1, read on the forward strand.
TACAGGTACCAAGCACCACCAGCGTATAGTTCCTTAATTCCCCTTTCTCCAAAAAATAATCCGCTAAAGCATGAAGCTGGGACTGGTCTCGGATTGGTTCAGTTGTTGCCATAATACATTCCCTCCTAATCTGTTTTTGCAATAAGTATAAAGCTCACAGATTAGGATGTAACAAACTTTGAAAATTATTACCTCTTTTGGCAGATATTTTATGGTTAACAAGGGTAATGTGTGGTAAAACGTTCCTCAAAAGTGGACGAACCACTAAAATATGTTTGGACAATACCGGAAAAGAGCCATAAAATGCCCCTTATGTGCCTTGAACGCAGGGGTAAAATATGCTAAAATAAGACAGACTTCAAAAAATGTTACATCCGACCCGCCAGGGCGGTTTTTTGACGAGCAAAACAAATATAACAGAGAGGAAAAAGTGAAGAATGAAAAGACAATTTATGGTAATTTTGTTGGCCGGTGGGCTGACGCTTGGACTGTGCGGATGCGGAGGGGGCAGTAGTGCAAGTGCAATGTCGGCGCCGCCGGAGGAAACGGTAGAGCCGAGCGTGGAGGATGAAGCAGCCGTCGCGGAGAGCGAAGTGAAGTCTGAAGAAGCTGATGCGGAAAGCTATTCTGTTGATGAGGAACAGCCGGATCAGGCATCAAGTGACGCAGAACCCATTACTCAACCGGAAGAAAGTCTGGAAAACGAAAATGCCGAGAGCAACGCCGATATGTTGTCGCTGCTGAGTACTCACGTAATTGAGTATGAAGACCAGGGCGGCTATCAAATCCGCGAGACATGTCAGCTGAACCCGATTTTCCGGGAAGATGACAGTGAGGATATGTATGCGTTATGGGAAGCACTCGGTAATGATGTTGCGGATTTTCCGAACGAGGAGTCGTTGTATGGCGCGAGCCACTCTATGGAATATGCCCGTGACGCCGACAGCTGTAGCAGTATGGAGTACATTATCGGAACCTACAAAATAGAGAATTTAACGGATGGTTTCCCGATTACTCCCGACAATCTTCGTACTTACGTCAGGGCACTCCATGCCGAGCAAGTTACCGCCGGCGATAATGAACATGACGCAAACGCGGCCAATTCCTTTAATCTCCGTTCTGTGTCTGCGGTCATAAATGCCGACGGTATCGTTTGCTACGGAGAGCAAGACGCGGTGGTAATTGGCAACCTAAAGATGACTTCCGATACTTGGGGACCAGTATGCTTTGTCATTGCCCTACCGAATGGGGCTACACCTAACCGGCCTAATGGGTACTGTTATGATAAGATCAGCGTAGAATTTGGCAACAAAGCCTACGCCGACTCCGGTTATGACGTGTTTGAATTAAATTATTTTGGAGAAGGAGGTGATTGATATGGTATCAACATATACTATGTCAGTGGACGATGAACTTTTTTGGATCTGGAGACTGAAGCGAGGAAAGGCAGAACCTCCTGAACCGGCGTATGTACCGGTTGAAGAAAAATATGATAGAAATGCCCTGAAAAACATTCTTCGTGAATGGTATGGCCGGCACAGCTGTCCGGCTTGTGGTAAATCATTTTTCTTTATTCATTCGGCATTCAACTGTCATCCGAAAGCATCAGCTTATAAGGTTTGGGAGGAATTTGCACACAAAGGTCCGGCAGGTGCTACGTCATTATCGGATTTGGTTAGGGCTGACGTCTGCAACCCTTACTCCGGTGGCGGTTATTACGGTGGCGGCGGGCCTTATGGCTTTTAAGCTGCCTTCTGCCCAATCGTGGGGGTGGCGCTTAGGCGCTGAATCAGGCTAAATACCTCGAAGTAGAAATCAGGAGTCGTATCACTATCACGGCCCAGCGCAAACTCGCGCTTTTTACTCTTTGCTTTTGAGCCCCAACGGAATTACAGTTATTTCCGTCGCCCCCTTCAAAATGATATCCTTGGTTGACAAGGGCTATTTTTATTGATAAGTCAAACAATGGGAGGAAAAGTGAAAGATGAAAAGACGATTTATGGCAATCTTGTTGGCTGGTGGGCTGATGCTCGGACTGTGTGGGTGCGAGGATAGTGTATCTATCGATGCAGACGAGTATATGGAACAGCTAAGACAGGAAGAAGCATCAAGGCAGGAGCCCATGAGTGAGATATCGCCCGAGGGACTCGACATGGAAGATTATTCTATCGATAAACTGGTAGAGATGTGGTCTTCAGGAGTTCTCACTGAGGAAGATCTCGGACGCAAGGTTGCAACCGGAGAAATAAGTTACGAAACTTACGAGGAGTTCTTAAGCTATATAGGGGACGACAATCAGGAATTTGACATTGCCCGGCCAGAAGAAACCTTGGAAGGCAATAATCCTGCAGGCGACATCGACACATCAGGACTCTTGACTGCACACATGGTGGAATACGAGGATCAAGACGGTTACACGATCCGTGAGACTTGTCAGTTGAGTCCGATTTTCACAGAAGATGATGCGGAAACTATGTATGCATTGTGGGAAGCGCTGGGCCAGGATGCAACATCTTTCCCGAGTGAGGAATCGCTGTATAATGCAAGCTACTTATTGAGGGATGCCCGTGATACATGCAACTGTAACAAACTGGAATATATTATTGGGACTTATACGATAGAAAATTTAACGGAAGGATTCCCGATTACGCCCGATAGCCCTCGCACTTATGCTGGGCAACTTGCGACCAAACATGTTTCTGCTACAGATCGAGAGCATGATGCAACTGCTGCCGACTTCTTCAACGTGCGTTCCGTGGTGACAGTTGTGCAGTCTAGTGATACGGTTTGTTATGCCGAACAAGATGCGGTAATATTTGGTAAAGCAACAATGGATTCAAATACTTGGGGTCCGTATACCTTTGTCATTGCTCTACCGAACGGGATTACGCCCAACCGACCCGATGGATATCGTTATGACAAAATTCCGGTAATACTTAGTGCGCATGTTTACTTCTATTCAGATTATGACGCATTTGGATTGACATACTTTGAAGATTATTAAAAGGAAAATCCCCGCCCATTTGGACGGGAATTTTTATGTCCTTTATGCTTGTACTCGATGCTTTATAAATATTTTCTAGCCGTTGCATAAAAGAAGTAAATCAAGTAAAATAAGGTGAAACAAGTAGAATAACGTAAAACAAGTAAAATGCCACATCGGGGGTTCGGACTGACGTGGTAACACAGGAAGCAAAGACTCTATACCAAAGTATAGAGTCTTTGCTTTTCTGTAAGTGAGAACCGAAGCGCGCTAGCGCTAGGTTCGTTATCCGCCCGGTCGCGTAGCGACGACGGCGCGGATTTCTTTCCTGTCGCTTCCATTTCCCTATTATTTACATTATAATATGAGTAATTTGGAGTTTTATTTATGAAATTCTATGGTGAAGAATATGCGGAATTACCAAGATTAAAAGACGGCGATAGCCGTGTCCGGACTTTGGGAGATCTGTACGAGATCTTACGAAAATGTTGGAGCAGGGAGACAGCATATCCCAGCTGCCAGGCGGATTGGGTACCAGCTGACCCGACTTATGGACAGTGCGCAGTGACCGCGATGCTGGTTTATGACTTGTTCGGCGGAACAATTCATAGAATTCGGGTTGAGGGTGGCGGAACGCATTATTTCAATAAAATTGATGGGCATTATATTGATTTGACTAGAGAACAATTCGATTTGTACAATATTCCAGTTTTTTACGAACCAAATGAAGTGATGGATCGTCAATATTGTGGTAAAAATCTGGATACGAATCGACGTTATCAGCTGTTGGTTCAGCGAGTGACGGAATATTTGAAAGCCAACTAGGAAAAATGCAAAAAGAGCGACACGTGGCCGCTCTTTTGACAAAACTTTCTCCGCGGTCGGATTCACAGTCAGATGTGGCAATGGTCGGCGTAGCGCGTGAGTAACTCGTCTGTACAGAGATGGCATCCGCCACAGCTGGTAGGACACCCCCCCCCGCAAGCCTCAAGCAGCTGGCAACGCTGACATTCGTCACGGAGATATTTCTTCGCACGGAACTCCTTGAGTTCGGGGTGATTGATCCAGATTTCCGTCAATGGTGTTTCCAGAATGTTGCCGAGATCATGCCTGGCAACTGCGCAACGCGAAACCGAGCCATCCATGAATACCGCACAAGTGCCAAAGCCCCAATCACAACGACCGGCATACTGACGCACTTCCTCGGGCAAGAGACAGAGCGGAAACGCATCGACCACTTCGGCGCGAATGCCCAGTTCATCGCTGAGACGGGCAATCTGCCGATAAGCGGTTATCACCTCGTCGAGCGTGAGTTTCCAACTACCGTCAGTGGCACGGCCGTGCGGACCGATACGCTGCACCTGCACGTAATCAACCTTGATTCCCTGATGCAGGATCTTAGTAATTGTCTCGAAAATATGCGCGCAGTTAGCCTTGGTGAAATTGAGCGTGATGCCAGTGCCCTGCTCGGGGCGCTTGCACTGCTGCCAAGCCCTGAGATTGGCGATGACATTAGCGTATGCGCCATGGTGCGTGAAACTGTCATGGAGCTCCGGCAAACCGTGAATAGTAGTCTCGAGCGCAGTGACGTACGGCGTAATTTTCTCAATGGACGCATACTGATAGTAATGCGTGTTTGAGAGAATAGCCACCTCGAGTCCGGCTTGCTGGCAATACTGCAAAAGTTCCACAATGTGCGGATACAGAGACGGATTGCCGCCGACCAGCTCAATCGTTTCGACGCCGGCGATGGCCAGCTGATCAACGATGTGCTTCAAGGTTTCCAGATCACCATGCTGACGGGGTGCGCCCTTTTCTGTGATATAGCAGAAAGCGCAATCGCCCTCACAGTAAGTGGTGATGTGGAGTGCAGCAAAAACGGGTTTTACTAATTTTGTCATATGATTTCCCTCCCAAATCAATGTATTTTAATAATGCTACTAGGGACTATGCCCCATACTTTCATTGTAGCACAGATTGACTAAAAAGTCAATAGCGTTTATGTTTTTTGGTAGAAAAATCAAGAAAAATGGTCTTGATTGAAGCATTTGGGGCGAAAATATGATATAATTGGAGGAAGATAATAAACAAATAAGGAGTTCTATGGGAAAAGAGCGCGATTTGGTGCAACGAAGTTTGGTGGTGTGTAAGCCAGATGCAGTGCAGCGGGGGATTGTGGGGGAGATTATTCAACGGTTTGAGCGCGTGGGCCTGAAAATTGTGGGTATCAAAATGGTGATGCCGGACGAGGATCACTACCGAGCGCATTATGAGACGATTGGCAAGATGATCACTCGCCGGGGTGAAGAGGCTTATCGCTATAATTTGCATTATATGATGACCGGGCCGGTGATTGCGATGGTACTAGAGGGTGTCGAAGCGGTGCCGCTGGTACGGAAGATTGTGGGGCCAACCGAGCCGAAATCGGCAGAGATGGGGACGATTCGCGGGGATTACGCGCACATGAGCTTTGGTTATTCGGATGCGAAAGGCATCGGTGTGCCGAACTTGATCCACGCTAGTGGTAGCCCGGAAGAGGCGAAGGAAGAAGTTGCGTTGTGGTTCAAGCCGGAAGAGCTCTACGACTACTCGGATCTGAACGAGAAATATACGCGTTAGAAATACAAGCGGAATCCGTCACGAAAGTGGCGGATTTTTGCAGCGCAGAGCAAAGCCGAAGCCTCTAAAATAGCTGTTCTGGGCGTAGACATTACCGGCCCACGTACCCAGGCCGCGTCCGCTAGCAGCCGAACTGGCCGTGCTAGACCACCAGTAGCCATCCGTAGTACGCGCGTAGAGGTAGCCGTCGGAACGGTAGTAGACGCCGGTACGCAGGAACTGGAGAGGCCAAGGATTAACCAGTCCGGAGGACATGAAACAAAGTTTCATGTCCAGCAAGCAACTTTGTTGCTTGCTCTCAACTCTGAGGAGATGAGTTCCGGACTGAACATTAATACGGTTGTAGTTGGGGACACTGGCACCGTTATTTAACCTAAGCGCTTATCCTTGTAGTTTCTCTCCAATCTGTGCTATACTATTGAGGGGGCCCGATACTTGACTAAAATATGATAATATTGAATAGTATTGACTAGGAGATTGAACTGAGATAATATTAAAAAGGACAGCGGGGCCGTATGGGCACCACTTTCGGCATCATTTAATTAAGGGAAAGGAGGATTCGGGTATGTCGATTTACTTCGGCTTTACTTTACTGCGCAAACGCTTTGAAGTAAAAATTTCTCTAGCTAAATAAGCTAGAGAAACCAACCTGTCTATATTCTATCACCTGCACCGAGTAAGGTCAAGCGTTTATAGCAAGATTTTATGAAGAATTGTATGTGAAGCGGTATAGGCCCTATCCCCGCCGTCCGACCAAAATCTCCTACCACCGTAAAGCCAAAAGAAAACGCCCCAAAAGAATTTGGGGTGTTTTCTTGGTGACCCGGGCGCGAGTCGAACGCGCAACCTTTTCCTTAGGACGGAACTGCTCTATCCAATTGAGCTACCAGGCCATGCCTTATATTATACCATATTCAGAAGTTAGAACGAAGCTAATAACCCTTTGCTCGGGCCGCTCCGGGGAGAAAGCCCAAGTCCTACTCCCTCATAAATGGTTATCAGCTTCGCTTCAGCACCGATACGGTTTAATTATTTCGACTCGGGGTCGTAGTTGGCGATACCCTCGGTGATGGCATTCGGAGCGATATTGAGGGTGGTGGCGATGGCAGCGGCGCAGGCCATATAGCCAATAACCGGCTCGCCGGTGAGGAAGCTGGCAACCGTGAAGGCCTGGCGACCAAAGCTGAGGCTGGCTTCGCAACCTTTGCGATAGAGCTTGGAATAATCAATCCGGAGATCAGAATCGGAAGACGCGCCATAGGTCAGAGTCTCAGTCTTGCCACGGAATTTGGCGAAATCGGCATAATGGGAATCGTCACGATTGAGGACAACGCTTTCTGGCTGCATCTCGAAAAGCGAAGATTGAGCGCCTAGATAGCCCGCAAGATCTTCGTCGGCGAGGCCGGTGGGTGCAAAATCAGTGAGGGCAGCGACATGGATTGGTAAGCCATAAAACGTATCAGCGGCAAGCGACTCGGCCGGCGCGGTGATGATAGCGTAGGTGACCTTGGCCTTCCAAGCGTCGTTCAAAAAGCGGTGCAAAACAGAGGCCTTGATGGCCTTCTCAGAAGCTAAAATCGCGGCCGGCTGCTTGGCGACGGCAAGAATTTCGTGGATATAGTGCGCCACGGTGACTTTGCCGGTAGTGCCGGTGATGCAAATAAGTTTAAGATCTCGCGCTGGGTGCCCATAGTAGGAGGCTAGAAGCTTCACCTTCGCGCGTTCGAGGCGAAACCGCTTTTTACCTCCAGAAAGTTTCGCAGTTTGTTCCATAATTTGATTATAGCACAGATAATAGAGATTGACCCCAATTTGCGTGAATTGAGGGCGATTTGGCGATGAATTTGGCAATTTTCTCAAGAAAAAATATATTTTTACTCTATCACTTTTCTTAAAATGTGCTATAATGATGGTATTGTAAGTTTTACAATGCCCTTTTAATCTTTGGTGGATGTCGTAGCGCTCAGCGCGAAAATATCCACACATGTGTGCCCGTAGCTCAGCTGGATAGAGCGTTAGCTTGCGGAGCTAAAGGTCGTAGGTTCGAATCCTGTCGGGCATACCATAGAAAATACCTTACTTTCACGAGTAAGGTATTTTCTATGGTATATTTCGTAGGGGTCGATATCGGAGCCATTTATGGCAAGGTTCGTTATCGAACGAAGTGAGATGCGGAGCGCAAGCAGAGCTTTCCTGTCGGGCATACTAAGACTACCATCTAGTCGTACTAGATAGCTTATATTTCCATATTAGCACAGATTTGTATTTTTGTCAACCACTAGTTTTTTAGAAGAGGGTCTGATATAATAAGGTTATGTTTGAGGGTACTACGGGTGGGCCGGACGGCATGACGGCGACGGAGAAGCGACAGCTGGAGATTATTCGATATTTTATGCCGCGGCTAACAGCGGAGGCGAACCGCATTGCGACTGAAAAAGCAAAAATGGCCGCGAAAGAAGCAGCGAAAAATGCAAAGACGGATGCGGAACGGGCAGCGGCGGCTCAGCAACAGACCGTGCAACTTTTGCCAGAACAGCCGGATCCGGCAGTGGCACGGCAGATGTTTCTCGCGGCACTGAGAGATGGACAGATTACTACGGCGGACGAAAACGAATACCTGCTGAGCTTGCCGTCGCAGTTAGAACGATATGGTGAACAGCGGATTTTTGACGAAATCGCCGGGAGATTGCGTGATAAGCAGATCCTAGCAATAGTGACGGGTTTCACAACGAAAAATTGGCAGGACGTGAAGGCGGCAGACGTGAAAACATTCCTGAGCAATCCGCGACGAGGGCAGGAAGATTACCGAACGCCAGTAGGATTTGCGGATCTGAGACGAAAGTTCTTGTCGGAAATTCATCCGATTGCTAGCCCGAAGCAATTTGACGACTATGTGCGTTCGATGAACGAGCTGGAAAACGCGCTTTACGGACCGCGATTTGCAGGGTTTAAGCAGTTTGAGACTTTGCGCAAAGAAGCGATGGCGCTGGGGCAGGATTATGAGGCGAGCTTGGTAACAGAGACGGATCCATCGCTTGACCCGGCCCTTGGCGGGAGCGCAAGTGGAGAGACGCCAATGCTAGCAAAGGCACTGCACGAAACAACGTTGACGCCGATTGAGACAGAGGTGGGTGATCAGATTTTGAACCGGGCGACGATTGATGGTGATGTTTGGAAGCAGGGTGGTCAGGAATATTCACTTAGCATACCGAATTTGATCAGCGCAGGGCTAAATCCAGCCTATCATATTTTGGTGGCTAATCAGGAAATCTATCTATCAAATCTCTTTAATTTGACAAGCGATCAAATGGCGGCGATTGCTTATATCCCGACGACAGTAGGGGTGAAAGTACGGTCATTTTATCGCGATAAAGCACAGGCACTGTGGCGATATTTGCCGGATTATGTCCGTGGGATTAACGGTGAAGGAATTGATATTTTTGGGAGTGGATTTGACGAGCGGTCGATTATTTTGCCGATTGCTTTGCAATCAGCGTTGAATCAGATTGAGCGATACCGAGGGATTGTGGATCTTTCCGGCACGAATCCGGATTTCCTATTCGCGGGGACAGCGATGGCGTATAATTCGCGCCAAGAATATCGCGAGGCGTTCCAGCGAGGGCTGATGCGGGGGGACTTCTACCGTGAAGTGTCGCCGACCGCGATGAACGCGGAACAATCGTCGACAACCGAGCCGGGGCATCGCAAAGTGGCTCCACAGCTATTGTCGGTGGCGGAAAGCTTTGCACCAGATTTTGAGAGATTGATTGCGAGATATTCAGTTTATTCGACTTTTGCGGGGCAGATTATGGGCGAGGGATATGTTTCGCACGACGCGCAGTATTATTGGCTATTTTCGACGGATTATCGAGGACGAAGTTGGGTAGCAAATATTGAGACGAATGCGATGGTGACGTCGACGGGATGCCGGCAGGAGTGGCTGGCGCCGGTCGATATTACGACGCCGCTTTATGAGGCGCTGAGGCTGGCGGATGGTTATGGCGATCCAAGCGACACGCGGACGGGCAATTATATTTCGATGTGGAATAATTATCTTGCGAAAGTGCCACTGATTCAAAATTATACGGCGGTGGTGAAAGCAAGTTCAGAAAACTAGTTCTGCTAAATTGATGCCAGTAACTTTATAGAAACCTTTGAACTGAGGAGAGCGGTTGATTTCGATAATGACAAGTGAGCCGTCGTCAAGCACGGCTAGATCAACGCCGACGAAATCAAGCTCCGGGAATTTGGCCATGGCTCTCTTCACGAAGTCCATTTGCTCATCGGTGAGCTGATGTTCGCCGATGACTTTGACGCCCTGAGATTCAGTCTTGCTAGTGCGAGTCTCAGCAGTGCGGAAAACCTGACCGTTAAGATAGAAAACACGCATTTCTTGAGCAATGTTGACACGGCGCTGGATAATGTAGCTATCAAGATTAGCACCCTCGGGAATCTCAAAGTGAACATCACGACAACGGCAGGAAATGCGCTTTTTAACGATCATTTTGCCGGGAATAAATTCTTGTTCCCTGGCGAGCCAAGTTTCGGGCATGAAATCTTTACCGAATTGATAAAACTGGCGCCATTTATCCTCGATATAAAAGTCTTCGACAGTGTGGACGTGGTCGATGGAATAACAATCGGGGTTGTCGTGGAAGAATTGAGTGGTGATTTCCTCAAGGCGGCTATCTAGGGTAGGGTCGGTGGGGTCGTTGAAGGGATCGCGGAAATAGACCTTGTCGAACTGCGGAAAAGTGGCAGGGAGTTCGTCGTTGTAATAGTAGATGGCGTCGACGTTTGGTTCCCAAAGCGGAAGGGCAAGGTCGGCGTGAGTGGTGAATAAGGCTGATTTCATAAGGATATTATAACACATGCTTTATGGTGAATGGGGTATTGTGGTGGATGGCGGGCTTGCTCTATCGCCTCACTCGCAAATCCAAGCTCTTGACGGAACTTGGTAGCCGTGATAGGATAGAGGTAGGTTTATTGGCGGTTCCGTTTTAGCGGGATCGCTTTTGTGTAGATTCTAGTCCCAGTGAGACTATTCTCTAACACAGCACTAAGGCTTTTTATTTCTAGCGGTTGCACTGCATCTACCTTTCTCCCCTCATTAGCTTTTTAATTTACTCGTAGACGCTTCGCATAGCGCCCGCCATCCTTTTCAATATTACCCTAGTTTATCATCCTAGTCAATACTATTCAATATTATTATAATTTAGTCAAATATCGGGCCCCCTCAATAGTATAGCACAGATTGAGAGAAAACTACAAGGGTAAGCAATATTTTTATATGTTGTAGATTAATATAATCGACACAGCGCAGAGCAAATGATAAGCCCACACTGGCTTTTCTCGACCTTGCGCTCCAGGCCGCGCGGCCAAGTCTTTACGGTCTTCAAAAAGCCAGTGTGAAACCTATCATCTTTCTAGTACAGCATATACCATTAAAATCCAAAATGGAGACAGATCGGGGGGGCGATACTGTCTCCATTTTGGTGGCGGGAGTTGGATTTGAACCAACGACCTTTTGGTTATGAGCCAAACGAGCTACCAGGCTGCTCTATCCCGCGACATGTGTTCATTATATCGCAAGACGCGAAAAAATGCAAGAGTTTTCTTGAAACAAAATTCAACCCCGCTTTGTGGGCGGGGCTGGTGGAACTAAAATACTTAATAATCACCTCCAAACGTGGGAATTTTAGGCTCGTAATCAGCGGGAGGAGTAGGTATGGGATCCGGCGTAGGGACTGGAGTAGGTTCCGGGTTCTTAGGCATAGGAGTCGGAGTAGGTGCGGGCATGGGCTTGGGATAGTTATCGACGTCGATATCGATATCGTCATCATCACTAGGCCGCGTCACAAAGCGTTCTTCCGATTCGTAGCCTTCGGCACCATAGTTATAGTTGTAATAACCGTCTACGCCACTAACGCCATTGCTCTCATACTCGGCATAATCACCAGATGTATAGAAACATAAGATGAATTCTCCATCCTCGATGCGAGGACGACTGCCATAAGCACGGCGATAGCACTCACTGGAACAAAACTCGATGCCTAAATTATCGGCAGCGGTAGTGATGTCCAGCTCACCAACGTGACGAACGTGCTGACGGTTGTCATCAATGGTAATAGTGATAACACCAGGCTCGTCTTCCGTGATAAGATAAGTGCTGTTTGCAGTAATGTCGGCTTTGACTTCCCCTTTTTCATTCCGATAAAGCGGAATGGCATCCCAACAGATTGCGTAGACCGCGTCCGATTCTAAAGTGTAGCTACCGTCAAAATTGGGTTCGATGAGAATGTTATCATCCCGCACCGGCACCTGATAAAGCGTGAGATTCATGCTCTTCTCGGTATAGACCGGTTCCGAGGTTGTGTCCTCAAGCAGTTTGTCCTCATCGGACAGATAGCTGTCCTCGTATTTAGCTTCAGACGGTTCATTCTCGTCAGGCGGATAATCGTCTTCGTTCCGATTTACGGCGAAGCCGGAGACGGGCAGTTCAGAATCTTGCTGGTCCGCATTGCTGACGACTTCAGTTTTGTCAACATACTTCTCAGAAGTATGTTTGTTGAAGACGTACATCAAAAGAGAGCCTAACAAAAATATTACTGCGCCGACACAAAGACATGCTGCGACGATCGCCTTACCGCTAAGTTTGTCCGGTTTTTGGTTCATGTAATCAAACCGGCTGTCGCGAGTGTCCTGATTGTCCTGATTTACCTGTTCCTGGTTGTTGTTCTGTTCGTTTGCCATAATAAATTCCCTCCAATTTTATATTTTAATTTGAAACGAAAGTTAACAGCTACACACAGGGGTTTTAAGCTTTAGTTCTTAATTTGCTTAACTTCCCCCATAGTTATACTTCCATTGTAGCACAGATTGTCCAAAAAGTCAAGAGTGTTTATGCTTATTTTGCAATTCTGGCAAAGATTTGGTGGAATTTTTTGAGATTTTGACAGTTTTTCGGGGATTTGACAAGGTTGACGAGTTTGAGTGGATCGTGGCATAGCTGGGTAGGAAAATATAGTATAACAGGGGTGGGAGAAGGTAGATGTGAAGAGCGTTGGGGAGGCCGGCGAAGAATTGCAGAGAGAGGAGATAGGCGGTGATAAGAGCGACGAGGAAGGGGAGATTTTGAGGGTTTTTGAGGGGCTTTGAGCGGAAGGCGAAATAGAGGGCGGCGAGGAGAAGGGCGACACCGAAAAGACCGGTCTCGAGGAGGAGGGAGATGGGCTGATTTTGGACGATTTCTTTGGGGCTGGGGTTATTCACGGGGTCGAAACGGTGCATGGCGACGCCGGCACCACCGAGACCAACGCCGAAGATCATGGTGGCTGGAGACTGAGACCAGGTGGCAAGGGCGGCGGAATTAAGGCCGAGACGAACATCGGTGGAATCGGCGACGTAACCATCAAATATGGGGGCAGGCAACTCGTCTTCAGATACGGTAACGCTCTCTGGACGCTCCCTGCGGGTGGCGTCCAGACCCGCGTTAGCCTGACCATCAGTACCTTCAGACAACCTCCCTGCCCCCTCATCGATGGTTGTGCTACCATCGTCCGGCTCGGTCTGACTATTTGTGCGAAAATCCAAGAAGCCGAGGGAAAGCTGGTGAATGGATTTAGTAACGGCGGAGGTGAAAGTCTCAGAAGTGGGGCCGAAATGAGCGAAAGTTCCCTGTAAGCCGAGCGAAAGGAGGAAAGTGGCGACGGGAATAATAATGAGGGCGGGGCGGAAGGTGTGGCGACACAGGGTGAAGATAATTAAAATAAGAAGGCCAAGGGCGTAGGAATAGATGGCGCCACGGGAAAAAGTGAAGAAAAGCGTAGTAGAAAATAAAATTGCACAGACGACAAGAGGGAGTTTTACGGAAGTTTTGCGCAGGTGTGGAAAAGTGGTTGTGGTTTGTTCGGCTCTTATATGTTCGGTTTTTGCGCGGTGTTCGGTTTTATTGGGGTGGGGTGTGGTTTCGCTGGTGGTTTGGCAGAGAAGGTAGAGAGCAAGAAGGGTGGGGGCGAGGAGGAGATTACCCATGAATTGCGGCTCGATGGCGAAGCCATTGGGATGGGGGAAGCCGAAGGAGCGATAAGTGCAGCCGGCGCAGAGGAGAGTGGTTTCGCGGGAGAGGCCACAGGAATCGAGTATAGACTGGATAAAGCAAAAGAGGCATACCACAGCGGTGCTTACGAAGAAGGCCCCGAGGACCCAAATTTTGAGCTCTCGTGGGGGTTCTAGCCGGGGCGAGAGGCGGAGGATAGCAAAAATGGCGAAAAAGAGGAGCCAGAGGATGCCGGCGGTGAGGATAGTGCGGAGGGGGTTGGCGGACCAGAAGACTGACAGGGTGGCATAGAGAGGAAAAAGCAACCATAGTAGAAACTTTGTGACGTCTTTTCTCGAGCTGCGCTCCGGGGCGCGCGCCCGAGTCTTTATGCTCTCGAAAAGAGCCGCAAAGTTCCCTCTACTAACTTTTTCCGCTTTGGGGCGCTGATCCAAGTCTTTACGGTCTCGAAAAAGCACCACAAAGTTGATGAAAGCAATAAGGTCGAAGAGGATGAGCCAGAGGAGCGGGAGGGAGAGCTCGAAATTCATGGAAGAATTGGCGCCGAGAGAGATGATGGGGTAATAGGAGAAAAAGAGGACGGCGGGGAGGGCGACAAGCAGGGCGAAATAGGCCATGCGGAAGAATTTAGACATTGGGGGCGTCCTCAGGGGCAGGGTCGGCGGCAGGTTCAGGGATGGGAGCGGGATTTTTGAGAGCTTGATCGATGAAAGCGGTGATTCCCTCGCGGAATTTGTTGACGTCGAACGGTGCGGCTGAGGCGGAGATTTTTTGACGGTCAAAATGATGGTCGGGGAATTCCTGAAGGGCGGTGACAAGTGAATCGACGGTTTGCTCGCGGAAGAAAAGGCCGTTTTCGCCGGGGTGCACAAAATCGCGGCTGCCACCGTCGGCGAAGGCAATCACCGGGCAACCGGCGGCTAAAGCTTCGACGGGGGCGATACCGAAAGGCTCGAGACTTGGAAAAATGAAAGCGCGGGCATTTTGCAGGTGCTCGGCGAGCTGATCGGAAGTGAGCCAAGGGAGAAATTCGATATGACTGGTGTCGCGGGCGGGGACGCTCATGGCGAGTTGTTGGAGTTTTTTGTGCTCGGGGCCGTCGCCAATCACTTGCAGAGGGAGACCGAGGCGATTGCAAGCGGAGATAGCGAGATCGACGCGTTTCCAGGTAACCTGACGACAAGAGATGACAAAAGGATGATTTTGGGGCTGGCTGGAGTTAGAGTTATCCACAGAGTTTTGCACAGATTTATCCACAGATTTTGCGGAGTTTTCCACAGGTTTAACAGGGGTAGTGATAGATTTGGAGAATTTTTGGACGTCAACGGGCGGATAAATAATGGTGGCGTCGCGGTGATAGTATTTTTTGATCTGTTCGGCGGCGTAGCTAGAGATGGTGACGAAATAATCCGGCTGCTGGGCAGCGGCGAAATCGGCTTTTCTAAGAGGTTTCACTAAGAGACGGAAAAAGAATTTAACGATAGGATTCAGGAAACCGAAGCCAGGATTTTGGAGATAGCGGTCGTAAGATTGCCAATAATACTGAGTGGGGACATGGCAATAACAGATATGGGTGGTGTGGGGCTGCATAGGGAGCAAGACTTCGTACTTCCCTTTCCGAGTGGCGGTGCGATAAGGCTTGGGCTGAGTGCGGACAGATTTGGCTTCGGCACCGGTAACAGAGATGACGAGGTCGTAATGGCTGAGGTCGAGATGGGAGAAATAATGCTGGCGCAGAGGGCCAAGAATGCGACGGAAAGTGGCGGGAAAAAGATTGAGCCAGCCGGTTTTGACGGTGGCGTCTTTGAACCAGTCGATGCGCTTTGGGCGATACTGAGAGGTATAGATGGGGGCGTCGGGATAGAGGTGGTGGAGCTCAAGAAGGACTTTTTCGGCACCGCCTTTTTCCGTTAGCCAATCACAAACGAGGGCAACAGTAGGGCGGGAGGGAGTGGTTGATTCACGGCGGTCAGAAGCAGAAGATTCTCCGGCTTCACCGGACGAAAAGGTTCCACGAACGGCGTCGCGCTGACCTTTTCTAGAATCTTCTGCTTTTGACCGGCTCATCAACATACTCCCTCTCACCCTACTGTTGCTCTACATTGCGATTGATTAGCCATGATCTATTTTGCACCTTTTCTTAGTAAAACAGCGCCGACGGTGCGAAAAAGGATGCGAAAGTCGAGCCAAAGACTCCAGTTCTGAATGTAATAAATATCAAGGGCGCGACGTTCGGCAAAAGAGATGTCGCGGCGGCCGGAAACCTGGGCAAGACCAGTAAGGCCAGATTTGACCGAGAGAAGTAAGGAGCGGTCGCCATAATGACGGAGTTCGCCAGGGACGAGAGCACGGGGGCCGACTAAGGAAATATCACCACGAAGGACATTAAAGAGCTGTGGGAGCTCGTCAAGTGAGGTAGCGCGCAAGAAACGGCCAACTTTGGTAACGCGGGGGTCGTTTTTGATCTGATCGCCATCGGCGCGGTATTTCTTAATGAGATTCGGCTTGCCCATTTTGGTGAAGGCTTCCTCGGGAGAAATACCGCAATATTCGGGGTACATGGAGCGGAATTTATAGATTTTGAAGCGGCGATTATAGCGAGAGAGGCGAGTTTCGGCGTAGATGGCAGGGGCGTGAGGGTCGGCGATTTTCTCGGCGAGCCAGATGATAGCCATAGGGATAGCAGCGAGCAGAACTAGGATTGAGCCGAGAATGAGATCGGTACAACGTTTGACAAAACGAGCGCTACCAGCGAGAGGAGTGACAGGAACAAAGATAGTGGGGGTGCTACCGATGAGCTCGATTTCGCCCATTTGCGAAGAAAGATCGGCGGTCGACGGCACGTAATAATAGAGAAGATGGTGGTTGAGAGCCTGGCGATAGACATATTCGGAACTCTTGGAATCGGTCTGGAAAATGACGTCGGGGCGAGTCTTTTTGAGGGCTTCTTTGAGCGAAGAATATTGCTTTTTGCGGAGGTCGGCGGGGATGTATTTGGCGCCGGCGACGATGCCAGCGAGCGAAAAGCCGGATTCGGGATAGGCAGCGATGTAATTGGCGATGGACTCGGTACTTTTATTATTACCGATGACGATGGCGCGAAGGGCAGTTTTACGACTGTGTTTGAGGGCGAAATTGCGAATAAAACGGACGAGGCCGCGGAAAAGACAGAGGAACAGGAAGCAGGCGAAGGCGGCATAGATGGCCATGATACGGACTGGGAAGAGATCGAGTTCGAGGAAGAAATCGATGGAAATGATAGTCATCATACCAACAAGCGAGGCAAAAAAGAGGCGGGCGACCTCAGTCCAGCGGCTGCTGCGCAGGAAGATGGATTTTTTGTAGAGGCCGAAGCAGGCGAGAATGATGACGTAAATTGGGATGAGAGAGAGCATGGTGAGAACGAAACGGCCGGGATCGGCGGTGAAGTAGAAAGGGCGCTGGTCGAGATGGGTGCGCATGAAATAGGCCGCCAAAAAGGAGAGGACAATAGAAAGAGCGTCCCCTAAAATGAGGAAGACGTGGAAGACCACACCGAAATCCCGTTTCATAGGGTAATTATAGCATAAATAGATATATAGGGCTAGTAACCCTTTGCTCGGACCGCTCCGGGCCGCTTGGCCAAGTCGATATCCTCGCAAAGGGTTTCTAGCCTTAAGATCGTTTTTGCATAATTCCTCTATAAAATGGGGTATAATTGGGGTATGAAGATTTTAGTGACTGGGGGGACGGGATATATTGGTTCGCACACGGTGGTGGAGTTGATTCAGGCGGGGCATGAGGTGGAAATTCTTGATAATCTCTATAATTCAAAGCGTGATGTTCTTTCGAAAATTGCGGAGATTACTGGGGTGGAACTGAAATTCTACGAAGTGGATCTGAGAGATAAGTCGGCGCTTGAGAAAGTGATGCAGGATGGCGGATACGAGGCGGTGATACATTTTGCGGGGCTGAAAGCGGTGGCGGAATCGGTGGAGAAACCGCTCACATACTACGAGAACAACGTGGGTGGGACGGTGAATTTGCTGGAAGCGATGGAAAAATTTGGGGTGAAAAAGTTGATTTTCTCGAGTTCGGCGACGGTTTATGGCAATCAGAAAGCTCCGTTTGTGGAAACAATGGAGACGGGGCGGAATATGACCAACCCTTACGGGCAGACGAAATACGTGATCGAGGAGATTATTAAAGACCTCTGTATAGCGGATGCAGAATTTGAAGCGACGATTCTGCGGTATTTCAATCCAATCGGAGCGCACGAGTCGGGGCTAATTGGTGAGGAGCCAAATGGCATTCCGAATAATCTGATGCCGATTATCATGAAAGTGGTGACGGGGGAGATGGAAGAGTTGCTGGTGTGCGGCGATGATTATCCAACGGCGGATGGGAGCGCGGAGCGGGATTATATTCATGTGATGGATCTAGCGCAGGGGCACGTGGCGGCGCTTGAAAAAATGCAACCGGGGGCAACGGTTTATAACCTGGGAACAGGGCGGGGGGTGAGTGTGCTTAAGATAGTGGAGGCGTTTGAGAAAGTGAGTGGTTCCCCGCTGGCACACAGAATAGTGGGGCGGAGAGCAGGCGATCTCGCGGTGGTGTACGCGGATCCGAGTAAAGCGGAGCGAGAATTGGGCTGGAAAGCAACGCGGACGATTGAAGACGCGTTCCGGGATACGCTCAAATTCCTAAAACTTGACAAAAAAGCATAAGTGTGATAGGATGGGGGTAGTTAACCGCTTCGAGACGGAGCGGACGGGATTTTATTGTTCAAATAGTTTGGTGTAGGCTTTGGTGACTTCTTCAGGGGTGCCGGAAACGGCGATCTTTCCCTGCTCGAGCATGATGGCGCGGTCGCAAAAACGCAGGACGTTGTCCATGGAATGAGTAACGAGGATGACGGTTTGCTTGCCGTGGAGCGAGGCGAAATAATCATTGCATTTTTTCTGGAAGGCGGCGTCGCCGACGGCTAGGACTTCATCGAGAATGAGGATGTCGCCTTTGGCGCGGATAGCGATGGAGAAAGCGAGGCGGACTTGCATACCGGAAGAATAATTTTTGAGTTTTTGATCCATGAAATCTTCGAGTTCGGCGAATTTGACGATGTCGTCGTACATGGCAGTGATCTCGGAATTACTAAAGCCGAGCATGGCACCGTTGAGATAAATATTCTCGCGGCCGGTGAGCTCCATATTGAAACCGACACCGAGTTCGATGAAAGGAATAAGATTGCCATTAATGATGACCTCACCGGCGCTGGGGTAGTAAACACCGGCGAGGATTTTGAGAAGGGTGGATTTGCCGGAGCCGTTGCGACCGACGATGCCGACGAATTCACCTTTTTTGATATCAAAACTGATATCGTCAAGAACTTGCTGATCACGATAGCCCTTGATGCCGCGGAGACGATTAAAGATGGCTTGCTTGAGACCCCAAGAGCGCTCAGTGGGAAGACGGAAGGACTTGGAGAGGTTTTTGACAGAAATGGCAATGTCGTTCTCTGGGTCGTGAGCCTCAATACGAGTGCCGATAACGCGTTTTTCCATTTAGATTTCCTCCGCAAAGAAGCGCGAACGGCGCCGGAAAATTAGTGCACCAATGACAAAGACAGCGAGGGCAAAAAGAATAGAGAAAACCTGGCCCCAGGGGCCGTTGAGGCTGAGGTTGGTGACACTGGTGTCGGTGATAAGACTCCAGCGGGCGTCTTGGATGACTTGGGCGATGGGGTCGAGCATGATAACGCGAGCGGCGAGCATGCTGGTGCTTGCAACCATGGAGATAGGATAGATGATGGGAACGGCATAGAAAAGGGCTTGCAGAAGGACTTCCCAGATAGAACTGATGTCGCGATATTTGACGTTGATTGAACCAAGAAAGAGAGCGATGCCAAGGGAGAAAAGATAAAGTTCAAAAAGGAGAACCGGTACGAGTAGCCAGCTCCAAGACGGAGTGACGCCGTTGATGAGGGCGAAAATTACGACAACGACGAGATTGATGCAGACATTGATAACGGCGGTAAGAGTGGCGGAGACGGTGATGATGTACTTGGGGAAGCTGATTTTGCGGATGAGATCGCCGCGGGTAATGACAGCCTGAATGCCTTGATTGGTGCATTCGGTAAAGAAGCTCCAGAGAACGGTACCAAGCAAAAGATAGACGGGGTAATGCGGGATGTCATTACCGAGGCGAAGAAGCTGAGCGAAGACGACGTAAAGAATGGCAAAAAGTAGGAGTGGGCGTAGTAAGGCCCAGAGATAGCCAAGAACGGAGCCCTGATAGCGAAGCTTAAAATCGGTTTTGGTGAGTTCTTGTAAGAGGACGCGGTTGCGTTTGTTCCAGAACTGGGGGATTTTCATATATACTATTATACCATATTTAGTATAATTCTTAGAAGTCGTTTAGCATAGGTGGTGGAAAATGCCCCTACCGAAGTAGGGGCATAATCGCTTTTGGAGCACAAACCAAATCTCAGTCTTTCAGGAAATCTCCTATGAATTCTTCCCTGTCAAGTTCGCCATCGAAAATTGCGGAGCTACGAACCCATACTCTTAGATAGTCAGTGTGAGATCTCAAATAGTCATACTCCCAAGTATGCAGAACTCTCTTGCTATGCACGCCAAACCCTTGGTGATAACCGTCGTTGTGGCTCCCTCTGGTACGAAACGGTTCGTCGGCGCGGACCTCTAAACCTTTTTTACAGTGGTCGGGGTCAGGAACAACCTTGCCCGACACAAAGGTACAGACTTTACTAGGAACAACAAAGTCGTAAGAGGAAGTGTGAAACATCACCGAATCGCCAATATTGAAGTAGCCACAGGGCCGGAGGTGGGAAAAGCACGGTTTTTCTTCCGACTTCTCCAACATTCTCGTCAAATAGCGGATACGGGCCGTTACCTGCTGTATGCGGAGAGGTAACTCGGCTCTGCACACTTTCATGTGTGCCACGCAAGCATCTAGCGCGTCTTGCGTGCTGTTGGCGAGCACACAGGGAGTATCAAAATGGATATTATTTTGAGCTTTTAGTGGGATGAGTGAGCAAGCAACAGTAGAAGTGCACTCGCGGCACCGACCCCCATCGCAATCGGAGCACCGACGTTCGATACAGTATTTACACCATCCGCAAACATTGAAAGTTGTTGCACCAAATTTACGGTTGATAGAATCTCCATACAGTGATTCCGGATTTTCATATTCGGCCGCTATCTTTTTAATATCACTTAGAGTCATATTGGAAAACAGGTCAATCTCGTTGTTTATAGCCCTCAGTCTTCCATACATATATCTCCTCTCTTTTTGCCAATCTACCCTCAGCCGCTTAATATTTTTGCTACCGATAAAAATCAAATCTTCTTCAGTAGGTATACAGATCTTGTAGTCCCAGCGCCTGGGGATGAGGTCCTGCGGGTTGATGCTGATTTTTTGATTTGCCATAATGCAAATCTCCTTTCTTTTTGGCGGGGTTTCACCTACGAAACCTATCAACGTTGAGATATTGCTACTTGGTAGCATACGACACACAAGAATCTATGCGCCCTATGCCACCAAGTAACAGGTAACCAAAAGCGATTTTAAGTTGCAAGACCTTCTAAGCGTGAAGAGGTATTCTTCGTAAGAACAATACCCTGCATACACAGGGTTCAATCTGCGCAACAGTCTATGGCGCGTAGATTTGATTATCTACGTACTTCCATTGTAGCATACATTGCTCAAAATGTCAATGCTTTTTTAGAAGAATCTGTATTGGGGTGATAAGATATAAGATATGCATTACTATACTATGACTAAATATGTCATAGTATGTCTTTATTACGCGTAACGTGGGGGTAATAGGCGTTATCTATGGTATGATATATTTATGAAATCCGTTAAATCTCCCCTCGTATCAATTGTTGTACCGGCTTATAATACTGGTAAGGCGGCACAAAAGGTGATTTCGCAGCTGTCGAAACAGAGTTATCAGAATATCGAGATTGTGGTGATTGATGACGGGTCGACAGATGATTCCCTGGTGCGGCTACAGGAAATCACGGGAAAAGAGCGACGGGTAAAATTATTCCATCAGAAGAATGCAGGGGTGAGTGCGGCACGCAATGCGGGGATCGAGCGGGCGCGGGGGGAGTATATGGTGTTTGTGGATTCGGATGACGAAGTGAAGCCGGAGTTCATTGCGAAACTAGTGGAAGCGATGAATGATCCTGACGTAGCGGTGGCACTAACAGGCAAAGTGCATGAGAATTTACAGGATGAACGGCGGACGAAAGTAGTGGCAAAGCCGCGGCGGGAGCGTAAAAAACGGGAAAAATTAGCGAATTATATGATGTATCTGCTGCTGCTGGACGGGCGGATGTATAGTGTGACGAATAAGATTTTCCGGGCAGACGTGATTCGAAAGCTGGGGTTGGAATTTGAGGAAGGGCGGGATTTTGCGGAAGATACGAAATTTGTGCTGGATTATCTGCAATTCCAGCCGGGAGAGATTAAGTTTATCCCGGAGGCGCTGTATATTTATAAATTTGGGACGGAGACGAGTATCGTGCGGGGGGCGGCGACGAAGTGGGAGAACTGGCAGAGGAGTTATGATGACCTGAAGGAGTGGGTGCGCGAGACGGGGGGTGGAGGGTTTCGCTCCTGGGTTTTGCTACATCTTGTGAAATTGCGATGGCGAGTGTCATATGTGCGGTCAAAGAGGAGAGCGCGGAAGGCTGGTTTGGGGGTCGTCTCCGAGGCTGTGGAAAAACCTGTGGAAAAGTTTGAGCGACACGCCGTGAAATATGCGCTGGTAGGGGTATTTATCACGCTGTTTGATTTTGTGGTCTATACGGTGCTGGTGAAATTGGTTTTCCAGACGAATGACGCGCTAGAAATTTCGACGGCGATTGCGACAGTGCTGGCGACGATCCTTGCGTATATTCTACACAGTCGGATCACTTGGCGCGACCGCAAGCCGGCGAAATTTGGAGTGGTAAAATTCTTCCTATGGAATGGGCTAGTGGCAGTGGCACTGAAGCCGTTTACAGCCTGGGTGGTGGGGACGTGGACGGGGCTTTTCCAATTTGCGCTGATGGTGTCGGAGTGGCTGAGATTACCATTTGATTACGGAACGATTGAATATCTGGGGGTGTATGGGATAGCGACGCTAGTGATTATGGTACTCAATTATTTCTTCTACGATAAACTAGTTTTTGGGTCTGAAAAGAAGGCGGTAAAGACGGGGGAAATGGCGAAGTAGGACGGCGCGGGGAAAACTGCGTAAGGACTGGGGGCGAATGTATTTTTTGAAACCAGAGCGTGTGAATTTTTGATAAAACTTCAGAAAATCACGCTTGGGGAGTTGGCTTGCGAGGGTGAGGAAAGAGACTGAGAGGTAGTGCGAAATGGGGGCGGTGGATTTGGGGCTGATTTGATCGAGGAGTGGGAGTTGGTAGGCGAGGCCGGCGTAGGCATCAGCGACGCGCTTCTCAAGCTTGGCGGGGTCATGCATGATGCTACCGGAGCGAAGACGATAATTATAACAGATGTCAGAAATGGCAGCGACGGAAGTGGCACGGGCGATAATGAGCGGAGTGAGACCAAAATCTTCGGCGAGTCGACCTTTGGCGTAGGCGAAATGATTGGATTTAAAGAATTCGGTGCGGTAGCAGTAGAGCCAGGCATTTTCCGTATAATGATAGCGGGCGAGGAGTGGAAAAGCGGCAAGACCAGACATGGGGGCGAAATCGGGTTCTGAGTGCGGGACTAATTCCCCGTTTTCGAGGAGATCTTGGCACTGGAAACGGAGAAGGTCAACGGGAGCTTGCGCAGTTTCGTGAAATTGATTAAGGGCGTCGGCGATTTTAGTGATGGCGCCCGGGGTGAGAGAGTCATCGCCGTCGAGGAAAATGAGGTATTCTCCAGTAGACTTTTTGACACCGGAATTACGGGCCTCAGAAAGGCCGGAATTGGGCTGGATAATAAGATGAACGCAGGGATCTTTTTGGGCGTATTGACGACAAATCGTGGTGGTGGAATCGGTGGAACCGTCATCGACGAGAATGATCTCGTAGTCGGAAAAATCTTGGCTTAGGACGGAATCGAGACAAGCGGGCAAAAAGTCCTCGACATTATAGGCGGGAATAATAATGGAAAACTTAGTCATCGTGATGTTTCCCGATACGAACAAGATGAGCTTGATAGGCAAAAAGGAGAATATAAAGAACAAGCAAAGCAAACATGGAGAAGAAATAAACGAGGCAAGCGCCGGTGATTCCTTTTGCGATGACGAAGAGGCGGGCGGTCATGAACGCAAAAAGGGCGACGAGGAAAAAGACAACAAGCTGGCTGGCGGTGTCGCGCATGGTGGTAAGAGAGGTGGAGATGACAACCGACATGGCGTAGAAGGTGCCGCCGGCAATAATGATGAGGAGCGGAACGAGATAGTCGCCGAGAGGAACATCATAAAGCAGCTCAAGAACTGGGATGCCGAGGAGCCAGGCAGCAAGTAGGCAGACGAAGCCAAAAACTAGGATGGAAAGGGTGAGGCGAATCGTAAGACGAATGAAGCGGGGAAAATTCTGGTGGAGACTGGTTTTGAGTGTCATGAGGAAGGGCTGGATGACATATTGGCCAAAGAGGGCGAGGACGGTAGCGGGCATAGCGATGATGCCGTAGATGGTCTGAGCTTCATTGGTAGAGACAGAGTCAATGGCATATTTGGGGGCATTGATGAGGTAAATGCCGAGGAAGCTAAAGCCGAAAACGAAGAAACCTTTTTTGGTGAGGTACCAGACTTTGGCGAGGTTTGGTTTCTCTAGATGAAAGTGGGCCTGGCGGAGGCGCGGAATGTCATAAAAAAGGATGATCGAGGCGCTCGCGAGAACAAGCATAGTGCAGGTGAAGACGAGATTGTGGGTGAGGGCGTCGATGACGAAGAAGAAAATGAGCGAGAGGAGGGCTTTGAGAAAGAATGACTTACCAACTTGGTCGAGACGATCCTTTTTCTGGACGACAGCGTAGGTACTTTCGCTGATGGCCTCAAGGGCTTTGTAGAAAGTAAGGAGCATGATAATGGTGAATTTGTAGGCGTCATAGCCGCGGAAAATACAGAAAAAGAGGGCAAAAATGAGCATAGCGGCACAGCTCCAGAAGCGAGCGTGGAAATAATCTGAGTCGGAAATTTCTTTGGTAGTGTCGGTGATTTGGAAAGTGCGACCGCTATAAACGCCGATGACATAAAAAACACAGGCGGTGGAGAAGGCAAAAGAAAAGATGCCGGCGTCGTCGATGCCGTTGAGGCGAGTGGCGAGCATCAAAAAGAAAAGCGAAGTGAAATTCCAGCAGGTAGTGCCGATTAAATTCCAAATAAAATTGCGACGGAAGGCGGGGGTGGCGACTTGACTATTTGTGAGACTTTTTGTCATGCGGTTCCTTTTTGGCAGAAGAACGAGATTGCTCGAATCGAAGAAGCGAGACTTGTTCGGCGAGCTCAGTGATTTTGGCTTGTTGCTCGGAGATGTGGCGAGAATCTTGGAAATTAATAAAAAGCAAGAAAACGACTGCGAGAGTTAGGAGCAAAGCAGGGGGGTAGGCGATGCCAAAGATTTCGGCAAGCCAGTTGATGGAGTAAGGAAAAATCGAAAGCAAAAGAATGACAATCGAACCGACCAACCACCAAAAGCTGGCTTTGACGGACAATTTGTTTTTGCGCACAGTATGAACGATGTAGATCATCAAAATGATGGCGATGATGATAAAATAAATATTATTCATCGGTGAAGTTTCTCCTTAAAACGGCGCTTAAAGCCAAAATGTTGCAAGAAAACGAAGAAAATACTGTAGAACATATTAATCATGTAGGTGATCGGGCCAATAATACCACCATGCATACTCTCGCCGAACTGACGCTGGCGCATTTTAACAGGAGCTTCGGTGATTTGATAGCCGCGGTAAATCATTTCAATAATGAGATTAGCATCGGGGAACTCGGGATAATCATTGAAGCTGGCATATTTTTCGATGACGCGGCGATTGAGACATTGGAAACCGGAAAGTGGGTCGGTGATGCGCTTGCGACAAAAGATGCGAATGAGAAGGGAAAAAATCTTTTGGCCGAGACGGCGGAAGAAGGGGCACTTATAGCCAGAGTTTTCGAGATAGCGCGAACCGATAACAATGTCGGCTTTGGTGCTGACAGCGGTCTGATAGAGTTTGGCGGCTTCGGCGGCGATATGTTGACCATCGGCATCGAACTGAATAGCATAATCATAATTATTGGTTGCGGCATACTTAAGACCAGTTTGGATCGACCAGGCATAACCAAGGTTGAAAATATTATCGACGCAAGGAACATGATGAGAAGCGACAATTTCGCGGGTGGCATCAGTGGAGTAATCGTTGATGACAAGAATGTCGGCAGTAGCAAAATCATGTTGCAACTCAGTGATAACTGCAGTAATACTCTCGGCCTCATTGTGGGCGGGGATAATGACTAGAACTCTATGCATATGTATATTATACGACTTTATAAGAGTGAGGGCAAGCCAGTGAGGATTTTGCCTAAAACAGTAGCAAGATTTGGTACAATAGTAAAAAGGAGTTACCCCATGTCGAGACCGAAGTTGAGCATTATTATTCCCTGCTATAAAGTTGAGAAATACTTGCCAAAATGTTTGGATTCGCTAGTAAACCAAACCCTAAAAGATATTGAGCTAATTTGCATTAATGATGGTTCGCCAGACAGTTGTCTAGAGATTCTCAAAAAGTATCAGAAGAAATATGGATCGAAGATTGTTATCATTGATAAAAAGAATGAGGGGGTTTGGATCGGTCGTCAAGATGGCATTAAAAAAGCACAGGGTGAATACATTGGCTTTGTGGATAGTGATGATTATGTACATCCGGAATTTGCGGAAAAACTGTACAATGCTGCAAGCAGTCGAAATGCCGACATTGCGGTGTGTGGGTTCGAACGAATTGACCTTGAGACCGGAAAAGTTTACTCACGAGAGATGTGCAAAAAGAGGTCGGACATCGATTCGACGACAGATCCCGGTGCGATGTTGGAGTTAAACGGCGCTCCGTGGAACAAGGTATTTCGAGCTGAGCTGCTGAAAAAGAATTTTTATCAGATGAAAAACGTACCAAAAGTGTTGGACGATATGATCTTTCAACTTTTAGTCTATTATAAGACAAAGAAAATTACTTTCGTACCGGATAGCCTGGTCTATTATATGGTGCGTAAAGATTCGATTATTAATACAGTAAAGATGGATTTGATACCGTCGACTTATGCGGCCATGGTGGAGGTGCGACAACTTTATGAACGCGAGAGGCCGGAACTTCTAGATTACATAGACGCAAATGCTTTCCTACATCTCGGAGTTTCATTTGTTTACCGACTGTCAGAAAATCCGGGCGTGAATTTGAAGCAACTGATCCGCGAAAATCAGGAATTTCTCAACCAGAATTTTCCACGTTGGAAAAAGACACCCTACACAACTTTTGGGTATGTCTTGCGACACCACGGAGCAAATCTGAAACTTTGGATTGTGAAAGTGATTATAAATTTGGGGTTGTTTAGATGCTTCATCGGGACTTATAAATTTATGATCCGGACGCTGGGGGTAGATATAAAATGGTAGATTATGATTATTTGGTGGTTGGGGCGGGATTATTTGGCGCAACGATGGCCAATTTGCTGCACAAAGCAGGCAAAAAAGTCTTGGTGATTGATCGACGCGAGCATATTGCTGGTAATATATATACAGAATTAGTAGAGGGTATTAATGTCCACCGCTACGGAGCGCATATTTTCCACACTGATAACAAAAAAGTTTGGGACTATGTGAATACATTTGCGGAATTTAACCGTTATACTAACTCACCGATTGCAAGATTTGGGGACGAATTATACAACTTGCCATTTAATATGAACACATTTTCGAAGATTTGGAGCGACGTAATAACTCCAGATGACGCCTTGCGACATATTGAAACGGAACGAAAAGAGATTGTGGGTAAGCCAAGAAATCTTGAGGAGCAGGCAATTAGTTTGGTGGGTCGGACAATTTATGAGAAGTTGATTAAGGGTTACACCGAGAAGCAATGGGGGCGCGATTGCAAAGATTTGCCGGCGAGCATTATCAAGAGAATCCCGGTGCGACTAATTTATGACAATAATTATTTTGATGACCGATATCAAGGGATTCCAATCGGCGGGTATACGGCAATGGTGGGGCGAATGCTGGACGGTATCGAAGTGAAACTTGGCGTAAATTTCTTTGAACGGCGCGATGAATGGCAAAAAATCGCCAACAAAATTGTGTATACTGGAGCAATTGACGAATATTTTGATTGCTGCTTTGGGGAGTTGGAATATCGTTCCCTGCGATTTGATACTAAAATCTTAGAGACCAAAAACTTCCAAGGAAATGCGGTTGTGAATTATACTGGGCATGAAGTGGATTATACGCGCGTGATTGAACATCGACATTTTGAGAAGACTGATAGCGACAAAACGGTAGTGACCTACGAATATCCGAACGATTACACGAAGGGGGCGGAAAAATATTATACAGTTAACGACGAAAAGAATAACCAAATGGCGGCTAAGTACCGCGCTTTGGCAGAGCAGGAAAAAGATGTGATTTTTGGGGGAAGGCTAGCAGAGTACAAATATTACGATATGGACGACGTGATTGCTTCAGCTTTCGCTGCGGCAGAAAAAGAGCAGCAGAGCTAAATCAACTACATGATGCTGTACTTGGCGACATAGATAGCGACGGTGAGAGCAAGGCAGCAGTAAGAGACAAAAATGAGAGTGGTGGCATAGGGATAGGATTCGGTTTTGGCGCCGCGTGGTGCGAGTATAAGTGCAAAAAGTGGTAGAAGTGGTAAGAAGTAGCGGGACTGAATGCCGCTAGCATGTGGAGCACCGACCTCAGCATACGAAAGATAGAGAGAGGCAACAATTGCGCCAACCACTACGACAAAGGCGAAAGCTAGGCAGATTTTTAGGCGGGTAGTAAAG
Source organism: uncultured Candidatus Saccharibacteria bacterium (assembly GCA_964499245.1). Classification (GTDB taxonomy): domain Bacteria; phylum Patescibacteriota; class Saccharimonadia; order Saccharimonadales; family Saccharimonadaceae; genus Nanosyncoccus. The sequence goes on from CAZCIN010000001.1 coordinate 47,799, forward strand.
ATTTTCCGGTCAAGTTTGATTGTGAAAATAGTGGAGAAGAAAATGATAATCTGTATAAGCCCAACGAGAGCCGTAGTGTAATGACCGGTAGAAATGTACCCCATATTCCCAAATGATTCTGCAGAGAGAAACACAGGGGCAACGGCTTCAGTAATACTGCGCCCCACAATAACTGGCACGCGAACAGGGTGCGTAAATAGAAAGTGAAGTTGACCGCTAACACTGGTATTGCCACCACGCACATCAGGAGTCATACTACCACTGAGAACTGGCAAAACGAAAGTCGCCGCAATGAGCACAGTAATGAGTACTAGACTGAGTTTGATAGCGAGAGCGCGCTTGGGGCGATCAAATTGCTTACTAGGGATTAGGAGCGGCAATAGAAGCAGCGGGCAATAAATTGCTTTGGGAAGACAGCCCCAAATCGCAGCAAGAACAAAAGCAATGAGAAGCTTCGGATCGACTTTAGGCTGGCTGATCATGCGGGCAAAGATGGCAAGAGCAAGACTAAGGCCAGCGGTAACCATGGGGTCGACAGAAAACTGGCTAGCAATACAGATACAACTGACGATGAGACCGGTTGCAAAGAAAATTGGACGAAGATGCTTTTGGCTGACCTTGATGGCAAAGTAAAAGAGGGCTATATAGCAAAGCATATTGCAAAGTTTTGCAAGCATAATGGTGGTGACGAAACTGAGATGGAGGAAAGAGCCAATATTAAAACCGAGATGATATGGCAAATAGGCAAGGCGTTGATACAGCTCAGCATCATTGTTTAATGTAATAATTTGGATGGTATCTGACTGATTGGCAGCGTTAATAACGCGATAAGCCTCTTCACGTTCAATAAAATTAAGATTGCTCACGGACTTCGCGACATCGTTGGATTCGACAATACGAAAAGCGTCGCTGGCGGGAATTGAATCGCTAGATAATGCTAGCGCTCGTACAAAATGGATTTGGTCGTCAGGCGTAGCGTAAAGGGTACACGGTAAAATAATCACGTAAGATATACCAGTGACGAGCGAGATGAGAAGAAAGGCTTTGTGAAGATTCTCAGCAAAATAGCGACGGAACTTGATTAACAAGGCAAAACTACAGAGGAACGCAGCGACGACTAAGAAGCGAGGCAAGTAGAAACGAGGTGCGTGGCTCAGCAGAAGACCAAAGATTACTACTTCGGCAAAGGCACTGAGAGCCAAACTTACAGCGACACTTGCACCGATAAAAATAAGGTTGGGGCGATTATATTTAGCGAGAGGATTTTTGACCGTCATAGAACTCCTTATTAACTATTACGAGAGCGATAAAAATAGCGAGGGCAGCGCCCATAATGAAATACCAGACGGCAAAAACATCTTTGTGCGACTTCGTGAAGGCCATAAGGAGATGTCGCTCGCTGGGTTTGCCATTGATCACGAGTGAAGCGGGATTTTGCTCGGAGGTACTAGTGAAAAAAGTGATGGGCGAGTCCGTGTCTGAAGTGTGAAGCTTGAGAATATAATTAACCCCGGCGCTAAGATGATAGTCAAAATAAGCAAAGCTATTATCCAATAGACTACCGAGCGAGCGTTCGATAGTTGTGGGAGAAGCCCCCTCGGATTGGATAGTGATAACGAGTTTGCCTTGATGAACTGGTCGACTATAATTGGCGAAATATAGACCAAAAGAGTCATAATCCTCGTCCACGGTGAATCGTTGTTCGATGACATCGCCGGGTTCAATCTGATCAAGTGGGGCTAAGTCGGTAACAGTAAAAATACTGGTGCTATGTTTTGTGCGGGGGCTGACAACAGATATCACGCCACCAATTAGACAGATGATTACAACAACGATGCAAGCGCAGACGCCGGGAGATAAGAGTTTTTTAAGCTTGGTAGGCATTCCGGTATTCTCCGCTTTCGATGTTCTGCACCCAGTTCTGGTTTTCTAGATACCAATCGATTGTGGATTGCATGCCATCGTCAAAATTATACTTACGAGTCCAACCAAGTTCGGTTTCGGCTTTGGTGGGATCCATGGCATAGCGTAAATCGTGACCGGGGCGATCGGCAACAAATTCAATCAGGGTCTCTGGTTTGCCAAGCTGTTTCAGGATAGTTTTGACGATAGTGAGATTGTCGCGTTCGGAACGACCGCCGAGATTATAAACTTCGCCTTCTTTGCCTTGGCGAACAATCATGTCGACGCCAACATTGTGGTCGTAGACATGAATCCAGTCGCGAACGTTCTTCCCTTCTCCATAAACGGGGATTTTTTGATCTTTGACAGCACAAGCGATAGTGTGAGGGATTAATTTTTCGGGAAATTGGTAGGGGCCATAATTGTTAGAACAGCGGCTGATGGTAGCTGGAAGTTTGAAAGTGCGCATATAGGCAAGGACGAGCAAATCGGCGCCACCCTTGGAAGCTGAGTAGGGACTGGAGGTGTGAAGTGGGGTGCTTTCAGTGAACAATAGGTCAGGACGATCGAGCGGCAGGTCGCCATAGACTTCGTCGGTGGAGACTTGGTGGTAACGCTTCACATTATGTTTCAAAGCGGCATCCATGAGAACTTGCGTGCCCATGACGTTGGTTTTGACAAAAATGCCGGGGTTTTTGATGGAATTATCAACGTGGCTCTCGGCAGCGAAGTTGATGACGTAATCCGGTTTCTCGGCAGCAAAAAGTGCGTCAACGCCGTCACGATCAGTAATGTCGAGTTTTACAAAACGGAAGTTTGGTTTATCGATGATTGGGTCGAGATTATGATAATTACCAGCATAAGTAAGTGAATCAATGCAGATAAATTCATCCTCGGGATATTTATTCACAACGTAATGCAAATAATTGCTACCAATAAAACCGCAGCCACCAGTGACGATAAATTTCATAATTCTCCTTCCTTTTTGAGTTCTTCAATATAACGCTTCGTGGCATCTTGCCAATTTGGCAAACGCGTAAAACCGTTTTTCTCGATACTGTCCTTGCTGAGCTTGGAATAATGGGGACGCTTGGCCTGTGGATGACCGGCAATCTCAGCGTACTGCTCAGTAGTGACTTTTTTGACTTTGGTGTCGACGCCAGCGTTTCGGTAAATTTCTTCGGTGAATTCTGCCCACGAGCAAAAGCCTTCGTTGGTGGCATGATAAGTGCCATATTTATCACTTTCGGACAGATCGACGAGGAATTTGGCGAGATCGACCGTGTAAGTAGGAGAGCCGATTTGATCGTCGACTACGGCGACTTCATCACGACCATTTGCAACTTTAAGCATGGTTTTTACAAAATTGTGACCATTAATGCCGAAGACCCAGGCGGTACGGACGATGAAATGTTTAGGATACTGCCGAACGACTTGTTCCCCGTCGTATTTGGTCTGACCATAGACACTCTGGGGATCTACTGCGTGATTAACCGCATACGGCTCGGGATTTTCGCCATCGAAAACGTAATCCGTAGAAATGTAAATAATCTTTGCACCGACTTTCTCAGCAGCTTTGGTGAGATTGGCTGTACCGTCGACGTTGACTTTGCGACAAGTTTCGGCGTCATCCTCAGCACCATCAACATTGGTATAGGCAGCGCAATGGATAATCGCATCAGGACGGAAGTTTTCCACATAGTTTTCCACAGCTTGTGCATCGGTGATGTCAAGATCGGCCAGATGAGGAGCGGCAATATCAGGCTCGACAACACCGCGGCTGAGTAATTCCTTTTTGACATCAAAACCGAGTTGTCCACTAGCACCAGTAATAAGGTATTTCATTTCGATTGCTCCTGTTCGTACTCGGCGAGAGTATGACGGTGCTGGTCCTTTTCGGAAAGCATCGGCGACTCAATACCATATTCACTGAAAATTTCCTGCCAGTTAATATTGATTTCGGGATCGTCCCAAGCGATACCATCTTCTTGCTCAGGAGCGTAGGCATTGTCAACGTAATATTGGAAAATCGTGTTATCTTCAAGGCTAAGGAAACCATGAGCAAAACCACGCGGAATATAAAGTTGGCGATTATTATCGGGGGTAAGTAACACAGAAGTGAACTTTCGATAACTGGGAGATTCTGAACGCATGTCGACAACGACATCCACGACCGAACCGCGGACTACTTCGACGATTTTGGCCTGAGCGTAGTCGCCTTTTTGGAAATGCATGCCACGCAAAATGCCTTTGCTAGATTTGCTACGACTGACTTGTTTGATACCTTTGAAACCTAACTCGACAAGTTCGGGTTCGATATAAACTGGCGAATAGTATCCACGGGCATCGCCAAATTGAGCCGGCTCAAGAATGAAACAATCTTTGAGATTAGTAGAAATTTTGTTCATCGGCGAACCTCCAAAACTTTCTGCAGGAAGGCACCATAGGAATTCTTTTTTAGGAGTTCGGCGCGCTCGGCTAATTGTTCTGCGGTGATCCAACCTTTGTCAAAAGCAATCTGCTCAGGACAGGCAATAACGCGACTTTGATTAGTCTCGAGGGCGCGAACCATAACGGCAGCGTCCATTTGGCTATCAAAAGTGCCAGTATCAAACCAGCAGAAACCATTGCCAAGCAACTGGCCGCTCAGTCTTCCTTCCTGGAGATACATATCATTGAGGGTGGAAATTTCGATTTCACCACGAGCAGAGGGGGCAACGCGCTTGGCGTATTCAGAAACGCCAGCTGGATAGAAATAAAGACCAGTGACGGCAAAATCGGATTTAGGAACGGCGGGCTTTTCCTCAATACTCAGAATACGACCATCGGGGCCGAGTTCCATGATGCCAAAGCGCTCCGGATCGTGGACACGGAAACCGAAATTAGTGGCGAGGCCAGCCTCAGCATCTTGCTTGGCTTGTTGAAGGAGATTAGTGAAACCGTTGCCGTAGAAAATATTGTCACCGAGGATCATAGCACAGGCTTCGCCACCAATAAATTCTTCGCCGACAATAAAGGCGTCGGCAAGACCGCGAGGCTCGGACTGAACTGCATACTGAAGATTGAGACCAAATTTACTACCATCACCAAGAAGTTTTTGGAAGCTGGCTTGATCGTTTGGAGTAGTGATGATGAGGATGTCGCGAATATCAGCGAGCATGAGCGTGGTCAGAGGATAAAAGATCATTGGTTTATCATAAATTGGCATTAACTGCTTGCTAATACCTTCGGTGATTGGATAAATGCGCGTGCCTGAGCCACCAGCTAGAATTATTCCTCTCATAGATCTCCTTTTAGTTTATAAATTAATACTTTGTAACCCTTGGTGGTATTGATTTTGTCGTGATAAATGCGGTAGGGGTCAGCACCGACGGAAAGCCCACGTTCGGTGTTGGCGGGATGTAAACCGGCTTTTGACAGAAGTTCGGCATAGATTTTCTTCTGGTGGCTAGGGACAGCGAGAACAAGAACGGAGGCTGCGTGCATACTGGTCTTAAGGTTCTCGATAAAAGCCGCGATCGAATCAGGAGCAGCCTTTGGATGAAGTGGCTGGGAGATGATAAGATCAAAAAACACGCGAGGACGGCTGGGAGTACGGAAGAAGAAATCCGTGAGAAATTTGGTCTTATAAGAGTAGGGATCAGATTCAAGCCACTCATTATTGAGGGCAATGACTTGGCTATCGTCGATCCCCATAGTTGCTAAATCATAATCGCCAAAACGGCCGATAGTTAAAACCTCTGACTCTCTAGTGAGTGGAAACTTCAAATCGCGACGCGCAATACGGAAAACATTGGGCTCGCCAAGAGAAAGTGGCGTGTCGGTTTTATGATCGGACAAAATATAGTCCGATTGGTCGGAAGGCAAGTCAAGCTGCTCGGCAAGTTCGGTGATGCGCTTCTTGAGAGCGGTAAATTGATAATTGACTTTATCGTCGACGCGAGCATCAAAAAGCTCAAGAAACGGGTGCAAAATGAATTTAGCGATATGCTTAATTATATACTTGGGATGAAAATGATGAGTGTTTTCTCCTTCGGGGCGTCTTTCACGCACGGCGTTATCGACTTCGACGAGGTCGTAACCGCGTCTTTCAAGATCGTTTTCGATTAAAGAAATGGGGTAATCGCTAACGTTGGTTAAGATTCCCCGCCAATCAGCAACTGGGCCTTGGTCGCGAATCCCACCGAGGAAGAATTTGACTTTTAGAAGTGGGAACCGGTGGCCGACAATGGCGTTCATGGCGTCCATGTAGGGATGGCTGCCAAGGTCATCATATTTGATGAAGGTGCTATGGGTGAAGCCAGATTTATCAAGCACAAAGGTAAGACGGTCTTCGTACTTGGAACAAACGGCATGAACGTTTTTTTCGGGTTTGATTGAATCAAAGAATTGGTAGAAGACATCTGACTCGAGAACTGGTTTTTTGAAGGCAACAAAATAACTTTGGATATGCAAATGATGATGGAAGGCAGAAGTGAGGCCCCAAAAGTCATTATCGCGACTTTCCATTTCTTCAAAAAGTGGCGCGAGGTCAAAAAGTGGACCGTAGCATGAGTCGTTAGTGAGAATTAGCTCGTCGTACTGTGCAATTTTTTGACGCCCAACGTGATGAATGAGCTCTTGCCAAGAGCCAAAGTCGTATTTACCATGACGCTTGGCGAATGCCTCAACACAGTAAGGTTTAAGCTTGGCAAGCTCCGTGGCGTCAGCATCAAAATCACCATAATAATAAACGTCGGCAAACTGAGATAAGGCCTTTACGAGATAAACGACATAATCGGCAATTTGCCCGTTCGCATCAAAGCCCGCAACAAAACAGATCCTCTTATTCATAGTATCTATTATACCATAAGACGGCAATCTGTATGGTCAAGAGAGAGGTTTGGGTTATAGAAGGGATCACCCTGAGCGAAAATAGTAGGATGTGCATCGCGAAGCTTGGTGGCGATGGTGGGGTCGACAATTTTAGGTTGGGATTTACCAAGACGTCGGAAGCTTGCGGTGGGATTATAGACAACACTAAGGCCAGCTTCACGAAGGCGAAGGCAGAAGTCCACATCAGCTAATGCACCGAAAGATGAATCAAAACCACCAAATTCCTGGTAAACGGACTTTTTGATCATAAGACAGCTACTAGAGACAGCAGAATATTCGCCAGCCAAAGCGCCGTGGTCATTATAAGTATAAGCGGGAGGTTCACCATAGAAGATATTGCCGACGGAATGATATATGCCGACGATGAGACCAGCGTGTTCGATGCGCCCGTTATGCTGGAGAATTTGACCGGCGACACAACCGACATTGCCACGCTGGAGGGTGCCGATGAGTTGAATGATGGCGTGTTTTGAAAGCGGCTGGAGGTCGTCATCAAGGAAGAAAAGAAACTCGCTTTTAGGATCGGCAGAAGCTACGTCGGTGACGATTTCAAAATTCGTGTAATCGTCAGCTTGCAGAGCGGTAATAAAACGTGCTTTATCTGGATTTGAAGTAACGATGCTAACTAATGGCTGTGCTTGCAACTGGTAATCAACGCGATAAGAACCGGGCAGAACTGGCTGACTCACGGAGACTGGAAGCGTGGTTTGGTCTTTCAGATATTCAGTGAGAGCACGTTCACCAGCTGCATAGGCATATGACTTATTCTTGGGGTCTTTGGCGGTGGAATTTTCGGCAGCGCGCCAATGATAAAGAATTTTTGGAATATGATGAAAAGTGGCATGAGGGAGTAGGCGCAGATACAAATCGTAGTCCTGAGCACCATCAAAAGCGGAACGTTCATATTCCCCGTCGGACGTTTGGATGGCAGGAAGGAGCGATTTGTCGCAGACAAAAAAATGATTGATATAGTTGCAACTTTCGAGTAAGAAACGATTGAAATCAGGTTTAACAACATAGTAAGCATCGGGATCGTCACGAAGGGCAACAACATCTTCGTCACAATATAGTAAACGAGCGTCGGGATGTTGATTGAGATATTTAGCGTATTCAAAAAGGGTGTTTGGTTCGAGATAATCATCGTGGTCACAGAGAGCGACATGGGTAACGTCGGGATCTTGAAGAGCGAGCTCGAGACCGCGATTAGTATTGCCGGAGATACCGTAATTCTGGCCTAGCACAGCGTAGTGAATAGGGAGAGAATTTTGATAGCTGGCGACAATGGAAGAAAGCGCAGTGGATGGCTCTGCTTCTGAAGATTCTGATAGAAGCGGCGAAGCGTCCACGAGGAAAAGTTTGAACTGCGAATAAGTCTGAGCTTCAAAACTCTCGAGAAGTTCACGCAAATAAGCTTCTTTGGTGTTATAAAGCGGTATAACAATGCCAAAAACGGGCTGAGTTTTGAATTGGAAACGACGTTGGTAAGCCAACTCGGCACTGGAAAGTTGGTGCTCGGCGCGGAACTTACGATAATCCCGACGCCAAGCGGAGTATTTATACTGAAGACGACCTTTGAGCCGCTCGGAGAAACCCTTGAGCCCACTGGTGGCGAGAATATGAGCAGCTTTTTTAAAATTAGCAGGATGAAAAAGGCGGGAAATATAATTAAACATCTAATGATATTATACTACTTTTTGACGATACGGATTTCCAAAGCTTCCATACGACGGGATTTGCCAGTGGTACCAGCCATTTCCCCATTTTTGACCCAACCTTGCCAATCTTCGTCCTCAACATGAGCGCGATATTCGATACCATAGTGTTCGGCAGCTTCGCCGGTGAGCTTGATCTCGATAGCTTCTATGCGAAGAGATCTGCCAGTAGTGCCAGCAAGGGCACCATTCTTAGCCCAGCCTTGCCAACCGTCCTCGGCAACATGAGTACGATATTCAATATCGTATTTATCAGCGTCTTTACCGGTGAGTTTAATATTCAAAGCTTCCATACGGCGGGACTTGCCGGTGGTGCCAGCGGTGGCGCCATCTTTAACCCAAGGTTGCCAATACTCATCCTGAACATGGGCACGATATTCGATGCCGTCGATGGCTGGGATCTTGGGGGCTTCCGGTTCTTCCTCGGTCTCTTGATTGATATAGGCGTCGCCGGAGCCAGATGGTGCTGTGGAGTTTTTGCGTAGAACAGTTATTTGAAGAGCTTCGACACCGGCAGTAGGAATGTTGGTGCCAGCGGGATCACCATTCTTGGCCCAGCCCATCCAGCCAATATCAGAAACGTGGACGCGATAATAGATATCATACTCTGAAGCTAGCTTATCGGACAATTTAATACTGACGGCATGGATGCGTTTGGAAGCACCAGTTGTACCGGAGACTTCGTTGTTGCTATGCCAATCGTTTTCCCAACCATTACCTTCAACGTCCGATTTGTAGAGAATGTCTGGATTATCAATTTTATAGGCTTCTAGGCGCAGAGATGCACCGACGGAACCGATGGGTTGTCCGGCACGAACTACCTCTTGCCAGCCGACATCTTGGACGTGCCCTGAGAAGCGGAAGTCATACTCGGCAGCGACACTAGGAATTTTGATATTAACTGCGGGCAAAGCTGAGCCTTGAGTGCTACCAAACCACTTGGTAAAGTAGGCATAGAAATTGCGATTGCCATAGGCGGAGCAGGCGTCGCCAGTGCCGGTGCCGGCGTTGATGGCGGCAGCGTTGGGCTGATAAGGAGTGTAACGATAGAGAGCGGCGGTGGCGCGATTCTCGATCCAAACCTCACTACTACCACAGTTTTTATTGGGGTGATAAGCGACATAGACACCGCTAGTCTTTTCGGGATAGGCATAGTAACCATTATCAAGAGTATAGCGGAAAAGTTCGGCAGCCTTATTGATCTGATTCTTAAGACCATAATATTTAGAATCGCAAGCGGCGGTATCTGGGCAGCCATAACCAGTCGCAGAGCGATATTGAACATTATTAGGATAATCGTCGGTAATGAGGCTCTGCTCCTTTTCTAGCAGAACGAGGAGAACCTGAGGGTTGATGCGGTGAGTTTGAGCAGCCTCATAGATGATCTCAGCAGCAGTTTGGCCTTCGCCAATGGTAGTACCATCACCGAATTTTTCTTCGGAAAGACAGACGAAATGGCCGTTATATGGTTCCCCGCTCCAGTGCCAGGAGAGGTGAGGGTATTTTTTGACGAGACTGAGATAAAAATTATAGTCGGTATTTTTACAAGAATTCTTGCTGGTAAGAAAATTCTGAATGTCGGTGACACTCATAGTATCGTAATTAGACATGGTGGCGTCGCTGATGATATTGCCAGGTTTGAAGCCGTCGAGAGCGGCGGCGGAAGACGAAGGAGAGGAAGAGAGCGACATGAAAGCAAGGATCGCTCCGAGGATAAATGAAGCGGCGCCGAGGGCGATAATTCTTTTTGGAAGGTGGGATTTTTTAGGCATAGGCTCCTTTCTATAAGTTAATTTCTGCGGTGATATGGCCGGATTTGTCCGGAGAAGTAATGATGACGTCAATGGTATAAGTGCCGGAAAGTTGGTTCACCGGTACGGTGAAAGGGCCACAAGCCGAACTGGTGGCTTCGGCGGTGACAGGCAAACTATCAGTGCTTCTGACTTCTTGGCCACTTGAATCCTTGAGAACGAGACGGCAGTTGCTATCGGAAGATAAGAATTGGTCGATACTAGCAACAACTGTCAATTCCCCGCTAGAGATACTACGGCGGGTGATGGAGCCGGTGAGTTCTTCAAGCTCATTGGGATTCTCGCCCTCAAATTGGATGGCTTTGTCAGGAGGATTTTCAACAGCTGTTGAATTATTGGAGTCAGTCGATGAACTACTAGTATTTAGGGTGGAACTAGTGGTAGCCTCCTCAGTTTTAGTAGGGCGAAGCAGGAAAAAGGCCACAATAGCAATAGCAATAGCAATAGCAATAGCAATGGCAACTATCAATATGATAGCAATGATAATGGTGATGGGACGGCGATAGACGGGAACGCGCCGGGATTTTGTTTGAGTTTTTGTCATAAAGTTCTCCTATGTATTATTATAGCGGAAAAACTGGTAAGTACAAGACAAAAATTATTGGAGATTAGTATCGGCGAGGTCGAGGCCGAGGATTTCGGCGGCTTGCTCGATAATACGAGCTTCGGCAGGCGAAGCGTAGGCAAGACGTTGGCGGAAAAGCAGGGTGGTTTCCGGAAAATTGAGGTCGACGACTTCAAGTGAACGGGCGGCGCCGGGAGTTTTGCGGAGAGCGCCTTTCATGACGAGATTTTCGATATGCTCGGCAACAGCGGAAACGGAGGAGAGACCGAGGGCGGACATGATCTCGCGATAAGATGGTGATTCCCCTTCGCGAGCAGTGTATTCGCTGATGAAATCAACGATGAGAGATTGTTTTTTGGTGAGTTTCGCTTTCATATAAAATTTCCAAAATTGTTATGACTTTAGGCAAATAGGTGTTATAATGGTTATTATAAATTAGGGAAAAAAGCAAGTCAAATGGGAAATACGACCATCGATGGCCTGAAGGTGCGTTCGGCAAAAAAACCGGCTCCGCGCGTGAAAAAAAGCGCAGGGGCGACGCTTGATTTGGCGAAAAAACCGGCGGCAAAGCCGAAACCGGCAGTGGCTAAAGCACCGAAGAAGCCAGTCAGTTCACGTGCAGTGGTGAAAGATTTTGCTGAGCAGGACGATAGCGATTGGTCGGATTTGCTGGGGCAGATGAGCAATGACAGGACCGAAGAGAAAAGACCAGTTCGTAATGATGAGATTTTTGATGAAGAGCTAGACAACGACCCACCCGATAATGATTGGGATGATGATAAAGTCGATGCCCTTGAAGATGGGAAGACATACGAAAAAGATGACGATTGGATGGCAGACTGGGGCGGTGAAGGCGATGGCCTATTAGATGATGATTTTAGTTTTGTTGATGAGGACGAGAAACCGCGGCGAAAGACAAATAATAGTAAGAAAAAATTAAAGCATGGCCGTGGTAAGCACTGGGGGCGTAAAATTGCAATCATTGTGGTTGGGCTAGTGCTAGTAGGCGGAATAGTAATATTCTTGTGGGGCGACGCTTTGATTTCGCGTTTGACGGGCGGGCGCTCGGGGCTTTGGAGTACTTTCTCGGCGATGATAGCTGACACGGTACCATTTGAAGAAGACGCTCAGGGGCGTACCAATGTATTGGTTTTTGGCACAGAGGGTTACAACATGAACGGTGATGTGGGCGACGGTCAACATGACGGCTCACAACTGACGGATTCTATTATGGTAATCAGTTTTGACCAGGATACAAAAGATGTAGCACTGATTAGTCTTCCGCGGGATTTGAAGGTGTCGCGTGCTTGTTATGCTGGGAAAATTAATGAGGTTTATTCTTGCCATAATGATAATGGTAGTAATGAGCAAGCCGGCGCGGAGACTTTGGCAAGACAAGTAGGTGAAGTACTGGGAATTGATATTCAATACTGGGTGCATGTCAACTGGGGATCGCTAGTGCAAATTGTGGATAATCTAGGCGGGATTACGGTGACACTAGATGAGGATATTAACGATGTCAGCTATACCGGGGCAGTCATTAAGGCCGGGGTGCCAGTGACGCTCAACGGTGATGCGGCGTCAGGTTTGGCACGGGCGAGACATGGCACGATAGGTGGAGATTTCACGCGTGGTAATACTCAACAAAAAATTGTGATCGCGATTGTGCAGAAAGTGTTGGAATCGCAACTGGGCTGGGGACAGGCGCTCAATCTTTTAAATATCCTAGGTGATAACTTGCGGACAAATCTGGCAGCGGAAAACTTTAAGTCAGGATTTGTGATGATCTCGGGCTTTGATATAAATAATATCCGACAAGTACCGCTGATGGATTATAACAATGATATTTATTACCTGTCGACTGCGAATATTAATAATATTTCCTTTGTGTTGCCGGCGCTAGGTGAAGGCAATTATGATGACATTCAGGCTTATGTGCGACAGATGCTAAATTCTGATCCGACAATACGAGAGGGAGCGACTATTGCAGTGCTGAATGCGACTGACGAGGTTGGTGTAGCGGGGGCGGAACGCAACCGCCTGACAGAAAAAGGCTATAATGTTGTAGAGGTGGGGGATGCACCGAATGAAAGTTGTCAAGAAAAGTATTGTGTATTCGTGACTAACGACTCCAAACCAGCTACTAAGGCAGCTCTGGAGCAGGCTTATGGCGTTACGGCACAACCATTTAATGATAGTTTACCCTGGACGAACGCTGACATTATCGTAGTGATTGGGGCGACAGATGAAGAAGCAACTGCAGAATAAAATCAAAGATGAGTTTAAGGCTATGCGGGGGAGCTTGGTGATTTTTAAGGAGTGGAGGTGGCTCCTAGCGATAATGACAGTGCTACTGGTGGCATACTTGGCGCTAATGCGGGCAAATTTCTACTACCTAGACGACCAAGGGAGGATGCTTGATGGCCATATGGGATGGATGGGGTTTAGCCGGTATACGACAACTTTGGCGGCTGGTGTGATGCAGATGGGCTCATATATGGCTGATTTGTCACCGCTAACGACGTTATTAGCTATTATACTGATGGCGATGGCGGGACTGATTATTATTTATACAATCAAAGTAAAGATTTTTGAGAAAGAGATTAAGTGGTGGGATGTAATGATCGTAGCCATCATGGGAGTGACGCCATATTTTGCGGAGTGTATGTCGTACAAATTTGACACGCCATTTATGGCTTTGTCGGTACTAGCGAGCGTGATGCCGTTTGTATTCTATAAAGATTCCAAGCTAGGATTTTATGGTACTGCAGTAATTGGGACGATGGTAATGTGCACAACTTATCAGGCGTCATCAGGGATTTTTCCGATGATGGTGATGGTGGTGGCTGCAGCGGAATGGGCGAACGGGAGAAAATGGAAGGACTTGTGGAAGTTTGTGCTAGGGTCGGGCTTGGTGTATTTGGCGACGGCAGTAGTATTTAAGGAATTTTTGATGATTCCCCAGTCGCTTTATGTATCGAACGAAGTGCTGGGGCTAGGTGATTTGTTACCGGGGATAATGAATAATCTGCGAGAATATTATAGTCTTGTGATAAGTGATTCGCGGTGGCTATGGCTAGTAATCGGCGGAGCGATAATCATAGAGTTTGTGATTGTTTACACTGTGAAAGCGAAAGGTAATAAACTAGCAGCGGGGGCAACAGCGCTACTAGTGGTGGCACTGATGGGGCTAATGGCGTTTGGCCTATACATCGTGCTGGTGGCGCCACTAACAGCGATGCGTGGGATGTACGGAATTGGCGTAGCAATGACACTACTCGCGGTGATGATTAGCGGGATGGCGGAGCGATGGATCTTGGAATTACCGGCGATAGTTCTAGCTTATAACTTTATTATTTTTACGACTACTTATGGAAATATGTTAGCAGTGCAAGACGCGGAAACAAAATTCCGAGCGGAAGCTCTAGCGATGGACTTGGCGAATCTAGAAATTATGCAGACAGATAAACCGAAATTTGTAAAAATCTATGGCGGGATTGGACCAGCGAGAGCAATCCAACAATGGACAGATAAAACTGGCTCGGGTGCTTTGATGCGACTAATACCAGTGCAGATGCACGGGGACGGTTGGACTTGGGGACAGATGTATTTCTTCAACCAGCTGGGATTAAAAACCGCAGTGATGGTGGGACAGGAAGATATAGAAATTGGAGACGACTGGGAAAAGTCAATTAGTAACTTATATCACGACGTCTACACAAAGAATAATCAAATAGTGATATATATTAAATAGCTTTCTTAGTAATGAGGAGTTGGCGCTCGCGACCTTCACCTTCGGAGTGAGTTTCGATGTCGGAATAATCCTGAGCAACTTTATGAACAACGCGACGATCGGCAGCGTTGAGGTTGAGGACCTTAGTCTGACCAGTGGCACGAACTTCGCGAATCCAATCTTCGGCCTGCTCGGCAATGCGATCTGCACGTTGACGCTTATAATCAGCAACATCAACACTCACACGGGTAACTTCAGCACCGCGGCCGGCAAGTGCCATGGAGACAATATGTTGGAGAGCGCGGAGATTATTGGCTTCTTTACCAATTAGTAGTGAGTTCATAGAGGTAGACGGGATGCTAAGCTGGATGACCTCATCATCAATAGTGGAATCGATGGCGACGTTGATACCAAAGAATGATAATAAATCCTCTAGATATTTAGTAGCGAAACGAATTGATTCATCTTTATTCATAATTAACTCCTTTTCTTTTTAGTGCCCTTCCCGGCGGAAATGTGAGTGACGTGGACGCCGGCACCATCGGCATTTTTGGAATTTTTATTTTTGACCCAGCGACCAGTTTTGGTGGAGTCGCTGACAACTTGGGCTTCTTCAATATTTTTGAGTTCTTTAATAAGGCGCTTATCGGCGGAAATTTCCATCTCGTCGGTCTTTTTATTAAGGAGATATTTCTGCTGGATGCCGGTGAGAATATTACTAATACAATAATAGAAGACAAGTGCGCCGGGGAGATTAATCATGATCATAAACATCATGAGTGGCATAATGAAAGACATTTGGCCGGTCATGGCTTGGCTGAGATCGGCTTGATCAGGTTCCTGACCATTGGCGGCTTCACGCATAAGCTGGCGGAAAGTTTTGCTATTCTTGGATTTCTTGGATGGCAACTGCTGACGGGAAATCCAGTACTGAGTAAAGGCGGAAGCAACCGCGAATAATAGCATAATAATGGCAGAGAGTGAGCCAAAGCCTGGGCGTGGGTCGAGATCAACTACCCCAAAAAGTTTGGGGTGGAATTTATATTCGGGAGCGGTAAGTTTGTTCGCGGCATCTTGATCTCCGGATTCCTCGGCGGCCTTTTTGGCTTCGTTATAAGTGTTAAGGTCGGCAAGATATTCGTCTTGATATTGAATAACTTCATCAATACGGCCAATCTGATTGACGCCGGGATAGGCGCGAATACTAAGATTGTCCGACGGAGTAGGCATCACCATGACACGAACAGCGGTATAGAGAGCGATGAAGATCGGGAGCTGAATGATTATGGTGAGCATGGAGCGGAAAGGTTTGATATTGTGGCGCTTGTAGAGATCCATCATCTGTAAAGACTCAAGCTGGCGATTACCATTGCAATTCTTTTTGATCTCGGCGAGTTCAGGCTGAATTTTGCGCATAAGGCGGGTTTGGTGCATTTGGCGTTTAACTAGCGGCCAGAGACAAATTTTAATCAGGACAGTAAAAAGAATAATGGCGAGACCAAAGTCGCCAACGAACCCATAAATGATGAATAAAACATTTGTGATTGGACGAACAATCAACAGGTCAATTAACTCAAACATATAGTCATTATATCACAAGAGGTAGTTGTAGGCAATTCACCCCGATATAGACAGATGGAGGCTTTACGCTAAGCTTTTCTCGACCTAGCGCTCCAGGCCGCGCGGCCAAGTCTTTACGGTCTTCGAAAAACTTAACATAAAGCCTCTACTAGCTGCTTATCATTAGGGAGAATTGCTTCTATACATCTCTTATGTTATAATTATTATATGTTAAGGCAGAAGTATCGGTTTCATTCGAGGGGTGGGGTGAATTTTGTTCACCAGAAAGGGCAGATGATTCGCACGCCGATGATGGCGGTGACTTTTATTCGAAATGAGCGGGGATTCCGAAGATTTGCAGTAGTGGTGTCAAAAAAAGTGATGAAATCAGCGGTGGGGCGAAACCGGATCCGACGGAGGGTTTACGAAGCGATCCGCCTAGAATTTCCTAGTGATAAACCACCGACGGATTATATTTTTACGGTTTATAACCCAGGTGTGATGAAAATTCCCTTTCGGGAGCTGAGACGAATAGTACAAGAATTAATTCTAAGAGCCGAACAATAAAAATATACGCTCTAGAGCGTATATTTTATTAATATTAGGCGGTGAGGCGAGCGCGGCCTTTAATACGGCGGCGTTTGAGAACTTTTTGGCCGTTCTTTGTGCTGTTTCGCTTCATGAAGCCATGCTCAACCTTGCGCTGGCGCTTGTGAGGCTGGTATGTACGTTTTGGCATATCAATATCCTTTTACTTTTATTATCAGAAATACTTGTTCTAGTATACTCCAGTTTTCCACATTTTTCAAGGAGTTTTCCACATAACAGATTAGAGGTTTGGTGGAAAAGTGTGGAAAAACTACCCCTATTAGGCTGGTTTTATATTAGAACACAATGCAGAAATAGAGATAAAACTGTGGAAAAGTCGGTGGGGGTTTGGTATAATTGGGGTAGTAAGGAGGTCCGAGGGTTTTATGCTAGAAGTCTGGAAAGGTGTACTGAACGAAGTTGAACAGGTGATTTCGCGAGAACAATACATGACATGGTTTCCGGAAACGGAATTGATTTCGGTCGAAGACGGGGTGGTGACAGTGGGGGCTCCAAACATCTTTAAGGTGAAACAACTTGAGGCAAAGTTTAGCGAGGTGATTAAGGAAGCGTTGATTCACCAAGATATAGAGGTGAAGAAACTGGTTTATGTAGTGGCGAGTAGTACAAAGTCGAAAAGGCCACTACGTACAGAAAGTGGTATAACACGAACGGCACCGGTAAGTTTAGGATCGATAGGGCTAAATAATACCGGACGATTATCAACGGGCCTAAACCCGCGTTATACACTTGATAATTTTGTGCTAGGGTCAAATAATGAGCTAGCCGTGAACGTGGCGCGTAATATCGTGGATAATCCAGGAGTGAAATTTAATCCATTCTTCCTTTATGGTGGGCCGGGGCTTGGGAAAACACATTTGGTGCAGGCGATTGGTAATGCTTTGATGGAAAAGAATCCGAAATTAAAAATCTTATATCTGCCGACATCGGAATTTTATTCGGGATTCATCAAGGCTTTGGCGGCAAAAAAGGCAGATGAATACCGCCAAAAGTTTATGAAATTGGATGTACTGATCATTGATGATTTCCAGATGATCATGAATAAAGATGCTTCGCAGGTGGAATTCTTTGATATTTTCAATGCACTATATCAAGCAAATAAACATATTATTGTGACGTCGGATCGTTTGCCGGATCAGATTAAATCAGTGGATGAACGATTAGCATCGAGGTTGACTTGGGCGGGGGCATACGATTTGCAACTGCCACAATTTGAAGATCGCTGCGCAATCTTGAAGGCAAAAGCGGAGTTTAAGGGTGTGGAAATTGAAGACGAAGCGATTGAATATATCGCGGAGAATATCAAATCAAATATTCGGGCGCTAGAAGGCGAACTAGAGCATATCCTTGCGATGGCGGATATCAAAAATATGACACCACTGAGAGTAATTAAAGAAGGTTACGCACCGGTGGTGGCAAATCCGCGCTCAAAGACCGTAACAGCGAAACAAGTAGTGGAAAAAGTTGCAAAACATTATGGCTTGACAGTGAAAGAAATGTGCGGAAAAAGTCGAGTGGCAAATATTAAAAATGCTCGACAAGTGGCAATGTATATATTATCGAAGGATCTCGCAATGAGTACACCGAAAATTGCGGCTGAAGTAGGAGTGAAAGATCACACGACAGTGATGCATGGAGTTAAAAAAATTGAACAGGATTTGAAACTGAATTTTAATTTGCGGGACGAACTTAATTCAATTAAGGAAAAACTTTATGCATAATGTGGAAAAGTTGTGGAAAAGCGCGCGAAAAAACTTGCGGAAAAGTTGTGGAGAAAAAAGTGGAAAAGTACGGATGTTGGAGTTTTCCACTAAACGTGAGGGAGTTTTCCATAGCATGAATGAAATTGTGGAGAAGTTTTACATAGGTTTTACACATAGAATGACCGGTGTTATGAATGAGTTTTACACAATTTCCACAGGACTTACTAATACTACTATTATTTTATGATAAGAAAGGAAAGAGATGGAGATTAAAATTCTACAAGAAAAGTTAGCAAAAGCACTAAACCATGTCAGTAAGGTAGTGGCTGGAGGAAGAGCGACTTTACCGATTTTGAATAATGTTTTGATTAGAGTGGATGATAAGAAAGTCACCCTTACAACGACAAATCTAGATATGGCGGTGGTGGATTATTTATCGGTGATTGATAGTAAAAATGGTGTAGTGACGGTGCCGGCGCGGCTGATAGCGGAGTTTGTGTCAAATTTACCGAAAGGTAAGACGGTGACTTTGACTGCGGAAAATGAAAAAGTGACAGTGAAGGCGGACGGGTATAGTTCGGTGCTAAATGGTACACTAGCGGATGATTTTCCGGAATTACCTGGGATGGATGAAAGCAAAACAGTGAAATTTACAATGGGGGTAGAAGATTTTAAGAGGGGGCTTTCACAGGTGATGGTGGCGGCGAGTAATGATATGGCAAGGCCGGCGCTAACTGGGGTGTATTTTAATACGGCTGATGATACGCTTTATGTGGCGGCGACGGATGGGTATCGCTTGGCGGAGCGGAAATTAGCGGAGAAAGTTGGAGTGGAAGTGGCAGCGGTAGTGCCGGCGGCGTCACTAAGAACGGTGCTTAGCTTACTAGATGATGGCGTGGAAGAAGTGGAAATGATTTTTGATGAGACGCAGGTGAAATTCCGCTTGAATGATGTGGAGGTAACTTCAAAATTAGTGGACGGGTCGTTTCCTGATTATCGGCAACTGATACCAAAAGATAGTGAGATAAAAGTTGATTTGGATCGAGATGAATTAGTGCGTGTGACGAAACTAGCGGCGCTGTTTGCGCGAGAGGTGGGTGGATCAATAGTCTGCTCGACTAGTGCAGAAAAAGGTACGTTTGCGATTGCGGCGGTGGCAAATGAATTAGGGGAAAATAATTCGGAAATGGAAGCTAAAATAGAGGCGGACGGTAAGGTAACTTTGAATTCGCGGTTCTTATTAGATGCTTTGAATGCGTTAGAGGGCAAAAAAGTAAAGGTGGGATTCTCGAATAAACTAGATCCGATTGTGCTAAAGAGTGATCAAGATACTGGGTATGTGCATATCGTGATGCCGCTGAAGGGGTGAGATGATTATCCGAAAGGTGAAGCTAGTGGGTTTTCGGAGCCACGAAAATTTTGAACTGGTATGTCGAAAAAATATCACGACAATTACCGGTGAGAATGGTTGTGGAAAAACTTCTGTGATAGAGGCGATATATGAAGCACTGAGGGGGAAAAGTTTTCGGGCAGTGGATGCGGAAATTATAAGGAGGGGGGCGGAGTTTTACCGGGTGGAGTTAGAATATGAAGATGGGCGGAAAGTGGTAGCGTATTATGACGGAGAGAAGAAAGAGTTTTTAGTTGAAGATAAAAAACAGAGGCGCTTACCGAAAAAGGCGAAATACCCGATTATATTATTTGAACCAGATGATTTACATTTGATTGGGGCGAGTCCGGTGAGTCGGAGGAATTATTTCGACCGATTTTTTGGACAGCTGAGTGATGGGTATGCGCTGGCGCTTACGCGCTATAATAAGGCTTTGAAGCAGCGAAATGAGCTTCTGAAGACTAATGATGTGCAACCTGGTGATACTTTTGCGTGGGATGTGATGCTGGTAAAATACGGGGCGGAACTTGTGCAACAACGACGAAAATGGACGGAAGCGGTGAATCGTAAATTTACGGAAACATATCGATCGATTGCGGAGAATAATGATGAGGTGGCGCTACAATACGAGAGTGAAATTCGGACGGATAGTGATTTTTTGGAGAAGTTAAATCGGAATTTTGAACGTGATTCCCTGCTTGGGCACACAAGTTATGGGGTGCATCGGGATACTTACAATTTTATTTTTAATAAGGTGAAAGCGGATGGGTCGGCGAGTCGGGGTGAAGTGAGGTCGTCAGTCTTGGCGCTAAAATTTATTGAGGCGGAATTATTAGAGCGGACACTGGGGCAAAAGCCGGTGGTGCTGCTAGACGATGTGTTTTCTGAACTAGACCAGGCGCGACAAAAGTGTTTGGTGAAGAATTTTCAGAATAATCAAGTGATTTTGACGAGCGTGGGAGATGGGGAGATGGTGGTCGACTAAGCGACGTAGTTGCGACTACGCAGATCGGCATAAATGATGTATTCTTTGGCGGCGATGACTGGCTCAGAGGAATTTTGAACGGGTGAGTCGTCGAGGAAGCGGAGATCTTCGTGTTTGAAGTTGGCAACGAGTTCGGCGCTGGAAGTACTAGTGAGTTCGTGCTCATCGAGAGCGACGCGAGTGTCGGGGTTATAGAGTTCAGTATAATTATAATAGTCGACGAGGGCGAGGACGGTCTCGACGTTGTCTTTGGTGAGACCGGAAATGCGGGAGAGATAATCAGCATACGAAGTAATGGGGTTTTCTGAGGTGTAGCGTTCGTAGTTGGCGAGGATTGGGCTGACGAAGGCGGCTTCTTCTTGATTTTCTTCCTCTGAACTATTAGTGGACTTAGAGTCATCATTGTGCATCTGACTAATAACGCGCATATCTTCCATATAACGTTCATAATATCTCATTTCGCTATTCCAGTATTTGTTTTCTGAGCTATTAACACAGATTTGACCGTTTGCCCACATAAGAGTTTTTTCATCGATAATAGTCTTTAGGCCATCAAGAGCATCTAGTAAATCGCCAATTAATGGTAAACCTTGAAGAATAGTTCCGAGCTTTTCAGAGAGCATTTGGATTTTGTCACTAGCAACATGACGGCTAAGGATATTTTGATCAACGATGCCAAGTGGCGAAGTGCGACCGGCACAATCTTGTTGGTAAAAATCAAGGTCCGAATTGGGGATGATTGTGCAGACGCCTTCATCATTACAATCAAGATTTGGACTGATTATATTTTTATATTCTTCATCATCTGGAGTGATGTCCATTGTATTTACATCAGTGCCACGTTTCTCTGCACAGAAAATGTCACCGGCTGCATCGATAGATTCTAGAGTTTCACACTTGCCGTAATATGCTCCATAAGTGTAGCTACTGCTACTAGCGGCATAGGTGTTTGGAGAGAGGATGGATGCAAGGGAGGTGCTAGTGGTGCGTAGGAAATTGGATGTATTAGTAGTGATGGATGAGGAAGTGGTGAAAGGGAGAAGGAAGCGATAGGCGATATTACCAAGGAAAGTATTATGATTGGTGATATCAAAAGGACTATGATTTTTGCGATCGAGCTCGGCATCAAGAGCAAGAACTTCTTGGTTGAGCTGTGAATAGGCAGTAGCGGCTTCTTTAGAAAGAGCACCTTGACCGCTACCAGATTGACCAAGGCGGGAGTTAGCGACAGCTGCACCACGGAAGTACTGGGCGCTGGCAGCTTCGCCGACAAGATATGTGACTGGGTTGGTAAGTTTTTCAGCAAGAATTGGCACAAGGAATCCAAGTAGGACTGAAGCAGTGACGGAGATGAGAACACCTTTGAGACAGCTAAGGACAATATTGGAAGTGATTGCGACAATGCCAGCTGGAGAAAGGGTAACAGCGATGGATAGGGCGTTGGCGCCAATTTTGGCAATACTACAAGCCTTATAGGAAGTAACTCCACCAGTTAGGGTTCCAAGAACACGAGCAATAGAGTTCCCAGCACGTTCAAAGGAGAAAAGATCAGTAGTAAGTGAGGAACCAGGGGCATTGGCAAGAACCATTTGAGCGGCGTTACCTTCGACAAATGAACCATCGAGAGTAACTTTGTCACCAGTAAAACCAAGCTCAAGATCACCTTGGTCAATGGATCCACCAACAACTCCGACTTGGCCGTCGCCAAAATTTTCAACTGAGGTGGTGGCAGGACTAGTAATGAAATTGAGGAAAGGATTAATGGCTGATTTATCACCATAACCAGCCATCATTTTACTGGGGTTTTCACTGTTATTAAGGAAGTAGTTGATCGATTGATAAACTTCGTTGACAGCAATAAGAGTAGAAACCATGCTGCCAATGGCGAGCATACCACAGCCAACATTAACTACATCGTTGAGTTGACTAACTTTACTGGATAGAGAGTTGATAATAGAGCGGGCGTTAGTGGTGGCGTCAGTGGTATCTGTCGAAACTCTACCACTGGCTTCTTCACTATTGGCGCCAGGTTTTTTGCCGATTTCATTCCCATCTTCGTCATATTCAGGTTCTTCTTCAATAGTGGTGCGACGGGTGGAGGTAGTGTCACCTTCAAAGCGACTAGAGAGAGTTTCTTTGTATTTAGTCATGTCGGCATCAGCGTCACCGGTTTGCTTATAGTCGACATAATCATTACGGGTAATACCAAGGAATCTGTAAACGTTGTTGGCGGCCTTATCGAAGAAGGAGGCAACTCGTCCGCGTCTAGCGGTTGTATAGGAGTCACGAAAGTCAGCGTCAGTCTTATAGGCGTTGACAAGATCATCGGCGTCGATATTTTTAACGGTAGCAGTACCGTCGGCGGCGACGTCCGTATAAATGAGGGAATGACCGTCAACTTCAATGTTGTTCTTGCTAAGTCGAGACTTAAAATTATCTGGGACTTCACTATAGGCTTTACCGCCATCCCAAGATTTACCTTCACCTTTGAGGGCATATTTAAGGATGCGAATGGCGCGCATGGAGCCAGAGGCATACTGGGTGTCGGTGGCTTCAGTAACAAGAGTTTGGAGAGCGGGGGCGAGCAGAGAGTGAGAACTGCCTAGGAATATAGTGCCACCACCGAGCCCAGCTAGAAGGACAATGAGGGCAATACGGCTCTTTAGCTTCTTTTTATTTTTGCCTTTTTTGTCATCTTTATCGGAACGGCCGGAACCGGTGTAAAGAGAGCCGCCCGACCGATTATCGGCGGGTCTAATACTAGCTGCACTTTGCTCAGCCCTGCGTAAAGCTGAGGTGGCGACGGCGATGCGGCTAGCGGCGGTCATGGATTACTGGACCTCGCCAGGTTTAGTAGTGATAAGAGTTTCTTCGGTTTCGGAAGCAATAATCTGAATGTGGACGTGGTTGGAACCGGCGAAGAAGAGACCTTGGCCGACTGGGAAGTTGGCAAGGCGTTTCTTTTCTTCTTCGGTGAGTTTGAAGACATCGGACAAAACGTCAACGGCAGAAGGAGACTGTTTGAGAAGAAGTTGCATAGAAGAGTTGGCGACGATAGCACGACCCATTTTGCTGGCCATAAAGTCCTCAACGTCTTGGGTGATGGTGGAAAGACCAAGGTAGTATTTGCGGGCGCGCTTGGCAAGGGAGAAGAGGAAGTTGGCGGAATCATCATATTTCATGAGTTGCCAAGCCTCATCAACGATGAGCATGCGGCGTTTTTGTTCGGCGCGAACTACGTTCCAAATATGGGAAAGAATAATATACATAGCGACGGGGCGGAGTTCGTCCTCGAGGTCGCGGATATTGAAGACAACCATAGGATTATTGATGTCGACGTTGGACTGCTGGGAGAAAATGCCGGCAAAAGTACCGCTGGTATATTTGCGGAGGCGCTGAGCAAGGCCAGGGCCGGTGCCGCCCATATGAAGGAGAGTATCATAGAGATTGATGATAGTGGGTGGGGTGTTGCTATGGGTGGTGGGGTCACTAGTGATGCCAGCGCGGGCATAAGTATCGATGAGGGCTTGGTCGAGATCAGCTTCTTCGTTGGCGGTCAAAGCAGAGACAGCTTGGCCATTGGGAGCTTGAGCACCGCCGAGCATGAGACGGAAGAGACCGTGCAAAGTGACAAGATTGGCACGAAGAGCATCATTGGCGTCTTCGGCGTCGACGACTTTGGGTAGATCAAACGGATTGATGCGAACGTCGGAATTGAGGCTGAGACGGATATAGCTACCGCCAACAGCATCGCAAAGTTTTTGGTACTCGTTCTCAGGATCGATAATAAGGATTTCGGTGCCGAGCATCATGGAGCGAATAGCTTCAAGCTTGACGGCGAAAGATTTACCAGCACCAGACTTTGCGAAGACGACCATATTGGCGTTTTCCAAAGTGAAGCGGTCAAAAATGACGAGGCCGTTATTATGCATATTGACACCATAGAGAATGCCTTTTTCCTGGGTGAGATCGGCAGAAGTGAATGGGAAACAGGTGGAAATAGCACCGGTGTCCATATTGCGGCGAATGAGAAGTTGGTCGGTACACTGAGGCATAGTGGCGTTCATTCCCTGCTCTTGTTGGGAAGTGGCGACCTTGCTGAAAATCATTTGTTGGCCGAGAAGAGTCTCGATTTTGTGCTGAATGAAATTGAGTTCATCAAGTGAATCAGCCCAAAGAGTAATGTAAAGACCAAAGCGGAAAAACTTTTCGGCACCGACCTGGAGTTTATCACGAAGTTCCTCAGCGTCATTGATGGCGGCTTCGAGCTCTGGATCACGAACTTTACCTCTCTCGGCGTCGACATTATAGGAGGCCTCGAGCTGGGTAACTTTTTTGCGAAGGTTCTTCATAACGATGGCAGTATCGACTGGGTAAATATACATGGAAACGTCAATCACTTCATCGATATTGATAAGCGAGGAAATCCAGCCAGTATAGAGAGTGCGAGGATAACCATAGACGTAGATAGTGCGACCATATTTGGTACCGAGACGGAAATAGGAGGCGTGGATTTCGATAGAGCTCGGAGAAATGAGGTCACGGAGGGTGGTGATACCCTGGGCAAAGGCTTGCTGGATCTCGGCTTCTTCGGCGGCTTGGGATTGCAAGGCAATCTCAGCGGCGGTGAGCTTGGCTTTCTTGTCTTTACGCTTGGCCATTGGGTTTTTCTCCTTTCCGTACATAAGTAGTGGCTAGCTGGCTAAAATCAACGAGGGGTTCGCGAACGGCAGTGTCAGGGTTATTGAAGTTGTAGAACAATTCGCTGAGTTCGCGGGTATTGAGACGAACAGACTGAATACCGATTTGGAAGAGACCGGAAACAACCGACTCGACGCGATTATTAAGCTCGTCGATGGCTTTATTATAGGTGTCACGGTTGATACGGGTGACTTCGGGTGGTTTTTTGCTGAAGCCACGGAAGAGATTTTTGGTCTGAGTGACCAACTTTTCGGCGTCGGCGCTGGAATAATATGGAATGACGATGAAGAAAGATTTGTCCATAATATTGGCTTCCTGGGCGAGAGTTTCGATGAAGTTAATATAGTCATCCATAAGGACGCCGAGGAGCATATTATCGCTATTGCGGCGAATGTTGGCAAGGCGATCAATGTATGGACCAATATCGACGCGTTGGGAGCGAGCGAGGATTTGGATAGTGAAATTAAGAGAGTTGAGGAAGTTTTGGTAGCTATATTCGACACCTTCGCGCTCGGTTTGAGACATGAGGTCGAAGTTGATGGATTGGCAGGCGACGACGGCGCGGAAAGAGCCGTCTTTCATGATGACAATACCATCGCGAAGTTCGGAAATCATGAGAGTGGCTTGGGTGGAGATGGGATTTTCGATGACTTTAGGAGCAGGGGCGGTGACGGCAGAACCAATGGGCTGTGGGGCGGGAGGAGTAGCGATAGCTTGGGGAGAAGGGGGCATAGTGGGTGCGCTAGGGGCAGGTGGAGCCATAGGAGTTGGCTCTGGAGTAGGGAGAGGATTGGAACCAGGGGCAACAACGGCACCAGTGACATTGGTGGGCATGGGATTTACGGCTTGCATAGCGCGACGCTGACCGGATAATTGTTGAGAAGTTGTCTGCGGAGGAGCTTGGCCGGGGCGTTGAGGTTGAGCAAAATGATTAGTTTGTGGGTTCATATCTTCTCCTTAGTGTAATGATATAAATACTTCATCAGATCCATTGCGGGGACTGGTATTAGGTTGAACGATGGTGGGAGATTCGAGACCGGGAGCAGGTTGGGCGGAATCGCTGCCAGTGTTACCGGTGAAGCCTTGGCGAGGTTGGATAACGCGACCGCTATAAATAGGATTGGCGTTAGTGGAAGCCTGCTTGTTGGCTTCGGAAGCTTGGATAGCTTCACGCATTTGATCGACGACGGCAGCGCGACGCTCGGCTTCTTCCTTAGCGAGGATGCGGCTAGGACCGAAATTATTGCTGCGTTCAAACATGTCGGTGGTATTCATGGCTTCGGCATAGAAATCGTCTTTCATAGTGGTATTGGCGTTTTTGATGGCATGACCTTCGGAATCGACTAGCTCAGCTAAGAAAGAGAGGCGGTGGCTGGCTTCATCCTCGGTGATATTGCGAGCACGGACTGGCTCGGTGCGTTTAGGGGCGGTGATGAGAATAGTGGAGTCGCTTTGACCGGCGAGCCAATAGCGTTTTTTGGGCTTGGTATAGAAAGAGACAAGAGCGGCGAGGTAAGTCTCCATAGGCTGGTCTTTCTTGATGGGTAAGGCGAGAATACCAAAGAAGATAATGAATGGCACTGGGATGATAGCGAGAAGAGGAAAAATTTGGAAGAGGCCAACCATGGCTAAAACAAGGCCAAGAATCACCATAAGATAGACGAACTGTCTAAAAGTGAATGGGCCCAATAACTTATCGTCCGCCTCAACGTCCTGCGGGACTTTGTATGTTGCCATATGTAATATATTATAGCATATATTATATATGGCACATGGAAAAAACTTGTGTATTTTGTGAGCTAGTCGGAACGCAAGTTGATGAGATTGATGATAGCATCACGAAGATTACCGATAACCTTGGGGTCGTTCTCGATAGGATGCTCAGCACGGTAGAGGATTTCTTCTTGAGAAGTAGGGGCGGGGTTGGTGATGTCGTTAATGGTTTGGTGAAGTTGGGTGGTAAGGTGCTGGAGGCAAGGAGTTTCGTCGAAGAGGTCAGTGGCTTCTTTGGCGAGTTGAGAGAGACTGAGACATTCGGCCCAGCCCATGATGGTTTCGGCAATATTCTCGGAATCAGTGGTGGCGTCGTAAGATTCTAGCTCATCGCGAAGAGCTTCGAGAGCGGCGATGCTACGGTTGACCTCATCGAGGTCTTGGCTCTGGGAGACTTGATTAACACGAGTGCGCAGGCGGTTGCCACCGAGAGTGGTGCGAGATTTAGAGGCAGGCACATTTGGTACCACTTCATCACCGTAGCGTTGGCGTGCTTCTTCGATAATATCATTAACTTTACGCTTAAGGACGGTTGGATCGGAAGCATCAAGGAGGTGAGCGCGGTCGTCAAGGCGTTGGTCCGGATCAAGAGAAGTATCTTCGTTGTTGAAGGCGAGATCGGTAGCGACGTCGATGAACTTTTTGAGGGCATTGAGACCATCTGGTTTTTGGCTGTTGAGGACGTCTGGAGTGAGATTACGATTAGCCATGCCAATAATCTTTTTGACGGACTTGGGTATGATGTTGTGGCGAATATAGTTCTTGCGGTATTGCAGAACTTCTTCATCGTCGCCTTCGTCCAACATTTCGGCGATTTTCTCGAGACCGACTTCGATCCAGCCCATGATAGGATTATTATGCTCATCAAGGAGAGGATTACCACTGCTGTCGCGGAGGGTGTCACGCTTCAAACCTTTGAGACGGAAACCGTTGACATTTTTGTAAGTCATAATTTCTTCATCTGGGAAGATTTGAGAGAAGAGCTCGTCGTCGGCAAAAGCTTGAATACCGCGCAATAGTGAATTGATGTTTGGAGCGTCGTTTTGGAAGAACTGACCAGGTTTGGTGGCAACATTGAAGCTCTGCATGCGGGCCAAGAGGAGATGAGCGGGTGAGTTAACATAGCCCATATTGGTTTGAGCATTGGTCATAGGAGTATTGGCACCATCGTGAGTCTTAAACCCGGAGGTATTCATATTGGCAGAGATGGTGCTGTGATATTTGTAGAGAATACCGGGATCATGGACCTCATCACCGGAACCGATGAGGGCGTTGTAGCGGTTGTTGATTGGATCGCCAATGAGGATGTCGTCGGTAAGAAGCTCTTTCATGTAGCCGGCGTCATCATCATAGACGCGATGAACGATGTTGTCGTTGAGGGCGTTCTTGATGTCGATGTACTTAACACGAGTGTAAGTGGCACGCTCGGCGTCGGTGAGACGATCGTATTCTTCCTTGGTGATTTCGTGGCCATCAATCTTGCTGCGGCCAATATAATGTTGCCACTGCTGGTGTTTGGCGCCGGGTTTGAGACGATAGTTTTCGTCTTCAAGCTCGTTGCCCCACTCGTCAGTTTCATAACCGTTGTCATTGACATGGCCCATATCAAGTAGGAAAGCGCGGAAGTCTTTCTTGTCGATCGGGAATTTAGTGAAGACGATGCGAGCCTCAGAGCGGCGGCGATTTTCTGTCATGGAGTTAGCAACAATGACCTGGCCCATGATGGAAGCTTCGCCCTTCGCGCCGATACTACCAGCGGCATTCTTGACCAAGCGGTGATAATCGTAGGAATCCATACCCTTGGCCACGGCGTCGAGGTAAGAATCAAGCAACATATCTTCATCGGCTTGAGCTTCATTCTTGGCACGGTAGGCCTGAACCATGGCTGATTCGACGGTACGGGCAGTTTCCTGATTGATGGCGGCAGTGCGGAAATCATCCTTGAAATGATGACCGTAGGCAGACAAGGTATTCTTGAGATCGGCTTGGGCAGTATTAGCACGGTGTTCGAAGTTGGCAGCGTGTTTAGCATTAATAGTGTAGCGATTGGGATGGCGACTGTAGAGATCATCGCCATTTTCGTCAGTGCCAATTCGGGAAGCTAGGATGTTGAGAGCACTCTCAGTGGCAATACCCTCGCGAATTTTAGTGGAGTTCTCAGTATCGAGTTGGCGGAGTTTTTGGCGGGAATCAAGGTAACGACGGAGATGAGCACCGGTGGTGGGGCTACTAGCAAGATGATTCATACGACGCTGTTCGGCGTGGCTGAGAGCCCAGCCAGCGGCACCAGTTTGGAGAGGTTTGGCGAGTTTGCGGATACCGGCGTTGAGATTACCAAGGACGGTGCCGGACATTTTCATGAGACTCCAAGAGAAGAAGAGCGGGAAAATTTGGACGGCGAGACCAAGGATAATGCCGGCCGGCGAAGTGGCAGAAGCGAGTAAGGCGAAACCGAGCAAGTGTGAAGCGCCAAAGAGGAAGCTAAAGAGCGGATAGAAGACGAGCATACGAGTGAAAAGTTGGCGCCACTGGGTGAACCATTTTTCGGTATTAGGCAAGAGATAGGCGACAAAAGCGAGAGGTGAAATCATGACGAGAAGTGAGACGAGGGCTTGGCGGGCGGCAATGGTGATAAGACCGGAGGCGACTGCGATGACGGCGCCAATGATGACGACGAGGAGCATGAAGAAGATATAGCCAGGGCCACCGACGGCGTCCATGACGATGAGGCCGATGGTGCCGCCACCGAGGACAACGGAAAGAACACCATCAAGAGAAATATCCTGGAGGGCTGAGACATCGGCACTCTTTGCGATGATGTTGGTTTCGACTTCGGTGAAGAAATCGCGGAGACTACCACCGATGATATTACTGACATCAACGGCTAGGGCGCAGATGATGTAGCTGAGATTGACCATGATAACGGTGATGATGAGGCGAGGCAGAATGCGTTTGAGTCCAAAATTATTGATGCCGGCACCGGTGATTTGGGAATAGATAGTAATAATAAGGAAGATGATGAAGACGACGTTGGTGATGTTGCGGGCATATTGCCAGACGAGATAGATAGGAGAAGTGTCCATGGTGGTGCCGAGGACGGGCTTGTCGCTGGAGGATCCCTCGCTAGGGGTTTCCTCGGCGGGGGCTTCGCCATCGGAAGTTTCGCTACTGGGTGTGATGACATTAGAAACAGGGAGAGGCTGAACTACGAGTAGATCCTCGATGGCGTTATAAAGTTCGTCGGTAATGGTAGCGATGAGGCCGGTGCTAGGGCAGACAATCCAAGAGAGCGAGCCGGTTTTTTCAGCACAAACGTCCTTGGTGTCCTCATCTTCTTCAGATTTCTCGTCTTCGTCGTTCCCTTCGTCCTCATCGGTGTTTTCTTCGGTTTCTTCACTGGGAGTTTCCTC
This sequence comes from uncultured Candidatus Saccharibacteria bacterium, assembly GCA_964499245.1. GTDB lineage: Bacteria > Patescibacteriota > Saccharimonadia > Saccharimonadales > Saccharimonadaceae > Nanosyncoccus. The sequence goes on from CAZCIN010000001.1 coordinate 78,528, forward strand.
GGCGGGGATTGTGGGTTCAGCATAAGCGTTTGAAGGCGTCAAAAAGACACTGAAAATCAGCAAAAATGCAGGCAAAATTTTGAGGATAATTTTTTTCATAAACACCTTCTCAAAGACCCTCGACAGAGTATAACCTCTGGGAGAGGGGCATAGTGCCATAATAGCACACATAAGCAAAAAAGTCAATACCTTTTTATGAGGTAGTAAGCATAAAAAGTATGATTTGGCAAAAAGGCTGTGAGGAATGGGTGATTCGTTATCGTCAAATCGGGCAAAAGGTGTTAGAATAGGGGTATGAAACGGAAATTTTTGGTGATTTTGGGGGCCTTGATGATAGGAGTGTGCAGCTTGCAGGCGGCGCCGACATATGCGGCAGGGTGCACGGATAGTTTTTTAGGGATGCGGCCGTGGTATTATGACGATGGGGGCGGGGTGAGGATTTGCGAGGGCGACGAGATTAAGCCGCCGGTAAGTGGGGATGATATACCGGCTTATGTTTGGAAAATTGCGCTAAACGTCTTGTTTGATCTGTTCTTGGCGATTGGATATATGGCGATGGGCTTTGTGGTCTATGGTGGCTATCAGTATATTATGTCGCAGGGGGATCCGGGGAAAGCGGAGCGAGGTAAGAAGACGCTGACGAATGCGATTATCGGGACGGTGATTGCGATGGGGGCGACGGTGGTTGTGAATACGATTAGTGGGATCATCGGACTGGATCAAACAACTGGCTGGAATCAGGGTAATAACTGGAATAAAGTCGGGAATATTTTTGCCTGGGCATATTCGATGGCCGGGCTGGTGGCGGTGATCTTCATTATTAAAGGCGGGATTGAGTTTATGATTTCGCAGGGGGATCCGGGGAGGATTCAGAAGGCGAAAAAAGAGCTGATTTATGCGATTATTGGGCTTGCGATTGTGATTTTGGCGGCGCTGATTACGGGCGCGGTAATTAATGCAGTGGGAGGAGCGATTTGATGAAAAAAATAGCAACGATAGCGATGATGGGGGTGATGATGCTAGTGGGGGCTGGCGCAGTGACGGTTGAGGGGGCGAGTGCGGATGACATGACGATTTGTTCGGACAACAATGCGACGGCTGATATGAAAGAACTAGCGGGGTGTAATGAAGATAAGCGGGCGGACGAGGTGGCAAATACTGGTCTACAAATTGTGATATCGGCGGCGGGGATAATTGCAGTGGGGGTGATGGTGTATGGCGGATTTGTATATCTGACTTCGCAGGGGGATCCGAGCAAGGCAAAGCGAGGGCGGGATGTAATTCTGTACGGATTAGTGGGGTTAGCGGTGGTGGTGCTAGCGTTTGCGATTGTGAACTTTGTAGCGTCTAATCTGCCAAATCCAAGCTAATCGTAAACGAAAAACACTAGACAAACCTGGCGTGGTGTTGTATTATAGGGGTAGTAATCTAGAATAAATAAATGGGAGAACCTATGAAAAAATTAATACTAAACGCGGCAGCTGCTCTTGTGACTGTGTTGGGTTTGGGGTGCATTGCGACCGCTTCACCAGTGTCAGCGTCGGTGATTTGCCCGGATGGCAAAACTGCCAATACGCTGGATGGATGCTCGCAGTACAGCAATATCCAAGGTAAAGACAACAATTTGATGACGATGCTTGGTACTATCATCAACGTGGTGCTTGGTATTGTCGGCTTTGTGGCAGTGGTGATGATTATCATGGGTGGTATTTCATTCATTACTTCGCAGGGTGATGCAGCAAAAGTGACTCGTGCTCGCAACACCATTCTTTACGGTGTGATTGGTTTGATTGTGGCGATTCTTGCCTTTGCAATCGTGAACTTCGTCCTCACTAGCGTTTTCAATTAAACCAGAGTGACGAATTGGAGGTCTAGCAAATGAGATTGAAACATTTGATGGTGGCGGGAGCGCTGGCGGTAGCAGGCTTGGGTGGGCTGCTACTCCAGAACAACGCAATGGCAATAACATGTCCGGAAGGATCAGTGAATCCTAATGCAACAACTCTAGCGGGATGCAATATTGCCGCAGAGAATTCGGCGAATAACTTGTTTCAAACTGTCAATACCATCATCAACGTGATTCTTGGCGTGATTGGGATTGTGGCGGTAGTAGTGATTATTGTTGGTGGTGTTTCATACTTGACTTCGCAAGGTGATGCGGGGAAAGTGGCGAAAGCCAAGAATACGATACTCTATGGGGTGGTAGGCATGATGGTTGCACTACTAGCCTTTGCGATTGTAAACTTTGTGCTGTCTTCGGTGTTCGCTAATCCGGGTGCTGGAACTGGCACTGGTGGGACGGGGGGCACTGGTGGAACTGGAGGCACTGGGGGCGGACAGTAGTTCCCTATTGCCTATTGAAATTCCCCGTAGTGATGCGGGGAATTTTGAGGTTGGAGAGGTACTGAAAATCCCCCGAGGCGGGCGGGGGATTTCTGTGCTGAAATGTAGAATTATTGGACCTGGATTTTGACAGGAGCGTCTTGTTGCTCTTTTTCAAACATGATAGTGAGCACGCCGTCTTTCAATTCGGCCTTGACGCTACCTTCTTCTTCCTTGACCGGAACAGGCAGGGCAATGGTGCGAGAGAATTCGCCCCAGTAACATTCCTGGATGTGCCAAGCGGTGGTATTTTCGTCCTCACCGCCACTCAGGATGCCTGAGATGGTCAAGATGTTGTCAGAAATGGTGACGTTGAGGTCGGATTTGGAAATACCGGCCGTGCGTGCTTTCACCACAAGTTTGTCGGCGGTTTCGTAGACATCTACAGCGAGCTGTCCAGGAAAATCGTCGGTTTCGTCCCACCCATCAGTTGCGTCCGGGTCTGATGGTTCTGCAACATTGGTACTAGCAGGTTTGCGTTCGGCGACAGGAGCCGGTTCGGTCTCGTCGACGAAGAAACTTGCTAGATCATCTTCCATCAGCATATCGGCATCATTTGTACGTGCCATTGCTTGAATTTACCTCCGTTATATTGTTATGCTTTATTATAAAGGTTATTTGTAGTAAAATCAATAGTAATTATGAGATTCGTTGTAAAAAATACAACAAAATGGAGGCTAATTGACCTAGTTGCACCCCACTCTTGTAGGGGTTGTGGGCTTACAGGAGCAGTACTTTGTGAGCGTTGTAAAATTTACAACAAAGAACGGCAAAAGGCGATTTGCCCGCTTTGTCGTATGATAGTTGCACAAAGTTATGAAAATGGCGGAAAGTTGGTGAAATGCCCAAATTGTGAGACGGAGATGCTGGGACTTTTTGCGGTGGGATGGCGAGAGGGTGTGCTGAAGAAATTGGTGTCGGAGTTCAAATATGAGTCAGTGCGGGCGGTGGGCGAGGTGCTGGCGGAGATGTTGGATGAGGCAATTCCGGATCTTTCCAAGGTGCTGCCGGAGGGGGCGGAAGTGGTGGTGGTTCCCTTGCCGACGATTGGGAAGCACGTGCGAAAGCGGGGGCTGGATCATACGTTGATTTTGGCGCGGAAATTGGCGAAAAAGCGGGGGTGGAAATGCGAGCGAGTGCTAGGAAGGGCAGCGGATACGGTGCAGGTGGGGGCGAAGGCGAAAGAACGGCAGGAACAGGCAAAGAGGGCGTACGAAGTTTCGCGAAAGGTGGATAGTGGGAAATATTATTTGCTACTAGATGATGTGTGGACGACGGGGGCGTCGATGAAAGTGGCGGAACAGGTGATGCGAGAGGCAGGGGCGAAAAAGGTGATGGGGGCGGTGATAGAGGTTGGTATTGACAAAAGTGGGAAAGTTTGATATAATGAAAGAATAGGGTCTGAAAAGACCAAAAATGAGCCCGAGAAGGGCTGGAACCTAATAATTTGACCATTTAAGGGGGTATGAAGATGGAAATTAAAAAGTGGCAAAGGAAGACTGAGTGGCTGGCGAGATATTTTGAGCTGGCGGTGCCGATGGCGTTTGTACTGTATGTGGTGGCTATGATGGCACTGATACGGTACAGAGGGATTTCGTTTGGCGTCGTGACGGTGGCGGCGATTGGGCTGATTTATATGACGATGCTGAGGGATATCGTGCAAGCGACCTGGAACTGGCAGGCTTTGAATTGGCTGGCTGAGATCCGGCACCACATGACGCAGAGTCAGGCGATGCAGCTGGAAGCGCAGACTAAGAAGCAGGAGCTGAAGGTTTGCCGGGCGAGCTCGCTGATACTGGCGACGGTGCTGGTGGCGCTGATGCTGATGAGGCTGTCGGTATGGAGCGTGGTGGCGCGTGTGGCGGTTGCTGCTGTGGTGGGAACTTTGATAATTTCTCATCTCTTGATGGCGCGCGTGCAGATGCGCGAAGAACTAACAAAAATAGGGCATCCGTTTTAGGGATGCCCGTTTTCTTTATGAGAGGGATTAAGCGAGGAGCTGAGTGAGAAGAAGTGAAGTTTCCTCGGTAGTCTCCTGAGTGGTCTGAGCGCCGATGGCGTTGAGGACGAAATTGACGATGGCATAGGCGAAGAAGACGATAACGAGACCGAGAATGGCATAGAGGATGGTGTTTTTGGCGTCGGTGATTTTTTTGCTGTCGCCGCCGGAAATGATATAGCGGACGCCGCCCCAGATCAGCATCACAACAGAGATGAAGCCGACGACGTAGAGGATGATATTGGTGAACTGATTGATGACACCACCGTCTCCGACGAGTTCGGCAGGCATGCCGTCGGCACGAGCAGCCTCGGCGCCTTCCTGGATGCTGAGGGCCATGACCTGGCCAGCGCACGGAACGAGGGCGGTGGCAATGGCGGTGATGATTGCAATAACGAATTTGATAGACTTCTTCATAGATACAATTATACCACAAAACCCTAAAAGAGGTAAAAATTAGGTGTTTTAGGGAGAAATGTGCTATAATGAGAAAGTCAAGGAGGGTTACCCAAGTGGCTGAAGGGGACGGTTTGCTAAATCGTTAGTCTGGGGAGACCTGGAGCGGGAGTTCGAATCTCCCACCCTCCGCCAAGAGAAACTACATCGTCAGTTTTCACGTTAAGAAGGCTCGCAAAAGGCTCTTTAACAGAGAAACCGACGATTTTTTCGTTGCCAAAACAATAGTTCGAAAAGATTTCTCGCAAAATCAAGTCCTTTCGAACTATTGAGGCTTTTTCGAACTGAACTAGTACTAACTTCCCCCTCAATTTCCTGCGTACCGGCGAGTACTATTACTCCGACGGTAAGATGTACAATCGCACGACGCATGGCAGCTGGTGGTCCGCTACTCGTAGCTCTGCGACGAATGCTAACCGCCTGAACACGCATACGTCTAGCGTCTCCCCGCAGGCCAGCTACGCTCGCGGCCGCGGGTTCGCTCTGCGCTGCGTCGCTTGCTAACGCGCGCTTTTTAATTTTTAGCGCGTTAAAAAATCTTTGATAACGGGGTGGGGAGCTTAATCTTAACGCGCTCTCTTTGAAAAAGCGCGCGTTGGTGCTACCCCGCGCAGAGCAAGACCGTTGCCCCTAAAATCGCTGCGCTGAGCGTTGACATTGCCGGTCCTGGTATATAGACGGCGTCCGTTAGTAGCCAAACTGGCTGTGTTAGACCACCAGTGGCCGTACGTAGTAAGATCATTGAGATAGCCGTAGGAACGGTTATAATAGCCGATACGCAGGAACTGGAGAGGCCAAAGATCAACCAGTCCGGAGGACATAAAACAAAGTTTTATGTCCAGCAAGCAACTTTGTTGCTTGCTCTCACCTCTGAGGAGATGAGTTCCGGACTGAACATTAATACGGTTGTAGTTGGGGATTGAGGTATGAAAAACCCGCTAGAGCGGGAGGGAGGGGAGGTGAAATTGTTATCGTGTTGTGGGCGATACGAACCGATTTTTGATTTTTCCATGCAGCCAATCGAAAACACTGCTCGCGAGCCAGTATATTGAGCCAGGAATAAGATATGCGATGATCATACATAAGATTGCACATGCCATAACAAAGGCGTCGCTCAGCGCTTCTCTCGGGGTTGGTTCTTTGATGTTGATTCCCTTTGTGCGATCTTTTTTGCGGGAGATTTTCTGGTCGATAAGCCAATAGATGAATGCCACGACGTATGCCAGTACGAGGATACCTATGAATAACGATAGTCCAATCACAAAAAGAGACCATTTTGCCATACATAACATTACTATGGAAAATGTAAATGTGATAAAAAGGGCTATTGCCACAATGCTGCAAAGTGCCAAACACATTTTAATCACTCCTTTCTGAAAGAACTCCCCTCCTCTTAATTTTGATACTAGCATGAAACTGGGGGAGGGGTCAAGTTTAATTGTTGTAGCCGCCGTCGACTTTGATGACTTCGTCGTTGATGAAGTTGGCGTCGGGGCTTGCGAGGAAGGCGACGACTTTGGCGATTTCTGAGGGTTCAGCGAAGCGACCTTTGTAGATTTTGGCGGTTTCCTCGGCGATGAGGTCGGCGGGGAGATCTTGATTCATCTCGGTGTTGACCCAGCCGGGGGCGACGGCGTTGACATTGACGTTTGGTGTGAATTCGATGGCGAGATTATGGGTGAGATTGATGAGGGCAGCTTTGGAGGCATCATAAGCAACGCTGGTTGGGAAGAAAGAGTTGATACCGTTAGTGCTGGAGATATTGATGATTTTGCCACTTCCCTGCTCACGCATGAGGCGACCAATGGTTCGGCAAGTGAGAAATGGACCGATGAGATTGGTGGCGAGGGTGTTTTCCCAATCTTTGACGGTGTGGTCGGAGAATTCTTTGTCGATGGCAATGCCGGCGTTATTGACAAGGACGTCAATCTTTCCAAAAGTGGCGAGGGCTTGCTGGATGAGAAATTCGACATCGGCTTCTTTGCTGATGTCGGCAGGGACGACGAGGGCTTGGACGTGGTATTTGGTCTCAAGAGAAGATTTGAGAGAGACAGCTTGGTCGAGAGAGTGGAGGCAGTTGATGACCAGATTGTATCCGCGAGTGGCAAATTCAGTGGCGATAGCACGTCCGATGCCGCGACTACTGCCGGTAATAAGAGCTACTGGGGGGGGGTATTCATGGGGATATTATAACATAGGTTTTGCGTAAAATGTGGTATAATGGGCTTATGGTAGCGAATGCGAAGAAAACACCGGCGGCGATTAGCTGGGAAGCAGAAGAATATATTGTGCGGGATAAAACTGGCTGGTGGTATGTGGGGCTCGCGGTGGTGGGGATTTTGCTGACAGCGCTTTCGATTTGGTTGCAATGGTGGACGTTCCTTGCGGTGGTGATACTCTCAATTATTGCGTTGATTATCTACGTGATGCGACCACCAAGAATGTTGCATTATTCCCTGTCGGACCGGGGGATTAGTGAGGGGGAAAATTTACGGGATTATGAGGAATTCAAATCATTTGGGATTTTGCAGGAAGAGGGGCATTTTGCGATTGTACTCACGCCGCGGAAGCGATTTTCGCCGCGGATGACGGTGTATTTTCCAGAGGCGCAGGGTGAGGAAATCGTGGATGCTTTTGGGGCGAGATTGCCGATGGAGCCAGTGGAAATGGACTTGCTGGATAGGTTGATAAAGTTCTTGCGTATTTAAGCATTAGTGTGATATAATGGTACTCATACGATAGGTTAATTTAATACAAAGGTGGGAAATATGAACCAAACCCGTAATAAAGACAATGATCTGCAGCGTGCGATCGACGAGATCACTCAGAAGAGTGGTGGTGCGAAGCCAGCTGCTCCAGCTCCAGCTGGTCAGCCTCCGGTTGCAATGATGCCGCCTGCTGCACAGCCAGCACCGAAGCCAGTGCAACCTGCACAGCCAGCGATGCCGCAGATGCCGAGCATGCCATCGATGGGTGGTTATGGCCGTGGTGGTATGAGCTATGGTGGTTCGTCTGATATCTCGAAAGTGAAGGAAGCTGCTCTTAAAGAGCTATTCCCAATCATGGATCGTGTGGAAGTTGAGCCAGAGAAGCGTTTCTTGCTTTATCAGGAGATGTTGACTTCGATGCGTGACAAGGCGGTGATTGCACCGGCTTATGAAGCAGCACGTCAGATTCGTGATGATAAGGTCCGCGCGGATTCACTTCTTTACTTGATTAATAGTATTGATGAGATGTCGCTCTAACGAGTTATGAAACAAAATTCCTCCCCGAATGGGGAGGTTTTTGGTGGGAAAAACTTGCATTTTTTGGTACAAATTCGTGGGAAAAACTTGCATTTTTGTGATTTATACGGTATAATGGAAGTGCTAAACTAGACAGAATTTTTAGGCAAGAAGAGGAATGCGGCTATTTGCGCAATTTCTTGTCTAAGAGAATTGTTTAGTTTAGCGACTAGCAGATAGTCGCATTTTTTGTAAAAATAAAGTGAGGTAGAATTATGCCAGAAAATACTTCAAACATTGTTGAAGGGGCGCCGAAGAGTACAAATGCTGTGGCGGGGGCAGAACAGGTGTTGGCGCCAAGTATGACGAAGACAAAGAAAGTGTCTCGCAAATTGGTAATAGGTGCGTTTGGTATTGTACTTTTAGGAGGTCTAATCGGATTTTTGAGCTGTTATGTTGTGCTTGCTAACCCGGGTGAGGAATCGTTTGAGGAGAAGCTTGGTAAGGTAGTCGAGAACACTGAGGGATCTGGAATTGCAGAGGTGAAAGACGAGGCTACTGGCGAGACGGTTAAGGTGATAAAAGTGCCAGTTGGGAATTCTGATGATGATGTGATGGTGCGGGAAATGGCAGAAAAGCTTTTTAAGGTAGCGAACAATATGATCTACGATGGCTCTGATTGGCATCCGAGTTTAGTGCGAGTATACAATGAGCTGTATCCGTGGTATCGCCCGGAAGGTTTGAAAACGACCACGGAGATGACTTTGTCGTACGGATTGCAGTTTGTCATAGATGTGGATGGCGGCTTTGGAAATTATAACGGTCGTGAAGAAAAAATTTTGAATGGTGAAGTGCGTGATGCTCTGATTGAAGAGCTGAAACGTAATGGTTTTATGGAGTATCTTTCGCGTCCGATATGGGGCGACCAATATCTCAATGAGGAGGCAGGAATTATATGCGGAGTAGAAGGTCCGGGATTAGCGTTCCGGGCTGTGTGCAGCTCGGTGAACTGGTACAGTACCGATAATTGGGATCTGAAGAATGAACTGGCGGAGGCTTATAAACAGAAAGAGGGCGATTATCCGTTGATTATTAGGGTCGATGCGGGGAATATTAAAGATAGTGGCTATGAACGGTATCAGCGTCTGACAGCGGGCGTATCCAATGCAGCAGGGCTTTTCTATCGAGTGAGTCCAGAAAGTGAATGGAAGTTCTTCCAAGCGACACAGGCTGAAATTGAATGCTCGGCGTACAATACGGATGATTTGAAGCGAGCGTTTATTGGGGATAAGTGCTGGAATACCACGACTTGGCAAGATGATACGGTGAAGCCGTAGGCATAGTAAAAAAGTCCCCATGGGGGGGACTTTTTTGTGGGCTTTATTTCCCAAAAACGCGTTTTTGAACGTTTTGGGAAATGGAATTTGGTCTAGTACATACCGCCCATGTCGGCGCCGGGAGCGGCAGGTTGCTTCTCGGGGATGTCGACGATGAGGGCGCCCATGGTGATGGCGGTGGCGGCGATAGAGGTGGCCATTTGGACGGCTTCCTTGGTGACCTTGGCAGGGTCAATGACACCGGCTTTCTTGAGGTCGACAAGGCCTTTTTCTGGGGTCATGACATTGATACCAAGGCCAGGCTTTGCTTTCTCGACTTCAGCGAGGAGAGCCTGAGAGTTGAGGCCGGCATTTTCCATGATGTGAACGAATGGGGCTTCGAGGGCGCGTTTGACGATTTTGGCGCCATCGCTATCAGCCTTGAGGCTAGCGGCGAGGTTGACAAGAGTGACACCACCACCGGTGACGATACCTTCAGCGAGGGCGGCTTTGGTGGCAGCGACAGCGTCGTCGACACGGAACTTCTTCTCGTCGATTTCGGTTTCACTGGCGCCACCAACTTTGATGACGGCGACTTTGCCGAGGAGAGCGGCGGCGCGCTTTTCGAGCTCTTCGCGTTCGTAATCGGATTTGGCGAGAGTGGCTTGGCTTCTGATTAGCTCAATGCGGCTAGCAACGGCTTTCTTATCGCCGGCGCCCTTGATGATAGTGGTCTCATCTTTAGTGGCGATAACTTTACCGCAGGAGCCAAGCACTTCGAGACCGACTTCTTCGAGCTTCATGCCCTTATCAGTGGAAACGACGGTGGCATCGGTCAAAATGGCAATGTCTTCCATGATTTCTTTGCGGCGATCACCGAAGGACGGAGCTTTGAGAACGAGAGTATTAAAGACACCCTTGAGCTTGTTGAGAACGAGGACCGAAAGGGCTTCGCCTTCGACCTCTTCGGCGATGATAACGAGATCCTTCTTGCCGGCCTGGGCACATTGCTCAAGGAGTGGGATGAGCTCGCTGGCGCTAGAAATCTTTTTGTCGGTGACAAGGAGAAGTGGTTTATCAAACACGGCTTCTTGGCGGTTGGTATCAGTAATAAAGAACGGCGAGGAGAAACCTTTGTCATAGGTAAAGCCTTCGACGATTTCTTGCTGCATTTCGAGGCCTTGGCCTTGTTCGACGGTAACGACGCCGTCTTTGCCGATTTTGCTGATGACATCAGCGATAAGCTTACCGATTTCTTGATCGCCGGCGGAAATAGAAGCGACTTCGGCGACTTTTTGGTCGTCACCTTCAATTTTCTCGGCGGATTTTTCAATGGCTTTGATGATTTCGGCGCCGGCATCTTCGATTCCCTTGCGAAGTTCCATAGGATTGACGCCAGCGGCGATGAGCTTGTTGGCTTCGGCAAGGATATTATAAGTGAGGACGGTGACAGTGGTGGTACCATCGCCAGCGACTTTGTTGAGTTTCTGAGCGGCGGATTTGATGAGTTTGGCGCCGATTTGCTCGCCGAGGTTTTCTTCGGTGGAGCCGAGGTCGACGGCTTCAGCGACGGTGACGCCGTCATGAGTGATAGTGGGGGCGCCGTAGGATTTCTCAATGACGACGTTTTGGCCTTTGGGGCCGAAAGTAACTTTGACAGCGTCGTAGAGTTGTTTTGCGCCGGAGAGGACTTTGTCACGAGCCTGGTCGGCATAAAAGATTTTCTTTGCCATATTAGATCCCTTATTTAATGGTTATAGAGTTGCGAGGACGTCTTCTTCCTTGACGATGATATAATCGGTGTCGTCGAGCTTGACGTCGGTGGTGGAATAGTTTTTATAAACGATTTTGTCGCCGGGCTTGATGGATTTGACATCGGGGCCGACGGATTCGACGACGGCGTAGGCGGGAGCTTCCTTGGCTTCGCCCAGTAGAATACCGGATTTAGTGGTGGTTTCGGGTTGGTCTTTTTTGGCTACGACCCGATCTGAGAGAGGTTTTAGCTTCATAAATAACTCCTTTATACCCCTATGATAGCGCAGGTTTTTGGCACTGTCAATGGTTAAGTGCTAAAAAATGACAAATACAAGATAAGCATTGACATTTTGAGCGGTGTGTGCTAGGATAGAGATGAGTGTAGTGTAAGACAAAAAACTAAAAATCGTTTCTTGGGGCGATACAGAGATGGAGAAATAAAAATGTCAGAAACACTAAATCTTAATAATGAACAGGAAGAACAAAACACTGGTTGGGAGATTTTGCAGGAACCGGAAAAGGTTGACCTAGATTCGAGCGAATATACGGCGCGATTTGCAGAGGCGCCAATTTATGCGAAGAAAGCAAAAATTGAGGCTGTGCAAATTACCCAAGAGGGGTTGGAATCTGGAGCATATGCTGATAAAGACATCCGTTTGGATGGTGAGCAATATGTAATTGATACATATGTGATGCGTGAGCGTGATGGCGAGCGGGTAGCGGAGCTGGAGGATACTCGTCCAGTGGCGGTAGGTGAGTGGATTGCTACTAACCCTCAACAGCAAGAAGGTGACCGTGCAAATAATTATGCAATTCCGGATGAAACTTTTAAGAAGCGTTATAAGGCTACGGACGTACCAGGTGTTTATCGGGCGGCGGGGATGGCTCGGATTATTAAGAATGAAACTGGTAACAAGGTGGAAATTGAAGCTCCTTGGGGTGGTGCTCAGGAGGGCGATGCTAGCTGTTACTTTTGCGCTCCGTATGATCCCGATCGGCCGGATGATTTGGCGGAGGGGCGGCGCTATATCTTGAGTGAGAATGATTTTGCCACTTATGGACCTATTGAGACTGAGAAGTAAAACTAAGGTTTAAATTTTGGAAAACGCCCAATCGGGCGTTTTTCTGTGGTTCTTAAGATTTAGGGTTGTAAATTTGAGAAATGTTTGGTATATTTGAATTATGAATATATTTTCAAAATTTGATTTTAATATTCAAAATATGGTTAAGGATTTCAAAGGACGGTGGCTATGAAGAAAATGCCTGTGGCTACGGTAGATCAGATGCCAATGGTGCGAGTGGCAACTGGGGCGCCGGTGAAGCGAAAAAAGATTTATACGCTGACGATGTCGGCAAATGGGCAGTTCACGCTCCCGAAGGAACTACGTGAGGAATTGGATTTGCATCCTGGGGATGCTTTGATCCTGACTCCGCGCACAGAGGGTTTTATGATACATAAGCGGGTTGGACTACGTGAAGAGATGGCGGAGTGGCGTAAGGGCTTGTCTAAAGAGACGAACGAAATGATTAAGAAAACGGCTGGATGGACTCTGAATCAGTATCATGAATACTTTGATAATTTGCCGGAAAACATTGCAGAAATGGAGCGAGAGTATGGTTTCAAAGAGAATTGAATCGCTAGATACAAATATTTTGCTAAGGGTTTTGTTCCAAGATATTCCAGAGCAGGCTGAGTTAGCGATGGATCTACTGGAGCGAGAAGACGTGATATATAAGGTTTCTGATGCGATGCTGTCAGAATTAGTATTTGTTTTGACTCGGATGAAGGTGGATAGGGAGTCGATTGTGGCAGCGCTTGTGAGGATTGTTTCAAGACCGAATATAAAAGCGGGCGAGCTGATGGATATTGAGCTGTTTTGGGAGTATTTACATCACCCGAAATTGTCATTTACGGATTGTTATCTTGCCATAGAAGCGGCGGCGGACAAAGCGGAGCCGCTGTGGACGTTTGATAAAGCACTGGCGAAGGAATCGGGGACGGCGAAGCTGGTGGCATGATATAATTGGGTTATGAGTTTAAAGAGCAAAGTGGAGAAAATGCCGGGGTATAATTCCCTGGTGAAGCCGTGGCATTTTTTGCAGGCGCTAAGGGCGGGGATGAAGAATGGCTGGCCGGCAAAGAAGATGAAGGTGATTGCGGTGACGGGGACGAACGGCAAGACTTCGACGTGTTTTTTCATTTGGAAGATGCTGAATGAGGCGGGACATCGAACAGGTGTGATGACGACGATTGGTTGGGGGGTGGAGAAAATTGAGCCGCAAATTGAGCATATGACGACGGAGAGTGTGGGGATTTTGAACGAGCGGATGCGCAAAATTCAGGAGATGGGGGCGGAGTATTTGGTGCTAGAAACGACGTCGCATGCGCTGAGTCAGTCGCGGATTCTCGGGGTGCCGATCGAGATGGCGGTGTTTACGAATTTGACGCCGGAGCATTTGGACTACCATAAGACCTTTGAGAATTATCGGAGAGCGAAGCTGAAACTATTTAAAAAGGCGAAGTTTGGGACAATAAACGCAGATGATCCGAGTGCAGAGTATTTTGAAGAAACTGTGAAAAAATATGCACATGGTGACATAAAAACTTACGGAATTCGGCAAGGAAATTTGCGAGCGACAGATGTGGAGCTTTTGGCTACCGGAGTAAAATATTCATGTGGTGATATAAAGATTGAAACGCAGGTGCCGGGAAAATTCAACGTTTATAATTCCCTGGCGGCAGTGGCGGTGGGGCAACGAGTGGGGCTGGGCAATGCGGAAATTGTGCGGGGAATTCATGCGTTGGATAATGTGGAGGGGCGGATGACAGATGTGAAATGTGGGCAGGATTTTACGGTGATTGTGGACTATGCGCATCAGCCGGATGCACTCCTGAAAGTCTTTGAATCGCTCGGAGAAGTGAAGGGCAAGGTGATTAGCGTGCACGGGGGCGCGGGGCGGAGAGACCATAGCACCAGGGAGCCACGGGGGGAGATTTTGGGGAAAAATAGCGATATTGTGATTATTACAGAGGACGATTCGCGCGATGAGAATCCGGCGGAGATTGCGGAGATGTTTGCGAAGGGGGCGGAAAAGGCGGGTAAGGTGCGCGGGGAAAATTTGCTGATTGAGCTGGACCGGGAGAAGGCGATTCGTAAAGCGCTTGAGCTGGCACAAAAAGGTGATCTGGTGTTGATTCTGGGTAAGGGGCACGAGAAGACAATTTTGCGTGGGGACGGGCCACATGAATTTGAAGACATTAAGGTGGCGGAGAAAATTCTTGGTGAGATGAAAGGCAAGGCGTAGTGGCAAAATTCTTGGACCGGATTGGGGTGTTTCGGCGTAAGGAGACGGCTGAACGAGCTACGGAAGCAGAGGCGGCGGACGTTGAGCGCGCTACGGGATGGGTTGAAGAGGCAGTGAATGCTGAACAGGCGGCGAGCTGGGATGATTTGAAAGAGGTGGAATTTGCTGGCGATCGTCCACCGGAAAGTGAAATGGGGGGGGGTACCTATGAGAAAGAGCCAAACGGAACTTTGGCGGCGCTGAAAGATTTTTTCCGGCTGGATATGGCAATAAAAAACGAGATGATGCGATTGGCGCCGGAAGAGACGGATATGTATAGTGAAGAATCGCGGGTTGATTATGCCGATAAAGTTTTCAAGGGGTATAAGGATATGGAGTGGCGATTCCAGAAAATCAATGAGGATTTTCGGCTGACGTCTCCGGAGACGATTGAGAAATTTTTCCGTGGGGGAGAGCAGGATTTTGCGATTGGTAAGTATGACGGGGCGGCGGTGAAGGGGCTTTATGAGCAAAATATTACTAGGATGCGCAAGGAATTTGTAGAAGAAGTAAAGAAGCAGTGTTTTGGTTATGGGATAAATGATTCGGGTGAGGTACTTGGTCAGGCGCAGTCGGTGAACGAGTTGTTGCATGCGTGTCATAGTGCGATTATGAACAGTGAGGAGATTTTGCAAAAAGTGCCGGCGCTGGCGAAGAAGCGCGAGGGTGGATATGAGGAGATAGTGCTGAGGGGCGAGGAGAGTGGGATTGGGCGGCAGATTTTTGAGGCGATACCAGAGGAGATTAACGCGGGACCGATTGATATAGTGTCGGTGGACGAGAGAGCGATTATGATGGTGCGGGATCGTGGGCATGCTCTCGTGGTGCAGGCGGAGGCGTTTGAGCCGGGTTCAAAACAGGTGCTGGTGAATTATAATATTCCGAAGATTATTAATCGGGAGATGGTGGAACAACTGCCGGGAGTTGATAAGATTACTGAGGCGGGAGCGAATGGGAAATTTGTCTGTGCGGCGGATGAAGTGGGTGAGAAGGTGAAAGAATTTATTGAGATGGTGCCGACGGATGCAGATTTAGTGTTTGAGTGATTATTCTTACATGGGGATTTAAGGATTGTTAGCTCGCGGACTTGTTTGTTGTAAAACCTACAACAAGCTGAAACTAGTTGTGAGTTTTACAACAAACAAATCTGGTCTAAATCTCATTAGCGAGCTAACAACCCTTAAATCCCCTAAAGGTAATCACTCAACATCGGCCTGAATCAAGCTCAGTAGCAAAAAATATCCCCTCAAGCGAGGGGATATTTTGATGGGATAAATTATTTGCTGGATTTGGCAGCTGGTTTCTTGGCGGAAGTGGTCTTTTTGGCAGGTTCTTCAGCTGGTTTTTCGGCTGGAGTGGTTGGGGCTGCTGGTGCGACCGGAGCGGCAACAGTGGCAACGGCGTAACCTTTGGCAGCGAGACCAGCATCGCCCTGAACAAGGAGGATGATGCCTTCAACGAGGCCCCAAATACCATTGCCCATTAGAACAAGGTAGGCGATAGCGGCAAAGAAACCAAAGACGGCAGTAAGGAAGCCAATACCGCTTAAAGTGGCGATAGCGGCGACGACAGAGGAGAGTAGAATCACGACGAAGCTGCCGGCGAATAGAATGACGTGGATGAGGCCGTTCTTTTTGTTACCGAGGTACCAGTCGTGAGCGCCGAATTGGCCGAGGAAAATACCGAGCAAGCCGGCGGCGATAGAAGATTTGATAGTGGTTGGTTTGGTTTCTTGCATAAGAAAACTCCTTAGATAATAGATAATTTATTTTAGTATAATGGAATTTGGCGAAAGAAGCAAGTGGTGACGTAGATGATGAATTATGGTATAATAGGGATATTATGTTGATTCTCGGGATAGAATCGTCGTGCGATGAGACGGCGGCGGCTGTGGTGAAAGATGGGGTGGAGATTTTGAGCAATGTGGTGGTGTCGCAGATTGATATTTTTAAGGAATATGGTGGAGTGATACCAGAGGTGGCGGCGAGGTCGCATCTAGAGGCGATTTTGCCGGTGGTGAAGAAGGCGCTAGATGACGCAGGGGTGACAAAAGAGGAGATTGACGCGATTGCGGTGACTTATGCGCCGGGGCTATTGGGGTCGTTACTGATTGGGACGCTGACGGCAAGGATGTTGGCGATATTGTGGCAGAAGCCACTATATGCGGTGCATCATTTGAAGAGTCATATTTATGCGAATTGGCTAGGGAGCGAAACGGAAGGCAATGCTCTTTCTACTCGGTATGGGTGTCGCTCTCAAGACCGAACCCCTCCTGCGGAGGGTCGTGGTCTTGACCCGCGCCAGCCTAATGTAATACCTCGTAGCAAGACATTACCTTCCATTTCGCTATTAACCTATTTACATGAGAATAGTTCTTCAAATGATGTGCCGCAGTTTCCCCTTATTGCGCTGGTGGTGAGTGGTGGGCATACGCAGATTATTTACATGCCGGCGCATAATCAGTTTGAGATTATTGGGACGACGCGAGATGATGCGGTGGGGGAATGCTTTGACAAAGTGGCGAAGATATTGGGACTGCCCTACCCCGGCGGGCCGAGTGTGGCAAAATGTGCAGAAAATGGTGATTCTTTGAAGTATAAGTTGCCGCATCCGCAGGTGGAAGGATTGGATTTTTCGTTCTCGGGGCTGAAAACGGCTGTTCTGAGGGCTGTACAGGCCGAACTAGGGCTGCCAATTTCGACACCTTCGTATGAGCTTGCTAATAAACTTTCCGAGCAGCAGAGGGCGGATTTTGCGGCTTCGTTCCAAAAGACGGCGGTGGATATACTACTCGACAAGCTAGAAATGGCCCTGAGGGCTCATTCTGAGGCCAAGACGGTGGTTCTGGCGGGAGGGGTGAGTGCGAATAAGGTCTTGCGGAATGAGGCTGTTAGAAGGCTTAAAATGAGCTTGAGTGACAAATTGGTTTGTCGTCAGCAAGGGTGTCGCTCTCAAAATACTCCTCAAGTAGGGGCTTTGCAATGTCACTCTCGACCTAGCGCTCCGGGCCGCGCGGCCGAGTCTTCACGGTCTTCGAGTGACATCACGAAACTTCTACTTGATCAGGATTCTAGTACGGTGTCCTCCACAAATACTATTTCTTCTGATGGTCTTATTCCGCAAAAACCTTGTGAGATAGAGGTATTTTTCCCGGATGTGAAACTTTCGGGGGATAATGCATTGATGGTGGGGGCGGCGGCGTATTTTGAGATAACATCAGGGGTGGAACCGACCGATCCGTATAGCCTTGACATCATGCCAAGAGTGGAAATTCATTAAGGCGAAGGAATACTCTTGACTTCTGGGGGGGGGGGGGTAGTATAATAGAAGAGTCAGCATTGCCGATATAACAGAGGTGGAGCTGACGTTCTTTGTTGCTCGATGAAATGTGCTTGAAAGGAGAGTGATCGCGTTTGCGACAGATACGTAGGAAAGAGGATCCTATAGTGGGTTGCATGGTGCGTACGAACCGTGACAGCCCGGTGATGCCGATTGGCATCTAGATGATTGAAATGTAGCGCAGTTGATGAGATTTCAGGTGGGAGAAGGCCCACTACGAATAAGAGGCAGCACAGTATGCCGCAAAAGAAAGCACTACGATAAAAATTGAATAAAAGCCGTGTGTCGATAGTCACTGCCGTACTGCTCGCGATAGACTTGATGGTGCGGCAGTGAGATGCTCGGCGTTTTCCAAGGGGGGTTGGAATGGAAAAAGAGGCAATCTGCTTGGCTGCTGTGATTTTATGGATCTTTGTGATACTGATCACAGTAGTAATCGTCTTAGGCGAAGACGAATGGCCGCGGTGGCGGCAAAGACCTTTCGAGTGGATTGTTGACGATAGATTTAGCGAGATATCTGCGCAAATTTTGCGAGGATATAGACATAGACAGTGGCTTCATGAAAGATCACCTAAGGCTAGATCACCCCCGCTCAAAACGTACTGATCCTGACGGATTACAGTGGTGAGTGGCCATCAAACTATGGGTCGCGATGGGGTTGGGAATAATTGTCAACGATCATAGCATGGAAATCCATGCGCACTGAAACCTTAAGAGCGTCGCGGCTCGAGCGCGACGACATTTGGCCCCGGGAGTTTTCTCGGGGCTTTGCTGTGGTTTTAGGGGTTTATGGTGGTGCTTGTTGCTGCGCTTGTTGCTGTGAAAACGTTAATGCTTGACTTTATGGGGCGGACGAGATAGAATAAGAGAACTATTGAGCGCTGCAACTCAATGGTGGCTACAGATTTCTGTTTTTGTCCATTTGGGGCGAACGCTGGCGGCTAAGGTTTCTTAGCCGCGGGCCTGAGCCCAAGCAAGTACATTATACATAACGATCAAACACACAGTCTCCCGGAAAAGCATATGATTACCTCCCTAAAAGGAAATGAGTGGCAGATGCACAGGTCATGGCAGGATTGACAGATATATGATATATCACGGAAAACATACAGTAACAACAACGACGACAAAACGGCAGGATTAGTGCGGCGGGGCGCACATATAGATAAAGTCGGGAGACAGTGTTTTGATAGGGCTCTGCGCAGTATGCAGAGCCTTTTTTATGCTATAATATGAGTATGAAAAAGAGTGGAATGGGGCGTTTTTGTCAGTCGAAAGAATGGCAGCGTTATGAAGAAATGGAAGGCCGTGAGACGTTTTGGCGGGAAGGCGAGGGATGGCATTACTTAGCGGTGCTTTATAAACGGCCGATTGGGAATTATCTTTACTGTCCGTATGGGCCGGTGGCGGGTGCTGCTGAGCTACCGGCGGCGCTTGATTCCCTGGTGACGCTGGCAAAGGAGCAAGGCTGCTTCTTCGTGCGGATTGAACCGATGCTGAGGCTAGTTGACAAGACTGAGTTTGATGACAGAGGAGATGATGTTATAAGTATTGACGAAATGAAGGAATTAGGGTGTGTGAAGTCGCATGATTTGGATCCGGCGCACACTTGGGTGCTTGATTTTGAAGGGCAGACGCGAGAGGAATTACTGGCGGGGATGTCGGGGACGCGGACGCGTTACTGGAAAAAAGCAGAACGCAGTGGGGTGAAGATTCGGCGAACGAAGAATCCGGAGGAAGTGGCGATTCTTTCGCGGCTTTTGGGGGATTTGGGGGAGAAAAATGGCTTTAAACCGCAGTCGTATGAGCATTTGAAGAATCAAATGAAAGCGGGGTTTGCGACGCTGTACGTGGCAGAGGTGACGGAGGATGGCAAGCAGGTGCCGATTGCGACGCTATTAGTGCATGAGCATGACGGGGTGAGGTCGTATGCGCATACGGCTTCGGACGATAAATACCGGAAGTTAACGGCGGGGACGGTGCTGACGGTGCAGGCGATTTTGGATGCGAAGGATGAAGGGATGAAAGAATTTGACTTTTGGGGGATCTCGACGTCGGAAGATCCGAAGCACCCGTGGTATCATTTCTCGCAGTATAAGAAGAGCTTCGGGGGATCGCAGGTGGATTATGCGGGGACGTGGGATCGGCCAGTGAAGAAGTGGAAATATTGGGTTTATAGGGTATTGAGGAAGATTAGGAACCATAGGTAGTTCCCTGGTGAACCTTGCGGGCTGGGCCGTACATACTATGCTACACAGAACGTGCCTTTATATTAGTCTTTTCTCGACCTAGCGCTCCAGGCCGCGCGGCCAAGTCTTTACGGTCTTCGAAAAGCTAATACTAAAGGCACGTTCTACTTAACTTACCTACAAATTAGATTCTTAACACTACTATAGAATAATATAAGCGCCACAGCGCAGAGCGAACCCGCGGCCGCGAGCGTAGCTGGCCTGCGGGGAGACGCTAGACGTATGCGTGTTCAGGCGGTTAGCATTCGTCGCAGAGCTACGAGTAGCGGACCACCAGCTGCCATGCGTCGTGCGATTGTACATCTTACCGTCGGAGTAATAGTACTCGCCGGTACGCAGGAAATTGAGGGGGAAGTTAGCTAATTGGTTAGCTTTAGGAGAGAGTGGTGGCGATTGGCGCATAATTCCCTGCTAGCTGACTAGCGGGGTGTCATTTCGGAGCGATAAGACATAATCCGAAGACTACTTGAAGCTTGACTATCATAACCTTGTTTGGTAGAATGGGATTATTAGGTTAGTGTTGCTTCCTGTTTTTATGGAAGCAACGTTTTTTAGTCGTTTTACGCTTACGCGTGAAGATCAGACCGACAAAGATCCGGTACTTCCGACCAAAGCTGAGCCCTAACTTCATAGTCTCCTTTCCACTGTTTGTAAAAGTTGATAATCTAGCGCCTTATCGCTCCTGATTCCAAGATTAGCACGGTGAGTTTTTGGCGTCAACACCCCTGTTAAACAGAGGTGAAACGGGCCCCCTTCCTAGCATATAGCAAATTTTCTCAAAACTACAAGCGTATCCAATTACAATTTTCATTCCACCCCTATCCCGAATTTAGCCATAAATATTATCAAAAATATGTTGTGATTTTGACAACGGTATGTAAGGCAATTCCCTGGTTTGTGGGAATTAGGAGGTTTAATTGGGATTTTGCAACAAAAATAAGCACTTCACGCGTGAAATTATTTGACACAAAATCACAAGCGTTTTGTGGCTAATAACCAATCAAAAATACATAAAATGACGCTGGTGCGTTAACCGATTGCGTGAATTATGTACCTCCGAACCACTTCGCCCACTAGGAAATGCATTCGTATTTTTATTTTAGCTTATGGTTATGGGGATGTCAAGGGTTTTTGGCAAAATTTTTGAGCGAAAATTTTAGGGGTGGGGAACGTAGAACAGGGAATGATGGAGCGGGAATTTTTGGTGGGAAAATAGACGAAAAACGGAAAAGTGGGGAGTGGGGATGAAAAATGATGCAGAAAATGCGGCCTACAAACAGGGAAGAATGAATTTGGAAATGCGGAGGGGGAGGGAAGAGGTGTTGAGGCTTTTACTGGCTTTTCTCGACCTAGCGCTCCAGGCCGCGCGGCCAAGTCTTTACGGTCTTCGAAAAGCTAATACAAAACCTGCCTCTCTTCGCAGCGCAGAGCAAAACCATGACCTTCAAAAAAGTTGCGCTGAGTGTAGACGTAACCAGACCATGAATACAGGAGATATCCATAAGTGGCCGAGTTAGTCGTACTAGACCACCAATTGCCATCCGTTGTGCGCCCAACGAGATAACCGTGGGAACGGGTGTAGTTGCCGGTACGCAGGAACTGGAGAGGCCAAGGATTAACCAGTCCGGAGGACATGAAACAAAGTTTCATGTCCAGCAAGCAACTTTGTTGCTTGCTCTTACCTCTGAGGAGATGAGTTCCGGACTGAACATTAATACGGTTGTAGTTGGGGACAAAGTACTCTATACCGGAGATGATAATGTCTCTCCTAAAGCTAACCAATTAGCTAACTTCCCCCTCAATTTCCTGCGTACCGGCGAGTACTATTACTCCGACGGTAAGATGTACAATCGCACGACGCATGGCAGCTGGTGGTCCGCTACTCGTAGCTCTGCGACGAATGCTAACCGCCTGAACACGCATACGTCTAGCGTCTCCCCGCAGGCCAGCTACGCTCGCGGCCGCGGGTTCGCTCTGCGCTGCGTCGCTTGCTAGCCCTTTCCAGCACCTTCGGGCGGAGCGAATGCGTTAGGCGCAAAATTTGGCTGCCTAGAAGGCCTTATTTGAAAAAGCTTATAGTTACTGCACTGTGGCTCTAAAACGCGGGAGAAGGCGAATTTTGGGCTCACAGGGCCAAAAAGGAAGTGTGTTATAATGGAAGTATGGAAAAGATTACAACTTTGGTACTCGATATTGGCGGAATTATTTTGGACGATACGGACGCGCCACTTTATAAGGCTTTGGGATGTGACGCGGAGCGGATGGCGGAGCTAAAGAAGATGGCGTTTGATAGTGAAAAATGGACACGGGTGATGATTGGGGAATATGATCATGAGCGGTATATGCGGGAACGGATGGAGATGTATCCAGGGGCGGAGAGGGAACTGGAAGTGATTTTGTCACCTCATATGCATAAAATAAATTTGCCTCTACGACAAGAAAATGTTGATTTTGTGCGGGAATTGCACGAATCGGGTGAATATAAAATGTACTGGTTGTCAAATATGGACGGGGCGGAATATGAGTATTTAGGTGAAGAGGGAATTATTGAGATGCTGGACGGGGGATGTTTCTCGAACAAAGAGCATACGAAGAAGCCGTGGCCGGAGTTTTATGAGAGATTGTTTGCTAAATATGATTTGAAGCCGGGGGAATGTTGGTTCTTTGATGATAAGGAAAAGAACATTGCGGCGGGAGAAGCGCTGGGGATGCGGGGGACGGTGGTGCCGAGCCTTGGGGTGATGAAAGAGGTGGTACTAGAGACGCTGAGGCGTGAAGTGTAGTATGAAGTTTCTTGACTTTTAGCATGAGAGTTAGCATAAAAGAAATAACCCCTGCGTTGGCGGGGGTTATTTGGCGACTTAGGGATTACTCGATGGCGGAGAGTTCTTGCTTGAGGCGCTCCAAGAGAGCGGTTTTCTCGGCGATTTGGTCGCGGGTTTGCTTGACGAGCTCAGCGGGGGCTTTGTCGACGTAGTTGGGATTCATCATGCGGGCATTCAAGGTGTCGAGCTCGCGGCCGATGGCGAGGACGCGTTCTTCGAGACCGGATTGGTATTTAGTCACCACATCGGTGGGAACGTCGAGATAGAGTTCGTGACCGACCAAAGCAAGGCGTAAGCCCCGAGGTTGACCTTCGCAGCTGATAACACTGCCGACGCCGGAGAGCTTGGCGGTAAGGAGTTGATTATCGTCGACGAGGGAATCGTCGCCATAAAGGAGATTCCATTTTTCGCCTTTCTTGGTCGGAAGTTCTTGCAAGAGAGCGCGGACTTCGGTGACGACAGTGATAAGATTATCAAATTGGGCGGCGGAAATTTCGTCATATTTGAGGCGGGCGGGCCACTTGGAAGTGATGAGGAGACCGTCGGTCCAGCTGAGAGACTGCCAAATCGCTTCGGTGACGAAAGGAGCAAAGGGGTGAAGCATTTTGAGGATCATCTCGAGAGTAATTTTGAGGAGAGGGAGATTTTTGTAAATCTTTTGGCTCTCAACGAACCAGTCGGCGTATTTATCCCAGATGGTGGAATAGAGAGTTTCGACGGCTTCGGAGAAGCGATAGTGCTCAAAATCGTCTTCGATGGCTTCTTTGCAGGCGGTAAGCTCGCGGCAAATCCAGTCTTCGCCAAGGTGGTCGGTGGAATAAGGCGTTTGCTCGCCGGCTTGGACTTGGCCCTCGTTGACGATGGTGGCGGAGAGCTCTTGGTTTAAGATTTCGACGGCGACAGGGGAATCGGTGTGAGATTCGTCGACGAGCGACTGAATGAAGCGGGAAATATTCCAGAGCTTATTGCAGAGATTGCGGCCGGAAACGACGGAATTTTCGGAGAAAGCTTGGTTCATGCCAGCAGAGCGGCCACGGAGAATGCCAAGGCGGAAAGCATCGGAGCCGTATTTGGTGACCATATCCATAGGATTGATAACGTTGCCTTTGCTCTTGGACATCTTTTGGCCGTGGGCGTCGAGAACGAGACCATGAAGATAGACTTCGCGGAAGGGAACTTCGCCGGTGACATAGAGGCCCATCATAATCATGCGAGCTACCCAAGCGAAGAGAATGTCGGCGCCGGTTTCCATGACGTTAAGGGGATAATAGGGATTTTCCTGGTCCTCGGACCAATTGGTGCAGACGATGGGCCAGTGGGAACTGGAGAACCAGGTATCGAAGGTGTCTTCGTCACGGTAATAAGTGACGCCGCCGATTTCGATTTTGGGGAGATTTACACGGGTATCAAAGACCCATTCGGGAGCCTTATTAGTCTCAGTTTGGTGGAACATCGGGATGGCGATACCCCAAGGGATTTGGCGGGAAATATTCCAATCTTTGAGACCTTCGAGATAGTTAATAAGAACCTTTTTCTTATTTGCTGGGTGGAAGGTGATTTCACCGTTTTCAAGATGCTCAATGGCAGTTTTGGCAAGACGCTTGACGTCGATGAACCACTGGGATTTGAGCATAGGCTCGATGATAGCGCCACATTTATAACAGTGGGCGACGGAGTGGGTGATCTCCTTGGTGCCGCGCATGAGGCCGGCTTTTTCGAGGTCGTCGAGAACTTTCTTGCGGGCTTCGAGAGCGGGGAGGCCACGGTAGGCTTCGGGAACGTTGGTATTCATGGTGCCATCTTCGGCGATGACGGAAATGCGTTCAAGATTATGACGCTCACCGACTTCAAAGTCGTCGAAATCGTGAGCAGGGGTGATCTTGACGGCGCCGGTGCCATACTCGGGGTCGGCGTGTTCGTCGGCGATGATGGGAATTTCGCGGTCGGTGAGAGGAAGTTTGACAAAACCACCGATGAGATCTTGATAGCGGGAATCGTTAGGATTGACCGCGACGGCAGTATCGCCAAAGAGAGTTTCGGGGCGGGTGGTGCTGACGATGATTTCGGTGTGTTCGATGTTGGGATTATAATCGGTGCCGCGATCGGGGGCGCTGACGACTTGATAGGCGATGTCCCAGAGGTGGCCGGCTTCGTCTTGATGCTCAACTTCGATGTCGGCGAAGGCGGTCTGGTGGTGAGGGCAGAAATTGACCAATTTCTCGCCACGGTAAATCATGCCGTCGTTCCACATTTTTTCGAAAGTTTTGTAGACGCGAGAAATGACGTTTTCATCAAGAGTGAAAGTGAGATCATCCCAAGCACAAGAGGCACCAAGAGCACGAAGTTGGAGCTCCATATTGCCACGTTGTTGCTGGACAAAGTCCCAAACGCGGGCATAGAGTTCGTCACGAGAATATTCAAAGCGGGTGTGGCCTTCTTTTTCGAGGGCGCGTTCGTAGACGACCCAAGTTTCGAAGCCGGCGTGATCGGCACCAGGGATATACCAAGTATTTTTGCCACGGAGACGGTTGTAACGAGCAAGGGAATCTTCGAGGGCGATGGTGAGGCCGTGACCGATGTGGAGATTACCATTGGCGTTGGGTGGTGGCATGACGATGGAATAACAATTATCGGTATCGGATTCGTCGGTATCAATGACCTTTGGTGGGTTAAAAGCGCCGGAATGTTCCCATTCGGCGTAGATTTGGGGCTCGAAAGCGCCAGGTTCGTAGCTTTTGGTGAATTTCATAGGTTTATTATATCATAATACTCTAGAGATATCTCGCTTTGACTCAGCTTTTAATTTTCACGTAAGGGTGTCACTCTCAAAATGCTCCCCTTCGGGGTGGCATTTTGACCCGTGACAGCCCAAAGTATTACGAGAAAATCAAAATCTTTGCCAAAGCGAGATATTTCTAGAATGTTTTAGTATAAACCTATGAAATTCACCAAAGTTCGTTAATTAGGAAGTTTTTGACGGATTATTTTCTCTGTTATTTTTAGGTTGAACTTGTAAAGCATTTACTAGTTGCTACGCAGCGCAGGGCAAAGCCATGACCTTCAAGGTGTTTGTGCTGAGCATTGACAAAGTTGCTCCATGAAGTCAGAGCTCTACTGTTGGTAGCCGAACTGGCTGTGCTAGACCACCAGAAGCCATTTGTCGTAAGCCCAGTTAGGGAGCCGTAGGAACGGTAGTAGACGCCGGTACGCAGGAACTGGAGAGGCCATTCATTAATACGGTTGTAGTTGGGGGGATAAAGATGTTATTTATATTGATTTTTTAGGATTGTGTGCTATAATTTAGGTATAAGGTGTGGTGTAGTTTTACAATTTTGTTGTCGTGAGTGTATAGATTCCAAGAGAAAACCTAGGAGGGTGTAAAAATGGAAAAGAGCAAAATGGAAGAAGTATTGTATGAAAAGATGAAATTGGCAGATGAGGATGAAGGATGTAAACGTATTGCAAGGTTGCAGGCATTGACGCTCGCTTGTAAGGTCCCACATTGTCTTTTAAGATGCGGTGAGGAAGATTTCAAGGAGCTCTTGGAAATTCTGAGGAGTGGTGATACGGAAGATTCGAGGGAATTGTATCCGGACAATCAGATATTCAAATATCGTACGGTGAATGACATCCCACTGAAGGGCTTGGTCGTTTTTGGTAATGATAAAATCAGAGTCAACTTTGATCTTCAGGATTTGCCGGAGGACCATATGGTACCGGAAGTAATCGAGATGCAGAGGAGTTATGTGGTTCACTATATGGTTCCAATGCTTCGCAGGAAAGTGTTTAAAGCGATGGACCGGATGATATCAAAGGCAGAATTTGAAACGATGAGTTCAGATGATTTGAATCGGATGGTGAAGGTGGCTGATGTGCTGGTAGACAGTATGACTGAGACAGAGCGCGCAGAGTTGGAGTGGGATACGCTGAAGAAGCGGATTGATGAAATAATAGGCTCGGTGAAATAAGCATTCAAAGGTGACATAGCATTTTGAGATGATAAGCGACAACAAACTACACACACCTGACCCCGAGGAAACTCGGGGTATTTTTATTTGGGAATTTTGGGCAGTAAAAAGGCCAGCGCGGGGCTGGCCGGGGGTTATGCACCATGATTACGATAGGCGCGGACTCGGCAGAGAGCACGGATGATATTGTGGTAGCCGAGCTTTGTGAGTGGATAGGTGCGCAAACCGTTTCTGCCGTTGTAATAGGCAAGGCCGGTTTGGCGGTTGATGACCAAATCGATGTCGAGGTCGGTGAATTCATGCCGGCGGTTCTCAAGCAGCTGGGCGTAATGCTCGATAGTCTCGGGCGAAGCCTGCGCGAGGGCGACATCTTGACTGCGACCACGTGGAACAGTGGGGAGATTGCTGGAATGGGTATATTTCTCGAGGTCCCAGTGAGCATCGAAACGGGGGGGGGTCACTATAATGAACTCCCAGCGTGTAGCATGCTCCCAATCTTTGGCCAGCTGTTTCTCGACGCTACGAACAGTGGCGATTTGGGCTTTGGTGAGCTGGAGCGGGGCCTGAGAAATCCAGACAACGTGTCCAACATAAATGTTGGGGAAGAGCCAGTGAATCACTAAACTGTCAGGGTGGACATCTCGGTAAATCTTGAGGATGCCAATGGCAGAAGTGGCGTTCACGCGTTCGGTTGGCTCAATAACCAGGCCATCCGGATCGATAACCCAAGCATCACCAGCATTAGTGGTTTGGCTGGGTTTTTGTGGGATGAAATTACTCCAGATTTTGAGGGTTAAAGTGCTAACGGACATATAAAAGTCCTCCTTTCAGGTGCGATGCTCATGGCATACGAAATTAGCCATCGGGGATAGCTTGCTATCATTGTAGCACAGATTACTTATTTTGTCAAGACGTGTATGGGGGTTTATCGCATTTTGGGCAAAAATTGTTTATTTTGATTCGTTAAAAAGTTATTGACAAACGATAAATCTTGGCGTAAAATGGGGGCAAATCTAACGAAAGGAAAAGATGACCAAGGAATTAAAAATACAGGATGGCGGGGCGCTGCTACCGCGGCTGACGTTAGCAGTGGCAAAAATCGCGGAGGTGTTACACTGGTGTATGGTGGTGGCGATGCTGGCGGTGACGCTAGCGACGATAATTCGGCCAGAGCCAGTGACGCAATGGGTGGCGGAACATAGCGGTGGAGTTCTATCGTGCTATGGTTTTGAAATTGCGGTGACGGGTGCCGGAGAAACGGTGATGCCGGGGATGGTGATTACTTTTGCGCTAGGGAGTGCGGTGGTATTGTCACTCATGGCGATGATTTTTAGGAACGTGTATTTGATTTTGAAGACGGCGAAGGGGAAGACGTGGTTTGCAAAGGGGAACACGCCGTTTCAGCAGAATATTGTGCGGATGTTTCGGGAAATTGGGATTTTCTTTATCGTGGTGGCGGTGATGAGTTTGGTGTCGGAAGTGATTGTGAATATTGTTGGCGGGGAACTAAACACTGGATTTAATTATATGAGCTGTTTTATGGGGTTGGTGTTTGTCTGCATCTCGCAATTCTTTAATTATGGCACGCGCCTAGAAAAGGATCTTGATGGGCTCGTCTGATAGTAGAGGGGAGATTGTCCTGCACTTGGACCGGCTGATGGTGGAGCGGAAAATATCGCTGAACGAGTTGGCGGAGAAGGTGGGGATTACTAATGTAAACCTTTCGAAAATTAAGAATAATCATATTACGGCGATGCGGTTTTCGACGCTGGCGGCGCTGTGCGAGGTGCTGGAATGTGGGGTGGGGGATTTGATAGAATATAAAGTAAAGGAGTGAGAATGAAGAAAGAAGACTCAAGCATCCGTTTGGGGAGCAGTAAGAGATTTGTTTGGTCGTGGGGGCAACGACCAAACAACTAACATCCAACCGATTGCTTGTGCGGTCCTCAGGAGCCCGCCGAGTCCGAAGGCGATTAGTGAGAGGACATATTGCCCGTCAGAATAGCTACGGTATAGTGAGCGTGGCCAAAAAGTTGAATAGACGCAGAATAAGCTGACGAATGTTATCGCGGAAGCGATAATGATTAGAACCAGGCCGAATTTGCGGGGGATGGGCTTATGCATGATGCGAGCAAATAGGAAAGTTAGGCTAACGAGGAGGACAATAATATTGACTATGAATACGAGAGCTGCTGCTGAGAACTTAGTATAGGCAAAGAGATTGAATAAGTTAAGGAGAAGAAGCAGGATTTCTCCGATTATTAATGTGATATCAAGATAAGTTTTTTGTAGTTTTGGTTGTGTGAGCGCGTAGGCACATACGAGAAGAACGGTAGCGGGGTAGATGACTTGTGGCAGAAGAGTAATGAGTGCTGGCGTGTAGGCTTTGCTGAACGTCAGCCAGTAGACGAGATAGATTAGACTGATAATTACGAAGCCGACATAGAGTATGAGTGTTCGGCGCTCTTTTTTGGTAACCATATAATGCTATTATAACATTTGGAGCGTTTAGGGCGCGGAAATTTTGGTATAATTATTTTAATGTTAGCCAAAGAATTTGAAGCCACTTTTCTAGATATTGATAAAGATACTTATCGTGAGCAGTTGGCGCGGGCTGGTGCAACTTGTGTGAAGCCGGAGACTATGATGCGGCGCGTGGTATTTGATACCGGCCCGCATTCTTTTCTGCGGGTGCGCGATGAGGGCGATAAAATCGTGATGACTTTTAAGCAGGTTGATCAGCTTGCTCTAGACGGGGTGAACGAGAGCAACGTGGACGTGAGCAATTATGAGGATACGATTACGATTTTAGAAGCGGCGGGGCTACGGATAAAGGCTCGTCAGACTACGTTGCGCGAGATTTGGCAACTTGACGGGGCGGAGATTACGATTGATACTTGGTCGCAGTTGCCGTCGTATACGGAGATTGAAGGTGAGAGTCCGGAGGCGGTTGAGAAGGTGGCCAGGAAACTAGGGTTTGAGATGGACGAGGCGATTTTTGGTTCGGTGGATCAAATTTACCATCGTTATTATGGTGTTTCGCAGGAGGCGGTCAACAGTTGTCCGGAAATTGTGCTTGATAAGATACCGGCGTTTTTGGAGGGGAAGGTTTAGACTGGATTGGGATTTTATTGGTATAATGGGAATATGAAGCCAGATGTGAAAGTGATTGTGGGGGTGGTGATTGAGAAAGACGGTAAGTATTTGCTGGTGCAGGAAGCACAGGAGAAATGTCGGGGGAAGTGGAATTTGCCAGCGGGGCATTTGGATCCAGGGGAGACGATGGCGGATGGCGCGAAGCGTGAGGCGAAAGAAGAGACTGACTGCGAGGTGGAATTGACGGGGGTTTGCCAGATTGGGAGTCGAGTGAAAGAAAATGAGGTGTTTGCGTCGGTGATTTTCACGACGGAGTTGATGCGTGAGGAAATTGCGTTTGATCCGGCGGAGATTTTGGATGTGAAATGGT
This sequence comes from uncultured Candidatus Saccharibacteria bacterium, assembly GCA_964499245.1. Lineage (GTDB taxonomy): Bacteria > Patescibacteriota > Saccharimonadia > Saccharimonadales > Saccharimonadaceae > Nanosyncoccus. The sequence goes on from CAZCIN010000001.1 coordinate 108,852, forward strand.
TTGACTACGAAGGAATTGTGGCGATGCGGAGTGAGATTCGTAATGAGGGATTGCTGATTGGGGCGATTGAGAATGTACGGAATGGCTTGGTGGCGCCGATGGGGATTGTGGAACAATACTGAGGGAAGGGCTACTGAATTAGTGCAGGGCTGAGCAACGGTGCCAGTGTCCCCAACTACAACCGTATTAATGAATGGCCTCTCCAGTTCCTGCGTACCGGATACTATGACCGTTCCTACGGCTATCTCAGCGTACGTGCAACAGAGAGCTACTGGTGGTCTAGCACGGCCGGTTCGGCTACCTACGGGCGCTTTCTGCGTACGCGCACTGGTGATGTCTACACCCAAGGTAGCCATTGGCAAGGCACTGGGCTTGCTCTGCGCTGCGTCGCCCGCCAAACTGCCTAAATGTTGTGAGGGTTTGGAACAGGGGGAATGAGTGATATAATATAGATATGAAATTATACGTCTATGGCTTAGAGTCGGATTTTAGCGAAGCGCAGAAAGCACGGATTAATCAAACCTTCGGGGGGGGGGCGACTTATCTAGCCAAAGCTGACGGCTTTGCGTTACCAATTCAGGATCCCGAACCAAAAGTGATTGCGGTGGATCCGGATATCACGGGTTGGAATATACCGAACGAAATTATTGCGCAGATTCCGAACTTGAAAGCGGTCTGTTTGCAAACGACCGGCTACGAATGGGTGGACGGTGATTTTTGTCGTGAACGGGGGATTGTGGTGACGAATGTGCCACACTATGCGTCGGTATCGGTGGCGGAGAAATGTATCTTTATGGCGCTGGCGCTCGCGAAACGTTTTCCGCTATATCTCAGGGAGGGCGGGATGAACTATGCACCGGAATTTATTGGTGATGAGATGTGGGGCAAGCCGACGGATATTATTGGGTTTGGATCGATTGGGCATGCTCTCGCGCAGAGACTGGATGGACTGGTGGGGCGAAAGGAAATTTGTTACTATTCGCACAATCAGAACGATCCGGAGTATCATTATTGGCCGTACGAGGAGATGCTGGGGAAGTCGGAATTCATGTTTGTGACGATTTCTAAGAATCCGGAGAGTTTGGCGCTGTTTGATGACTCACATCTCGCAAAGTTTAATAAAAATATGAAGATTGTGGTGGTGTCGAATGGCTTTGAGGAAGTGACGGAACGGCTGGTAGTCAAATGCGAAGCGGGGGAACTGGGCGGGGTGGCGTTTGAGAGCGATGATCCAGAGATTTTGAAGAAGCGGTGGCAGAGTAATATTTTTGTGACGATACATAATGCGCATTGTTCGCATGAGGCGCTTTCGCGAATGTTTGAGATTTGGGTGGATTCGATGTGCGGGGCGGCAACGGGTGAAGTGGTGAATAGGGTGAATTAGGAGGGAAGTATGCGCGAGATCCATAAAAAGATAAGTCCGGAATATTTTGAGAAAGTTTTGAGTGGCGAGAAGACTTTTGAATACCGTGTGAATGATTTTGAGTGTGAGCCGGGTGATATTTTGGTGCTTGAAGAATATGAATATACAAAAGGTCAGGGGACTAAAGAGGGACGCTACCCGACCGGTCGTTCTATTCGCAAGAAAGTTGGCTATGTTGCGCATACTACGGAATTTGATTGGTTTTATCGTCCGGACGTGAAGGCGGATTTTGAGAAATATGGTGCACAGATTATTTCGCTACTGGAGGAAGAATGAAAGAAAATTATTTTCTGATCCACGGAAGTTTTGGGTCGCCGTTTGCGAATTGGTTGCCGTGGCTATATGGGGAATTGCAAAAACGCGGGAAGGAAGTTTATGCACCGGATTTTCCAACGGGAGTGGGTTATCAGAATTACGAGAATTGGAGTAGATTACTAAAAGTTTATATTGATGCGGGTTTGATCACCGAGGGTACGACGGTTTTTGCACATTCGATTGCGCCAGTGTTTGTTTGTAAATTTTTGATTGAGCACAAAGTGAAGGTGAAGAAACTGGTTTTGGTTTGCGGGTTTAATAATTATCTTGGGATCAATGAGGAATATGACGAGGTGAATCGGAGTATGTTCCTGGATAATTTGGCTGACGTGAAAAATTATTGCGATGAGATTGTGTGTTTCTATACTGAGAACGATCCGTATGTGAAATATGATGCAGAAAAGGAGTTTGCTGATGCTATAGCGACGCAGCAAATCGTGATTAAGGATGGTGGGCATTTGAATGCGGAGAGTGGCTACAAGGAATTTCCGGAGTTGTTGGAATTTGTATGATAGTATTTAGCGATTTTGATAAGACTTTGCATCCGGATGCAGATGAAGCGGAGTTTGCACGGAATTTGGAGAAGATTCGGGAGTTCCGGCGGAAGGGGAATTTGTTTTGCATTGCGACGGGACGGAGTCAGGCAAGTTTGGGGCGAGCTTGGCCGGATTATGAGGATTATTTGGATTATGGAATATTTGATAATGGAGCAGTGTGCTTGAATCAGTCTGGCGAGATGATGTTTCAGGAGGCGATAGCGCTCACAGTTGTGGAAGAAATTGCGCGGAAGATAGCTGATAAGTTTGGTAACGATGTCCAATTAGTTTTCTATCATGGTGCGAAAGAGTGGCGGGAACCGGGAGATGGCACGACGAAGGTGCGATGCTGGACAAAAGATTTGGTGGTGTCGCAGTCTATATGTGATATGGTGGGTTCTGAATATGGTGATGAGGTGCAGGGTTTTATTGCACGGACGGCGGTGATGTCGAGCCTCGGGTGGATTAAAAATCCGGAAGAATATATTTCGTTTGTAGACATCATGTCGGTGAGGGCAGGAAAATATAATGCAGTGAAGAGGCTTTGCAAGAAGTTTCCTGATGAAAAAATCGTGACGGTGGGGGACGATACGAACGATCTTGAGATGATTCGGGGGTTTGATGGCTATGCGATGCAGAACTCGATGCCGGAAGTTTTGGAAGCGGTGAGGCCGGGGCATGTGGTGGGGAGTGTGGCGGAGCTGTTGGAGAAGCTAGTTTAGCTGTTAAAACCTATGAGAGAAATAATAAGTGTGGTGGCGCCAGCGCCGCAGGCGAGCCAGGTGATTTGCATGCTATCAAGTTGTAAAATGGCGCAGAGGATGGCGAGGCCGATCCATAAAATAAATAAACAGGCTGCTGTCCAAGGATAGCGGATGTGTAGTAATAGGCTTTTCATAAAACTAGTTTTCTTCATGCAAAAATCTCCTCTTGAACTAGATTAAATAAGTATTCGTCGTTGTCGGCGATGGATGAGACGGTTTTAACTAAGAGCTCATAACTTTCGGTCAAAGTGTAGCGGGTGGTTTTGATTGAATCACGCGGGACACCGGTGATGCGGGCATTCTCGAGCGCATACTCCATGGAGCGTTGCATGATGTGAGAAAAACTGTGTTCGCCTTCGCGATTGTCAAGAATGGTGACGGCGCCAAGGAAGGCCTGCATGGCCTTTAGAAGTTCAAAATTAATAGCGTCGACATTGACATCTAGCACGCGCGTGTTGACGACTTGCATGAAAACATCCATAAGGTGGCCGTCTTTGAACGACTGGGTGTAGCTGACGTCGCCAAGCATTTCTTGGTCGAGCTTGCGAGCGATGGCGTTTGAAAGGATCTCGAGGAGATTGCTTTTGTCGAAGTTGCATTTTTGCATGGCCAGGGAAATATCAGGGCAGAAACAGGTGACGGTAGTCTCGAGAAGACGTTTGAAACTGCCGTTTTCGCTTTCGCGGAGAATGTCATTATAACTCTCGACCCAGTTGTAATAGGCCTCGTGGCTGGTGGGCCTATCGGCAATAATGCCGAAGTCGATGAAAGCGATGCGATTATCTCTGAGAAGAATGATGTTGCCGGGATGGGGATCGCCATAAACGTAGTCGGCGCACATGGCAGTATAAAGGGCTTCGCCACCGACGAGAGTGATTTGTTCCCAGACATCGGAACCAGTGAGATCTTTCACGATGTCGGCGATGGATTGACCGTGGGTGGGCATACTCATGACATCGGAGAGGGCTGGGCCATCAATAAAATCTTGGACGATGACGTGTTCGGATGAAAGTGCTTCATAAACTTTGGGAATGACGACGCGGGGATGGTTGGCGTAGAGGGCCATGAAATATTTTTGATTTTCGATCTCGCGCTGATAGTCGGTTTCTAGGACGAGCATTTTAGCATAAGCGTCATAGGCGTCGTTATAGTCGACGAGATATTTGGGTAAGAATTTGGAGAAGAGCCAACAGAGTTTGCGCAGAGATTTGAGGTCGGATTTGAGATTTTGCTGAATCGAGGGGCGGAGGATTTTGATGGCGACATCTTCGCCAGTTTTGAGGCGCCCGCGGTAGACCATGGCAAAGCTACCAGCGGCGACGGCTTCTTTTGATATTTCGGAGAAATTTGTAAGATCGATGTATTTTGCGAGGTCGATTGGTTCGTATGGGGCTTGGGCAAAGATTTCCATTTCTCTTGGCCCGCCCCAGCCAGCGAGGAACTTACTAGAGCCACCGAGGACTTGGAGGAATTTGATGTAAACCCCGCCCCACTGGCGAAAATGCTCAAAAATTGCGCGGCGATACTCACAATCTTTACGAGAAATTTTGGAAAAACGAATTTGGATGAGGCGTAAGATGAGCCGGGCGTAGTTTTTGGTATTTCTCATTTTTTCTTGCCAAATCCGATTAAGAATAAAATGATAGTCATGACCATGGCGAAGATTGGTAGGAAAATGCCAATGCTAGAATTGCAAACTGCCAGCAAAATCACCCCTGCCCACACTGCAAAGATGGCGATGACGACAAACATGTATTTCATGATGAATTGATATTATTATAACATACTATTGATCTGGGAAGAATGGCTTAAAGGCCATTGCCATCGGCGATTTTGAGAGCGGTGGTGACGGAACTATAGAACATTGAGAGCATGTAACTAGCAGTTTGTTCCTTGGAAAGCTTAAAATCATTTTCTAGGTAACCAATGACGTGGATGGCCATTAGTTCGGTGTAGGAATAGACGACGTAGCGCTTGAAATCGTCGGAAACGTGGAAATGATTCTTCTTGGCGACGCGTTCGATAGTGTCAATGATAATGTCCTCGAAATTATTTTTGAGAAACTTGCGGAGCTCGGCTTTGCCGAGGGACTGGTAGGCGCAGGTACAAAAAGTGCGGTTTTGGTCGATATAATCCATGACGAAATAGATGGTTCTCTTGAGGTTGTGGCTGGGATTGATTTGCTTGACGATGCGGACGGTGTCATTTTCAAAAGTGTATTTGAGTAGATCGAAAATATTATTAAAATGATAATAGAAACTATTGCGGTTGAGGTGGGCGTCATCAACGAGCATATTGATGGAAATTTTGTGAAAATCATGCGTCTGCATCAGCTTCTTAAGAGAAGTAGAGAGCTTATTTTTGGTGTTTTGCGATTGAATTTGATGAGTTGCCATAATTATTTAGTCAATTGTATAACATTTTGGCGAAATTTGTTAGACAAATGTACAAAAATGTCCATTGTAGAAAATTTCTAAATAAATATAATTAGGAATATGTCTAAAAAGGAAGTTCAAATGAAAAAATCTAAAACTACAAAGAAGAAAAAAGGTTTCTTGGTAGCGCTTGGTGATTTCATTACCAACTATCGCTATCTCTTTTTGGCGCTGTTTTTGGGAGCGTCGGTATTTTGTCTATTTAATATCAATAATGTTAGCATTAATGATAGCATTATTAGTTATTTGCCGGATGAGACCGAGACTAAGCAGGGGGTGGACATTATGGAAGAGGAGTTTGGGAGTCTCACGACGATTCGGTTGATGGTGAGTGACGTTTCGCGCGAGGAAGCGGATGAGCTGACGGCGAAGTTGTCGGAGGTAGAGAATGTCAAGAGCGTGCTGTTTGATGGGACGGAGACATCTTATAAAGACGAGAAAGCGCTCTATGAAATTGAGCTTGAAGATGCTACGGATGAGGAAATCACGCAGGTCAAGGGTGACATTGAGAATTTGGTGGCGGAGACGGAATATAGTATCTATTCGGAAGACTTTGAGGATACGATGGACGGTATTGGGCTGGCGCTGGGGCTGTCGGTGGCAGTGATTGTGGTGATTTTATTCATTACATCGAAGACTTATTTTGAGCCGGTGATTGCGTTTATCATTTTTGGGATTTCGATTGTATTAAATATGGGGAGTAACTTCATTTTTGGAGAGATTTCGTATATTACGCAATCGATCGCGGTGATTTTACAGTTGGCACTGTCGATTGATTATGTGATCATCTTTATGAACCAATTTATGAAAGAGATTGGTGATGCGGATGATAAACTGCTAGCGATCAAAAAGACGGTGACAAAGACGACGCCAGAGATTTTTGCGAGTAGTTTGACGACGGTGTCGGGGTTGCTGGCGCTGGTGTTTATGCAACTAAAAATTGGGGAAGATATTGGACTGGTACTGGCGAAGGGGATTATTTGTAGCCTTCTCACGGTGATTTTTGTGATGCCGAGCTTGCTCGCAATGTTTGAAAAAGTGATTTTGAGGCTGAAGAAGAAAGAAAAAATCAGGAAATCGAGCGAACTATGTGAATTTATTTTGAAGGCGCGAAAGGTGCTACTGCCGGCGTTCGCGGTGCTGGTGGCGGTGGCGATCTGCTTCATTCCGAGCTACAACTACGTCTATAATCCGACGTCGGCGCAGGCGATCCGCTTAAGTGAGAATGCGAAAGCACTAGAAAAGATTGAAGCGGAATTTGGCAAGAGTAATGACCTAGTGGTGCTGGTGAAGAATGAGGAGAAAGATTACAATAAAGAGCTGCTGCTGGCAGAGGAGCTGAGGGGGAATGAGAAGATTAGCTCGGTGATTAGCCTGGGTGGTTATGAGATTGGCGAGGGGGTGGCGCTAGGCTCGAAAGTGAATTATCAGGAAGTGGCGAAGATCTTTGGGGTGGATAGTAATACGAGCTTGGGATTATTCCAATATTATGCCAAGCAACATAATGAGTTGGAAAAATTGGCGAAGATTGATGATTACCGAGTGCCGATTATTAATTTGTTGAACTTCTTGCATGCGAATGTGCAAGCATTGCCGGTGAACGAGGCGATGAAGGCGCAGATTAATACATATTATGATATGCTGAAGGAATCGAAGTCGCTGCTAGAAAGTGATGATTATTCGCGGTTTATCTTAAATTTAGACGCGCCGGTCGAGTCAGAGGAGACTTATGAACTGATTGGCGAGATTCGTGAAGCGGCTGAAAGACATTATGACGAGGTGAAATTGATTGGTAATACAGTTAACGCGATGGACCTAGAGAGTTCGTTTAGGTCGGATAATATGATTATTACTTGGGTGACGATTCTGTTCATCGGGATTATTCTGCTCGCGACCTTTAAGTCGGCTTGGCTGACGGTGCTACTAATCTTGACGATTGAAGGAAGTATCTTGATTAACTTTGGGATTGTGGCGCTACTGGGGAAGGAAATCTTCTTTATGGCGTATATCGTGGTGTCGGCGATTCAGATGGGGGCGACGATTGACTATGCGATTGTGATTGCGACGCGATACAAGGTACTGAGGGAGAAGTATGACAAGAAGAAGTCGATTGTCGGGACTTTGGAAGATAGCATTCCGGCGGTGGTGACGAGTGGGCTGATTCTGCTGATTGCAGGGTTCTTGATCGGATTCATTTCGTCGTCCTCGGTGATTTCTTCGATTGGATTATTCCTGGGGGTTGGGACGGTGATTTCCTTGCTTGCGGCAATCTTTGTGCTACCGGCGGTGCTGTATCTGTTTGATAGGTTCTTTATCAAAGAACGGAATTAAATATTACACCAGTAGGGCTTGTATTAGTCTTTTCTCGACCTAGCGCTCCGGGCCGCGCGGCCAAGTCTTTACGGTCTTCGAAAAGCTAATACAAGCCCTACTACAATTATATCCTTCCGATTTAACCGTATTAATGAACGGTCTAGGCGAGTTTTGTCTGGGTGACGACGTCGTGCCAGACTTCGGCTTTACCGATTTCGTTGAGGATTTCGTGGCGCATGTGAGGGTAGAGCTTACTTACGACGTTTTGGTAACCTCTTTGGCGGAGGAAATTTACGGCTTTATTGAAATGTTTTTCGTCGATGATACAGGGGTCGTCGGCACCAGCGATGAAGAGGATGGGCATGTTGGGATTATGCATTGCCCAATTTTTCTTGCGGTAGGCTTGATTCATGAGCTTGAACAAAGTCTCAAAACCATTAAGGGTGAAGATGAAACCGTCGCGTTCGTCGGCGTCGTAGGCAGCGAGAACGGCGGGATCGCTAACGACCCAGGCGTTGGGATTGCCTTCGTGTTGGAAGCGCTTCATATTGCTAGAGAAGGAGAGATTATTGACGAAGTCGCTGCGATGTTTTTCGCCTTTGAATAATTGGAGGGTTTTTGCAACTATAATACCTATGCGGGAGGCGAGTTGGTAGCTGGGCGAGCCACAGACGATGAGACCGTCGATGTCTTGGTCATATTTTTGGATGTAGCAGCGCACGACGAGGGAGCCCATGCTGTGGCCGAAGAGAGTGAGGGGAAGATCGGGGAAGCGGCCGCGGATGTACTGAGTGATTTGGTGGACGTCTTCGACGATGGCTTTGGTACCGTTTTTGCCGAAATAGCCGAAATCGTCTTTGGTTTGAACGCTGGCGCCGTGTCCGCGGTGGTCGTGAATGATAACGACGAGACCTTGCTCGGCGCAATAATTCATGAAATCGTGATAGCGTTCGCGGTGCTCGGCCATGCCGTGAACGAGCTGCAGGATGCCGGTAGGATGCTCGGGGATGCGGATGCTGACGCCGAGATCTAAGTTGTCGTAATTACTTTTGATGGTGATTTCTTCGCGGTGCATAGGTAGATTATAGCATAAACTTGTTCAGCTAAGTATATCATAGCAATAGTCTGTTGCTTTCTGCGCGGCAAATAAAATAGCTAGTATTTTGTCCTGAATGGACACGGAACATTGGCGGCTCGTTCTAGTGAACGACCGCCGAATGTCCTAAAATATTAGCCATTTTATTTGGCTGGAAAGATACAGACTATTACTATGGTATGCTTGACTAAATAAGGCATTAAGCTTTTGTCTAACTTTCTCTGACTACAACTCAGTTCCTGCATGGAGCTCTATGACAAATGAGCGTGATATAATAGAGGTATGAGTTATGTTGGATCGTATATGTGGGAGTTGAGGCAGAAAGTGGGAGATATGCGCGTGATTACGGCCACAGTAGATGTCTTGCCGGTGAATTCGCGAGGGGAGATTAAGTTGGTTTATTCGTCGGTTTTTGATTGTTGGAGCGTGGTGGGTGGGCATGTGGAACATGGCGATTCATGGTCGAGTGCGGCTATAAAAGAATTGGGAGAAGAAGCGGGGATTGTGGCGCGAGAAGAGGATTTAATCCCGTTTGGGGCGTTGTCCGGTCCGGAGCGAATTTTCCATTATCATGATGGTGATACGCAGCCTTTTACGTTGTGTTTTTTGATTCGGAAATGGGAAAGCGAGGGGGAACAGACTGATACTGAGGAAGTGCCGGAGAACGGTTGGTTTAGTTTGGATGAGGCGCTGGCGATGCCAGTAACACCTTGGGCGCGGAATGTCTTGCTGGGGTATCAGAAATACCTTGAGGAGGGGAAGTTTCAGATGATTGAGGATGCGCGGTAGATTGATCGACGGGTCTGGGGTTGAATGGGTATAAGCACTTTGGTGCGTGGAGTGCTAGATCTCTTATACTAAGTCTAGGATTTTTGTCGGCAATGTTAGTGGGGACTGTGCAAGTGACGGGGTTGTGTGTTTACTTCGTTTCAGGATATATTCCTTTGAAAACTGCTTGATGATGAAATTTCAAATACTCTATTCGTTTGTCGTCCATTGGCAAGCCCTGCAAAAATTCACCACCCTTGAGGCCAATTCTTTTCCACTGGAACTGAGTAATGTAGTTTGAGAGCACAACGTGTCTTGTTTCGGTAAACGTTATGAACCCTTTATCAAACAATTTATCATACAGTGGAGATAAGATAAATCCATTATAAGGGTCTACCCTTTCTTTACTGCTTGAAGCTGCCCATGGTTTGATGTGACTAGCGATGAGTAATCGTTCGTCGGAAATCTTCGTAAATGGGCAGAACGGACATTGTTCTAGCAATTTTTCTCGGTATTTCTGTTGGCCTTCACGGGTATTTTTTAGGCGTTCTTCTATTTTCTCGACTTCGTTAGCTGTTGTTTCAGTTCTTGGTCTCTCATTTGGCTCATCTCTTTTCTTACCGTAATTAAATACCAGGGGGCCATTTTTTCGTTCCCAAATTGCTTCAAAATCTACAAATAGACGCCAATAGAATTGATATTCACCGTTGACTAAAATTTTTTCGGCATAAATGTAACTGACCAATGGGAGTGCAATTTCGCGGATGATTTTGTATCCTGCGTCGTTAGAATTTACATATCCTCTAGGCCCCTCGATTTGTGTTTGGTCGACTATATTGAAATATATGACGTCATCTAGACTTTGAATTTTTTGCATCCTTTCGTTCCAAAGTTGTGGCAAATCTTTTTTCCCGTAATAATTCTGCGATGGTTCGAGGTATTCATTTTTGATGGCTATCATATACGAAATAAGATCTGATTTAAGCATAAAACAGCGAGCTACAAACCCCTTACCGCCGTAAAAATCACGCATATCTTTTTTGGTTGCTATATATAATTTAGATTCTCCGTGCCCACCACCTAATTTATTTTTTTGTACTACCAAGCAGTCAGGCACAGTCATCATGCCTGGGAAAACGTCACCTCGGTTTAAAAATTTTTTATCCATTATTTTTTACTCCGTATTTAGTGATATCCATTTCTTTAAGTAATGCAATCAATACATCAACGACTATGCTATTGCCAGCTTGCATATATGTAGCAGTATCGGAAGTAACTATTTTGAAGGAATCTTTGAATCCCATTAGGCGCAAGCATTCTCTAGGTGTTAGCTTTCTAATGCGGCCTTTGTTATGGGTCACGTAATTGTCGACGCCTGCTCTATGCATTTTGTGCATACTATGGAGTAGAGGTCTAGCGATGTCTAAATCTGTTTTTGCAGATGTTTTGAAATTCTTAGTTCCTCCAGCTAGAACGTATTTTGTGACCTTATCCGATAGGTAGTATTTCTCTTCGACGTCGCTGATATCGAAGATGAATTCATCGTAGTCTTCTTGGCCATTGGACATTACTGGATGATAAACAAAATCTCCGTGCCAATTAAACTGTTGGTTACGCTTTTGGCACAATGTTATGTCGCCGTTAATTTGGGTATATCTTTTCTCTTTATTTTTGTGGCTTGTTACGAACTTAACGCCTTTTTCTTTCAGGAAGTATTTTGAGTCAACATAATCTTCGAGAAAATCATACATTTTGGATTCCAGCTTTATTGGTGCAGGAAACTTAAAGTCCGTTTTTTCTTTGAACCCCAGGCAATAAAGCCGCTCTCTATTTTGGGGAATTCCATAATCTTTACTATTTAATACCCTAAAATGTATATCATAACCGAGTTCCTTGAAAATGCCGTAAATAATATTCCAGGTGCGTCCCTTGTCGTGACTTAGGAGACCTTTAACATTTTCAAACAGGAATATTTTGGGCTCGGTTTCCTTTATTATTCGTGCGAATTCATAGAAGAGCGTGCCGCGGGCGTCCTCAAACCCCAGTCTTTTCCCGACCATTGAGAATGCCTGACAAGGTGCTCCTCCCACTATAAAGTCAACTTTGCCCTTATATTTTTTTGCATCGAAATCACGTATGTCATCATGCCAATCTTCTTCTCTTATATCGTAATTTGCAAAATAAGCCTTTTTGCAATTTTGGTCAATATCGTTGGCAAAGACTATCTGATGTTTTAATCCTAATCTATCAAATGCATGTTCGATTGCGCCTATTCCACTGAATAGTGTCCCCACTCTAATTGTGTTTTCAGGGTGCTTGAATTGCCTATTCTTATAGAGATCATTCGCTAGAATTTCTGGTTTTGCGGATTCTATTTCAAGGGTTTCGGCTTTTTTCTGAATAGCTTCTTTAGCTTTTAGAACTTTGTCTGAGTCGTCGTTAATGCTTTCTCGAGGACGTGTTTTTTTGCTTGGCATACTACGTATGATTGTAACATAAATAGCGCAGAATGACTCATGTTTTGCTATTCCTGCGCCCTTGTGGTATTTGGTCGGGACTAGGAATATTAGGGGGGATTGTTTGAAAGTAAAAATAGTCACTAGAAAGTTTTTGTAATTTGATCTAGGATTTTTGGGCGTTTGTCGTAATATTTTGGTCGGATGCGGCCTATCCGGCGTTAACAAAGTTTCTAAATGAGGACGTCGGAATTTAAGCATTGGCACTTACAACTATGGAGTGCTGACTCTATGATATAATATAAAGTATATGACTAAAGAGAATTTCTATACAACTGGTTACGCTAAAAATTATGCTGAATTCGAGCCCGTCGAGCTTGATTCAACTCCTCAAACTCGTACAGTTTTCGAAGGGCATATGTCTGATAAAGGTATTGGTGGTAATGTAATCCGATACAAATTAGGGAAGGACGGCGAAGTTGAGCCAATTAAGCAGGATTTTAAGAATATAGAGGCTGGTGACGGTGTAAAAATAAAACTTAGCAATAGTGCGGTTGCCAAGTTGATTGATTCAATTTCGAAATTTGAAAAAATTCGCTCAGAGGGCGGGATTACTACTGGAGTACAAAAATACAGCCTTGTTGGGCAGAACGACCTTGTGATCTCGGATGAGAATGTAGCAAAAGTTGTTCAAAGTATGCTAGAAAACGATGCAGCGGAACATTTTTGGTCAACACTTTCTTCTAAATCACCAGATACGGCAACTGCTTTGGTAGATTCAAGAATTCAGCAAATGCGAAGGGAGTCTCTTACGAGATTCCAAGAGCTTATGATGAATGACAAGGTCAGTGAAGCTGATTGGCAGGATTTCTTTGAGAACAATAAATGGGTTTTCGGGCTTGGATTACGCTATCAAATATTAAAAGTTAGCCAGGCTCAGCCTCACTATGGCGGAGAAGCTATTGATGGCAAGGGCGACCAAAGAGGTGATTTTCTAACTCATAGTCAAGCTACAGTTAAATATACGTGTTTAGTCGAAATTAAAAAGCACTCAACTGAACTTCTCGGCAAAGAATACAGAAACGGAGCCTATTCCGCTAGCAAAGAACTATCGGGAGCTGTTGCGCAGGTACAGGCTAACTGTGCAAAATGGGAGATTAGCGGTTCCCGTAGTGACGAGAATCGGGATAAAATGGGTGATATTCATACGATACAGCCGAAAGGATTAGTAGTTATCGGCAATACGGCTGAGTTCGAAAGCGATAGAGAGATGTGGTCATCATTCGAACGATTCAGACGGAATATATTAAATCCTGAGATTATAACTTTTGACGAGTTGTTGGAACGAGCAAAGTTTATTGTCGACGGCGATTAGGACGATACAAGTTATGTTGGCGAAGTTAATGAAAATATAGATACATCATTAGGTGAAGCAAATTCGGACGACCTACCATTCTGACCTAGCGCACTTAAATGATGCCCAAAATTTTCACCTCTCTAATTGCCTAATATTCACCCATGATATTCTTCCCCATAACTTTGCGTATAGCTTATTAAGCTCTTCGTTCTGTTTTCGTAGCACTGATGCCGGCATTCATAGCTCATCATAGGGGGTTCTACCCCGTAAACCCTATCCTTCTTCCATTTCGCCCTAGCTTTCCTATATGTCTCTCTAACTTCTCCCGCTCCAAAATGTTCTGTTATACTAAAATCTTTTGGGAAGGTAGTTTGGCATTCGCGATCTAATAGCCGCATTTTTATACCTCTTCATAAACTTATCAACCGACCTTATTCTGCTTTAACATGGCTTTCATAAGTACCATAGCCGAGTATAATATCTTTATATTCTCGGCCGCTTGCATTGCAGGTCCTTATTGCTCTGTCGGTCTTCATAGTCATATTATATTCACTATTTCTATAGGCTTTCTATTTATACCACAAAGTGACATTTTCTATCTGCGCCTAGGCACTTTATAACCGTAATTGATTTTGGAGATGATTGTTTCATAAGAGCAATTACCGTTAGGAATACGAAAAAGTAGATGGCAAAAATGTAGTTTCTAAGTTTAGCACTTACTATTGACGAGTGCCAAAAGACGGATTATAATGAGTGTATGAATGCCGAAAAATTAATTGATTTCTTTCGGGGAAAAATTTCCGAAGTTGACGACTTGAAAACCTCAAGTTTTAATGATGAAAAATTTAAAAAATGGCACGCAACTATACTGGCTACTTGTAAACGTATGGGTAGAGACTATGCCTTGAGGTTTGATGATATTAGCTATACGCCAGCAATATTCTTTGGTGATGACGACGACAATGATCTATTTGCTCGTTCATATAGTAACGGGCTCCTGGATGCAAAGGCGTTGCTTGAAGCTTTTGTAGAAGAGCTCGAAATTTGGGGGTACGATGGCGATTCCGGGGCAGGAAAATTAAAAGTCGCGAAAAGTCAGCAGCCAGCTGTTAATGTAAATGTATCGCAAAACCAGTCTCAGTCCATACCCAACCCAATTAATCTTTCTATGTATAATAAAGAAACGCAAGAAAAACTTAAGGAACTTGCTGAAGAGATCCATAAACCAAATAATCGTAGCAAAGTCATTCCAATTGTTAAATGGTTAGCAGATAAAAGTGTTGATGCCCTAATCACCCTTTTGCCAATAGCGATTAAATTTGAGTAGGCTACATATGATAGGTGGTTCAATTAAGCGTAGCCATGACAGTGATGCAGATCGGACGAAGGAGAAATTGTTGGATTTTGTCACAAGATCTTCAAAGAAAAGTGTTTGTCGTGATGCGGATCAACTACTGGAACTATATGATGCATATGATGCTGCCTTTGTAGCGGCTACTGAGTATTTTATCTATTATTATATTATTGCTGCCCCAAGTGTAGTCGATTATTTCAACACAGTGGAGGGTGGTAAGACGTGGCAATTTATCGGTGATGCTGTATTTGATGAAGGCGTAAATGCTTTATGGCAGTTCTTCGATAATAAAGGTTTGAATATAGTGCAAAGATTTGACAAGGCTTTTGGTACAAAGATTGGCAGGCTGATTCAGGATGAGAGGATAAAGGAGCTAAAAGAATATCGCCATAAACGTGCTGCTCATCGCAATAGGAACGTTCATGAGAAAACAAGTATACGCTACGAAACGCCAATTCACGTGCTAAATAAATTAAGGGCAGCCAAAACGGAATTTGGTGATGGTGCGGGCTTATCCCAATTGATTTATATGTTTGATATTGAAAATTTATGTATAATGAGGATCACTTGGATGCTTAATGACTTGAGGGTGCCAGAAAATATGTCAGAAAAAATATTGGAAGAAATTCACAACTTGTGTTCATAGAGTATATATTTGAATATACGCTTGGTAAGTTTAATGAGCAAGTGTTTGCTGCAAATCGAATATCGGTGAAGTCTTAATCCATAAGACCTCATAGTCTTCAGCTTCTAACTTTTGCTTCTCTTTAATTATTGTGTCTAGCCGCGTTGCCTCGTCCGCTACGTTCCACTTGTCGAGACACTTAGATCATATGCTTCGTTCTCGGAGGCCTGTATTCCATAATGGTGATATTATTTTCGCTTGCTAGGTTCATGTTGCTAATTTTGTTTTTCACTTGAATTGTCTTAATTCTCTGTAAGTGTTTTTCATAGGATTTTTTGGATAGGTTTTCGAATTTTTCTACACTGTTTCTCGTTCTTTGTCTTTTGGTATTCTGCTTCCGTTTTTGGTAATTTCAAAATATATATAGTTGTTGTAGTTTATGCGACTGGGCTGTTTGGTATAGAGGGGCTTGCTATTGTCCATTTCTAGGAAGTGGCTGAAACCACCAAAAAGTTTTAGGATTGCTATATGCTTCCCATTTTCCCAACCGAGTAAATCGAGAGTAATTTTGAGGAAATTCAAAATCGGGGTTTTGTTTCAGATATTCGTCGAATTTGCAATGCTCTATGGTTCTAGAATTTTTCTACATCTATCTGATGCTAGGGTGTTTCTTGTTGTATTTTGCAAGTTTTTGAGTGTTGGGGTGTTGTCTGTGAAAACTTTTGTTGGTATAAAGTTTCTTTTTCGTAGCTAAAATGCGTTAATGAAAATAAATCTTTGGTGGGGTTCATCTTTATTTTTTGTGGTTGACCCAACTTCACGAAGCTATAACTGAATTTCAAGGCGTTGGCTTGGAAAATGATGACCTATATTTATGATGACATATAGGTTGCAAGTTAGAAATTAAGGATAAAAAGAATAAGCAAGGAGTGCCGTTTTGACGTTTTGGCGTTTTGTGGATACTCTTACGCTTACTGTACAAGCTTTATTGAGCGGCTGATGTAAAAATGTTATAATATAGATATGTTGGATTTTTTATCTCAATCCATTGTTATTGATATAACATGGCTTTTTCAAATACCGTCAGAAGTCCTTATTGCTATACCGCAGATAGTTTTGGCACTTATTATTACATTGGCCTTTTTCGTGATAGGCGAGACAAGAGATGATCTTATTGATCGCGAAATTGTCATTAAAAAGATTTTATTAGCGCAGCAGCTCTTCCCCATTATTATAGTTGGTTCTTTAAGTCTGTTTTTGATAAACTGCGATTTGAGGGTATTACCATTTATTTATGATATGACACTGATAGTGTGCACTTTTGTTGTCTTGCACAATTTCTTTTGTTGGTTTAGTATCAAGTCAGAAGTAAATAATACCCTAAATTATAGACAGCAAATGAGAATACAGTTCTACTCTCACCAAAAAAACGACCAAGATTACCTGAGAACATGGGATATAGTATTATCAGATAAGGAATTGAAGCATAAAAACCAAGTTGGTCTTGTGGATGCGTTTATTCTTGCTGTGTCAAATATTAAAAATCAAGAGGGCCCTCATTATAATTGCGATCAGCTTATATGGCAACTTGCACGTAATTTAGATAAGATAAATTTCTATGTTCTAGAGGATTACAAAAAGCTAATAAAATTTTCTTTAGGTTTCTTTGTGGAATATCATAATTCGCATGATGAACAAAAAGCACGCAAACCCATTCATGCTAAGAAAACACTGTTTATAGCTTTATTTGATATGGCGACAAGTGCCGATGACGCTAATTACGGTATTTTCAAAGATGTCTTATTTAATGAAATTAACGATGCCATAAAGGACAAAAAATTTGACGATAGTGACATAGCATGGTTCTTAATACACGAAATTTCTAGTAGAAGCCTTAGCGGTCAATTGCGTTTTTCGGAGATATGGAATAACTATGGATTATTCCAGCGTTGGAAAATAGAGCCAAATGAAGCAAATAATTTGGATAAAGGGCAGAAGTCAGCATTAATGATTTATGGAGATGTAGTCTTTAATAGGCTATATGAACCTAACCTCACTACTGAAGAGGCTATTCTTATGGATGGCATGACGCAGTGTGTCTTTCCGAGCGTAGACCCGATTACGTGGTTTATTATGTGTTCATTTTTCTTTGCCCCCTGTGAAGAATCTGATGATACTGTATGGGCGAAGGCGCATATTGAAACATGGTGTAATTTTGATAGGAAATACGGTCTTTTTGGGAGGATGAGTAGAAGCTTCTCTGTGTCTCACCATGATAAAAGTAAGGAGGAGCTTGAGAAAGAATTGTGGGGACAAGTAATGAAAATGCAGGAGGAAGAACAAAAACAGACGTTTAAAACTTTGTACGGTTTAGGAATTATTCCTAGGCTATATGAAAAATCGCTCATTTCGCAGACAATTTTGACGCTTAGCGAAATGTTGAAAGATGACAAAGCGGATTACGATGAGATATGTAAGTGCAGATTAGAAAAACTAAAAAAGGTTCTTGAAGCCTTCCAAAAATTCGAACAGGAGCAAAACGCTATCTAACTTGCCACTCTAAAACAACATCCCCAATCTTTATCCTTTCAGTTTTCTAGCACTCACCCACGATATTTTTCCCATATCTAGCAAAATTATAAGACCGCGTCGACACAATAACATACCCAAAGAAGACTGGCAAGAATTGAAAGCGAGACATTTTATTCGTAAGCAACTCATTGCTAAAAATGGTGCAGTCTGTGCAATATGTGGTCGACCGATTACAGATATGAAAGATTGTACGATTGACCATATTATCCCATTGTCGCGTGGTGGTTTGACGACCTTAGAAAATTGCCAGCTTGCGCATCGCCAATGCAATCTTGCAAAAAGGAATGAATATCCGGATCAGTAAATGAACGAGTGGATCTGCTGGGTCTATATGGTGGTGGGGTTTACCATCTTCCGCAGCTCAATCTGTACTGCGCGCATTTTGCTTCGTCGAGGGCTATGCCATCGCGCACTGCATCGTCCCAGGTCAGGCCTATGGCGCCCATCCCGCCCCCATCAGTGGGATATCCGTGGGCCTTAGCGTATTCAATATATTGGGGCATTACGGCGATGTATAGGTCGGCGGTTGAGCCTGTGAATTTCGTTACACCGAAGAACCGTTTTTCTTCTGCGACGTACCATTCGCCATTCTCATCTTGTTTGGAAAATGCCAAAGTGACGTAACTGGCAACATATTTGTCATTAAGATTATAGTCAGGCTTTTTGGTGGGTTGAGCAGGTTGTGAGGGCTGATTTGGTTGAGTGACAGAGGTGTTTGGCTTAGGGATTGAAGAATTATCATTCGATTGCTTGCTAGAGGTCGAGTTGTTTGGTTTTGGTGTGGTGGTTTGTGAATTGTTGGTGGTTGGTTTTTGCTCGTTGTCGGTTTGTTCGGTCTTTTGGTCGTTGGTTGTGGGATCTTCGGTCTTTGCATCTTCTCGGTTAGACAGGGAATTGTCGGTGCTGGAGCTGCTAGCGACAGTCTCCGGTTCTTTTTGTGGTTGACTGGCATTTATGATTGCTATCGTTCCAGCAGTGCCGCCTGCTATGACAGTAATCACAGAAACGCCAAAACCGATTTTTGCGGCAAGACTCGCGCTTTTAATGGTGGTTAATAAAGAAGTAAAATTTATCATATGCTTATGCTCCCTGATATATAATAAAAATAAGTCCCAAAGGACCTCTTTTTTGTGGTCGGGGCGACAGGACTTGAACCTGCGACCTCAGCGTCCCAAACGCTGCGCGCTACCAACTGTGCTACGCCCCGATGTGGATATTATAACATAGATTTTGATTTTTGGTCAGGGTGATGAGATTTGAACTCACGACCTCGCAGTCCCGAACCGCGCGCGCTACCAGCTGCGCCACACCCTGATAATATTTGGCGGAAGCGAAGGGATTCGAACCCCCGATGGTGTTACCCATACACGATTTCGAGTCGTGCGCCTTCAACCACTCGGCCACGCTTCCAGATTGAATTGTTAAGGAAGGGTCACACACGATTGATAATCCGCGCCGTGGTGCTTCGCACCGGGCGGATAACGAGTCGTGCGCCTGCGAACTTTTGTCAAGTCCGCTGCCGATGGCAGTTCAACCACTCGGCCACTCTTCCAAAATTGTTAAAGGAAGCTATGTGTGCTTCCGTGTCTATTCTATCATATCTCTGTTAAGATTGCAAAAAATAAGGCTGGAGGGGATTGCGCTATTGACTATTTTGTTATTCTGTGATACAATTATTGTGTAAGGTTCCAAAATATTACAAATAGCCTTAAGCAAAGGGGGAAATTAAAATGATTAGTGTAATAATGCCAGTTTTTAACGGAGAAAAGACAATTCAGCAGGCAATACGGAGTGCTATGCATAATCGGGTTGACGAGAGAATTGAAATAATCGTAGTCGATGACGGCTCGACGGATCGGACACCGGAGATTCTGCGCGAGCTGCAGACGGAGATATCCAATCTCCATGTGGCTCGCCAAAGAAACATGGGACCGGGTGTCGCCAGAAACGTAGCCTTGAAGCAGGCGAAGGGAGATTTCGTAGTGTTCTTGGACGCGGATGATTACCTGGAGCCGACAGCGTTAGCGGACATGAAAAAATGCATGCACGACTACGGCGGTAATGCCTGTGTAGCGGGGACACGCTATCTGTTGGGCAGTATGCCGATCAGTAGCGGCATTGAATGTTGGCACAAGCTGGACAAAGATGTGGTGAACGTTTGGGACGACAACTTCCTGGTGGAAATAACGCCGGGAATAAGAGCGAAGATGTTTCGGCACGAGACGTTGGAGGGCTTGGAATTTCCGGCGTGCAAGTGGGAAGATTTGGCGTTCGTTCCGGCGGCTTTGGCTAGAGCAGGGAATGTCGCGATCCTCGACAAGCCCGTTTATAACTACCGGATCCATCTGAATACGACCGTGAAAGATTTTCTGTTCCGATGCAATGTGGACGATATTCTTGTGTCGCTCACGACTTTAGAGCGGAATTTGCAAAGCGAAATGGCCGACAACCCGCAGGCACAGAAATGTTTCCGGTCGATGTTGACGCTTCACACGGTATTCAGGATGCAAAACGTGATGACGTGGGTTGGCGTGAGCCGGGCCGAAAAGCAGCAGACGATTACGACTTTGGCTGGCCGGCTGAGCGCGCAATACCCGAATTGGCAGGAAGATGCCGTGCTGTGCGACCCGGAAACGAGCTACAAGGATCCGTTTTTCAGAATGATGCTTCGGAAGCTTTACAAGAATTATTAGAACTAATCATATGACCGCTTAACGGCGGTCATTTTGATTTGGGGGTCATTTTTTATGGCACTTTGCGTTCGCTCCGGAAAGGAAGAGGGAATATTATAGTAATTTAGAAAAGTAGCTGCGTGATATAATAAGAATATGAGCGAAATTCTTGGTAATGCCGGAAATTTATCATCCAGTGAAAACCCTTGGGATATATTGAGAGAGCCTGAGCGTGAGAAGCCGAGCAATATAGAGATTGAGAAGCTTTCGGCGGATGACAAATTGGAGCAGGTGGCGGAGGCGCTGTACTTGACTGATCAGTATATTTGTCCGGATCTTTTTGGCGACGAGGAAAGGGCAAAGCAGCTGGTGGGGGCATTATTTTCTGAGGATCCAAATGTGATGTTTTCTTATGATAAAACTTTGGTGGCTAAAGATGAAGATGATAATATCGCGGGGATTCTAGTTTATCGTGATGCTAACTGTCAGCCATGGGATACGCAAGCTACGAAGAAGAGATTTTTAGAGACCGGTGTAGAGATGCCGGAAAATCTTGACCGAGTTAATAATGTCTATTTGCCAAAAATCACTGCTGAGATGGCTCCGGGTACAGCTGAAATAGAATTTGTGGGTGTGCATGATAATTATCGTTCGCAGGGGATTGGTAAGAAATTGATACAGTCTTTAGTCGCTAAGCCAGAGTATACAGAAATACATCTTGATGTGCTAGACAGCCATCCCTGGGCGCGTAAATCGTATGATGATTTAGGATTTGAGGCGGCTGGTGAGAAATTTGGCAATTATCCGGATGGTTCAGAGGGCGTGCAACATATGGTGCTGAAAAAATCTTGATATAATCAACGTATGGTGAAAGATATTTATATTGTTACGGGTGCGAATGGATTCCTCGGGAATAATATTGTGCGCGCGCTGAATCAAAAGCCGGATTGCCAGGTGCGGGCTTTGGTTTCGTCGATGGATCGGGCGGATGCTTTGAAGGGGTTGAACTGCGAAATTTTTGAGGGGGATGTGACAAAGCCGGAGACTTTGAAGGAGATTTTTACGGTGCCGGCGGATGCGAAAGTCTATGTGATTCACTGCGCGGCGGTTGTCTATATTAAGTCGAAACCGAACCCAGCCGTGCACGAAGTGAATGTCCTAGGAACGAAACACGTTGCTGAGAAGACACTTGAGATCAACGGCAAGATGGTTTATGTGAATAGCGTGCACGCGATACCAGAACTACCAAATGGTGAGACGATGACGGAGATAGAGGATTTTGACCCGGCAAAAGTCGAGGGGATCTATGCAAAATCAAAGGCTGAGGCGGCTAAATATGTTTTAGACATGGTCAAAACTCGCGGGCTAGATGCTTGCATCGTGCATCCATCGGGGATTATCGGGCCAGATGATTTTAAGACAAGTCATCTGACGCAGTTAATTATTGACGCGGCTACTGGTCGCCTGAAGGCAGGTGTGAAGGGTGGCTATGATTTTGTGGACGTACGGGATGTGACGGAGGGGATTCTGAGTGCTTGCATTCACGGTAAGGCGGGCGAATGTTATATACTTTCTGGTCATTATGTTTCGATATCAGAGTTATTTCAGATGATTGCGAAGGCGACTGGGCGTAAACCGATTAAAACTTTTCTGCCGCTTTGGCTAGCGAAATTGACGGCGCCACTTTCGGAAATTTACTATTCGATTAAGAAACAACCACCGCTTTATACAAAATATTCACTCTATACGTTGGAAGCGAACGCTAACTTTTCTCATGCTAAGGCCGATCGGGAGTTGGGATACACGGTGCGTGCGCCGCAGACGACGATTGACGACACTGTAAAATGGCTGAAGCAGGTCGGGCGGATTTAATGAAAATAGTTATGCTATAATAGTTAAAATGCCGTGGCATGCTTAAAACTGTGTTGTAGGAGCGATTAACGATTAATTATGAAACCAAATTCTAGGGAACTTCATTTTTCTGCAGCTAAATTGTCTGGGCTGACTGATGCGGAAGTTGCCAAGTCGCGTCTTGAATATGGGGCAAATGTGCTGCGGGCGCAGCCCAAACGTAATATATTCCAAAAAGTATTGCATGTATTTGCAGAGCCAATGTTCTTGTTACTTTTTGGCGCGGCTAGTATCTATTTTTTGGTGGGTGAGGTGACAGATGGCATCATTATGGTTTGTTGTGTCCTTTTTGTGAGTGGTATTGAATTTTTCCAAGAACAAAAAACCGATAAGGCTCTTGAGGCACTTAATACTTTATCGGCTGTCAATATTCGCGTGATTCGTAATGGTAAAGTCGTCGTTGTTAGTAGTGAGGATTTGGTGGTTGGGGATTTGGTGGTTTTGGCAGAGGGCGATAAAATTCCTGCGGATGGGTTAATTCTGGAGACGCAAGGTTTGGGTGTGAATGAGTCTGCTCTGACCGGTGAGTCTGCGGTTGTGCACAAAAAACTCGTTGATGATTCGAAGGAGCGTTTTAAGCTTAACATGTGCTATGCGGGTTGTGATGTGGCAAATGGCTCGGCTGTGATTCGGTTAACAGCAGTTGGACCGCAGACTGAATATGGCAAAATCGGTAGCACGCTTGATACGATTGAAGAAGCCAAAACCCCGCTAGAGAAACAGATCGGTCGTTTGATAGTGATTTGCACGGTTATTAGTTTAACTTTTTGTGCCATTGTGGTGGTTGTCAATTTTTTCTACAACAGCGATCTTCCACTTGGTGATCGGATTGTTGAGTCGGTTCTCTCGGGTATTACGATGGCGATGGCAACTATCCCTGAAGAAATTCCAGTTGTGCTAACGGTTTTTCTTGCTATGGGGGCATGGAAGCTTGCTAAGCAACATGCGCTTACTCGTAACATGAAAGCTGTCGAAACGCTTGGTGCCGTGACGGTTCTTTGTACCGACAAAACAGGTACACTAACGCAAAATAAAATGACTGTGCAAGAGGTTTTCACGGATAGTTCCGATTTTGCTAAAGTCGCGGCTCTGGCTTGCCCGAAGATCCCTCATGATCCCATGGAAATTGCTATTCAAGACTATGCTCTGCGGCATGGCGCTGATGCGTCATTATATCAGGCGCCGTTAGTGCGTGAGTATTTATTTAACAATGAAGACAAAATGATGGGTCAAGTCTGGGATTTGGATGATCGGCGACTACTCTGCGTGAAGGGAGCTTACGAGACGGTTTTGCCGCTTTGCGACTTGTCAAAGACTGAGACTATGCAAATTACTGAGCAGGCTAAAGCTTTTTCCAACTTGGGCTATCGAGTGCTAGCTCTTGCCGAGCAGGCAAAAGTGACGCGTCTTCATGCAGAATTAGAAAACTATAGGCTAGATTTCGTTGGGTTGATTGCGTTGGTCGATCCGCCACGTATAGGTGTGAAAAACTCGGTAAGATTGTGTCAAGAAGCTGGTGTGCGTATCATCATGATTACTGGAGATAATGGCGAAACGGCTGAAGGTATTGCTAGACAGATTGGTCTACGTAATTGTAGTGAGGTTATTACTGGTGCTATGCTAGAAAAAATGAGCGACCAAGAGCTGAAGGAGCGTGTGAGAACGACGAATATTTTTGCGCGAGTATATCCTGATCATAAAATGCGCATAGTAAAAGCTTTGCAGGACAATCATGAAGTTGTGGCGATGACTGGTGACGGCGTTAATGATGCACCGGCACTCAAGAAAGCTGAAATTGGCATTGCGATGGGCCAGCGCGGCACTAATGTTGCTAAAGAAGCAGCTGATCTGATTTTGATGGATGATAAATTTAGTACGATTGTTGATGCAATTGCGAACGGTCGTACCATTTATAGTAATATCAAAAAGGCCATTTCTTATATCCTCGTTGTCCATATTCCGATTATTCTGATTTCGCTTTTTGTACCATTAGCTGGACTGCCGTTGCTGTTGCTGCCTGTGCATGTTGTACTACTGGAGTTAATTATTGACCCAACTTCTTCGATTGTGTTTCAGCGCCTTAAAGCTGAGGCTAATGTTATGAAACGACCACCGCGTCCGCTGAAAGAACCACTGCTTAATTTCCCAACTATAATCAAATGCTTACTACAGGGGACTGTAATTTTTGGCGTAGTCTTTCTAGGCTATCTTTATCTCATTCGCACTGGTGCTTCACAGGCCTTGGCTTCTACCTTTGCTTTTACAACCCTTGTTTTCTCTAATGTTTTGGTTGTTTATGTTTTGCAATCGGATAATTTGGCGCTCAAGAGCTTTTTCTTGGACCTCAAAGATAAAATTATCGTATTGATCAATGTGGCCATTATTGCCGTGTTATTACTGCTAATTTATGTTCCGTTTTTCAACCGTTTGATTGGTGCGGAGCCACTTGGGCTATTGGAACTACTGGTTGCGATTGGTCTAGCTGGGCTCGCGACGTTTGTATTTGATTTGGTTAAGCGGCCTTGGCGTAAGCAGACAAAGTAAAAACGTCCGAGCGAGGGCTCGGCTGTTTTTACTGGTCGGGGCTACCAGGATCGAACTGGCGACCTCACGCCCCCCAGGCGTGCGCGCTACCACTGCGCCAAGCCCCGATGATTACAGGGATATTTTATCACGAGTAGGGTTTATTTTCTAGAGGGTTCGTGGTAACATATATATTATATATTGAGTTCGGAGTTTTAATTTGAAGGAGGGCGACGTGCCACAACAAACCAAAAATCAACCAGCACAGTCAAAGGGGAGCAATATTTTCCGGTGGTTCGGGTTTATCATTATTTTGATGTTGATTAGCATGGTGATTGTGAATGTGACGGCGCCGCGCGAAGTGATTGAAGAGGTGGCGCTCTCGGATGTGCTTGCGCGGGCAAATGACGAAAATGGTGATATTAAGAAGATTACGGTACAAGGGAATGATCTAAAGATTACCTTGAAGGGGAAAGATTACGCCACACAGAAGTCACGCAAGGATGGCTCGGGGACGCTTTATGAGCAGGGGCTAGTGAATCATTGTGCGGAGCTGGAAGGGAATCAGCTCGCGGAGTGCCAGGCGAAGTACCCAGTGATTGAGTTTGAGGAAGTGTCGAGTTTTTGGGATTATGCACTAGATATTGCGATTATTGCGGTGCCGGTGATTATCATCATTCTGTTCTTTGGGTCGATGATGCGCCAAGCACAATCGATGAATAACCAGAACATGGGCTTTGGCAAAGCGAAAGCGAAACTTTACGGTCCGGATAAGAAAAAAGTGACATTCAAGGATGTGGCGGGAAACGAGGCAGCGAAGCAAGATCTGGCCGAGATTGTGGACTTTTTGAAAGAGCCAAAGAAATATGAGAAACTGGGTGCGAAGATCCCACGGGGCGTACTACTAGCGGGTGATCCAGGGACGGGGAAGACTTTGATGGCGCGAGCAGTGGCGGGGGAAGCAAGCGTGCCGTTCTTCTCGATTTCCGGTTCGGAGTTTGCAGAGATGTTTGTGGGTGTGGGGGCGAGCCGGGTGCGGGACCTATTCTCGAAAGCGAAGAAAAATGCACCGTCGATTATCTTTATTGATGAGATTGATGCGGTGGCACATAAGCGTGATGCGCGTGGTGGGGCGGGACGTGAGGATGAGCAGACTTTGAACCAGATTTTGGTGGAGATGGACGGGTTTGATAATGATTCGGGGGTGATTGTGATTGCAGCGACGAACCGGGTGGATATGCTAGACAAAGCATTGCTACGTCCGGGGCGGTTTGATCGGCACGTGAACGTGACTTTGCCAGAGAGGAAAGATCGTTTAGAGATTCTGCAGGTGCATTTTAAGAATAAGCCGGTGGCAAAAGATGTAAATCTCGACGCGTTAGCGGCAAAGACGGCTGGTTCGTCTGGAGCGGATCTCGCAAATATTGCGAACGAAGCGGCAATTACGGCGGCGCGTGAAGGACATAAGGAGATTACAAATGCAGATCTCACGGAAGCGTTTGAGCGAGTGGCGATTGGGCCGGAGCGCAAGAGCAAGGCGATGAACGAACACGAGCGAGAGGTGACGGCGTATCACGAGGCGGGGCATGCAGTGGTGGGGCATGTACTACCGGATTCTGACCCGGTGCACAAAGTGACGATTATCCCGCGTGGGCATGCGGGGGGCGTGACTTGGTTCTTGCCACCAGAAGATAAGAGCTACAAGAGTATTTATGAACTGAAAGATATTCTAGCGCGGATGATGGGCGGTCGGATTGCGGAGAAGATTATGTTTGGGGAAGACGCAGTGACGACTGGGGCATCAAGTGATTTGAAGCATGTGGCAGAGCTCTCGAAAGGAATGATTGTAGAAGAAGGGATGGGGAAGACGACTCGGAACCTGGTATTCCCAGAGGGCGAGATGGGGTATTATACAATTTCTACGGGGAAGCCTTATTCGGAGAAGACGGCGGAGCTAATTGACGCAGAAATCAAGAGTTTGAGTGATGAGGCGGCAAAGCGAGCGGAATTGGTGCTCAAAGCTAATACGGCGGTACTGAATAAGGTAGCGAAGGCGCTTCTAGAGAAAGAAACGCTGGAAGAGAAGGAACTGGAGCCGCTACTCAAAGATGCGAAATTGCCGGCTAGTGTGAAATTATACTAGATATGGTATAATTAGGCTAATGAGAAGTTGTGGGATAAAGCGATTTTGGACGGGGGTGTCGGCGGTGGTTCTAGCGGTGACGATGTCGCTAGCGCCGGCGTCGACAGTGATGGCTTTGTCGGATGCGATTTTGGATTTCTTTGCGGCGAATGGGATTTATTATTATGATCCATCCGGTTCGCTGAACTTTTGGGGTGACTGTATTTATGATATCCCGGGCGATACGATTCAGGAAAAGGTGATGTCGTATCTGCTGGGGCAGGGTTATTCGCCGATTGCGGTGGCCGGTATCTATGGGAATATGCGGGCAGAGGGAATTGGTACGGCGGCGCTTTTGAAGCATGAGAATGGAGTCAATTCAATTTCTAAGGTGGGGACATCGTACTCGGCGGCGACTGGTATGCACAAGGCGAGAGGTTGTGATTATGGGGCGCATAATGGTGATACGATTGTGACGGAAGCGGATGTGCGAAATCTGAACGACCCGTGTATCATGCATGGTGTGGGGTTCATCCAGTGGTCGTTTGGCCGTCGAGTGGGGTTGATGGAGCGTTTGGGGAGTTTTTCGCATTATGTGACGGAATGGGATGGCTCGAAATATGTGTATGACAATTATACATATGATGATTATGTGCAGAAGGAAGGTCAGGCAGTAGCGGATGGTATTCTTGGCGGGGTGCTGGCATTCCTGGTGGACGAAAACAATTCCTATAAAGTGACGAGTGATGACGTTGCGGCACAGGGACTAGGGAAGTACGGAATTCGTGGGGGGATGTCGCTCAAGGATGCGCTAAATGCGTTGCAAACTCCGGAAGAGGCGGCGGCGCTATTCTTCACTACTTCAGAAATGCCGAGTTTTACGACTTTGCCTTCGAGCCAATCGGCGCGTGCGACTTATGCACGTGAGGCGTATGAGTTCTTGCAGAATAATACGATTGAGGCTTCGTCGGGTGATTGTTCGACCTTCGGTGGGGCGTTGTCGCTTGCGATTGTGGATTTAGCTTGGGATTGCTATTCGGCGAATAAAGATGCTGAATACTGTGCGGGTGGTAGCAAGGAAAAAGAGCCAAAACAATCATATATCTTGGCGATGCAGGAAGCGGGAACTAGTAATATTAGCGACGTGACGGACTGTGGTGGATTTGTGAAAACGGTGCTGGCGGTGACGGGCATTGATAAGGATGTGCCGATGGGAACGCCAAATCAGATGGCTTATTATTATCAGCATCCGGGTAAATATGAACATGTGAGCGTGAGTTCTACGGCGGATTTGCAGAGTGGTGATATTTTGGTGAATAATGGGCATACGTTGTTTTATATTGAGATCGAGGGAAAAGGTATGTCGGCACAGGGGTCGCTGGGGGATTATGCGCCGCGGATTACAGAGGGAGTTTATAATCTGAATGATTATCAAGTGTTTAGGGTGATTGGAGTGAAATAGAATATGCAACCGGATAATAAGACGAAATATTATACGGGAATAGACCGACGGAAACTTTTGATTGCTGGTGCATTAGTGATGGCGGTGGCAATTATAGGGATAATTATTTATGCAGCGATTGAGATGCCAAAAACGAGTGAGCTAGTGGTAGGAGTGGGGCCGAAAGATGCGAAAATTTTGATTGATGGTAAAAGATATGAAAACCGGACGTACAAGATGCAGCCGGGGACTTATCACGTGACGATTGAGCGAGAAGGTTATCAGACGCAGGAAGATGATATTACGCTAGAGAAGGGGAAGACTGGCGAGGTGCGGGCTTGCTTGACGACGAATGATGGAAATAAGGATTGGTGGCATAACGAGGGTTATAAAGAGGGGGAGAACGGATATTATTGTCAGGCGTATTATGATATGTTGGCAAGGCAGCAGCAGAATACTGCGAGAGAGGATAATAAGATTTTTTCGTTGACGCCGTATAAGAATTATCAAGATGGGTATACGATAGCGGCTCAGGCGCAGGAGGGGGGCAAAGTGAAGGTGACGATTGCGCTATTATATTGCAAAATAGATTTGCAACAGGCGAGTAAGGAAATGGCGCTAGAATGGATGCGGGGGCAGGGGCTCGATCCGGAGACGTATGATATTGAGATTGATATTCAGTGCGAAGATTTGGAGCCAGAGAGATGGTAGGCAGATCTTATCGAACGGCGGAGAGCGTTTCGCCGAAACACCCGGACAAACTTTGCGATCAGATTTCTGATGCGATTTTGGACGCTCATCTTGCGGTTGATCCGAATGCGCGTGTGGCCGTCGAGACCTGCGGTGGGCATGGGCAAGTGTTTGTGACGGGGGAGATTACTTCGGCTGCGCAGGATGTTGATATTGAGGCGATCGTACACCGGATTGCTGGTGATGAGATGAAAGTGATGCAAAATATTGTGCGGCAGAGCCCGGAAATCGCTGGGGGTGTTGATACGGGTGGCGCGGGTGATCAGGGGATTATGATTGGTTATGCTTGCGATGAGACGCCCGAGATGCTGCCGCTAGAAGTGGTATTATCACGCCGGCTTAATCAATATATTTTTGCGGAACATGCTTATGATGGCAAAACACAGGTAACGTTAGTTGACGTGGAGGATGGAGAACCGGCGCACTATGTGAGTTCGATTGTGGCGAGTTTCCAGAATGTATCAAAAGACGAGCTGGAGCGGATGGTGCGGAGCTTTATTGAGAGTGAAGGTCTTAAGCCAGTTCCGGGGGAAACGGAAATTGAACTACATTTGAATCCAGCGGGGGATTGGAATCAAGGTGGTTTCGAAGCGGATACGGGGCTGACAGGGCGAAAACTGATTGTTGATAATTACGGTCCGCGGATTCCGATTGGTGGGGGTTGTTTCTCTGGTAAAGATCCTTCGAAAGTTGATCGTTCAGCGGCTTATATGGCGCGGCGGATTGCGGTGGATTATCTGAAGAAACGCGGGGCGCATGAAGTTTTTGTGCGGCTGGCTTATGCGATTGGCTATAAGGAACCGCTGGAGCGGACGGTGATAATTGATGGAAAGCCGGAACAGATTGAGGGGTATGATTTGACGCCGCAGGGGATCATCGAGTTTTTGGATTTGAAACGGCCAATTTATGAGGCGACGGCGAGGTATGGGCATTTTGGCGAAGGGTTCTCTTGGGATAGATAGCATCTTCGTTCAGAGCTATACCACTAAATTCCTCCTAGGGGGTGTGCCTCTCAAAATGCTCCCCTCTAAAGAGGGGTGGCATTTTGACCCAGCACAGCCCCAAATACTACTCGGAATTCAGTAGTATAGCTCTGAATAAGATGCTAACTTCTTCTAATGTCTCCCAACCACCAATACTGATAATGTCTCCCCTAAAGCTAACCAACTAGCTAACTTCCCCCTCCTTTTGTTGACACTTTGGTTTAATAAGAAATATCCCAATCTGAAGATTGGGATATTTCTTGGTGCCCGCGACTGGAGTTGAACCAGCACATGATTGCTCATACTAGCACCTGAAGCTAGCGCGTCTGCCAATTCCGCCACGCGGGCATGGAATAATTATAGCATGGATTAAGCGGCGTTGCAATGGACGGCAGTAACGTCGTCGAGGTCGTCGATGGCGTCGAGAAGTTTTTCGAGTTTCTCGGAATCCTCGGCGGAAAGTTCGATAGTGGTAGTGGGGATGTATTTGAGTTCGGCTTCGGTGACGGTAAGTCCGGCGTCAAGCAGAGCTTGGCGGACTTTCATGAGGTCGCTAGGAGCGGTGATGATCTCGAGGCCATCTTCGGCTTCGTCGACATCTTCGGCACCAGCATCAAGAACGGTCATCATAGTATCTTCACCCTTTTCGGAGATAAGAATGAAACCTTTGCGGGCAAATTGGAACATAACTGAACCGGGATCAGCCATACGACCACCGTTCTTGGTTAAAGTGTTGCGAACTTCAGGCATGGTGCGGTTTTTGTTGTCGGTAGCAACTTCGATGATGATACCGGCGCCACCAGGGCCGTACCCTTCGTAGGTTTCCTCGATGAGGGCGGCAGCGGATTTGTCGGCAACGCGAGCAATAGCACGTTCGATGTTGACCTTGGGCATGTTAGCCTGGCGAGCTTTTTCAAGCATCATGGCTAGAGACGGGTTCATATTAGGATCGGTACCGCTACGGGCAGCGATGGCGATTTGATTGGCAATTTTGGTGAAAAGGGCGCCGCGCTTAGCGTCGACGACGGCTTTTTGGCGTTTGGTGGTGGCCCATTTGCTATGTCCGGACATATTTATCTCCCTAGTTAATTTGATATATTTTTACAAAATAGATTATTTATATTGTAGCATAAGATGAGAGAATTGGAAAGAGTTACTTGGTGGGTGGCTTGGGGTTTTGTGCAATGGCTTGTTCGGCGGCAATTTGGGCACGCACTTCACGTTCAATTTCAGCTCTTAATTCTTCTCGACTAAGCGATGGTTCTTTCTCTTGGGGTGGGTTGCTATGCCTGACTTTGACTAAGATGGGGGTGATGATTGCTCCGAAAACGAGGAAGATTGAAAAGATTGCATAGAGTTGCCAAGGGAAAGCGCCATGGGGTGAGAACCAGATATTGATAAGCCAAAGGAGGCTGAGTATGGTGGAACTGATGATGGTGAGGGAAGCGAGGGCTTGAATGGCGGAATTTTTGATACGATAGAAGCAGACGAATCGACTGATGATAGTGGAAGCGATAGCGACAGTGAGACCAGTGAAAGTGATGTCCCAAACGAAAGTCCAGAAAGCGCGAGTTTTGACAGTAACTCCTGGTATAGGAGCCCAGAGCATAAAGAGCAAGGGGATGACCCAGACAATATTGGCAATAAGGGCGGTGGCAGCGGTGGCCTTAATGATTTTTTGTTCATGGTTGAGGCGCATGATATTATTGGTGCTGATGAGTGAGAAAAGGCTGAGGAGTAAGGTGGTGCCGAGGACTTTGAAGGTGAATTCGTTGCCAGAGATGAGGATGGCGATGATGGCTAGGAGCGCGCTAGTGGCGAGCAAAATGATGGTAGCACGAAGAAGAATAGTTTTAAGTTTTACAAAGGGGGTTTTAGGGAAGGATTTTGATTCC
Organism: uncultured Candidatus Saccharibacteria bacterium; assembly: GCA_964499245.1. Taxonomy (GTDB): domain Bacteria; phylum Patescibacteriota; class Saccharimonadia; order Saccharimonadales; family Saccharimonadaceae; genus Nanosyncoccus. Next base: position 141,183 of record CAZCIN010000001.1, read on the forward strand.
ATATTACTTAAAGTATAACATTTTTGCGGCGCGAGGGGAAGTGCGCGTTAAAAGGTCTTGAACAGAGAGAGAAAGTGTGGTAATATAAAAGTATTATTAGCTCAGCAAGCGGGTGAGAGAGCCGTGCTTGCTTTAACCAAAGGAGTTCAAATGAAAGATTACGAACTTTCGGTTCTTTTTCATCCTGATCTAGAGATGAATTTGGAACCAGCCATTGCCAAAGTTAAAGACTTGCTCGAGAAGAACGGCGGCAAAATCACCAAAGAAGAAAACGAAGGGAAGAAGCGCTTGGCTTACCCGATTCGGAATTTGGAGTATGCGAACTACTATTACTTTGAGGTACAGTTACCAAGTGATGCGCCGGCAAAGATTGAGTCGACGCTCAATATCACCGATGAAGTGATTCGCTATCTCTTGGTAAAGGTTGATGAGCGCAAGCTGAAATTCCAGGCGAAAGAGGCGGCTCGCAAACCACACGAGGAAACTGAAGAGGAGGAAAAATAGATGCGCGGGTTCTCAAAAGCAATTGTAGCAGGGAACTTGACGCGTGATCCAGAGATGCGGGCGACCCCGAGTGGTGCGCAGGCTTGCAACTTCACGATTGCGGTGAATCGCGTGTTTAAGGGTAATGACGGTAATCAGCAGGAACAGACTTCATTCATTGATTGTGTGGCTTGGGGTCGTTCTGGTGAAACTATTTCTCAGTATGTGAAAAAAGGTTCGGCGCTTCTAGTGTCGGGTCGGATTGAGCAGCGTAGTTGGGAAGACAAGACGAGCGGCCAGCGCCGTTCGCGCGTGGAAATTATCGTGGAAGATTTTTCGTTCATTGGTGGCGAGAATGGCGGTAGCCGTAATGGCGGTGCTCCGCGAGCAGCGAAGACTGATGCTGGTAGTAGTTCATCGGATGCGGGTGCGGATTTTGTGCCGGACGACGTGCCAGAAGACGAGGCAATTAATTTGGATGATATTCCATTCTAAATAAGAGGAGAGGAGAAATAAAATGAGGAAAATGAGGACAAACCCAAATATGTACTTTGATTACCGTGACGTGAAGACTTTGCAGCGGTATATCGATGTCTACGGTCGAATTGAGCCGATTGCTAAAACTGGCCTGACTGCGAAACAACAGCGACAGTTGGCGGTGGCGATTAAGCGGGCACGGCACCTAGCACTGCTACCATTCGTGGCTGAGCGCTAAAGAACGCGTGCTCGTTGGCTACTTCATCGTCAGTTCTTCCGGTGCGCGCTCATCGTATGTACAATACGATTCGCTTGCGTGCTTCAGAACTTCCTTGAATTAGCCTAACGAGCGCACGTTCTAAAAATAAATTTTAATTTACCACGAATGGTTGCAAGGCCGAGGTGGTTTTAAGGAGAAAAATATATGTATGGTCCAACCGATTTGAAGAAAAATGTGTTGATTACGCTGGATGGGCAGCCTTATAAAGTGGTTGAGTATTCCCAGAAAGTGATGGGGCGAGGTGGTTCGATTGTGAACGTGAAGGTGAAAAACTTGATCACGGGGGCGTTACTGCCAAAGACCTTTAAGGGGCAGGAGAAAATTGAGCCGGCAGAAGTGACGACAAAGAAGGTTCAGTATCTTTACCGTGACGACGACAAGTTCTACTTTATGGACCCAGAGAGTTTTGAGCAATATGAACTCTCGGCGGACATGGTGGGGGATAGCAAGGATTTCATGCGCGATGGCGATGAGATGGAAATCCAATTCTATAACGGAACTGCGATTAACTTGGTGTTGCCAAAGAATATTTGGTTGAAGGTGACTTACACAGAAACGGCCGTGAAGGGTGATACGACGAGCTCGGTGCAAAAAGATGCAACACTAGAGACCGGCGTGGTGATTAAGGTGCCGGCATTCATCAAAGAAGGGGATGTGGTGAGTGTGGATACCGAGAGCTATGCCTATCGGGAACGGCAGAAATAGGCATTGTAAAAGCTTGATAGCCAACTTGCCTAGAGCCATGGCCACTAAATTTTGAGTCAGGGTGTCGCTCTCAAAATGCTCCCCTCTAAAGAGGGGTGGCATTTTGGCCCGCGGCGCCAGCCCAACGCATTACTCAAAATTTAGTGACTATGGCTCCTAGATAAGTCAGTGCCAAGATTTTGCAATCTGATTGCCAGTGTCCCCAACTACAACCAACTCAATGAATGGCCTCTCCAGTTCCTGCGTACCGGCAACTACCACCGTTCCTACGGCGACCTCATCGAACGTACAACGAATGGCTACTGGTGGTCTAGCACGGCCAGCTCGGCTACTCACGGGCGCTACCTGAGTTCGTGGACCGGTAATGTCCACGCCCAGCTCAGCCGTTTCCGAGGTCACGGCTTTGCTTTGCGGTGCGTAGAGAAGTTGGCGTTGAATTTTTGGAAATCATATCGAAGAATAGGATAAGCAAGTATTGAATATGACTAAAAGAGGAAAGCAGGGGAGATTAGTAATTCCATCGGATGTATTCCCGTGGCCACATGAGTTGAGAGTGGCGCGGATTTTGGCGACGGCGGGTCATGTTGTGGAATTTTTGCCAGTTAGGAATATTAAAACGGCGGATATCTTATTGGACGGCATAGAATACGAGATAAAATCGCCGCTGACGAATAAGCCTGACAAGTTGGAGCGCGTGATTAAGCGTGCGTTAAGGCAATCAAAAAATATTATTTATGATTCGTCTAGAATCAAAAACATGAGAGATGATAATTTGCGTAGGTTTCTTATAGATAAGGCTCGACAACAGTCGCAAATTGGCGAGTTGATTTTTATCACGAAACGCGGTCAGATTATTGACATTAGATCGTTGATTCGATAGAATAGTAGTATTGAAGCCAAGCACGGGGCAGTATGCTCCTACCGCGGGGCTTCTTTTTTATAGCGGTTCGTATTAAGCCAGTGTCCCCAACTACAACCAACTAAATGAATGGCCTCTCCAGTTCCTGCGTACCGG
>CAZCIN010000002.1:0-53728 GCA_964499245.1 uncultured Candidatus Saccharibacteria bacterium
ATGGAGCCGTGTGTCGGCTCTGCCCCGACGACCTGCCGCTTACAAGGCGGCTGCTCTACTAACTGAGCTAACACGGCATCTGCTCTTTATTATAGCACGAAACCTTGTCAAAATGTCAATCTTTGCTATAATGGAAGTGTTGCTGGAATCGTCTAGTGGCAATGACAAGAGACTGTAAATCTCTCGGCTTCGGCCTTCGTAGGTTCGAGTCCTACTTCCAGCACCAGGAAGACTAGAAAAATACTACGCTTGTCGTAGTATTTTTGTGTTCTAGATTAGATGCGCCGAGTGGTGGCGGGGCGACGATTGCGACGGGTGGCGTTGCGAGTAGTCTCGGCAATTTGTTGTTCGATGCGGGCAGTGGTGTCGGCGAGAGCGGCGGCGTCGCCAGTGGATTCATGAATGGCTAAGATGAGGCGCAGGGTATTAGCGCTATGATCAAGCTCATAGGCATGTTCAAGCGCATCAACGGCGGCTTTGGGCTGGCCGAGACGCTCGTAAGCCTTGGCAAGGGCAATATAACGGGCAGCAACACCATCTTCTAGCTCGATGGCTTGTTCGAAGGCCATGGCAGCTTTTTCATAAGAACCAGTTTCGAGATAAATCAGACCAACGTTATGAAGTGAAGAGGGGTTATTATCAAGCGACTGAGCAATTTCGAAGCATTCAATGGCTTCGTCAAATTTTTGCTCCTTGGCATAGAGAATCCCAAGACGGTTATAGGCGGCGGCATTTTTCTCGTCGAATTTGAGAATAGTAAGAAGGGCTTTCTCGGCACGTAAAGGCTTGTGGTCGCGCATGGAGGCCTGAGCGGCGCTCCAAAGGCGTTTCATCTGGACATCATAGCGGGCAGTATGTTCAACTTCTGCGGGCTTGCGCTTGAAAACTGGGTACAAAAATACAATCGAAAACGCGAGGACAGCGATTAAAGCAATACCGGTCATACTTCTATTATACCATAAGCTTGCCGTCTTTGGCGACAAGAATATCGCGGCCTACTGGGTAGATTTTGCCATCGTCAATGATAACGGCGGCGTCATCAGAAAGACCATACACAGTATATTTTTGTCTAGTGGATTCGGGGACAATTTGGTTTTCTGCTGCTGGTAAAGTAAACTTACCATGAATATGAGGGATAATTTCGATGGGTAATAGACCAAGGTACTCGGTGACTGAGAAATCGTCATCGTCGCCACTGGTTTTGAGTAGAGTTTCCTTTGTGGGGCAGTGACCGATAATCATTGAGCCAGCGGAGCTTCCGACATAGACTTTTTCTTCAAGCAACTCTGGCAATATTTTTGAAAAACCGGTGCGGTCAAAAATAGTTTTGAGATAGGCAGTGCTGCCACCGATCACGAAAATTACGTCTTTATCGGCGAGGCGGTTTTTGATTTCGGCGATATCAAGTGTAAATGGGATCAGTTCAATGTTATTACTAAAATTATCATGGATAGAAATTAGGTCATCAATCACCCAGTCGTGGGGAAGATGATATGGAACGTAGGCTTCGTTGATAATACCGAAGCTGATTTCTTTGGCTGGTTTACCGACAAATTCAATACATTTATGAACGGTTTCCGGCGTACGAAAGCCGCATGAGGCCAAAATCATTCTCTTCATATTTTGATTTTATCATGGTCTAGCATAGATTGGCGATAATTTGGAGCTTTATGTGGCCATTATGCTCAAGATTATCGTAAAGTGCGAGGAAATTCGGTAATTTGGCGAGAAATTTCGCTTGATGATTCTTGAAATAAGTTTTATAAAGAATTTCAATAGCGGCGGCGGTAGCATTTAAGGCTAGTTCGCGAGCGTTGGATTTGGATTTAGCGATATCGTCGGCAAGTTTTGGCAAAGTTGCAGGCGTAGCGGCAATCATTTGCTTGGCAAGGTCCATGATTTTGGTAGAATATTCAGGCGGATTGTTGATGCTGGATTTTTGGCGATGAATATAAATTTGCGAGCGGGAAAGAATGGTTGGGAGAAGCAAATTTGGCGTAGTGGTTAATAAAATAAAGTGGCAAAAGTCAGAAGGCTCCTCGAGAGTTTTAAGGAAGGCATTTTCGGCACTTTCGTTCATGGCATCGGCAGGTGAAATTACGAAATAACGGTCAGTAGTTTCGCGATTGGTGGTCAGTGCGATAAAATCACGCATCTGTTCGACACTGATGAGGTTAGTTTTTTTACTAGTGTCGGGCGTGAGATAGAGAGCGTTTTTTAGCGGTAGCTTTGTGTCTGGTGGGACGACAAAAATTGCACAGTGTGTGCGTTTTGCGATGGCTGGAATATCGGCTAGATCGTCGAAAAACATGCTACTCCATCAGTTTTGAGAATTCTGGTGGCAAAGTGGCGGAAAAAGTGCGGCGCTCATTCCCTGCTTCAGCTGATTGACCTGGGATGGTGATCTCGAGCGCGCCGGCATGGAGCATGAGGCGCGGTGCAGAGTTAGCATCACCATAGACTGGGTCGCCAGCAATTGGCGTGCCGAGATATTTGAGATGAATGCGGAGCTGATGCGTGCGACCGGTGGTAGGCTTTAGCTCAAGTAGTGAATATTTGCCATTGCTGGCAAGGACTTTATAAAGTGTTTGGGAAGGTTTGCCGTTCTCGTCGACTTGGAAAGTGGTGGGGTGTTTGAGATTGCGGGCGATCGGCAGGTCGATCATAGCAGTATCAAGTTTGGGGCGGCCTTCGACGATAGCGTAGTAAGTTTTGTGAGTTTTGCGGTCTTGGAATTGTTTGCGGAGCATGGTTTGGGTCTCCGGGTCTTTGGCTAGAATTACTACGCCAGAGGTATCGCGATCAAGACGATGCACGAGTAGACCATAGTTTTCTAGCGTAGCCTCAGGACAATATTCGCCTTTGGCCATGCTGAGCAGACCAGCGGGTTTGTTGATGACGAGAACGTGATTGTCCTCGTAGATGACTGGCGGGCGCGGTGGCAAAGCAGGTGCATCCGGTACATTTAGGATGATTTTAGCGTTTGGCAAAATTTTGGCGTTAGGTTTAGTAATGGTCTCCCCTTCGACCGTCACAAAACCTTGTTTGATGAAAGTTTGCAGGCTAGCACGATTATATTCAGGATGCTGCTCCACGAGCAGATGATCAAGGCGGACTTTTTTGGGTGCTGCTTCGGCTTCTGGCAAGACATCGTCACCGTTAATGACGCGCGAAAGTTTGGGTTTGCTAAATTTTTTGCCAGTTCGGATCATCGGAGACCAACTCGCTCCTGCACGGTTAGCAATTTGGCATTAGCAATGCTATTTGCATAAGTTTCACCAGCTTCAAGCAGATCAGCGATGGTTCGGTCCGAAATATCAGCGATCTTGGACTGGAAGTCTTCAAGCATGGTGGCGACTGACTCGGCGACTTTTTGCTTAAGGTCGCCATAATGAGTTTCGCCAGCCCAGGTCGAAATCACTTCTTGCAAAGGTACGTCGTTTACTAATGCTTCGATTTGCAAGAGGTTGGAAATGCCAGGCTGATTAAACATATCATATTGAATTTTGCCGACTGAATCAGTGGCGGCTGACATGATTTTCTTGCGGGCGGATTCGGGAGTGTCACTTAGCATGATTTTGCTATTCTCGGCGCGAGCGGATTTACTCATTTTCTTCTCGGGATTTTGCAAATCACGAATGCGAATGCCGCTATCAGTCTTCATGAATTTGATTTGGTCTTCGGGCTTGGCTGGCAAGGTAAACGTATCGCCATATTTATGGTTGAAACGTTCGGCGATACGACGCGTAAGTTCAATATGTTGGAATTGGTCTTCGCCAACTGGAACATAGGTGGCATCATAAAGCAAAATATCAGCTGCCATTAGCACTGGGTAATCAAAAATCCCAACATTGACACTATCTTTGCCTTCACTTTTGTCCTTGTACTGGGTCATACGATTTAATTCACCCATGGTGGCAGTACAATTCAAAATCCAGCAGAGTTCAGAATGGGCCGGAATGCGCGATTGGCGATAAAAATGAATATAATCATTTAGTTCCAAGCCAGCGGCAAGATAGATTTTGAGAGTTTTATAAAGATTATCGTGCAAATTGCCGTCGATTTCGGAAATGATTGAATGAAGATCGGGCGAAAAAATGTTGACGGTATAGCCTTTCTTGCTATATTCATTGGCGAGGCGGACCATTGGCAGTAATGCGCCTAGGAAGTTTCCGATAGTGAGCTCGCTATTGGCGCGAATGCCGGTGAGGATCGTAGGATATTTTTCCATAAAATAAATTCTTTCAAAAATTAAAGTTAGTTTCGGCTAGTTGGACAGTCGCCAGAGCAATTTATAACGCATATATTATATATTATAGTGAGTTTTTTGAGTTTTGTCGATGAGTTTTTGGTAGTGGCCACTCATTTTGCCGGCTTTTGCGGCGGCGATAATATCTTCAAAAGTCATCCAGCGGATAGCACTATTTTCATCGGACTTGACCTGAAATTTTTCGTTCTCATCGGCTTCAAAAATATAACCAAGATTTAGATGGATATGCGAGGAGACAAATTTGCCATGGCGGACGTGGGGCGGAACTGCAAAAACTTCAAGATCAAAGAACTTGTCGTCAAGGAGGCGCGTGCTAGTCAAGTTAGTTTCCTCCTGGATTTCGCGTTTCGCAACTTCAGCAAGGTTGCTTTCGCCGTCGGCATGGCCGCCAGGCCACATCCAAATTTGCTCGATGTTATGAAAAAGCATCAAGGCCTTTGTGCGCTCGTGATTAACTACCCAGCAAGAAGCCGTGAAATGGCAAATTGTATTCTCGCGGGTGAGGACATCATCAAAAGTATTCATACAACGCAAAATCAATTCACGGTCGGAGGTTTCGCGCTCATCATAAGGTTTGAAAATTTCGATTTGGGATTTGAGGGAGTTCATAAGTATGTTATAAATGATACAATAAAATTATTTAATTTTTGTCCATTTGCCATGTGATGAGTGCCCGGCCTCATCGATTACCATTGCTCTTATGTGTGCCAATAGTGCTCCACTCGACCTTGTTGCTATTGATTTGCCAACTTCGTCATTGTCGCAGTCAAGCGTAAGACGGTGCACTGCGCGGGGCTTAATGTGTATTGAATCGGTAGTAGGTGTTTTTTGTTTTTTGCCTCTTTCGCTGGTTTCAAATATCTTGTTGGATAGCGCGAGCGTCTCGTTGTAGGACTCACTGGTAGTTGAATAGCGGAACTCCAAGTTAAGCTCGTTAACGGTTACGCTATAATTGCTCTTGTTGTGTAGAAGAATTTCTATCGTTTTTAGCCTTTTTGTTGGTAATGTTTTAAAGGAAACCTTTGTACTGGGCACAAGTTTCCTTCGAGATCCTCTATATGCCAAAAACAACGATACAATTACTGCTCCGACTGTGCCAATTGCAGAAAACCAGTTAGCGACGCAGTTTGAGACGTCTAGTAGTGATGGCTCGGCTGTTTGAGTGTTTAGTTCTGCTGTTTTTACAGACTTTTGCACAGCAATGTGTCCTGCCGTATATATTTTGTGCTCTTGCGATTTTTTGTTCATAGGGCTATAATTTCCAGAGAATTCTTTCTAATTTACATCAAAATTATTGATAAAAATTGGGTATTTTGCTTGTTTAGAAACTAGCTGCTATAATTATAACATTTTCGATGCAGTTTGTCTAATTCTGTTTGCGCCTTCTACAAAGGGAGTGCAGGAGATAATCAATGTGCGCCATGGTCGCTTCGCGACTGGGCACATAACGAACTCGCCTTGAGATTCGATTCTATGCTTACTCCAAGAGAAAATGCCCTACCAAATGGTACGGCATTTTCTCTGGTGGAGTGCAGGAGATTCGAACTCCTCACCTCTTCCATGCCATGGAAGCGCTCTACCAAATGAGCTAGCACCCCGATAAAAGCATTATAGCAGTTAAAGGTGGCTTATGCAAGGGTAACTTTATTTGAAATTATGTGTTATTCTTAAAGAGAAGAATGGTGGGAGTACATTGAGAATAGAGAGGAGATGATGTGTCTATGGCACTGAATTATATCCGTCACGAAAAAAATGGCGGAAAGGAATATGGCATGGGAAACCGTACAGAAGACTTTATGCGAATTCTTTATTCGGGCACAGACGTTAAGAAAGCAGAGCGCAAGGCTCCGGAAGAGATCTTTCAGTTCCTTTCAGGATTCCATTTATATTTGGAGCGTGAGTACGGTCTGGCAACTGGCAGCATGTACTCACTGAAAGTGAGCGACCATCCTTTGAAGCCGCGCGGGTGCTTCAAATGTGAGTATGTACGCGATTTTGGTTCAATTATGGAATTTTTGAATGACTATTACGGTTTCACTCGTGAGCGCAAATCTGATTTTGGTATTTGGAAGAAATATCGTAGCCTTAAAAAGGTAGAATATTACACCCCCGCAGATTTAGGAGAGAAGCTTGTCCAGCTTAGTCGAGAACTGTATTTCCGGTATAAAACACAGACGTATATCGACGACCAGCATTGCAATATTATCTCGTACGATATTGATTTCGAGTTTAATCATGTCGATGTTTGGTTATATTTCACGAATCTGCCCGATGGCCACCCTGATTACATGACTGCCGCTGTGGCTATATCTGCCTAACAACACCACTCCCATCATTTCTTTGGCCTCGTTATCTTTTTTGCGGGGCTTTTTACTAGAAATAACCAAGATTTTTGTTATACTAGTTATATCTATATATCAAAATAACTATGAAAAACCAAAACTTAAAATCAAAAACTTCCAAAACTCAGCCAAGCCCGAAGTTTGCTGAGGGATTATGCTTTAGGAAATTGTTCTTCATCTTCCTGATCGCTTCGGTGATTGGCACGATTTATGAAGATTTGTTGATTTTTGTGCGCACTTTCTTGGAGACTGGCGTCGGCGTATGGATGACGCATCGCGGTGTGATTTATGGGCCATTTAATGTGATTTATGGCTTTGGCGCAGCATTGATGTGTTGGCTTTTACTTCGAAAACCTTACAAAAATTGGCAGATTTTCCTTTATTCCGCTCTGATGGGTGGCGCAGTGGAGTATTTACTAAGTCTTGGGCAGGAATTAGTGCTTGGCACACGGTCGTGGGACTATAGCGGCCTGTTTTTGAACCTTAATGGTCGCACAACGGTTCCGATCATGTTGATTTGGGGCGTGATGGGGTTAGTTTTTATAAAAGTAGTTTATCCGTGGGTGTCAAATTTGATTGAGCGGATTCCTCCCACGGTTGGTGAGAATTTATATATTATATTGTTAATTTTTATGATTTTTAATATGGTGATTTCGTGGTCGGCACTGATTCGACAGAATTTACGCCATTACGAGATTCGGCCCTTGACGCCGTTGGGCGAGTTTTATGATCGGTATTACTCGGATGAATTTTTGCGCAAATACTACACAAACATGGAGCGACATTAGATGGCAGTCGTGACGATTTTGGGTGCTGGATTACTACTGGGCGGGTTAATTGCATTTTTGCTGGGTGGTTGGGTACTAAAATTCAGTCATTTGACTTTGCACCATCAAGAAAAAGAGCCACGAATTGCAGTACTAATTCCGGCACGAGACGAAAGCAAAGTGATTGAGGGGCTTCTTCGGAGTATTCAGCGCCAAAGTTATCCAGTGCGAACTGAAGATGTCTGTGTGATTTTAGAGAGTAACGACGACCCATCACGAGCAATTGCCGAGCAATATGGTAATACGGTAATTTTGCGAAAGGATCTTAGCAAACAGCGTAAGGGTTATGCTCTGAATGAAGCGGTGCAAGAAATTCTGGGTAGTAATCAACATTATGATTTATATTTTGTGTTTGATGCAGATAATATTCTCGCTAAAGATTATCTTGAGCGGATGCTGGAAAGTTATCGGCAGGGTTATGAAATGGCAATCGGCTATCGAGCGGCGAAAAATGCCAATGATAATGTGATTTCGGCGGTTTCGAGTCTGACTTTTTCGATGATTAATGTACTTGGAAATCATAAACGCAAAAAGCTAGGGGCAAATATTATTTTTTCCGGAACTGGATGCTATGTGAGTGGAAAATTAGTCGAAAAGTGGGGCGGTTGGCCGTTTCATAGCTTGACTGAAGACTATGAAATGTCGCTTTATGCGATGGTGAAAAATATTTCAACGGATTATAACGAACAGGCAGTTTTTTATGATGAGCAGCCAGTAGAGTATGCCGAGACGGTAGCGCAGCGTACGCGTTGGATCAAAGGCTATTTTACGGCGCGTAAACTTTATTTGCCACGGATGCGAGAACTTTTGAAACACAATCGACCAGAGAATTTTGGTAGCCTCATGAAGGAGCTAATTGGAGTAAAACCAATTATTGTGATGCTAATTGGTGCAATCCTGCTAGTGGTTGATGGACTCTTCGTGCGTTCAATCAGTCTTAACGTGGATTGGCTGTGGCTGGCAGTTGGTGTGATAATGCTCGTATATATAGTACTTTTGCTAATTACGATAGTAATGCTGCGACGCGAGCGTTATAAACTGCGCCAAGGCCTAGAACTCGGGACGATTTTATTTAACCCAATTTATTTATTAACTTATGTTTGGTGCACTTTAAAAGCTCTCTTCACTAAAGACGTGAAATGGCAGAAGACTAAACACGGTAAATAGACTTTGCTGAATTACTCAGTTGGAGTTTCTTCAGAGGCTTCTTCGGGATTGTTGACTGGTTCTGTCTCTGGTTCGACTTCCGGATCGACGAAGCTATTTCGTAGTACTTCGCGGAGTTCATCGCTGGTGTATTCGTGGTTGCGCTGAATGAGGGCGGTGATGTGGCGATTGCGCTTGATAGCGTCGAAGGTTTGGCTGGAGTAGAGCAGTGGGCTAGACGCGAGCTCTTGCAGAGCGGCAAGGTTAGTATCGGGTGTATAAATATATGTGCCGCGCTTACCATTGAGATAGCCAGACAAGCGATTACCATTTGGTAGATGATCGATTAATGAAAGCGTATCGGCAGCGGCAACAAGGATATAATCTTTGGTGGAGACAACCGTATTGAGCTCAGGAGCATAGAAGAGGCTGAGCAAGAGGTCGTGATCTTGGTTGCGAGCATTGATATAACCAACAAGATTTTCAATATAGGCTTCGATGAGGTAGGCTTCGTCTGGTGCCGGGAGCAGGAGTACAAGCTCACTAGGATATTCGGTGGCAGAAAGATCGCGGTAGAGGTATTTAGCACCAGTTTCGACCGGGAAGTAATTTGTGACAAGCTGATTATAAGTGGTTCCGAAGTAGAAGGCGGAGCCAAGCAAGACCGTATCAGTGCGAGAATCAGTGGCAGGTTCATTGGGACCGGAGACGGCAAAGACATTACGCGAAATATTGCATTCAAAGATACCACTGTCAGCAAGATTACTTGGCAGATAAACGCCGCTATAAGCGCCGCCGCAGAGCGTGAAGACGAGGTCAGAAAGGCCACTAGAAACGCCATCGATGCGCGCGGCCGTTTGAGCGGCGCCGAGTTCTTGGAGCTCGACTTGAGATTGTTCGGCAGAGCTGGCCTGGGTGATGACATAGATAAAGGTGGCCACTGCTTCACCAACACTAAGCGTGATAATAAAAGCCAGCAGTAATTTTAGCCAGCTAGGAGTGCGCTGCTCAATATTGACCGGCACGGTTTTACGAATAATATAGGCGCCAACGCCAGCTAGGATAATGAGACCGAGCATAAAGATCGTCATGATGTGGGCTTGAAGTGGCAGGACAAAAGCCGCGAGCCAAGTCACGAGAATGATGAGACTACTGCCAAGTCCGAGTAGACCGGAGCTGAGATTGTCGTCGTTTTCTTCGCGCCAGGTTTGGATCATGGCAATGACATTTGAAATAGCTAGAAGTCCCGTCAGCATTAAGGAAATGCGCAAGGCAACTGGCAAAAAGCCCTCCGTCACCATGACGTAGTCGCCGGAGATAACAAGGATAATCAGTTGCAAAGGCCCGAGGACAAAGCCGACGAGGCTTGCAACGATAAAATTAGCAACTGAAAGCGCCGTGCCCCAAGGATGAAAATTGCGTTTTTTTGAGAGTTCGGCAATTAAATCCGTTGGCCAAAGCAGCTCAAGAGTTTCTTGATCCGACAAAACTTGCTGATCCAAATTAGTTGGATTTGCGGTTCCCACCTGTTGACCTTCCATATATGTGTCTATTTTAGCATAAATATTTTGTTTGTGGGGAAAATTTGTATTTTTTGAAATTTTATGAAAATATGATAGAATTGACTTATGAATTTGAAAGTAGGAATTGTAGGACTACCCAATGTGGGCAAGTCGACTCTGTTTAATGCTTTGACGAATGCTGGGGCGCTGGCGGCGAATTACCCGTTTGCGACGATTGAACCAAATGTCGGGATTGTGCCAGTGCCAGACCCGCGCCTCGAAGTGCTAGCAAAGATGTATGATGCCGAGAAAGTTGTGCCAGCGACGGTCGAATTTGTGGATATTGCTGGGCTGGTCGAGGGCGCTTCAAAGGGTGAGGGTCTCGGCAATAAGTTTTTGGCACATATCCGGGAATGCCAAATTATTTGTCATGTAGTGCGAGTGTTCGAAGACGGTGATGTGACACACGTAGCTAATTCAGTCGATCCAAAACGTGATATTGAAGTGATTCAGACCGAACTAGAACTGGCGGACCTCGAGACGCGCGAAAAAGCTGAGGCGAAACGCAAGAAAAATAATGGCAAAGATGATCCCGGTAGCGCGATTCCCTACCTGATGGAGAAGCCGGTAATTTATATGTTTAACGTGGACGAAAAGCAACTTGGCAATCAAGAATTGCGTGCTAAACTAACCGAAATGGTAGCACCGAATCAGGCAATTTTTGTAAATGCAAAATTGGAAAGCGAAATGGCAGGAATGTCTGCCGAGGAACGTCGTGAATTTTTGCAGGAATATGGCGTAGAAGAAGATGCGCTAGGTGAATTGATTAAAGCTGCTTATAAAACACTGGGGCTACAAAGTTTTCTGACCGCTGGCAAGAAAGAAGTACGGGCTTGGACTATCAAGCAGGGTGCAACGGCGCCGGAAGCGGCTGGAACGATTCATACAGATTTTGAGCGAGGTTTTATTGCAGCAGAAGTGATGAAATACGATGATCTGGCGGAACTCGGCTCAGAACAAGCAGTGAAAGCAGCCGGAAAGCTGCGAACTGAAGGCAAAACCTACGTCATGAATGAGGGCGACGTGGTGGAATTTCGATTTAACGTTTCAAAATAGTCGAAATTGTGATAGACTGAAACGATAGGATGGTCTTTTCTAAGGCCTGAATCGTATTGTTAAAGGAGGGCGTGCTTATGGAAGTGAGGGGACAGATAGTGCAGTCAATAGAGAAGCTATACCCGGATTGCCGAGTGCTAGATATTGGTAGGGCGGTAATATTGATCCCGCCAAAGGATGGTCGCTTTGGGACATTGCCGTTAGAAGTGCCGGTGCCATTATCACCGAAATCTCTATCCCGCAGTGAGCAAATGATATGTAGGGAGGTCACAGTGAACATGGAGGGGTTAGTGAGGGCTCTGCCGGATATTGGTCAACAGACGTTAAGCGCACTTAGATTTAGCGAACGGGTCTATGGAACAATCTGGGAAGGGACACACTTGGAGGCTTTTCTGCGTTTTGGGATATTACTCAAGGCGGACAGGGCAATTAAAATGCCCCGTTCGAGTAGAATGGTCCTGAAAATCGTACCACCACAGTATGCGACAGATATGCAAATTATCTTGCGGACACGGTCAAATAATGACTTGTCAACATTGGTAAAATTGTTGCCGAAAGCTAAGATGAAATATCCGGCTTGGTCATATTCTTATGCGCGTATCATGGGGTGTAATCATGTCTTTGGAGCACTAAGCATCTCTGGTGATTTTACGGAAATCAAAGACCAAATGGAGGATTATTGGCGGTTGGTTAATGGAACTTGGCGTGATGGCCGAGAGCAACGGCAATATGTCAATCGGTGGCTATCGGGTATGAATTTTCGTTAAGCGGGCTTTTGCCCGCTTTTTATGTGACGATGAACCAATCTTTGATCAAGAAGTTGGGGTTAGAAACGCTGGCAGCAGCGAGTAGAGGTTGAAAATTATGAAATCGGGGATTTTGGGCAAGGAAAACTTCACTAGCATAACGCATTTGATCGAGTTTTTTGGGAGTAATCTGAGCGAGTGGCAAGCCATGGCTAGAATTGCGACGAAACTTAACTTCCGTGAAAAAGATTTGCCCGTCGAGAGTGGAGACTAGGTCAATTTCGGCAGATTTGGTACGAAAATTTTGAGCAATGATGCTATGGCCTTTAGATTCCAGGAAGTGAGCGACGGCAGATTCGGCAGTACGGCCAATGGTGGTGGAATTTTGTGGTGATGCGGGCGTTTGAGAATTTGGCATAAGTCCGGCAACCGGACGAAAACTGCGGCGATGTTCAGGGCAGGGGCCGTATTTTTGTAAAGCAGTAAGATGTGCGGTAGTGCCATAGCCCATATGAGCATCAAAACCGTACTCCGGATAGCGTTTAGCAAGTTCGGTCATGTAATAGTCCCTGGCAACCTTAGCAATAATAGAAGCAGCGCTAACCTCTTTGATGAGATCATCGGCCTTCTTGAGGGTAGTAGTGATACTTTCATAGGAAGTGCCTGCAAGCAGGTTGATAGTGCCATCAATCGTGATTTGAGTTGGTCTGGGAGCAGACTCCTTTGCAAGTGCCTGATGCACTGCGCGACGAGCAGCGAGGCGTAGTGCTGGGCCGAGACCAAGGCGGTCAATATCGGCACTTTTAACCCAGCCGAGACCATAAGCCGAGGCATAGTCGCGAATAACCTTTGCGAGCTGATTACGCTTTGCGGCGGTGAGTTTTTTAGAATCGCGTAGTTCATTATATTCGGGCAGAGACTGACAATCGGTACCGAGAATAACGGCACCGATTGTCAGAGGACCAGCAAGTGGGCCGCGACCAACTTCGTCTAGACCCATGAGGATGTTTGACATCCGTAATTCCTGAGCCTAATTCTCTGTTTTGACTTCAGTAGGCTCAGCGGTAGCTGCAGGAGCTTCGGCGGCTGGAGTTTCAATTGGGGCTTCAGGAGCCTCAGTAGCTGGCTCAGCAACACCGGTATTGATGGCGGCGTTCAAAGTAGCCTTATCAATATTTTTGTTGGTGAGACGAGCAGATTTACCAGAGCGTTCGCGCAAGAACGAAAGATTATTGCGGCGAACTTTGCCACGGTGGACAATCTCAATTTTCTCAACCAATGGGTTGTGGATTAAGAATGACTTCTCAACGCCAACACCGGAGGTGACTTTGCGGACAGTGATGCGAGCAGTGTGCGAGTCTTTGCGATCAGCACGAATCACCACACCTTCGAAAACCTGTGAACGGAATTTTTCGCCTTCTTTGATTTTTTGAGTCACGCGCACGGTATCACCAGAGCGAACGTCGACGATGGATGCTTTCTTTTGTGCATCACCAATTTTCTTTAGACTAATAAAACTCATAATTTAACCTTTATATATTACAACTGAGATTTATTTTAGCATACTTTTCCCATTTTGAGAAGAGGGAAACTATAGTTTTGGTGGCAGAATTATAGGACAAAGAGCAGTAGAATTAGCATCGTAGAGACAAAAATCGGCGGGGTCAGAGCGATCCGAGCGTTTTTCGTGGCTATACGATAGGCTACTGGGTCATGACGATACTGCTTTTTAGTAATACAAGCCATGATGGCGTTAATAATCAAACCGACGCCGAGGACGGCGGATATAATCATACTGTACGCTACGACGCCCAAGCCCGCGCCATACTGGAAGCCCGATCCAGTAGTGAGTAGGACGTACATCCAGAGTAGCAAAAGACCCGGGTAGACGAATGAAAGGCAAGTGTTTTCTATGGCCGTAGTCAGGAAGTTGTCGTTGGCGAGGTCTCCGATAATACATAGACGAATAGTTCCGACGAGACCAAAAATCAGGGATAGGCAGCATAGACCAACAAGAAAATAATTGAAATAGAGCCAAGCCTTTGGAAATGATTTGGGAGTGTCAATGTTGGTAGCGTAATCTCGTTGATCTTTCATAATTATTTTTGTTTTAGGGCCAATTTAATGCGTTCTTCAACGGAAAGATTAGGGTCGACACTGGACAAAGCAGCGGTGGCTTCTTTGAGCGGGAAGCCAAGCGCAATGAGAGCGTCAAGTGCTTCGTCATCGGCAGTTGCTGGGGCGAGAAAACCAGTATTACTGGTGCCAACTTTGGAGGGTAGGCCGACCTTATCGCGTAGATCTATGATGACACGCTCGGCGGATTTTTTGCCGACACCGGCGGCCTTAGCGATGAAAGCAGAGTCGGTATTTGCAATGGCATTACGGACTTCTTCGGGCGCACCGAGGCTGAGGATACTAATGGCGGCTTTGGGACCAATACTATTGACCGAAAGTAATAATTCAAAGAGGCGTTTAGCGGCAAGAGTAGAGAAGCCGTAAAGTTCCTCGGCATTCTCGCGAATAGCGTGGTAAGTATAGATCTTGACTTGGTCATCGAGATGAAACTGTTCGGCGTCAGGAATGGGCAAAGTCACTTCGTAGCCAACACCGTGCACGTCAACGATGACGGAATTATTAGTTTTTTCGGTAATAGTGCCGATGAGGTGCGCGATCACTTTTTATCGTACTTTCGACCCGAGAGGTTAATGATGATTACAAGTAGAAAAGTGACACCGATGGCGCCAAGAGAGAGATAGACAGGCCACATAGGCGGTTCTTCTTCGGTTTCTTCTTCCTCGACGTCAATTTCCTCTACTATCACATCATCAAAAGTGGCAGTAACACCATCGTCATCATCAGAATCGCTGGTTGGTTCGCCAGCCCAAACATAACCATCAACATCCGAGTCTAGGGCCTGTGCAGGTGCGCCAGAACCAATCAGACTGAATGCCAAAACACTTGCCACAATGCCAAGAATCACTTTTTTATACATATTGCCTCCTAATCTTTTCTTTATTATATCATAGAACTTTTGGCTTAGGTGGAATCGGGCGTACGCGAAGCGACAAAAGAATGCACGATAGCAACTGCAAGCGCGTCGGCGGCGTCATCGGGTTTTGGAATGGTGTCGAGACCTAGATGGACTCGGACCATTTCCTGAATTTGGGGTTTGTGGGCTTGGCCGTAGCCACAAATGGCTTTTTTGATTTGATTTGGCGCATATTCAAAAGTTGGAAGATGGCACTGCTTAGCCACCAAAAGGCAGACACCGCGTGCTTCAGCCACCGAAATTCCAGTGGTAATATTTTGTTTGAAGAAAAGTTTTTCAATCGCCATAACGTCGGGACGATTTTGCTCGATTAATTCGTGAAGCGAATTGTAAATATCCTCGAGGCGATCGGCAAGCGGAGTATGAGGGGGAGTAGCAATGACGCCATAATCAATCACTTTCGTGCCCTCAATCACGCCGAATCCGCAGATACCAGTACCTGGGTCAATCCCAAGAATGCGCTCACTCATTGACGTATTCGATTAGAGTTTGGCGCAGATCCTTGACCTTGACAACAAAGGGGTCACTCACGGTAGCCGGCGCGATAGCGTGAGCAAAACCGAGTTTCTTGGCTTCGGCAATGCGCTGGTCGGGGCGATAGGCCGAGCGTACTTCCCCGCCAAGCCCCACTTCACCAAAGACGACAAAATCTTCTGCCAATTTACGCCCAGCAACCGCTGAGGCGATCGCAAGACAGACAGCGAGATCAGCCGCTGAATCACGGATTTTGAGCCCACCAACCACGTTAACGAAAATATCTTTATCACCGAGTTTTAGTTTGGTGCGCTTCTCGATAACCGCGATCAAGAGATTAAGACGATTAATGTCAAAACCGGAGGCAGTACGTTTAGGATAGCCGAAATTAGTAGGCGTGACGAGCGCTTGGATTTCGACCAGAATTGGTCGCGTGCCCTCGAGCGTAGCAAGGATAATCGAGCCATCAGTATTTTGGCGCTCGGCTAGTAAAACAGCCGAGGGATTTTCGACTTCGCTGAGACCGCGCTGATCCATCGAGAAAATTGCCGCTTCTGACGTAGAACCAAAACGATTTTTGGCGGCACGAATGATTTTGAAACCACCGTAACGATCGCCTTCAAATTGTAGAACTACGTCAACTAGGTGCTCAAGAACTTTTGGCCCAGCAAGCGTGCCCTCTTTGGTGACGTGGCCGACGATGATGACGGCTGTGCCGGAAAGTTTGGCAGCACGAATAAAAAGGTTGCCGGAGTTAGTGACTTGTGAAATACTGCCAGGTGCCGAAGCAATCTCGGCAAGAGTCATAGTTTGAATTGAGTCAACAACAACGAGGTCAAATTCACCACTTTCAATGGTTTTCGCGATGTCGTTGGCGCTCGTGGAACTGGCAAATTTGAGGTTTTCGTCTTCGGCATTGAGGCGCATGGCGCGCATCTTGACCTGGCTTGCCGATTCCTCACCGGATATATAGAGGACTTTATGGCTCTTGGCGACCGCAGCGCAGACTTGCATAAGGAGGGTAGATTTGCCGATGCCAGGCTGACCGGCGAGCAGCAGAACCGAGCCAAAAAGGATCCCGCCGCCTAAGACATTATCAAAATCTTTGAATCCGGTTTGAAGACGCTCACGATCATCAGTGACGTCGAGATCCTTGATTGAAACATAGTCGAGGGACTTGCCGGAAGCACGTCCGCGTGAAACGGCAGATTTTTCATCGCGACTTGTTTCGTCAAAACGCTCAAGTAGCGAACTCCAGGCGCCGCAAGAGGTGCAGCGTCCAGTCCAGTTGCGATAGACGGCGCCGCATTCTTGACAGACAAACTCAATATGCGATTTAGACATTAGTTATTTTCGAGTTTAGCCAATTTTTCGTCAATCTTAGCGCTAAGTTTTTCGATAAACTGTTCGGGGCTCATACCACGTTGTGAAATAAGCTCGCCGTCAATCATGAAATAAGGTGTCCATTCAACATTTTGATTTTTGGAAATATTAGCGTCAAAGCTAAGTTTTTTGCCAAAATCTTCGCGGGATTGATCAGCGTGGAATTTTTCGAGATCGCCTTTGCTCTTGCTGACTTCGGTGAAATACTGATCAAGTTGCTTGGAAAATTCAGCTGCTTCAGAATAATACCAATCATCCTGCTTCTCGAACAAAATATCTTTGAATTCTTTCCAATAACCTTGCTCGTTAGCCGCAAGAGCGGCGCGGGCAGCCTGCTCGCCATTTTGATGATAGTCAAGAATCATCGTGCGAAAGACCACAGCGACTTTGCCATCGTATTTTTTAACAAGCTCGTTGATATAAGGATTCATTGGCGCGCAAGCGGTGCACTGGTAATCACCGTATTCAATAATTTTGACTGGGGCATCTGGGCTACCATTGACGAGCTCGGCGATGTTGCCACTTTCAACGCTGGCAGGGATAATGTCGGCATAGTCTGTGCTGGTGCGACTACCTTGCTGAGCGACACTGACACCTATGATGACCGCAAAAACCGCGACGATTGCGGCGATAATCCAACCAGTTTTTTTATCCATATGACCTCCAGAAAAGTTTATGCTAAGTATTCTATGCTATAATTATATCATATGACTAAGCCAGCGAAAACAGTTTTTGAACGGATATTAGAGGTGATTCTGCAGGTTTTACGGTGGCTAATGGCGGGGATAGGATACGTCTTCTATGGGCTGGGGATGGGCATTGGTTGGATTGGTAAGCAGTTCGGTAAGCTTGGTGGAGTGGCGAAAATGGACAAAGGAAAGCCAGCTCAAGAAACCGAACGTGCTAGCAAAGCTGAGAAAGTTGAGAAGCCGGCAGAAACACCAGTTACCACGCAGACTGAGGCGGAGCCCGAAGCCGAGAAAGCAGCCGAGATTGACGTACCGACTTCCAAAGCGGAGATTCTAGCGGTGATTGAGAGCGCGCCTTACCGGGTATTTCCTAAAGACGAGCGGCGGTTAATTGAAGCAGTGCTGACACTCAAAGAGCGTTCAGTGCGAGAGATTATGATTCCAAAAGACAAGATTGTTTACGTTGACAGCAATGAGCTACTAGGACCGTTGACACTCGACCGTTTATATCGCTCAAAGTTGCTACATTTCCCAGTCAAAAATGCCAAGGGCGAAGTGATTGGCGCAATTCATACGGCGAACTTGAATAGTTTGGAAGTGAAAGAGTCGTTTCGAGCGGGCGAAATTTTGGACCCGAATATTTATTATGTCCGTGAAGATTATACGATGGCGGATGCGCTGGACGCGTTCCAAAGGTGCGGCTGTTATTTCTGTCTGGTGGTGAATAATTACGGGAAAGTGATGGGGATGGCGAATTTTGATGATCTGACGAAAGAGATCTTTGGCGAACTTGGGGCTAATGATTTTCAGCGGGATGACGATCCGCTAGCGGTAGCAAAGCGACGTTTCCCGGTTGAAATCAAATAGCTTAGCTTTTTGTGACAACAGAAAAGCCCCGGAGTTTTGCTCACGGGGCTTAGCGCTATCCACCTGGAATATCGAATGCCTAGAATTTAGGCTCAATTTCGATAAATTCCTGCCATGGCGCTGGCGGGAAAGATTTCTCCCGACCAGAGTGATGGTGTTTGAATTTACGCATCAATTCTCCTGTTTAAATGCTGTTGCCTCAGAATCGCAGCAAAAGGCTGTATCGACCTAAATCCTCCGGCAACTTATGCTATCTTATCAAAGTTTGGTAAGATTTGCAACCCCCATCTTTCTATTGTAGCATAGATTGTTGAAAAAGTCAATAGATTATGCTTATTTTCAGCAGTTTATAGGGGTGATTTTAGGCTAAAATTAGCAAAACTCCGAGGACCAAGAGGCCAAGGACAATGCGGTATTTACCGAAAGTTTGGAGAGATTTTGGCTTTTTGAGGTAGCCAAGCAGGAATTTGAGGGCGAAAAGTCCGACTAGGAAGGCTACTAAATTGCCAAGTAGAAGTGGGCCGAAATTGGTGGCAAAATAGCTACGGCCAGTGCTCGAGAGGAACATTTTGAGGCAGACGCCACACATAATTGGGATCGAGGCGAGGAAAGAATATTCGGCGGCAGATTCAGAATCGAGGCCGACGAGGCGACCGGCAATGATGGTGCTGGCGGAGCGCGAGGTGCCAGGGATGAGAGCGAAAGTCTGCGAAAGGCCAATGATGAGGGCGCGGCCAGGAGAAAGGCTATTTTCGTTTTTAAGGCTGGAGAGGCGCGGCAGACGGTCGATTATTACCATGATGAGACCGACGACGGTCATAGCGACAGCGACAGTATAGAGTGAATTGAAAAAGCTGTTATTCTCGATAACGTCGCCGAGGACTAGGCCGATGATGCCGGCAGGAATGCTGGTGATGAGGATGTTGAGAGCGAGCTTATAACTGTGCTCGGTGACGACGTTTTTGACAATACGGACGATGCGCTTACGAAAATAAATAAGCAAAGCGAGCAAAGTGCCAAGATTGATGAATTCGAGGAAAAGATGAAAGTTCTCGCCGGAAAATTGGAAGATTTGCTGAACGAGCTCAAGATGTCCAGAACTCGAAACCGGGATGAACTCGGTGAGCCCCTGCACAAAACCCAGTAGAATTGATTGCCAAATATCCATAACTACTATTATAGTGGATTAGGAAAGATTTTTGAAGAGAATCTTTTTGATGCGGTTGACGATGGGCTGGACTTGAGCAATACCCATTAGGTAGCTAGCAATAAAATAAGCGATAAGTGAGACGATGGAAATGAGGGCAAACTTTGGCAAGGTAGCGAAAATCGAATCATCGGTGGCAAGGAGCGGGATAAATTTAGTCATGGAATAGGCGACGCAGCCGGTGATGACGGCGGCGAAAACGGTTTTGCCAATGCCGCGCCAAAAATCGTGGTCGAGCAGTTTACGTTCGGAACGCTTGTGAAGAAGACTGAGCAAGATCGAGACTTCGAGTATACTGCCGATACTCTGAGCGTAGCCAAGGCCTTCGGGGCCAAGACCAAGAATTGAAAAGAGGATGGCAAGCAAAATTGTAAAGCCGATGGCAAAAATTGAAACTCGAAATGGAGTTTTGGTATCCTGCTTAGCATAGAAGCCGCGGGTAGCGATTTGGAAAACTGACTGAGCGAAAATTGAGATGATAAGGGTGGCAAGAATTGAAGAAATCAGAGGATCGCCGCCGTTTTTAATGAAGCTGACAACGTAGCCACGAGCAAAGAAAGCGATCACTGCGACCGGCAGGGCAATCCAAATAATCGTCGAGAGAGCAGTGCGGAAAGTCTGACGGAAGCGACCTTCCTGACCGTCGCCAACTTCTTCGGTGAGCTGGGGGAAGAAAGCGGTCGAAATGGCAACGCCGATGAGATTGACCGGCATGGTGGAGAGATTATAGGCCTGCTGATAAGAGCGGAGCGCACCAGCGCCCATGCGCGAGGAAAGGTTAGTCGTGACGAGGGTATTAACGTAATCAATACCCTGATCGAGCGAGCGGGCGGGAAGGAGCTTTAGGACCGAGCGGAAGCCTTGATTCTTGCGATTAATCTTGAACTCATAGTCGAAGCCAAGCCCGACTAGCCCAATTAGGCTAACCATGAGCTGCAAAATAGCACCGAAGACCACGCCAAGCGCGACGCCCATAATACCGCCATCGAAAATTTGCCAACCGAATAGATTGATGCCACCAGTAAACCAAACGATACCGATCAAGATACCAACGTTATAAATAGCGGGGGCAAGCGCATAGAAGACAAAACGGCCGAGTGCCTGCTGAATACTGGAGAGGATGGTGGAAATGCTAAAGAGAAATGGGTTGACGGCAATCACGCGCATCATGTTGACGGCTAGAATGGTGCCGGATTCGTCGAGGCCGGGGCCAACCACATAACGCACGAGTGGCTCGGCGAAAATCATGATGAGGACTGATGCGACTAGAGTTATAATCGCCATGAGATTGAGCAGGCTGGATGAAAGTTCCCAAGCGGACTTTTTATTGCCACCGGCGAGACGTTGATTGAAAACTGGAATAAAGCTCACCGCGAGCGCGCCGGAAGTGAGGATCAGGAACATAAAGTCAGGAATAGTGAAAGCGGCGGTGTAGGCGTCGATCCCGGTAGGGTAAGTGTCGAGATAGTAGGAATTAAGCAAGCGATCACGGAAAATGCCAAGCAGGGCGGAAAGCAAAGTGGAACTGGCTAGAATAATGGCAGCGGACTTCACCGAGAGGCGTCGATTGGCAAGTGCGACGACCGAACTAAATTTGAAATGTTTTTTCTTGACTTCAGACATTAAATCTCAGTCGCTCCACCAAAGTAAGGCCTGAGGACTTCCGGCAGAGTAAGTTTGCCGTCGGGCTTCGCGTAGTTTTCGAGAACAGCAACAAGTGCGCGTGCAAGCGAGATGGCGGTGCCATTGAGAGTATGCAAAACTTCGATATTACCGTCCGCGCGGCGTACACGAATATTAAGGCTACGAGCTTGGAAATCGGTACAGTTGGAACAGCTGGTGAGCTCTTGGTATTTCTGATTGACTGGGCTCCAATATTCGAGATCGTATTTCTTGGCAGCCGGAGAACCAAGATCACCGGCAGCAATATTGATGACGTGATACGGAATGCCAATTGCTTGCCAAATCTCTTCCTCGATGGCGAGGATTTTTTCGTGAATCTTTTTCGAATCTTCGGGCAAGCAGAAGACGTACATCTCAAGCTTGTTAAACTGGTGCACCCGGAAAAGACCGCGCGTGTACTTGCCATAAGTACCGGCTTCTTTGCGGAAACAAGCAGAATAACCGGCATAGCAGAGTGGCAGATCTTTTTCGTCGATGATTTCGTCCATGTGGTAGCCGGTGAGCGGCATTTCGGCGGTGGCAATCATGGCAAGATCTTCGCCTTCGATGTAATATTCATCGCTCTGCTCACTGCTGCGGGGATTAAAACCACAGCCCTCGAGGACTTTTCCGGAAACCATATCCGGAACGGTCATGAAAGTAAAACCGTGTTCCTGGACTTTTTGTAGACCGAATTGCAAAAGAGCGTTTTCGAGTAGAGCTAGACCGCCTTTCAGATAGTAGAATTTTGCACCGGCAACTTTAGCGCCACGCTCAAAATCGAGCCAACCCCGCCCCGTAGCATAGTCAAGATGATCAACGCCGGTTGCTTTATTTTCGCCCCACTTGGCGACTTCGACACTGCATTCTTCCCCGCCGAGTGGCACGTCATCAAAGACGATATTGGGAACTTGTTTCAGCTTGGTATTCAATTCTTTTTCAAGGGCATCGAGTTTTGGCTCCTCATCGGCGAGCTGCCCCTTGATGGCTTTGGATTTCTCGATTAGTTCAGGGTCAGGTTTACCACCTTTCATTTGAGCTGACAAAGTATTTTTATCCTGACGCAGAGACTCGACGGATTGCAACAAAGTCCTGCGCTGATCGTCGAGCGCCAGAAGGGCTGGGATGTCGACTGAGTAGCCTTTTTCTCGGACAGATTTTTCGACTAAAGCTTGATTTTCGCGGATAAAATTAATACTCAACATACATCTATTATAGCACGGGAGTGAGCGGTTTACCAGCCACCGCCACCGCCTCCGCCGCCCCCACCGCCGGAGAAACCACCGGAAAAGCCGGAGCCACTGGAGCTGGAGCTAACCGTCGTGGAATGAGCGATAGTAGTGCCAGCAGTCGAAGCGAGTGAATTCATCGCAATGCTAAAATCACGCGCACTGAAAGCACCCATGCCGATATACCAGGTTGGAGTAGTTACATCGTCAAATTCGTAGTAATACGAAAGTTCGTCTAGCCAAGATTTCTCGAGCCCAAAGAGCACAGCGTAGGGTAAAAGTTTTTCGTAGAGTTTCACCACGCCAGCATGGGAAGTGTCAGCACCCTTGACACTCTGCAAGAACGCGAGACGATCAGCCTCGGCCATGCTAATATAAAGTTTTAAGCCGTCAAGATAGCGCGAATAGTCGAGACCTTTCTCGGTGTGAGTTTCGTATTTGGCAATGCTTGCAGTGCGAATGAGTATAACAATGAAAGAAATGAAGCCGGTCGGAAAAATTACGAAGGGGACCCAGTCGGCACCGACATAAGGCAAGTATGATTCTTCGGGAATAATGATGGTGGCAAAAAAGGCCGCCATAGTGACGATGAACCAAATGACGTCGAGAGCATAGAGAGCGCTCGTGTTCAAACCTTTTAACCTAACGGATTTCGCAAGATAAAGACCTTTAGTCTCTAGGGATTCCTTGGTCTTGGCGCTGAAGTCCTGGGCAAGACGCTGCAAAGTGCTGTTAGCAGAGCGAGATTTGATATCAATTTTTTGACCATCAGAAATAGCTTGGCTCGAGCCATTCAAAATTTGCAGAACTTTGGTCTGTTCTACTGTGAGGCCTTTCGTACTAAGGACATGAACCTGCCAGCTAGTCTTTTTCCTACCAAAAGCACCGGTGGATTCAGTTTTGACGAGCTCGACTTTATGAGTGACGGCAAGCTCGAGTAGTGTGGCAACTTTGGGGTTGCCTTTTAGACCCTTTCCGATATAATTTTCCGCCATTTCGGCAACCGTGAAGCCACGGGGAGCGGTATATTCGGGCTTCGTGAAAAGCCCGCGATAATAACTGCGCTTAGCTTTGACACGGTGCGAAACAATCGCGAGAAGAATAACTAGGATGATACCTAATGCCAGAAAGATGCCGAGGACTATGATAAGTAGGTAGCTGGTCTTAGGAGCGTGGACCGTGAAAGTATCAGCAGCAAAGGCCATGGCAAAAGTTAAAGTCTCGCCAGGAGAAACCTTGCTGGCGGTAAAAGTAATGATATTATCTTTTCTAGTGGCATTACAATTATCAGAATCAGACCAGCCGTAGCGACCAACATAGCAGGCTACTTCGCCAGTGAAATCTTTAGCGATGTCGTTAGCAAGGTGAATGCGGGCAGTGACCCGGTCGAAACGCTGGCTCCAATCGTTGCCATTGGCATCCCAATAGAGTTCCTGCCAAGTTTTGTCGTCGTCACTTTGATCAAGAATTAGATTCTCAAATTCATAGTTCAAATTATAAACTTGGCGACCGTGAACATATTCGTCAGCATCGCCGATACTGACTTCAAAATAGCCATCCTCGGAAGTAATATTGTTAATCGGTTCTTGCTCGCCATTGCGCAAAACTTCGATATTGAGGTGCGAAGTGCTAGACATCGTGATATTCTTGCCGTCGTTATTAGTGAAAGGAATGACGCGAGTGATACCGTGATTTTGATTAGTGCCGGGAAAGACAGCCGTCAGCTTTTCCTCGACGCGCATGCGACTGGTGCCGTCATCATCGCGAGAGAGATAATAATCAGCGGTAAAATCTTCAAAATAAAAGTTTTGGGCACTGGCAGCAGAAGCCGAAAATGGCACCAGAATACTAGCGAGAATCGTCAAAAAACCGGCGAAAAGATATCGGGTCATTTTGTGGCCTCCTCGATAGTTTTCTTGATAGCGTTATTAGACTTTTGGGACTTAATTCCCTCTTGCTCAGTCATGGGGGTCTCGAGGCGACGAATGATGCCAGCACGGCCAACTACGGCCGGGAAGCCGTTATAAAGTTTTGCATTATCATCGTAATTGGAAACGGAAAGCACACGGCGCTCGTCGTTCAAAATAGAATTGATAATTTGCACAACACATGCACCGATGCCATAGTGAGTGGCGCCTTTTTTCTGAATGATTTGGTAGGCTTTGTCGCGCACAAGTGTCTCAATTGCGGAAAGATCGCGCTCGGGGATTAGCTGGGTGATTTTCTCGCCGCCCATAGTCGCGGCAGACCATAAAGTGAATTCACTATCGCCGTGCTCGCCAATTTGATAAGCGTGGACTGATTTGGGGTGAACGCCAAGTTGTTCAGCGAGACGGAAACGCAGACGCGCCGAATCGAGCACGGTGCCGGAACCGATGACACGTTCGTAGGGCAAGCCGGAAATTTGTTGAGTAAGATAGGTGAGGGCGTCGACTGGATTTGAAACAACCAGGAAAATTCCTCTAAATCCGCTCAGCATGACTGGTTCGACAATACTACGCAGAACGGTGGCGTTTTTCTTGACGAGATCGGTGCGGGTTTCACCGGGTTTTTGATTAGCACCGGCGGTGATCACGCAGAGATCACAATCCTTGGCATCACGATAATTGCCGGCACGGAGTTTGAGAAAACTGGGCGAGACGGCGAGTGCATCAGAAAGATCCATCGCCTCGCCATCGGCGTCGGCTTGATTAAGGTCAGTTAAAATAATTTCTTTGACTGGTGTGCGTTGGTTCAGTAAGGCATAAGCAATGCTCGCACCAACATTGCCCGTGCCGACAATCATAATTTTCCCGTTCATTAAACCAATTATAGCATAAGTATTGCGAAACTTACCTATTCTCTTGGCTTAATAATCGGGAAAGGTACAGCTTCGCGGCCGGAGACACCTTCAAGTAGCCAAAAATTACGCTCAGAATTGCCCCAACCACAGGCAGGTGGCATACCATATTCAAGCATTTCGACAAAATCCATGTCGAGCATCTGAGCTTCGTCATCACCGGCGTCGCGCATAGCTTGCTGCTCTTTGAAACGGTTCAGCTGATCCAATGGGTCGTTAAGCTCAGAATAACCATTACCCATTTCAGTACCAGCGATAATCGGATGGAAACGCTGAGTGACGAGCGGATTCTCGGGGCTAGTCTTAGCGAGCGGGCTGAGGGCAAGCGGTTCCTCGATCAGCCAGTAAGGTCCGGCGGAAGTTTTACGAATGAGTTTCCAGAGATTATCAATCAAGCGACTATCGGCAACGCTCGGGTCAATCTGGACGCCGTTTTCTTTTAGAATGGAAAGGGCTTTTTCGCGGTCGAGCTGGAAGACATCAATACCGAATTTGTCCTGCAAAAGATCAGCGTATTTGATACGCGGCCACTCACAGTCGAGGTCAATATCGAAATCGCCAACATGGAACTGCAGAGTGCCCCAAGTTTCTTTGGCAACGTACTTAATCATTTCTTCGTAGAGCGTCATGCCATCTTCGTAATTCTCGTAAGCAGCGTAACTTTCAAAGGCGATATGTTCAGGCAAATGTTCATCGTCGACACCTTCGTTGCGAAAACGCGGACCAATATCATAGACTTTCTCAAAACCGCCACCAAGCAAGCGCTTCAATGGCAACTCGTGAGAGATGCGTAGATAGTAATCGGTGTCGAGTGCGTCCATGTGAGTGGTGAAAGGGTTGGCATCAGCGCCACCGGTAGTAAGTTCGAGAACTGGGGTATTAACCTCGATGAAACCTTTACTATTCATGAAATCGCGCGTGGCCTGCCAAAACTTGCTGCGACGTACCAAGCGTTCGCGCACTTCGGGATTGACGTTCATGTCGACATAGCGACGACGATAGCGTTCTTCCTTATTCTTGAGACCATCATGACCCGGCAAAGGACGCAGGGCCTTGGTGAGAAGACGAACTTGGTTGGCGAAAACTGAGATTTCACCGGTACTGGACTTACCAACCTTGCCGGCAGCCTCAATAAAATCGCCCGTGTCGAGGAGCTTCAGCTCTTTGACGCCAAAATATCCGTCCGTAATCTGATCGGATTTTTCCATGAAGATTTGTACTTCGCCAGTGTAATCGCGAATTTTGACAAAAGCGAGCTTACCAAAACTGCGAATTGCGACAATTCGGCCAGCCACAATCACTTCTTGACCATCTTTTTCGTCAAAATGATTGAGAATAGTACTAATCTTGGTATTGCGATAGCTTTTAGCTGGATAAGGATCAATACCGCGCGCGCGAATCTCCTCTAATTTGCGGAGGCGTTCGTCGCGGTAATCAGCAAGCGTAGTCATTAAGCGATACTCTCGATGACAACTTTTTTGCCGTTAAATTTGAAATCTTCGCCAACTTTGCGACCGAGCAGTTCTTTACCAATGGGCGATTCATGGGAAATCTTGCCCTCAAGCGGATTAGCCTCAACAGGACCAACAACAGTATAAGTAAATTTCTTGCCAGACATGGTGATATTAACTGTGGAGCCGATATTGACCTTATCAGATTTACGAGTTTTGATAATGGTGGCATTTTTGAGAGTGTCTTCAATCTCGGCAATGCGATTTTCGACGGTTTTTTGTTCGGCGCGAGCATCAGAGTATTCCTGATTTTCGGAAAGATCGCCAAAAGCCCGTGCAGTAGCAAGGCGCTCGGCAATCGCTGGACGCTGGGCAATCAAGTCTTTCAACTCTTGTTCTAGCTCGGCTTTCCCCTCCGCCGTGAGATTCACAGTCTTTTTCATAGCACTATAATATTATTACAGGCGGGGAGAAAAGTCAACCTTAGATTCTATCAATGTCGACTAGAGTAGTCTCGTTGGTGGCACGATTAGTGACTTCGGCTTGACCATTTGCCAAGGTTTTATCGCTGATTACGATGCGATATGGGATGCCCATTAATTCGGCGTCGGCAAATTTTTCACCGGGGCGAAGATCACGATCGTCAAACAAAATTTCTTCTTCGCGGCCTTGATAGAGTTCCTCAGCTTTAGCGGCGCCAGCTTCGCCGATACCGATGAGATAATATTTGAAAGGCGCAACATTTTCTGGCCAGACAAGGCCTTTGTCGTCGGCAAATTTTTCGGCGATTACGCCCATGACACGCGAAACGCCGATGCCATAACAGCCCATCAAAACCGGCTTTTGCTGCCCGTCCTGATCCATGAACTCAAGACCGAGCGGTGCAGAATATTTATCTTTCAAGGTGAAGATATTACCAACTTCGGCAGCGCGGGCGCTTTCGAGCTCTTCACGCTTGACACCAAGTTCTTCCAACACTTCGGGGATCAAAACTTCTTCGTTAAGAACAACTGATTTATCGGCATTATAATATATTGTGTCCTCACCAACTTCAATGATAGTTTGGAATTCGTGCGAATATTTAGAGAAAACACCGCCGCTAGCAAAAGTCTGATAAGTGCAGCCGCCGAGACCAAGGCGATCATAGATGCGCTTATAAGCATCTTCGACTTGATGATAAAATTTATCGTGGTCGGCTTGGTTAGCAGAGAAGCTATACATGTCTTTCATGATAAATTCGCGGCCGCGCATGATACCGGATTTGGCCCGTAATTCATTGCGGAATTTGGTCTGAATTTGATAAGCCGAGAAAGGCAAATCTTTATAACTTTTGATATAAGTTTTCATCATTTCGGTGATCGGCTCTTCATGAGTTGGGGCAAGGCCGAGCTCACCGCCAGCGGCTAGTTCAGTCCTGAACCAAATATCCATTTTCTTAATATCCCAACGGTCGGTCGCTTTCCAAAGTTCGGGATTCTGTAAAGTTGTCATCAAGATTTCTTGGCTACCAATTCGATTCAATTCTTCACGAATGATATTTTTGATATTCTCAAGGACACGAAGACCAAGCGGGAGATAATCGTAAACTCCAGCTAATTCTTTATGGACATAGCCCGCCCGGCTCAAATATTGAGCGCCACGAGCAGTTTCTTCCTTGGGCGCATCGCGCAAGGTTTTAATAAATGATTGTTTCAATCGCATGATTATATCTTATCATATTTAGACAATTTGCGCCACATAGCGCAGATAGAAAGCGATGCCATTGACGAGAATATGCAAGATGATGCCGCTCCAAATCGTACCGGTGATTTCGCGCAGGCCGCAAAGCACAGCGCTGAGGGCAAAAGTAACGACGGCGACATTCCATTGGCCGTGCAAAATGGCGAAGACTAGTGAGGTGATGATGAGAGCGACAAGAATACCGGTGCGACTGCGCAATTTGCCATAAAGCCAACCGCGCATAATGATTTCCTCGGCGATTGGCGCGATCAGGACAATGGCAAACATAGCAAAAAACCGATCGGCAGTGGTGATAAAATAAGCAAAGCCGACATCTTGAGTTTGCTCAGCATTAAACCAGCTGAAAGCCGAAAATAGCGCGGTGAGAACATTAGCGAAAATAGCATAGACGATGTAGCCGACCGGCGCCAGGCCAATATCGGTGAGAGTAGGCGTATCGGCGAGACCTAATTCGGCGCGGGTGGCGGAGAGTTGTTTTTGGGCGGTATGTTGCTTTCGATGGGCTTGGCGCAGGCGAGGCGGGACTAGCAAGATTAGTGTCAAAGCACCAGCATAACTAATAATATAATATATTAAGACCCAAAACGGCTGGCTGAGTTTGCTCCCGACCAGCAGACGCATCAAGAAAGCGGTGACAAATTGGCTAGCGACTAGAGAAAGCGCAGCCCATAAGGTAACAAAAATTATGAAATAGACGGTTTCTTTGGTGATTTTGTGAACTTGATGTTGTTTACGCTGAGCCACCCGAATTTCCTCAGAATAACTTTGTGATGTCTAGGATAGTAATGATGATGATGAGGCCAATCAATACCATGAAAGCACGCGAGACGATCTTCTCCTCGGTTTCTTTGGGGAGTTTTTTGCCGCGCAAGCGATAAATCGCAATCAAGAGCCAGCGACCGCCATCAAGGGCAGGAATTGGTAGGACGTTCATACAGGCGAGCGAGACTGAGATAATGGCGGCGAGGAAAGCGAGGTTAGCGGCACCAGTACTTGCGAACGCGGGGAAAAGCACACCAACAATGCCTACTGGGCCGGAGACGGCGTCGCCAACGCTGCCAATGGCAGCTTGTCCAGCTTCGCGTACGCTGCTATCAAAGCTAAACTGTCGCCCAACACCCGTGATGAGATTCCAAACTAATTCACCAAGACCACGGAAAGTTTCACCAGTAAGCTGGATAGTGGTGCCGAGTCCAACGAGCGGAGCAGACCAAGTCGAGCGCACAAAAGTTTCGCTATAGGACATTTGCACACCAAGGGCATACTCGGCATCGGCAGGATTAAGAGCGACGGTGATGCTTTGCTCATTGCCATCACGTAGAACTGTATATACGGCTTCTTCGCCGCGATGTTCTGCGCCGTAAGTCGTGATAGTTTCCGGATAAGCTACTTCGGTATCGGCGACTTTAATGATTTTATCACCGGATTTAAGCCCGGCTTTCTCGGCAGGAGAATCTGCGATCACGTCTACGATCGTCACGCCACCAGCTTCGTTATAGTGTGCATCGCTTTTGATGACGAATTGATTATTGATGAATTGGGGCATACCGGTAAACGCGAGTATTGTCAAAATGACGAAAGCCGCCAGCCAGTTCATCAAAACGCCGCCGAAGAGGATCTTGGTCTTGCCCCAAAAAGTGGCAGCGCCAAAAGTACCCTTCTTGGTATCAGCGTCTGATTCCCCATCCATGGAGCAGAAACCGCCAATTGGCAAATAATTGACACTAAAGACTAGACTGTCTTGAGGCTTATTCCATTCGGACTTGGGGAGTTTAACCCATTTTTCTTTGACGATTTTCTGACCGTTCTTCTCGACTTCAACTGATTTTTTGACCCAGGCAATCGCGCGTGGCGGAAAGCCGATACCAAATTCATTAACTTTGACGCCATTCCTGCGGCACATGATGAAATGACCAAACTCATGCAAGACAACTAGCGCCATCAAAATCAAGATGCCGATGATAATCCCAAAAACTATATTCATATATTATATTGTATCACGAAAAACGCTTGTTTTTTAATTTTGTGTGCTATAATGAGAATTGTATACAAGATGAATAGCCGTATTTGGCAGTATTTTATTATAATGAATATGGTTTCTCGTTTTGAATGTAGAAATGGCGCCATTGGGTAAGCCACAGCATTTTGGACGGGAAACTGCCTAGCGCTGTTCGTCTTGTATACACCCCAGTGGTGCCATTTTTGTTATGGTAATAGCTTAGGACTCCTGCACTTTATCACTATATTTCTAAAACTATTTCAAGAGCTCTATTTTGTAATATTACTATATATGAATAAGCCACAACAATCATGGCACCGCCCCAATACAATATTTAGGTGTAAACCATAGGAGGCAAGGATGCTACAGACCAAGAATAGAAACTTTAAGCGGCTAGGAACATTGGCGTTACTTGGATTTCTAGCAAGTACGGGTATTAGCCTGATGAACCCAGCGCCTGCAGAGGCAGCATCATCGCCGACCGTGACGGCGACCTTTATGGATCCAGTAGGCACGACTTCGCTGCGACCAGGCACACTGGCTAGTAGCGTCGGGAATTTCTATGTCCCAATCAAAATCGATGTACAGGACGCAGATTTGCTTTCAGTTTCGGTCAAAGCTGCAAATGCAGATTTGCTTGGTAAACGCAATCTTACTAATAAGATTAACAGTATACCAGATGGCGCCGAATATACCATCGATCAGATGGAAAATCAATGGGGCTATCGTTGGAACTTGGGCGATACGATTGATGATACAGCGATTGTTGGCTCTAGCCCCAAGAATTATAGGCAAATGCCGACCGACTCAACCTTGCTTGATACCGTTTCTGTTTCCAGTTCGCGTAACGCTACTGTTACTAAATATCTCACTCTTGGTTTTGGCGTCGGTGTGAATGGTGACATGCCAGCTGATACTTATACGAACGAAGTAACAGTTTCGGTAGTGGCGACCCCGCTTGGGATGACAATTTTTGGTATTACCTATATGCAGGATATGACTGCCGACATTTGCTACAATACAACTACCCCCACCACCAACACTATCTCAACCAGTGCCGATATTAACGTTGGTCCAAATGGCGAACCTTATACGGACTTAATTGACACCACCGGTGCACATCAAGGCGACAGCAACTATGTCCCCCAAAAGGAACTTATCGACAAACGCGACGGTAAGAAATACACCGTCCGTAAACTCGCTGACGGGAATTGTTGGATGGTATCAAATCTTGAGTTTGACTTTGTTCCCGCCGCTAGTAAAGACACTGCTGCTGGCATTACGCAACAGTCCGCCTTTAGTACTACTGGTACGGATGCTTTGACTGGCGAACAGCTTATACTCACTAGTGCTGATACCGATCTTCACTCTATCACTACTTGGACGCCGGAGAATGCAGCTAAGCTCTACGGTGATGTCGGCAGTAAAGTTTACACAACTCAACGCAATGCCGCCGTAGGTAACAATGTGGAGAGTGCTCCTTCCATAAATAAGGGAACACCATGGAGTGGAAATGGCTCAGATGGGATACGCAGTTTTTCCAGCGCCGCCGGTTACCCGGGTGGGATCTATTCGACTAAGACATCAGCCACTCCGGCCTTTGGTGTAGCTAATTCTGGTGAACCTTGGCAAAAATTTGGCAATCTCTACAACTGGACGGCTGCTACCCTTGGTTCCGGCACAAAAGTGACAACCAACGGTGGTAACGCGGAGGACTCTATCTGCCCAAGGGGTTGGAAATTGCCAGACTATACTGACAAAGGTTCTTTCCAGAACTTATTTACCACCTATAGCATAAGCACCAATAATGCAGTGTCAGTCAATAAGATGGCAAATTTCCCGCTCAATTTTCTGCGTACTGGCAGCTACGGCTACGAACGTGGTAATCTGAACGGACGCACAAATGATGGTAGCTGGTGGTCCGCCACCATTAACGACGCACCATTCGCCGACTGTCTACAGACGAGCGTATCCATGTTCCTTCCACGGAACAGATACTATCGCGGCTACGGCTTTGCTATTCGTTGCGTTGCCCGCTAAAATACATCCCAAAAAGTACAGCATAGCTAGCTGTACTTTTTTGCGAAAAGAATATAGTCTCACTAACGTACTCTTTTTGAAAAGGCGCACATAAATTATTTACCAAAACGGCGATGACGGGAATGATATTCCGCCAAGATATTTTGAATATCCGTCGCCTCAAGTGCCGGGAAATATTGGTCGAGGAATAATAGCTCAGCGTAGGCAGCACGCCAAAGTTGGAATCCGGAAAGGCGCTCTTCGCCGGAAGTACGCACGATCATATCGCAACTCGGTACTTCAGGATGATAAAGATATTTAGTAAAAGTCTCGGGGGTGAACTCGGTTTCACCAGCTTGTAGCATTTTCGCGGCGGCGTCCGCAATTTCCCACTTTCCACCATAGTTAAAACAGATGCAGATAGTGAGACCGGTATTCTTGGCGGTGCGGGCTTCGGTATCAAGCAATTTCTGCCAAAGCGATGGCTTGACCGGCTCAGCGCGGCCAAAAATCGCAATACGCAGATTTTCCTTTTCGGCTTTCTCGGCTAGGGAGCTGATTTTGCTCTCGGCCATTTTCATCAGATAATTAACTTCTTCGGCCGTACGATCCCAGTTTTCGGTACTAAAAAGATAGAACGAGACGAATTCGACTTCCGAATTCTTAAGCTCGTCGATAACCATCTCGACTTTATCAAAGCCACGACGATGCCCATCGAGAGTCGGTAATCCTTGTTCGCGCGCCCAACGGCGATTTCCATCGACGATAAAGCCAAGGTGTCGAAGGCGCGGCGATTCGTTTGAGTCTGCCATTAGATTGCCATGATTTCGGCTGACTTCGCCTTGAAAAGCTCGTCGATACGATCACTGAATTTCTTAGTGAGCTCATCAATGGATTTTTCAGCTTTTTTAGTGACATCTTCGGGCAATTCGGCGGTTTTCAGCTCTTTGCGGGCATCTTCACGGACATTACGGATAGCGACCTTAGCGTCCTCAACTTTAGAAGAAGTAGTTTTAACGATTTCTTTGCGACGTTCCTCAGTAAGAGGCGGCACAGGCACACGGACAATATGGCCGTCATCGCTTGGATTGAGGCCGAGCGAGACGTCATTACGAATAGCGGCGGTAATATTATTGATTGTGCTGGGATCAAAAGGCGTAACTTGTAGCATTGTGCCACCTTGAGCGGTGACGTTGGCAACTTGATTCAGCGGCATGAACTGGCCGTAAGCTTCAACTTTGACGTTGGCGAGCATATCGGGGTGAGCGCGACCGGTGCGCACTTTTTTAAGCTCATCTTGGAAATGAGCCACCGCGGCTTCCATAGCGTTTTTATATTCAGTATCGTCAAACATATGTTCTCCAAAGTTATGTTATAAGTATTATAGCATATTTAGACCATAACAAAAAGCCTCCCGACAAGAGACGAGAGGCTTTTAGTAATATTACTCAGTGACGCCGAGCTCAAGGCGCTTGAATTGGCGAACGGTGATGTTTTCACCAGTCTTTGCAATTGCTTCCTTGATGAACTGGGCGACAGTCTTGGTGTCATCCAAGATGTATGGCTGCTCTAGCAAGACTTTGTCAGAGAAGGCTTTTTTGATTTTGCCTTCAATGATTTGGTCTTTCATGTTCTCAGGGCCTTTGAAATCAGCTTCAAATTCCTTTTTCTTGGCAGACATCACATCTTCCGGAACGTCATCGATCGAGACATAAAGTGGGTTCATAGAAGCAATCTGCATGGCAATTTTGTGCGCCAAATCCTTGAATTCATCGGTTTTGGCGACAAAACTGGTTTCGCAGTTGACTTCAACGATAGCGCCAAGGCGACCGTCGTGAATGTAAGATTCAATGATGCCTTCGCGGGTCTCACGATCGCCACGTTTCTCGGCTTTGGTCATACCTTTTTTGCGCATAGCTTCGAGAGCTTGGTCAAAATTCCCTTTGGCCTCGACCAAAGCAGCCTTAGCATCGGTCAAACCAACGCCAGACAATTCCTTGAGTTTCTTAATTAGCTCGATGGTGATTTCTTTAGCCTCACCAGCAGCTTTATCAAATGCTTCGCTCATACTCCTCCTTCAAATAATAATTAAGCTTCTGCTTTTTTGGCTTCGCCTTCTTTGATGGCGGCAACCATATAATCCGAAATCAATTGGACAGACTTGATAGCGTCATCGTTGGCAGGAATAGGATAATCAATATTGGTCGGATCAACGTTGGTGTCGCAAATAGCGAATACTGGGATCTTCAAAGTATTGACTTCCTTGATGGCGTTCTTGTCTTCGCAAGCATCGGCCACGATCACGGCAGCTGGCTGCTCACTCATTTCCTTGACACCGCCGTAGCGTTCGTTCAGGGTGTCAATTTCTTCCTGGAAGCGCTGAACTTCGAGCTTAGAATAGCGAGCTTCGAGTTCGCCAGAAGCCATGCGGCGTTCCAAATCCTTGAGCTTCTTGATTTGGCGATTCATAGTCTCAACGTTAGTCAAGATACCACCAACCCAACGCACGGTGACATACGGCATATTAACCGATTCAGCGGCAGCTTTGGTGATGTCTTTGAGTTGTTTTTTGGTGCCAACAAAGAGGATTTTTTTGCCACTTGCTGCGATTTTGGTCAGCTCTGGAAGAGCTTTTTCCAGCTGCTCGACAGTCTTCTCTAGGTTGATAATGTGACCACCTTGGCGCTTGCTGTGGATATATGGCGCCATCTTAGGGTGCCAACGGCTAGTTTTGTGCCCGAAATGAGCACCGGACTCTAGCAAAGCCTTCATGTCGACTTCGACAGTCATTGGTATTCCTTTCACTTTGCTACGGGAAATAATCAGGAAACCTCCCATAGCTGTTTCGTTAAATTTATTACAGATTAATTGTAGCACATCTGTGCAAATTTGTAAATAAGTTTTGGTCGATAACTCTTTACATCTTGGAGCAAGTTTGTTATAATGATGGGCAGTTATGAGTAAAAAAGTTGAACAACCCCAAGATTATCGCTATGTGGTGTTTATGGATGAAGCAGCGAAGTTTTCGTTCCTAACCCGTTCGACCGCTAAAAGCGAAGAGACTATCAAATGGGAAGATGGTCAAGAATATCCGCTAATTAAGGTACAAATTTCTTCAGCATCCCATCCATTCTTCAC
Source organism: uncultured Candidatus Saccharibacteria bacterium (assembly GCA_964499245.1). Classification (GTDB taxonomy): domain Bacteria; phylum Patescibacteriota; class Saccharimonadia; order Saccharimonadales; family Saccharimonadaceae; genus Nanosyncoccus. Next base: position 35,699 of record CAZCIN010000002.1, read on the forward strand.
TGGTGAAGAAAAGATTATCGATACCGAAGGTCGCGTGGATCGCTTCAAGGCTCGTGCAGAGCGTGCCGCTAAGCTTCGCGCTACACTTGGCAACAAGGCTAAGAAAGCCGAAAAAGAAGCTGCTAAGAAAGCCGCCAAAACTAGTGAATAATCTTCTAGAAAACGAAAAACCTCGGCATTATACCGAGGATTTTTCATTTTGTAGTGATAGTATTGCTGGTGATTTTAGAATACACCATAGCTGATGTCGACTTCACCGGTTCCGTTACAAGTTGAGCAATAGCAACGATTTGCCGGATTATTGTAACAATGTGGGCAAATTTTAGTCTTGCCGCTTTTCCTGGCGTAATCGCGCGCAGCCGCGTCATCTACAAAACTCTTACCATAGGCGCTTACCTGCGTACCTGCCGGTTTGATGTCGCGGTAGTCACCTTTTTTCGGATCCGGCGCCCACCAGCTGGAAGAACTTGGCTTCTGCTCGGGTTCTTCAAGCCCCAAAGCTTGCAGTAGGAATGACACATAACCACCACCTTTCCTAGAATGTACTCCCCTGGAGTCAACTCATTTTATACAATTTGGACAGATTTTGCAAGCATAGGCGCGATTAAGCGGCGGAATCTTTGTATTTTTCCAGCAAAATATTGATGAAATTGCGAATTTTGGTCATGGAGCTATTTGGATCTGCTGGTACGAAAATCTCTGGATCACGGACGAAGCTAAGACTCGTAATCTGATGATAAACGGCTTTTATAAGATTCTTTAGCTCTTGGTCGTTAGCCTCATTGTACTCATAAACCTTATCATAGACTTGCTGATCGAGGTCAGGTGTCACAAAGAGAATATGCCCCCGCGTGACGCGATATTTTTGATAAGTCGGAGAAAGATTTAGCAAAAGTTTATAAAAATCAAGTTGCAAACGATATTTATAAAGTTGCGGTAGGTTTTCCCATTTTTTGTCGTGGTATTTGCCGGTTTTGTAATCATAAATTTCGATCGTCTTGTCAACTTCGTTGATTTCGATATGATCAATCTTGCCAGTGAGTGGCACTTCGCCATAATGCAAATGCTCTGAAGAAAGATTAACCTCGGCGCGTGCCCCGGGATGGCGTAAGATTTCGCCAAAGCTGGATAGCGAGATGCCAAGATTATACTCGCCGGATTCGAGAAGTTGTTTTTGCTCGTCTTCGTCAAGGTCAGTTTTCGGTACTTCGGCACGGAATTTATTGATTACAGTCTCATCATCAATTTGGTCTTTGGTAATTGCTTCAAAAACTTGATGGATCAAAGTGCCATAAAGTTGTTCACGCGTAGCGGGAGCGGGCGGAGCATGCATGATGAGGCGCTCATAGATGGCCTGCGGACCGGCATAAGCTAGGTCAATAAAACTAGTTAGATCGGAGGCGGTAAGACGATAATTCTCGACGCGCGACTGCATGAGCGGCTCAAGATCGGGAGTGCAAGTTTGATACTTGGAAACCCAGCTGAGTTGCATGGTTTGGATCTTGTCAGCTAACGACAACTCATCGCCGTGATAAATAATCTTCTGCGAAGATTCTGGCAGGAAGGGCGAAATTGGGTTCTGCTCTTCGAGGCTACTTTCGTTCATATAGCCGAGGCGTTGCAAACTTTTGCCGTCACTGGCCGCACGACTACTAGTGAGAATGAGCGTATCCTTAGCACGAGTGATGGCGACAAAGAGCAGGCGCAACTGTTCGTCTTTCGTTCCGCCGCTATGACGAATCACAAGTAGGTTCTTTGGCAATACCATCAGGTCTTTATTACCTTTGGCTTTGCCCCAAGCATAGTCATCAAAAGCCGTCAAAAAAACTTGTTTGAATTCAAGACCCTTACTTTTGTGCGCAGTCATTACTCGAACTGCGTCGACAGTGTCGCGATAATTACTAACGCGCATGATGGCGGTATCCGCAGCGAGAAAATCATCAATGGCTTCGACAAAATCAGAAAGCTTGGGCGCGGTAGTTGCTTCGCCGCGAATGCTATGGATGTGGTTCAAGGCGGCCTGGCGGAAAGTTGCTAAGTTCTCATAAAATTCTAAGAGTTCATTTTCGGACAAATGGGCTTTGTAATGGTTAAAAAACGGCGAAGTGTAGCCATTTAACTCCACTGTGCCGATGAGATAGTTAAGCCATAATTCAAGCGGCGCGGTGACGGATTTACTAACCAAGTCAGTAAAGAAATTAGCGAGCGGTTGGAAAGTTTCGGTAGCAAGATACTTGAGTGGTTTCTTGCGCGCATAACGGTCACTGAATAGATTGATGATTTCGGTACGCGGAATTTGCCAAAAATCATAGGACAAAATTTCCGGCAAGAAAGAGCTGACGTCGTGGCCGCTGGCCAGGCCCTGCACAAATTTCGCAAGGCGAATAATTTGCGTGATTTGTTCGTTTTCGAGCAAATTATCACGTTTTTCATAAGAAACGTCGATATTCTGATGCTTGAGGTAAGCAAGAATTGGCACGAGATATTTATGCTTTGGCGCGAGAATGGCGATATTGCTCGGCTTCGTGCCAGCATCAATGAGGTGACGGATTTCCGTAGCAAGCCAAAAATATTCAGCCTCCGGACAAGGAAATTCGTGACGGTGAATTTCGGCGGTGGTATTTTGACCGGCAGTATCCTTAATAGCGGTCAGTTGTTTGATGACACTATCAGTATAAGTATGCTCGAAACTATCATCAATTTGCGTAGCAATTTGGCGCGAAAGGCTTAGAATTTCGCCATAGCTACGATAATTTTTGACCAAGCTAATAACTTTGGCATGATAGTGATTTTGGAACTCTAATAGGTTACTAGCGTTGGCACCCTGAAAAGCATAAATCGCCTGATCGTCATCACCAACCGCCATAATCATCGGGTTTTCGTAATCAGTCAACAGTTTGATAATGTCAAATTGAGAAGTATTGGTGTCCTGGAACTCGTCCAATAAAATATATTGAAAAATCTCCGACTGGCTAAGGCGAAAACCATCATCTTCTTTGAGATATTTGATGGACTGTTCAATCATGTCGTTGAAATCAAAGAGGCCTTTAGCTTCAAGAGCAGTTTCGTACTCAGCCATAATGTGTGCGAGCGACTGAAGTTTTTTATTGGCAATGTAATCTTTGAGACGATATTTACCGTCATCGGTGCGTTCGATGAACGCCTTTTTCCACTCACTCAGCCCTTTGATGCTGGGCTTCTCCATTGCTTCAGATTCTTTGAGCGCTTTATTAAGTTCACGTAGCATTACGTTAGCGATACGCTCAATAGTGCCAGTGATCGGTTGCTCGGAAGTATACTTAGCGAGAATCTTAGCAATCGGAAGATAAACTTGCTCACACGCAGCATTATAACGCATCCGTGGAATAAGCGCAGCAAGTGGCTCGATAATTTCTGCGGCAATAGCATTGGAATCTTCAACATTTTGCTTAGCAATTTTAGCAAGGTCGTCTGGCGTGAGACGCGCAGCCTTGGCCTGGGTAATCGTCGAAACAATATCTTTAGGGTCAGTTTTCTTGAGGATATCCACGGCGGGGAGTTTCTTCAAAATGTCCGACACGATGCGGTGCTGCATGGTTTCGTCGATTGGCGTACTAAGCTCGCGTTCTGGGTGTTCGGCGTAATTTTGGTAGCGCTCCAAGATGTTACGACCAAAAGCGTGATAAGTGGAGATCGTTACGTCATCAGCGGTATTACCAATCATAGTTTTGAGACGGTCACGCATGTTCTCGGCGCCCGCTTCAGTAAAAGTCAGGCAGAGGATATTCCCGGGATTCGCATCAGTTTTTTCTAGGATATAGGCAACTTTAGCTGAAAGTAGCTGAGTTTTGCCAGTACCGGGGCCGGCTAAAACTAGCAGTGGCCCTTCAAGATATTCGACAGCGGCAAGTTGTTCGGCGTTGAGATTCATGCGTTTAACTCCAAAATCATTAAATTCTCCAGGTGGGGCGTACGGGGGAAGAAATTATACGGTTGGACTTTCGCAATATGATATTTTTCTTCTAACATTTGCACATCGCGCGCCTGAGTGATAGGGTTACAGGAAAGATAGACGATACTTGGTGGCGTGACCTCTAGCAGTTTTTCGATTAGTTTTATATCGCAGCCGGCGCGTGGCGGATCAACAATTACGGTCTGGTCGGGCTCAACATATTCAAGCGCATCTTCGGAGCGAGCATGAATGGCTTTAGCAGAAGTGCCGACGCAATTCTTACGGAGTTCTTGGAAAGCAGAGCCATCGCACTCAACCAATGTAAGCTCTTTATCACGGGCGACCGATAGACCAATCGTACCAACGCCAGCATACAAATCGAGAACCCTACTAGTTTTGACATGCTGACGAATTTCAGAGAGGGCCATTTCGTAGACTGGTAAGTTGATTTGGAAAAAGCCATTGGGCGAATAAGAATATTCATACCCAAGAATCGTATCGTGTAATACCGGGAAATTCGGATGTGGCCGACGATTCTCGTAGAGCCCGCCGGAAACTTCGCCCTGCTGGTTTGAACGCAAGAGGAGCGATTGATAATTGCGCGCTTCGGCATGATTCATATTTAATTGATCAACAATTTCGCAGGCCTCTGACCAAATTTCTGGACGCTCCAAGCTAGAATGATTACAGATAACTTTTTGATGTGAACCACGAGCGCGAAATGCTAAGTGAATTTTTTGGTCTTCGTGAGCATAATAGAGCGAATATTCCATTTTGTTGCGATAGTAAAAATCTTTACTATCAGTGGCGACCGTAAAATCTTGGTCGGGCAGAGTGGTGAGTTTTTGCTGACGAAAAATTTCCGCAAGCAACGCTTGTTTTTGTTCTAGCTCGTAGTCGTAACTCATGATTTGCCATGGTGAAGTCGCGAGATAGCAATCATCTTGCGGTGCAATACGAAATGGCGATGATATTTGACGCTCTAAGGCAATACCCTCGGCGTAACTTGATTTATCTTTAGTGATTACACATTTTGTTATGGTTTCGCCAGACAAAGCATCCCAAAGCATGATTTTCTTGCCGGAGGTAAGTGTGCCAAGACCCAAACCACCCGGAATCAACTTCTCAATTTTGACTTCTTCAGCGAGATATTGTTCCGGGCGGCGTGGTTTTGGCATAGGCAAATTTACTCGTAGCGCAAGGCTTCAATTGGATTCTTGCGGGCGGCTTTGATAGCAGGAGCAGTACCGGCAAGCAAGGCAATAAACATGACAATGAGGACGAGCGGGATGACAGTTTCTGGTGTAAAACGAAAGAGATCGAAGGTTGGGAAGATTTCGAGGAAGCCACCGGGCGCGTGGACGGCCGTATTGACAACGGTACCAATAACCATCGCGACACAGACACCGAAGGCGGAACCCCAGAAGCCGATCAAGATGGCCTCAATGGCAAAACTGAGGAAGACTTTCCAGCTGGACATACCGAGGGCTTTATCGAGGCCGATTTCGCGAGTACGTTCCTCGACCGACATTAGTAAGGTATTAACAATGCCGATTGCAGCTGCTAGAAGTGCGATGCCACCAAAGACATTGAAGACGATCATAATTACATCAAAGAATGAGCGGATAGTACCCATCATATCGGTGACAGTCCAGGCAAAGTATCCAGCATCAGCTACTTTCTGCTTGATCTCATCTTCAGTAAAGCGTTCGTTGTCGAAAGTTGCCATCACGTAGTAAGTTGGGAGATTCTCCTTATAGGAAGCGGGCAAATGCGCGTAGGCAACGTCGAATACTTTATTATAAAGTGCGCGCGACATAATTCCGCCCATGCTGGATGAAACAATACCGTTAGCTTCGACGCCAACTACTTCCACCGGAATCTCAGTCCAGGTGCCAAGCACTTCATTTTTCATACCAATCGTAATCGTTTGGCCAATGATAGCTTCGTCGCTTTCGTAGCCGAGAGCCTTGGCGTAATCCGGTTCGAGAGTGATTTGATAAGTATCTTTACTGTCATCTGGTAAGCTACCAACTGCTAGCGGAATTTTGAAATTCCCTGGCGGCAAAATCATTAGGCTCTGAATGGCGTATTTCTTATCCGTTTTGCTGCTGGTGAAATAGCCGTCGCCGCCCATAGGGGTGGGAGAATAGAAGGAATCGCCATCAATACCGTCGATCTTCTTGAGCTTCTCCAAATCCTCGTCACTAAGACTAGTCATAGCCTCGACTTCCTCGGACGGAACATATTCGGTGGGGCCACTACTGGCGGCGCCCATGCCCATGCCGCTCATTTGATCGGCGACGCCATCCGACATTAGCATAATAAAATTGTCGCCACCGAGAGCGCTAGTCTGCTCATCGATGAAGCTATTAACCCCGCTATTGATGGCAACGTTCAAAATAATAGTAAAGCTACCAACAAAGATAGCAATAATGGTAAGGAAAGTGCGTACTTTGTTGCGGAACAAATTATGATTGGCAGATTTGAGCAATTCGAAAAAATTCATTTTTTAGCCCCTTTCTTGCTAGTAGATTTGACCGTCTTGGTGGATTTGGCCGTCTTAGTGGTTTTAGCAACTTTGGTCGCCTTGGTCTTTTTGGTAGTTTTAGTAGTCGGCTTTGATTTTTTAGCAGTATCCTCTACAATGAGGCCATCTTTGATACGGATTTGGCGATCACAAAGAGCGGCTAGGTCCTCATCGTGCGTGACTATAATTAAGGTTGCGCCTTTATCGCGATTAAAGCCAAAAAGCAGGTCAATAATTGTCTCTCCGGTGGCACTATCAAGATTACCAGTTGGCTCGTCCGCAAAAATAATCTTGGGATTACCGACGATTGCCCGAGCGATACAGACACGTTGCTTTTGACCACCGGAAAGATTATTGGCTTTGAATTTAGCACGATCGGCTAGGCCAACAGTTGCAATCGCTTCCATAGCAGCTTTTTTACGAGTTTTGCGACGAGCACCAGCGATTTTGAGCGGTAAGACTACATTGTCATAAACTGAGTCATGCGGGTTCATGAAGAATTGCTGGAAAACGAAACCGAAAGTGTGATTGCGCAAACGATTAAGTTTGCGAGCGCGAAGTTTGGTCGAATCAACACCGTCAACTTTGATAGTGCCAGAAGTTGGCTTGTCGAGCAAAGCAATAAGATGCATTAGGGTTGATTTACCGGAGCCAGACTTACCAACGATGGCAACTGATTCTCCCTTGTAGATGTCTAGGTCAATCCCACGCAGAGCTTCGAACGCGCCGCTACGACGGCCGTAAGTCTTAGTGAGATTCTTTACCTCAATTACTTTTTCCATTATTCTATTATAACACAGACTGGGCTAGCGCACATAGCCCCAAACTTGACCGTCGGGGGTATCAGAGACACTAATATTGCTATCGGCGAGCTGATTGCGCAATTCATCAGAACGGGTGTAATCCTTATTACTGCGCGCCACGGCACGCTCCTTGATAAGTTTCTCTTGTTCGTCGGTCAGGCTAGGTGCATCTACAAGGAGATTCAGGCCAAAGAGTTCATCAATATATCGCCAAAATTCTAGGTCTCCATTACCCACTTCGTCGATAGCCGCAAAAGCCTGAGGTGAGTTAAGATTATCGTTCAAAGCAGTGAGCACTTTCTCGTACTGCTCCGGCGAGACCGTTTCTTGTTTCCCTTGGTGGCAAAGGGCGATACGATTACGCCAGTTGAGACGGCGTATGCGGGCCGATTCCAGCTGCTCAAAATTAAAATCACGCTCCGCTTGATAATGGCCTTGCAAAACCCACATTTTGAAATCTAATGGCGAATAATTTCGCTCGATTAAATCATCGATCGTATAAATATTACCAAGGGATTTAGAAATCTTTTCACCATCAATGGTAAGAAAATTACAATGCAACCAATATTTAGCGAGCTTCTTATCAAAAGCAGCTTCGGACTGAGCGATTTCATTGGTATGATGCACGGGAATATGATCAATACCACCAGTATGAATGTCGATAGTTTCGCCTAGTAAACTATGGATGATAGTCGAGCATTCGAGATGCCAGCCGGGATAACCAGGACGGCCGAGATAATCCCAGCGCATAGCGTGTTTTTCGCCGGGCTGAATGAATTTCCAAACGGCAAAGTCAGATGGATTCTTTTTTTCACTAGAAAACTCAACACGAGCACCAGCGCGTAGCTGGTCGAGCTGAAGTCTAGCAAAATCGGCATAGCTTGGGAATTTGCTGGTGTCAAAATAAATGCCATCGGCGGTTTCGTAGGTATAGCCTTTCTCAGTAAGGCGGTCGACAATGGCGATGTCTTCATCAATATAATCAGTAGCACGCGCCCAAGCAGCCGGCTCAAGTAGTTCTAGGCGCCGAAAATCTTTCTGAAAAGCTTTGATATAATAATCGGCAACTTCCCAAACCGTTTTGCCGCTGACGCGAGCGCCTTTTTCAAGTTTATCTTCCCCGTCATCACCATCGGAGACAAGATGTCCAACGTCAGTAAGGTTAATCACGCGCTTAACTTTATAATTATTCGCCTTGAGGGTACGAATTAGTAAATCCCAATAAATATAGGCAGCAAAGTTACCAACGTGTGGCTGACTATAAACGGTTGGGCCACAAGTATAAATTTTCACTCCGCTCACATCAAAAGGCTCAAAAGTTTCGAGTTTACGAGTAAGGGTATTATAAAGTCGCAGCTTTGGCATCTTTCAGACCTTTCTTTATTTCTGCTATTATTTTAACACGTTTACTAGCCGAGATATCGTGATGACCAATGACGCTTTGGTATTTAACATAGCGCGGATTATTCTTGGCGACGCGACGCAGATTAGCACCGAGCACAAGTGGATCAAAATGCCCGTGCAACAACAAAGTCGGAACTTTAAGGCTAGTAAAAGTTTTGTAGTTACCATGATTTAGGATGATATTGTCCATGGATTTTTGGAAAGAGGGAGTTTTGAGATAATTACTGCGGAAATTACTAAAACGTTGGATGAACCGAGCGATGGTTTCGGCAGCTGGTACATCCTTGGCAAATTGATGCAAAGAGCCATAAGTCTTGGTATAGATTTTGTCCGGCAGGTGAGCGAGTTCGTCCGCAAGCAAAACGGGTGGCGAAACGAGAATGAGACGAATTGGCTTCACGCTAGCATATTTACTTGTGGCGTAATGCGCAGCAATTAATGCACCCATGGAATGCCCGACTAAGATAATTGGGCCGGAGATCTTGAGATGTTTGATGGTACGATTGATAGCCATGACATAATCATAATAATCATAATCCAGCCAACTAGCACGCGGGCTTTTGCCAAAACCGAGCAAATCTAGAGCGACAAGACGAACTTTTTTCAATGAGGGCTCTTGGTCAATCTCGCGAAAGACCACACGCCAAGTGGTCGACTCGGCGGCAATACCATGAAGAAAAATTACAGTTAGATCGGGATCGGCAACATGATTATCAAAAACGCTGCGCATACGAATAGGGTGGCGCAAAATTTTGTGCCAAAACCAGGTCGTTAAATCATAAATTTTAGAGCTCAAAGGCTATCCTTTTTGGTATTCGCAAGTAATTCAGGCACAATTTTAACTAAGTCAGACAAAACTTCAGCGTAGTCCGTGTCGTATGTGCGGAAGCCAGCAGCATAGGGATGACCGCCGCCGCCAAAATAACCAGCGACTTGCTCAGCAATCGGTGCGCTGGCGCGAATTTTGCCAGTCACTTTACCATCAGGATATGTCTTGATGACCACCGCAATCTCAACGCCTTCAACCATGCGCATTTCTTCAAGGATGAGTACGCCAGGATTATATTCCTGCGAATAAATTTGAATGTCTTCAAATGGAATATGGACGGTTGCGAGTTGTCCGTCGAGAGAATACTCAATGCGTTTGATGAGATCAGCTTTATAGTCTAGAATTCGGGGAGATTTTTTCATGAAATCGCGACGATGCTCGTCGAGCTTGGCAGGATCCGCGCCTAGATCGATAAGCTCGGCCATAGTACGCATGGTTTCGGCAGTGACGGATTCACTAACCAGCCCTAGAGTATCAGACGAAATGGCAGCGTAAATCACGCTAGCGGCTTCAGACGAAACTGGGAGATTGTTTGCTTTTGCGACCTGGTAAATCAGATCGGCGCAAGCAGGTCGAGGTTCAATAATAGACTCGTGCGGAAAATCGAGATCATCTTCAGACTCATGATGGTCGAAAACAAAAACTGGTTTAGAATAGAGACAGTTCCTGATGGCACTATCTTCTAGTAATTTGGAAAGTAGAATACTGGCGGCCGTATCAACAATAATATAACCGTCGGCTTTGAAGTCGAAGTCAATACCCACTCTAGACCAGTCGTCAAAATAATGGAGATACTGGGGGATATCAATCGGGCAATAGAGAGTATTTTCGGTATCAGCCAAAATATAATCGAGTGCGATGGCCGAACCTAGAGAATCGCCATCCGGATTTTCCGCCTGAATGATACAGAAGCGTTTTTTACCATCTAAAAACTGGGAGAAATTTTCGTACATATAATATATTATACGCTTAAACTCAATCTTTTTCAAGGCTAGGGCTAGCTACGGGATTTCTTGCGTGATTGCTTTTGGCTAACCGTGAGATCTGGAAAAGCCTTAGCAAGGCGACGGTCAAGTTTGCTGCGTTCCATCATGACGCTACGGATATTATTAGAAATTTCGGCGGTAGCATCAGCTTCAACCGTACCGGCTGCAACCTTGAAGTGCAAAATTAGAATAAGCGACCAAATTAAATCGACAAGGCTGACCGCAAATAGCACAGCAGCCACAATGTAAATCACCACGGCATTAAAACCGCCGAAGAAATCTAGCATAGCAGGTGTAAAAACTTTGACGACCAGAACTCCGAGTAGGCCAATTCCTAACATTGCGCCAAGACAAGTACGACCATTAATATTAAAAGGCTGCTTCTTATAATCCCACCAACGGACATGGAAACAAGCTTCCATCCAAAAGCTGGTGACATATTCTAGCAGGCCACCACTAATGGTGCAAAGTAAGAAAATAAGCCAAATTTGATCAATGCCGCTAAAAATCCAAGAGCCAAGCACTGCCCCCACGCCATAAATCGGGCAAATTGGTCCAATCAGAAAACCACGATTATAAATGCGGCGGTGCTGGAGCGCCGTTGAGGCAATTTCGATCAGCCAGCCGAGGCATGAATATGCGAGAAAGATCAGAAACCAAGTTGCAATCTCGCGCCAGATCATCATCTAGACCTCGATATCCCCAATTAGCTTGACGCTTTCAGTTTCAGGAAGAGTCTCGACGTCTTTTAATTTTCGCTCGATTTGGCGAGAAGTTGTCTCGGCAGAACCGATTTTGTTAGCGGTTTCTTCCAACTTCTTCTTGGTCGCAGCAAGCAGATCACCAAATTTACCAAATTGAGCTTTGACGGCACCGAGAGTTTGCCAAACTTCAGCGGAGCGCTTTTCGATAGCAACAGTCCGAAAGCCCATGGTGAGGCCGGAAAGGATCACTGGCAGAGTGCTGGGCGAGCAGATGGTGACGTTTTGCTTTTGTCGAACTTCATCAAAGAGCCCTGGAATACGCAAGATTTCGGCATACAAGCTCTCAGTCGGCACAAACATCACCCCAAAGTCAGTTGTTTCTGGCGGATTGAGATACTTGCTAGAAATCTTTTTGGCTTGAGTCTTGACGTCAGTAGCGAGTTCCTTGCGCCACTTTTCGATTTCATCTTTATTGCCAGTATCATAAGCGGCAACGAGCCGTGAATAATTTTCGACTGGGAATTTGGAGTCGATCGGCAAGTAGACTGTAACATCGTTTTGACCAGGCATTTTGATGGCAAATTCAACGCGATCAGCACTACCTTTTTTGGTGGCAAAATTTTCTTCGTATTGTTCCCTGGTCATACAATCGGAAATAATATTACCGAGCTGAACTTCACCATAAATGCCGCGGGTCTTAACACCTTCCATGACTTTTTTAAGATCACCAACGCCATTTGCAAGGGATTTCATCTCGCCAAGACCTTGGTAAACTTGCGTGAGTTGGCCGGAAATTTGCTTAAAACTTTCGTTGAAGCGTTTTTCAACGGATTTTTGTAATTTCTCATCCACGGTTTCGCGCATCTCATCAAGTTTCTTGGAGTTGTCATCCTGAAGAGACTTAATGCGATCGTTCATAACCTTCTGCACGCCCTGCAAATTGTCAGCTATTTCCTTACGGCTGCCCTGCAAACTCTCGTTGATCTCCTTACGATTTTCGCGAAACTCAGCTTCGATCTTAGGCGTGATTTTGTCAAGCCCACCTTCGACGCGAATTAGACGTTCTTCCAACTTAGAGGTATCGATCTGGGGCGCAGTGGTTTTACGCAAGAGCAGGAAGACCAATCCGCCAAGGTTAACAAGTAATAGACCGACAATTAAATACTCCATACTGCTTATTATAGCACAGGTAGCTAACTACTGGCGACGTTCGCGGATAATTCGTCGGCTCGAGCAATAAGTAATAATAAAGTATGTGCCGTAGATCGCAAGCAGAATCAACGCAACGACCGGCAGAGCCTTGGCAATATCGATACCCCCAATGGTAGAGATGAGGAAGTTACAGAAGATAAGGCCAAAGACTGAGTGCAAGATGGCAATTGCGAGCGGAAAGATGAAGAAGATAAAGATCTGCCAGAAGAGCGCGCGATTTAGCATACTGTTGCTGGCACCAATCCGACGCAGAGTTTCATATTTTTTACAGTTGTCGGTGCTTTCGGACAGCTCTTTGAGGGCAAGGACAGCGGCGCTAGAAATCAGGAAGATAATGCCGAGATATAGACCAACAAAAGTGACGAGTGCAGAGGTGCCAACATTATTGTCAATAATGCCCTGTTTAGTCTCAACATTATAATAATATATAGTTGTAGGTCCTTCACCGGAAATGTCCTCATTGTAAAAACGATCTGCTCCAGATTCAATTGCAACAGTGGCTTTCTCGGGATCAAGATTTGGTTTGATATTCCCGAGAAGGAACTGGTGCCGATAGACATCGTCATCGTTGTCATTAATCTTAAAGCTATCCGGTATAATAATGATCCCCATGTTGGTATTGGCCACCTCAAGCTTCACAGTACCGTCAATGCACTCGGGATATTTGGGTGAAAAAGTTTTATCGAGCACAGTGATTTCTTGACCGTTTTTCAATGCATTGTTGCGTAGCTCAGCAACTGGACGATAGCTCGCGAGCACAGCGTATTCGTCGCTATCAAGCTCTACGACTGGTAAGTCAAAGACTTTGGCTAGTTGGTTATAATCCGATTGGTAGATAAATTCTTCGGTGGTGTTGTAAATTTTTCCGGAATCTTCGTCATATTCAGCGGTGGTGCCAGTGACTAAGAAATCCGTATCTGTATAGCTATTGATTAGATAAGTATTATAGACGGCAATATCATCGAGGTAATCAACTAAGCGAAGGTTGACTTCATCTTCATAAAAACCCTCAATATCTGGAGCGAGACTACCAATAGAAGAAATCTCGACGTCGACAGGCAAGTTTTTCTCGATAGATTGATGGAGACCATAGTTAATTGACACGGCTGAGCCGAGCACACAAATCGTGACGAAGAGCATGAGGCAGATGAGGCTCATCGAGACAACAGTAGTATTGATTTTACTGCTAAATTGACGCAGCACAAAAGAGTTTAGCTTATGATAATAAATTTGTTTGAAGCTCATGAAGATGCGCAGCAAGATGCCCGACAATGACCAGAAAAGCAGGAAGGTTGCAACAACACCCATGGTAATTGGGATAAGTAGAATTTCTGGGCTGTCAGAATCAGCAATGAAATTTTGTAGTCCGGCAGTGACAAGATAGTAGGCATAGCCAAGTAAGATGGCGGCGCCGATAAAGACAACTGTACAGACCCATAAGTTTTTATTTTTGATTTTTTCATTGCGGCGCCCGCTTGAGAGAAGATTGATAAGTTTTTGACGACTAATATTGATAGTATTAAGAGCCATAACTACCAGATAAATGATGGCAAAATAGAGGATAGTTTTGAAGAAAGCAGACAGCGAAAAGACGAACTGGAAGTTGGTGAGGTTGGCATCAAACATATTGGCAACAAGCACACTGGTAAACTGTGAGGCGACAACGCCGAGGACAAGGCCGACTGCGAGTGAGAAAAGCCCAATCAGGAAAGTTTCCAGCACGAGTACAAGCGATATCTGGCGTTTGCTCATGCCAAGCGTGAGATAGAGCCCGAATTCTTTACTACGCCGCTTAATAAGAAAACGCGAAGCATAAATAATCAGCGCACCGAGAATAAATGAGACGAAGACACTGACCACACCCATGACGGTATTAAGTAAATCGACAAGATTGCGCACACGATCAGTGACGTCGAGCATGACCGATTGGCTTTCGAGTGAGTTAAAAACATAGAAAATTGCAACGCCGATCACGAGCGTAAAGAAATAAATTGCGTAATCCTTGATGCTGCGACGAATATTTTTGAGAGCAAGTTTTCCGAACATATTGCCACCTTACAAAACATCATTATTGCTACCACCAAGCACAGTGATAACATCAATAATTTCATTAAAGAACTCTTTGCGGGAGTCTTTGCCACGGCGTAGTTCACTATAAATCTTGCCGTCTTTTAGGAAAATCACACGTGAGGCATAACTAGCGGCAAAAGCATCATGCGTAACCATCAAAATTGTAGTGGAAAGCCGTGAGTTTAGCGATTCAAATTGTTCGAGCAAGGACGTGGCGGACTTGGAATCGAGCGCACCGGTTGGTTCGTCGGCAAGAACTAGCTTAGGATTAGTAATAATGGCACGAGCGGAAGCCACGCGTTGACGCTGGCCACCGGACATTTGGTATGGGAATTTATTTAGAACGTTTTTGATATCTAGTTCGTCGGCAATGTGTTCGACACGGTCTTCAATCTCGTAACTCTTAACACCTAAAATTGAGAGCGCGAGAGCAATATTTTCAAAACCAGTCAGTGAATCGAGCAGATTAAAATCTTGGAAGATGAAACCAAGATTTTCACGACGAAATCGATTGAGCCCTTCACCTTTCAGAGCAGTAATGTCGATACCGTCAACGATAATTTTGCCGGCAGTGACGCGGTCAATAGTGGCGATACAGTTAAGTAGTGTAGTTTTGCCAGAGCCGCTAGCACCCATAATGGCAACGAATTCAGCGGATTCAACCGCGAAACTGACTTTGTCGACCGCTTTAGTGAGCGACGAGCGACTGCCGTAATATTTTTCGACTTTCTCGAGTTTTAGAACTTCTTTCATAATTCTCCTTTGCTCCAATTATAATGAGCTTTGTTTGAGCTGTCGTTAGTGCAAGGTTACGAGGAGATTACATTTTTGTAATAATCATGGTCTCGGAAAATAATTGCAACCTCGGTACCAGATTGGTGAGGTGAAGTAATTATAATATCGTGACCAAGTTTGTCGCAAAGATTTTTAACAATATAGAGTCCCATGCCGGTTGAGTAAGTACCGGAAAATTTGCGCCCGTTTTGACCGGTGAAAGATTTTTCGAAAACACGTGGAAGGTCCTTCTCGGCAATACCGATGCCATCATCAATAATCTTTAATTCAACTTGATCATTCTGTTTAGTAGTGCTAATTTTGATAGTTTTGGCGCCGTATTTAATCGAGTTTTGAAGCAGCTGGTTGATAATAAATTCCAACCATTTTGGATCGGTATTAACGGTAATATCTAGTCCAGAAGTCGTAAGTTGGATTTGGTGTTTTTGCAAAACAACGCGATTACGTTCGGCTAGGCGGTCGATAATTTGACCAAGTTTAACAGTCTTAAATAAGTAATCTTGATTAGCATTTTTACTACGCGCAAAATAAAGAATTTGCTCCAAATAGTTATCAAGCGTGGCGAGTTCGGCAGAAATATCGGAGTTTCGATTGAGGAGAGTCATGGTGGCAATGGGTGTTTTGGCTTCATGAATCCAAAGTTCTAAATATTCACAAAAGTCATCAAGCGCAGCAGAATTGCGAATGATTTCTTCGCGCATGGATTTGTCGGTTTCGTAAAGTAAATCGTGGAAAATTTGCCCGTCAAGGAAATTCGGACGTTCCAAAATTTCAGTAATGAGATACTTTTGCCCTAACTGTTCAAAATTTTGTTGAAGTTCGTGATAAAACTTTGCACGTCGAACGTAGTTAATGATGAGGAGTGTCAGAAAAACTACACCAAAGAAAAGATCGATAAAAATGATGAGGGCGACTGGGATTTTGAAAGCGACGAGAAATAAATCCAATATCAAAAAAGACGCCAGCATGATTAGAATCATACTAAGGTGGTCGCGCAGAAAACGTGCAGCGTAGGATTTCATTGCAAAATATACCCTAGGCCTTTACGCGAGATGATGGCATCTTCAAGGCCGAGTTTAGCAAACTTGGTACGCAAGCGGCTAATATTAACAGTCAAGGCGTTATCGTTGATGTATTCTTGATTATGCCAAAGCTCAGTCATGAGAGTTTCGCGAGAAACGATTTTGCCAGGAGTTCTGAGAAGCGTGCGTAGAATCACCATTTCATTTTTGGTGAGTTCTAAAGTTTTCACGTCATTTCTGATTGAACCATTCAGGAGATCAATTGTGAGATCGTGAAATTTCACGTGGCTCGGCTGATTATTGCCGCGCCGGAGTACGGCTTCAATATGGAGCAAAAGCAGCTGAGGATTGAAAGGCTTCGTAATATAATCGTCCGCGCCAAAATCGAGCGTAATCATTTCGTCGGCTTCGGAATTACTGCTAGTAATCATAATGACTGGGACCTGGGACGATTTACGCAATAGTCGGAGCAAAATCGCACCGTTATGATCCGGTAAATGTAGGTCGAGCAGGATTAAATCTGGTGACGTAGCTAACAACTTTTCGACAAAATGCGGAGCGTCGAGTGCAAAATCACTAAAACAAACCGGCTCGAAATCAGCCTCGCTGAGAATTTGCGACAAAGCGCTTCTCATGGTGGTATCATCTTCAACAATAGCAATTCTAGACATATTATATATTATATAACAAAAATCGCCCCGAAGAAAATACATCTTCGAGGCAATTATGGTCTTACTAATACTTCATGAGCTGGATGCGTCAGCTTTCTTTCTGCTGGGGCTTAGGATCGTCTTCCTCATGATCGGGTTTCTCGGCATTGGGCTTCTCATCAGGTTTTTTATCGGCGTCATCCTCATCATCTTCGTCATCCATGATGCTGCCGAAAACCATCTCGGCAATACTCATCGCCATGTCGTGCGCCAACTCCTTTATCTCCAAATGCCGCTGCAGTTCTTTGAGCGCCATATTCAGCACAAAGCCGTACTGCGCCGCAAAAGCGGTGTTGTGGCGACATTCATACTGATAGCGTTCATTGATCGGATCGCCGACCACTACATCGCGCCCAAACAATTCTGCCATGATTACCACGGCTTCCTTGCAGAGATAGACCGGGCCATTGATCGGAACGCTGGTAGAAAGCTCAACTTCCATACAATCGACTTTACGATAAGCTGACTGCTCCTCAGGGGTCAATGCATTCCATTCCTCATCGTCCAAAGCGGACTCGCCGTCGTGGCTGATGAAGATGTACTGATCCCATTTCTCGATTTTCTTGTCGGGAAGCGGCGCATACGTCTTCTCGTCCTCAAGCGGATTACCCTCGGAGTCGCAAGCGAGACCATCGTCATTGACGTATTTAACGCCAAGCAATAACCCTCTCAAATCGGACTTCTTCCAATCAAGCTTTTCCATGAGGTTCACCCCGAACATCTTTGCGCTGAAGCTAAGCGGGATCACTCCGTGTTCCTTGGTGACAAATTCACCCCTTACGCTTCCATCCTCGTTGTAACTGTACTGCTCTGCAAACTTCATAATTCATTTCCTCCTTTTTCTGTTTTTGTCATGATTTTTGCAGTCTTTGTGACTTCATCGTATATTTTCAAGAATTCAGAAAATAGACGACTTCAGCCACAAAAAAGTATAGCTATGGCGGTATTAGTTAACCATTTAAAAGAGCCTAGGCGGGATGCCTAGGCGGGATGCCTAGGCGGGATGCCTAGGCGGGATGCCTAGGCGGGATGCC
>CAZCIN010000002.1:53828-103408 GCA_964499245.1 uncultured Candidatus Saccharibacteria bacterium
GCCTAGGCGGGATGCCTAGGCGGGATGCCTAGGCGGGATGCCTAGGCGGGATGCCTATATAAGTCTATTGTATCACAGATTTGTGAAAAAGTCAATAGTTTTAGCGCTTTTTATCAAAAAATCTAACATTATGGTATAGTTTTGCTGTGCAAAAAGGCGGCCGCGTGATGGCGACCGCCTACGCTATAAATGACTTATCAGCCACTATAGCACACGCTTTTACAATGCCAGACTACCGGTTTAGCATCCATCAAGGACTTATGATGAGTCGGATTGGTTGAAGCCCCTCGTCCAAGCGGAGCGTTTCCTGACTTTCTCACTGCCTTGGCGATACTGCCAAACCTCTTCTCATAAAGACAGCTACTATACAACAGGCGGCCTTCGCGAGCATCGGTCGGACCAGGCGAGCGCCCATTCTGTTCAATGAAGCACTGGATGATTTCCAGTAATTCTTCCTCAGTAGGAGTACTGGGATGCAACCCCGCCACGCGCATAGCTCTATCTAACGACCCAAAGACAATTTGGAGGTGCCTCCTCGTGATATTCGGATCATATGACGTGAAGTCTTCCACGTGAATGCGTCCATAAGTACCCCCATTCCGTATGGCATTCACTTCTAACTCCGCTGCGATTGATTGCATTTTTACTATGAGTTCTTGTTGCTTTTTGGTCAATCGTAAAGGAATGGCATCGTCCTTCTCGATGACGACCTCAGCACTTTCGTCATATGTATAAGCTTGTTTGGAAATTCTCATACCTATCTCTCCTTTTTTGTTTTATTTGTGACTTTATCGGCGATTTTCGTATCATTTTATTGGAAAATCGGCGAATTCGGTCACAAATGTTATAAAGGAGAAGTATGAACAGTCTAGCTATTAAGGATCTTGGGCTAAGATACAACCCATGTTACTATTGTATCATAGATTGTATAAAAAGTCAATAGTATTATCATATTCGGTATACGCAAAAAAGCCCCAATTTTTAGTGGGGCTTTTTGACCGAGAGAAGCAAATTACTTCGTATTTCGTTTCTCGATGATTTCCTGAGCTACGTTGGGTGGGACTTCCTCGTAGGAGAAGAGCTCCATCGACGAAGCAGCACGACCTTGGCTCATGGAGCGCAAATCGCTGGTATAGCCAAAGAGATTGCCAAGCGGACAGAACGCTTTGATGAGCTTGGCGCCACCGTTGAGATCTTCCATACTATCGACACGACCACGGCGAGAGTTGATATCGCCGATCACGTCGCCCATGAATTCCTCTGGGGTAGTGATTTCGAGCTTCATGATTGGCTCGAGCAAGACTGGCTTAGCTTTCTTGATACCTTCGCGAGTGGCTAGGCTACCGGCAAGTTTGAAGGCGAGCTCGTTGGAGTCGACATCGTGGTAGCTACCATCATAGAGCGTAGCTTTGACGTCGACTACTGGATAGCCAGCAATCACACCGCCAGCGAGAGTTTCTTCGATACCCTTCTGAACTGGCTTGCGGAATTCCTGAGGCACCACACCACCCTTGATCTGATCGATGAATTCGAAACCTTTGCCTGGTTCGTTCGGCTCAAACTTGACCCAAACGTCACCATACTGACCGCTACCACCGGACTGCTTGACGTGCTTACCCTGAGCTTCGGCAGTACCACGAATAGTTTCGCGGTAAGCGACTTGTGGAGCACCGGTATTAGTCTCGACACCGTGTTCCTTCTTGAGACGGTCAATGGCGATTTCAATGTGAAGCTCGCCCATACCGGAGATAATAGTCTGACCGGTTTCCTCATCGGTATGAACACGCAGGGTTGGGTCTTCTTCAACCAATTTCGAGAGACCGAGACCCATTTTTTCCTGATCGGACTTGGTCTTTGGCTCAATAGCAACAGAGACAGGTGGATCTGGGAAGGTGATATCCTCAAGATGAATTGGGTGGGCTGGGTCACAAATAGTGGTACCAGTAGTAACATCTTTCATACCAACCACGGCAGCAATATCGCCAGCGCAAATTTCGGAGATTTCTTCACGTTTATCGGCGAACATTCGTACGATACGACCAATGCGCTCTTTGTCGCCCTTGGTGGCATTAAGTACGGTATCACCGGATTTCAGCTTACCAGCGTAAACACGGATGAAGATGAGCTTACCAACGAAAGGATCGGTAGCGATTTTGAAAGCGAGAGCGGTGAGCGGCTCGCTGTCGCTAGCCTTACGGATGACTTCGTTGCCGGTCTTCGGATCAATACCGACGGTCTGGCCCTGGTCACGATCAAGTGGGCTGGGCAGATAATCGGCGACGAGGTCGAGGACTTTCTCGACAATCACGCCACGGCCATCACCACCGGTGACAAGGAAGAAATCACCATCGAGCACGCGCTTTCTAAGAGCGGCTTTGAGCTCGACTTCAGAAATGGCTTCTTCGCCCTGAGCAAAGAATTTCTCCATCAAAGCTTCATCGGCCTGGACGGCTTCCTCAACGAGGAGCGAACGAGCATTCTTGGCTTTTTCGAGCATGTCAGCTGGGATCTCGCCAACGGTCAATTCGTGATCGGCATAATCTTTGTAGGTGTAGGCCTTCATATCAACGAGGTCGACCACACCGCAAATGTCTTTCTCGAAACCGATTGGCAAGTGAATTGCTACGGCGTTCTTGGACAGACGCTTGTGAATCGAATCGAGGGACTTATAGAAGTCGCCACCGATTTGGTTGATTTTGTTGACAAAACAGATGCGAGGTACACCGTATTTGGTTGCCTGGCGCCAAACGGTTTCGGACTGAGCTTCAACGCCCATCTTGCCATCGAAGACGACCACGGCACCATCAAGCACGCGAAGGGAGCGTTCCACCTCAGCGGTAAAGTCGATATGACCCGGGGTATCAATAACGTTGATCTTGTGACCTTTCCAATAAACCGTCACAGCAGCGGAGGTAATGGTAATACCGCGCTCTTTTTCCTGTTCCATCCAGTCGGTGGTAGCGCCGCCGGTGTCGCCTTTGACGAGGTCGATTTTATGTTTGAGACCGGTGCGATAAAGGATCGCTTCGGACGTAGTGGTTTTGCCCGCGTCAATATGGGCGATAATGCCGATATTGCGGAGCTTGTCTAGACTATATGTGTCTTGAGCCATAGTGTTCCTTAATTTATTATATTTTCCGACTCAGCGGAATTTAGACCCGAGAAAATTAAATTTCCCGCGCTCATAAATTCCTCCGAGGCACGGCTTTTAATCATTTTAACACAAAAGTTAGAAAAATGGTAGAGGGTCAGGGTCAAATACTTGGTGCCCGGGACTGGACTTGAACCAGCACGCCTTGCGGCATATGCTCCTAAGGCATACGTGTATACCAATTTCACCACCCGGGCTTATCCCCATTATAACACTTCGATAAAAATAATGCCAGTGCATGAAAAACCTCTGGCAAAATCGCCAGAGGTTCTCAATGTTCGACAACTGTTATAGACTACGCGTAGGCAACTCGCCACCGGGTGGCCGGTATCTTGGAATTTTCCATGTTGATTACCTTACTCACTTTGGCGTCTTTGCGAGTGATACAACGCGCGATAATGGCACTATTGGTGCTATAGTTGGCGCAATTGTGACGCTTACAAAACAACTCAATCTCTGCAAGTGAGTCAACCAGGCGCTGACCCTGCGGCATGATTTTGCAGAATGCCTCCGCTAAACTCGCCAACATCAGACGATGTTGCCACGATTCGTTGATACTTACTGAAATTCTATTGCTTCGCCAACAGTAAGATGCTCGATATGAGGCAATGATACGTCCGTTCTCGAGCGGCAACGAAAGGATGTAGCGTCCGTTTTCGGCATAAATACTGCCAGCGTTTGGATCAATTTTGTCGTAATAAAACGTCCCGGGTGTACCACTTTTGATTGCGGTGGCGACTTCCAACCCAACGAGGACATTGCTTTCGTAGCATGCATCGTTGACCGTTTTAAGCCCCTGTCCCGGATACATTTTGAGCTTCTGAGTATGGCAGCTACTGGCTGAGCCAAGTGCTAAATCTCCTGACAAGATCCTCTCAAAAGTTCCGTCCGCCCAAGTGCGGACAATTAACAGGCTACCGTGATGAGGATCATAGTTGGCTACTAAAAGCCTCCCTATGATCGCGAGTAGCAAATCCTGCTGTTCTTCTGACAGCGTTGCTTGTTCCCTATTCAGTTGTAAATTTGTTGTGGGAGAAAAATCCATATTTTCTCTGCCCCCCTTTGCTTTTCTTGAGGTAGTTTGACCTAATTTGACTGCCCCATTTTTATATTGTATCACAGATTATTCATAATGTCAATGCTATTTTTATAAAATTGTGAATATCGTCAAGTAGATTAGGTTGATTTTAGAAGCTAGCAAGGGCAATCTCGGTCGCTGCTGAGGAGATAGAGGCGATGCTTGGCGCGGGTAAGAGCAACGTAGAGTAGGCGGTGCTGATCGGCTTTTTCGGTGGCAAGATCGTCGCCAAAAATCGAGAAAATCGTTGCGTGTGGGTGCTCAGAGAGAACCTGGTCACGGTTAAGCTCTAGCAAAATCACGATATTTGACTCTAGACCCTTAGATTTATGCATGGTCATGGTGCGAATTTGGCGGTCAAAGGCAGCTGGCGTCATGATTGCCTCGCGAGTCAGGAAATTCTTGAGAGCAAGCGTAAAAACCGGCAGAGTAATACTCGGCACTGAGGTGAAATTATGACGGTGCAGGAGCATGATTTGCTCACGAGGATGTTTCTTGACGATGCGGACAGTGGCTTTGAGGAGCTGAGCAATCGGCAGATATTCCTTGAGATGAGCCAGCGAAACCGCCGGAGGGCTGGTGGGGTTTTCTGGTGAATCTGCCGCATCTTGAGTGATTGCTTCGAGGAGCGCGGAGAGATAACGCCCGTCGCCGAGACAATCTTCCTGAAAATCGGAGAGATTAAAACGGATCTTTGTATAATTTTGGCGGATAATCTTCCCTTTTGCCTTGCTAAAGGGCACAGCGCGCCGCGCAGCCGGGTCGTAATGAGCGAGCATGTAGTCATTGGCGTTTTCGACAATGGCGCGGTCGCTACGATAATTAGTCATGAGCGGGATATTTGCTGAATCTTCGGGGAAATATTTGGCAAAATTCAGAAAATAATCAACGTCCGAGCCGGCGAAACGGTTGATTGCTTGCCAGTCGTCGCCGACCGCAAAGAGATGGGCGCGCGGGCAAACCAGGCGCAGGGCCTGAATGATGGCGAAAAAGAGATAGGAGAAATCCTGATATTCGTCCACTAGGATACAGCGAAGATTCTGAAAGCGGCGGAAAATCGGATTATCAGACTGCGAAGTGGACTGTGTGAGAAGCGCGGTGGCGCGGGTCATCAAGAGATTGAAATCAGTGCGAGGCGGTCGCAGGGCTTCAAGATAGCAGCGGTAGCTAGCAAAAGCGAGCTGGTGAATGCGGGTTGACTGGTCACTTGGCGAAAGCCCGGCGAGGTGAGACTGGACCGCGTGCATAAGCTCGGAGAGACCAGTCTCGCCACAATATTTTTGACCAGCACGAGCAATGAAGCTAGCGGTCAGTTTTAGAAAATCGGAATATTCACTGGGTGGGACTTTCTGGCCGGAAGTGGCAATAGCGCGCTTCAGCGAAGCTTGAATGAGGGCGGACTGCTCGGCTTCGGAAATGATCTGCGGTTTCTCCCCAGCCATTTTGACAATATCAAGTGCAAATTTATGAAAGGTACTAGCAACCGTGACCGGGCCACTAGAAAGTGCTCGGCCGTCAACACGAACTGTGGCGATGCGCTGATTGACCTCAGCAGCTGCCGTGCGATTAAACATGAAAATCGCGATGTCGGAAAGGCTTAGCTGGCATTTGGAGACGAGATAGGCGACTTTAGCGACAATAACGCGGGTTTTGCCAGAGCCAGCTCGAGCGGTAACGAGGGTGTTTTTATGTGGGTCAAGTACTGCGCGGGCTTGATCAGCGTCAAGAGTATAGGGCTCGCCGTCCAGGGTCACATGGTGCTGGAACCAGTCCAGCACCTGCTCGAGGGTCATAAACTACCCCTTCAGCTGAGTTTCTGGCGGAGGATCTCCTGCACGGCGCTAGGATTGGCCTGGCCGCGCGACTCTTTCATAACTTGACCAACTAGGAAGCCCAGGACTTTTTCTTGACCGGCCTTGAAGTCGGCCTGGGCCTGAGCGGTTTCCGGTTTGGCGAGGACGGTGTCGACAATTGCTTCGAGCGCCCCGAGGTCGTTTTGCTGAACAACACCGAGCTCCTTAGCGATAGTATCGGTATCTTTATAATGCATTTCTGGGTCAAAGAACTTGAGGAAAACTTCCTTAGCGCCAGTGGAAGATAGTTCGCTGGCACTAAGCATCTCGACGAGACGGAGTAACTGGTCGCGACTAGGTAATTCGTCATTGAGCAGGCTGGCATTTTCCTCGGCGAGGAGCACTGAGCTGAAGAGATTAGCAATTTTCTTGACAGCGGTCTCGTCGCCGAGCTCAGCGAGTTTTTGCATCAAAGTTGGGTAATCGAGCAAAGTCTCAAGTTGATCATGGCCGATGGTTTTTCCAAATTCTTGGCGATACCAAACTGGAAGTTTGGGGAGATTTGCACGGGTTTCTTCTACCAGGGCGCTATCGAGATGAATTGGCGGGACATCAGGCTCGGGCATATAGCGATAATCTTGAGCTGACTCCTTGCTACGTTGGCCGGTGGTCTCACCGGTGGCGTCGTTCCAACCGCGAGTTTCTTGTTTGACGGTTTCGCCCTTGTCGAGCAGTTTGCTCTGACGTTTGATTTCGTATTCGACGGCGCGTTCAACGGCACGGAAAGAGTTGAGGTTTTTAACCTCAGTGCGAGTGCCGAGCTGATCGCTGCCTTCAGGAGCGATACTGGTATTGATATCAAAACGCATATTGCCATTATAAAGATCACCGAAAGTAATGCCGACGTAGGTCATGAGTCGCCAAAGTTCCTTACAGTAATCGCGAGCATGGGCGGCGGAATGAATGTCAGGCATAGAGACAATTTCGATTAGTGGCGTGCCAGCACGGTTTAGATCGACTAGCGAATAAGTACTAAAATGGCTTTGCTTCCCAGCGTCTTCCTCGAGATGAGCATGCTCAATCCGCACCTTTGTACCATCTGGTAGCTCGACATATCCTTCACCGATGATGGGATGGAACATTTGGGTGATTTGATAACCTTTGGGAAGATCCGGGTAAAAATAGTGCTTGCGATCAAAACGACTATCAAGATTGATTTCAGAATTGAGGGCAAGGCCGGCGCGCACGGCAAATTTGATAGCCTCGCCATTGAGGCGTGGGAGCATGCCAGGTAAACCATAATCAACCGGCGAGACACAAGAATTAGGCTCTTTGCCGCGAGCGTCATTGTCGACTTCGGAGAAAAGTTTGGTCTTGGTGGCTAGCTGGACGTGGCATTCAATGCCAATAGTGGGTAGATATTTCATTAAATTGCTCCTAAATCTTTTAAGGCTTGTTTATAAGCGGAGAGGGCACGGCTGGCGTCAGTATAATCCGGGACGTAGTCATCGGCGTGGGCGATTTGGTTGCGGATCTTGTGAGCGTGCCAGACGTAATTAATCTGTGAAAAGCGCCCCTCCATCCGTTTGATACGCTCGGCCATAGTTTTACCGGGGGTGCCCATCTCCACGAGCGCACGGTCAAGTAACTTATCAGCTTCAAGTACGGCAATAGTATAACTATTAGAATTACCTCTGACAAGACCGTTTTGAATCTTGAGCCAACGAGTCTGATACTCCTCGACGTTAAAATTATGCCCATGATTACCCTTGAGGACGATAGCAACTAGAAAGAAGAGCGCAACGGCGATAATAGCGATAACGAGTGAAATAGCTGGTTGCATTAGTCATTCCCTCCCGTCAGATCGGCGTCGACCTGGTCACTACCGGTGGCACTATGCTGTCCAAGGCTACTAGCGAATCTGAGCAGTGCTTGATCGCTACGGCGCGGACCAACCAACTGCAAACCAAGTGGCAAGCCCTCAGCAGTCTTTCCAACTGGGATGGTAAGACCTGGCACACCAGCAAGGTTGAGCGGCACCGAGAGGACATCTTCCATGTACATAGCGACCGGGTCATTGACTTTCTCGCCGAGCTTGAAAGCAGGGTTGGGGCTAACTGGAGTGAGGATAAAATCGCATTTTTCAAAGGCTTTCTCGTATTCCTGGACAATGAGGGTGCGAGCCTTGGCAGCCTTGAGATAGTAGGCATCATAAAAACCAGCGCTTAGCACAAAGTTCCCGACCATGATACGGCGCATATTTTCCGGCATAAAGCCTTCCTGACGAGTGTTAGCGTAGAGTTCGTCGAGGTGGCTAGATTTTTCGCTACGGAAGCCATAGCGTACGCCATCATAGCGAGAAAGGTTGCTGGCGATCTCGGCCGGCACAATAATATAATAAACGGCAAGAGCGTATTTAAGAGTTGGCATGGTTAACTCAACAATTTCGTGGCCACTGGCTTTTAGCTCCTCGATTTGGCGATGCAGAGCATCACGAATTTCAGGAGCGAGCGAATCATTGTCAAATTCTTTGATAATACCAATCTTTTTGACAGGGTCATCAAAGACTTCTTCCTGGCCATAATAATTTGGCAAGGTGGTGAGGTCTTTAGGGTCTTGACCAGCGGTAATCGACATTAGAAGATCGATATCCTCAGGGGAGTTAGCGATGAAGCCAACGCAGTCGGTACTGGAAGCCATTGCCACCACGCCATAGCGACTAATGGTGCCATAAGTCGGCTTGAGACCATAAACACCGTTAAACGACGAGGGCTGACGAATCGAACCGCCAGTGTCAGTACCAGTGGCGAAGGGCACAATACCGAGCGCAACCGCCACGGCCGAGCCACCACTGGAACCACCAGCTACTCGTTCGGCATCAAAAGCGTTTTTGGTAGGGCCAAAATAGCTGTTTTCGGTGGAAGAGCCATGAGCAAAAGCGTCAAGATTGGTACGGCCAATCATAATCGCGCCCTCTTTTTCGAGTTTTTCGACCGCAGTCGCGGTAACTGGGCTAGTAAAGCTTTCAAGGATGTGGGCTGAAGCGGTAGTTTCGCCTTCAGGGGTCAGAAAATTATCTTTCAAAGCGTAAGGCACGCCAGCTAGACGACCAACCTCTTCGCCATCTTGGATCCGGCGATCGATTTCGGCGGCTTTTTCGAGCGCGGCATCGTTAATGAATGTAAAAATATGGTGGGTTTCCTGATAGCGGTGGGCTTTTTCGAGAGCTTCCTTGACTAGCGAAACGGCAGAGATTTCTTTGTTTGCAATCTTCATATTATAATACCTTTGGTACTTTGATTTGATGATCTTCGACTTCCTTAGTCAAAGCTAACAATTCGTCACGATTGGCGTCTTGAGGCAAGACCTCATCTGCTCGCCAAACGTTTTCCATCTCAAAAACTTGATAAGTCGGTTCCACACCAGCGGTGTCGAGCTGATCAAGTTGGGAAATATAGCCGATAATGTCTTGCAGGTTACTTTCTAAGGCTTCACTTTGCTCCGCATCAAGGGCAAAATTTGATAGACTCGCTAGATGAGCGATGGTTTCCTGATTAACTTCCATATAATATATTATACTACATTTTGAATGGTTTTTGACCAAAGACTGTTATTGTTCAGCACGCCAAAACCCGCCTATCAAGGCGGGTTTTGTGCTAACATATAAGCCTACTTTACGCTTCGGCGAGATCTTCGGTCTCAGCAGCGATTTCGTCAGCAATAGAGTCAGAGATAGCCAGCGGCGTGATACCAGTACCAACTGGGATCTTGCGACCAATGATAACGTTTTCCTTCAGGCCGTTGAGATGGTCGACACGACCATTGATAGCGGCGTTAATAAGAACACGTGTCGTATCCTGGAAGGATGCGGCCGAGAGGAAGCTATCGCTCCAAATCGAAACCTTAGTAATACCAAGGAGTAGATTAGTGAAGGTAGCTGGCTGTTTGCCGGCCTTCTCGAGGCGAGCGTTCTCATCCGCAATTGCGGCGCGCGAAGCGATATCGCCAGAGACAAAGCTGGAATCGCCCGGATCGTCAATCATCACACGGCTAAACATCTGGCGGACGATAATCTCCAAGTGTTTCGCGGAGATTTCGTGGCCCTGAGCAGCGTAAACCGAGATCACATCGTTCATGATGTAGCGTGCGGTTTCGTCGGCGCCCTTATAGCGCAAGAGATCCTGGAGATTCAAGGAACCGGTGGTGAGGCGGTCACCAGCAGTGACTTTCTGACCGTCCTTGACCAAGATTTCAGCATCAATCGGGATCTCGACTCGTTCGTCGGTGCCAGCGACAGCCACGATGACGATTGCGTCGTCAGTGACTTGAGCGTTACCATCAACTGGGCTGACGAGTGGATCTTTACCACGACCACGGTCGGCTAAGACATCGCCAGTTTGGACGGTGGCACCATCTTTGACCTTAACTTTACGATCTTCAAGCGGTAGACGCAGAGTGTCACCAACTTCCGGAGTAATCGTCACGATGTATTTATCGTCGTTCTCCATCACAGTGACAGTACCATCAATTGGCGAAACATAAGCTTGACCTTTCGGGGTGCGGGCTTCGAGAAGCTCCTCAACACGTGGAAGACCACGGGCGATAGCACCGGAACCAGCCACACCAGAGCCGTGTTTCGTATCAAGGGTAAGCTGAGTACCAGGTTCACCAAGTGACTGAGCGGCGATCACGCCGACTGGCTGATGAGCGGCAACGAGTTCACGAGTGGACATATCGACACCGTAAGCCTTGCGTGGCACACCACTAACAGCCTTGGTCGTAAGGACAGACTGAATCTTGACGCTGTCAATCTTCTCGTCGGCTTCAATACGGTTAGCCATGTCGCTAGTAATTAGCTGGTCAGCTTCAACATAACCCGGAACGGTTTCAGCAGCGTAGCGACCAGCGATACGCATTGCGAAACCAATACCAGTGTGCTCAGTCTCTGATCTGAAGACTTCAAAGCCTGGGTCTTCGGCTTCTTCGTCGGTAGTGAAGACATCCTGAGCGACATCGACCAAGCGACGAGTGAGATAACCGGAGTCAGCAGTACGAAGAGCCGTCGACACCTGACCCTGACGGGCACCACGAGTGGCAATAAAGGATTCAAGGGTATTGAGACCTTTCTTGTAGCTAGACTTGACTGGTAGCTCGATTTCGTTGTTGTTAATATCGACCATGATACCGATTTCAGCAGAGGCGAGCTTGATATTAGAAACGCTACCACGAGCGCCGGAGTTAACCATCACGGCGATGTCAGTATCCATCTCGGCAAGCTTACCCTTCAGGAAGTCGGAAATCTTTTTATCGATATCACGCCAGTTAGCAACGGTGAGATTATAGCGCTCTTCCTCGGTGACAAGACCCTGGTCGAATTGTTCCTGAATCAAAGCAGTCTTAGCATCACCTTCGGCAATGAAGTCGTCAATTTCCGGATAGGTCGGGTAATCGTCCTTGGCGGTCGAAATTGAGGCAATCGTCTCATATTCAAAGGCCAAGTTCTTCAGAGCATCGGCGGTTTTAACAGTCATCTCGGCGCCGTACTGGTCAAAGATGTTCGCCATAACCTTCTTGAGCTGTTTGCTGGTCTGAATTGAATCATCGTAAGGATAATCCTTTGGCAAAACCTCGTTGAAAATCACGCGGCCAAGAGTAGTATTGCGAATTTCACCCTTAGCAAAGACACGGATCGGCGTCTGGAGAGCGATTACGCCCTGGTCATAAGCCATCTCAGCTTCATAGACAGAGCTGAAAGGCTTAACATTATTAGTCTCGGTACCAGGCTTATTGTAGGTAAGGTAGTAAATACCAAGCACCACGTCCTGATAAATAGCGAGCACCGGAGCACCATCGGCAGGCTTCAAAAGGTTTTTCTCAGCCGACATCAGCTCACGGGCCTCGGCCTGAGCGGCATCAGATAGCGGCAAGTGAACTGCCATCTGGTCACCATCGTAGTCGGCGTTGAAACCGGAAGCGACTAGTGGATGCAGCTGAATAGCTTTACCTTCAATCAACTTTGGTTGGAAGGCCTGCACCGACAAGCGGTGAAGCGATGGAGCGCGGTTCAAAAGCACGTATTTACCTTGAATTACCTCGTCAAGAGCATCCCAAACGATAGCATCACCGGCTTCAATCATACGCGTAGCGGTCTTGATATTGGCGGCGTGTTCGCCGGCAATCAGCCAAGAAATTACGAATGGTTTAAAGAGCTCGAGTGCCATCTGCTTTGGTAAACCACATTCATTGAGCTTTAGATCTGGACCGACCACAATCACGGAACGACCAGAGTAGTCAACACGCTTACCGAGCAAGTTCTGACGGAAGCGACCCTGCTTACCTTTGAGCAGATCGGAAATACTCTTAAGCTTGCGACGGCCATTCTGAGCGTTAGCACTACGGCTACCGTGGACAGCTGAGTTATCAATCAAAGCGTCAACAGCTTCCTGGAGCATGCGCATTTCGTTGTGACAGATTACTGCTGGAGCGTTGAGCTCGATTAACTTTTTGAGACGATTGTTACGGTTAATGACACGACGATAAAGATCGTTAAGGTCGGAAGTTGCGAAACGGCCACCAGGCAATGGAATCATTGGACGTAGATCCGGTGGAATAACTGGCACTACCATCAGCACGAGGTCGACTGGCTTGATACCAGCAGCTTCCATGCCTTCAAGCACCTTAAGGCGCTTCATCAGTTTCTTCTCTTTTTGACCTTTAGCAGTAGCAACTTCTTCGCGTAGCTCAGAAATCATGGTCTTGAGGTCAATCTCATCAAGCAAGCGTTTGATAGCGGTCGCGCCCATTTCCACCTCGACCAACTCTTCGTAGTCTTCAGGAAGGTTGCGATAAGCCTGTTCGGTGATGACAGCGCCCTTTTGTAGACCCTCAAGAGCAGTCTTTTTAGCCGTGTAATCAGCTTCCAAAGCTTCTAGTTCTTTGGCTTCCTCATCAGCAAGAGCCTTAGCATTATTATTCTTATCTTTGGCCATTTCCTCGTAGCGCAAACGAATAGCTTCGCGACTAGCGACGGTCTGAGATTCCAAATCAGTCAGTTTAGTGGCGATTTCTTCGTCTTTGGCGCTAATAATGAGGTAGGCAGCAAAGTAAACTACTTTCTCAATGTTTTTGACGGTAAGGTTCAGAAGGACGCTCAAGGCGCTTGGTGTACCGTGCATAAACCAAATATGTGCAACTGGTGCAGCCAAGGTGATGTGGCCCATGCGTTCGCGACGAGAGATCGACTTAGTAACCAAGTTGCCTTCCTTGTCGACGGCAGCTTCACGGGAGCGTACGCCCTTAAGCTTGCTATCGTGCGGATTGATGTCTTTGACTGGACCGAAAATCCGTTCACAGAATAGACCATCACGTTCTGGCTTCTGAGTACGATAGTTGATAGTTTCTGGCTTCAGAACTTCACCATAGCTCCAGTCAAGGATGTCTTCCTTGCTGGCTACGCTCAAACGAATCGAGTCGAAATCGTTGGCGCTGATAAAATTATCCATCCAAGCCATTTTAGAACTCCTCTCCGAGGTCAGTGGCATCCGGTTCGTCGTCTTCGAAATCAGTGATTTCGTCTTCGACCTCCACCGGCTCGCCGTCAGCCTCTGTTATTTCCATTCCCTCGTCGTCGAGATCGACAACGGTTTCTACCGCTTCTTGGCTCGCGCCATGCTGAGCATAAATTTCGCGGTCGTCATGTTCGCGTTCAATAGCGCGGGTAGTTTTCTCAATTACTTCGCCAGCGTCGCGAGAGGTGCCATGGTCAAGCAGTTCGACCTTGAGACCAAGACCCTGGAACTCCTTAACAAGCACGTTGAAACCTTCTGGCAATTTCGGACCTTCGATTGGTTCGCGCTTAATGATTGATTCATAAGCCTTGGCACGACCATAAACATCATCGGACTTGATCGTCAGCATCTCCTGAAGGGCAGTAGCAGCACCATAAGCTTCGAGTGCCCACACCTCCATCTCCCCGAAGCGCTGACCACCGTTCTGAGCTTTACCACCAAGTGGCTGCTGGGTAACGGCGGTGTATGGACCAGTGGAGCGAGCGTGGATCTTGTCATCAACCATGTGGTGAAGTTTCAGCATATGCATCACACCGACCGACGTACGCTCGTTGAATGGCTCACCAGTCAGACCATCATAAAGCTGAACACGACCGTCGCGGGCAAAACCAGCTTTCTCAAGTTCTTCAGAGATTTTTTCGTCTGGTACACCGTTGAAGGATGGGGTAGCGACTTTATAACCAAGAGCGCGCGCCGCCATACCAAGGTGAACTTCAAAGAGCTGACCGAGGTTCATACGGCTTGGCACACCCATTGGGCTAAGCAGAATGTCGATTGGCGTACCATCTTCCATGAACGGCATATCTTCTACCGGCAAGATGCGGGAAACCACACCCTTATTACCGTGGCGACCAGCGATTTTATCACCGACGCTAATCTTGCGCATTTCAGCGACATAAATCTTGATCTGCATAATGACACCGGCTTTGAGTTCGTGACCTTCTTCGTGAGTATAAATGCGGACACCAACAACTTTACCAGTCGAAGAACCATCCATACGCACAGAAGTATCGCGGACATCTTTGGCTTTCTCACCGAAGATAGCGCGGAGCAGGCGCTCCTCAGAGCTGAGCTCCTGCTCACCCTTTGGCGTAATCTTACCAACAAGAATATCACCAGGCTGAACTTCGGAACCAACCACCACGATACCATCCTCACCAAGGTGGCGGAGGCTGCGCTCTGGTACGTTCGGGATATCACGAGTGACCTGCTCAGGACCAAGCTTGGTTTCACGGACTTCAACATCGAAGTCTTTGATATTGATAGAAGTGAGAGAGTCATCTTCAACTAGGCGCGAAGAGATCACAATGGCGTCATCCATGTTGTAACCGCGCCATGGCATGAATGCCACTAGCAAGTCTTTACCAAGAGCAAGCTCACCATCGTGAACGGAAGCACCCTCGATGAGAATTTGGCCCTTCTTGACTTTTTCACCGCGAGCAACTACGACACGCTGGTTATAACAGCGGTCATCGTTAGTCTTCTCAAAATGTTCAAGCGGGTATTCTTTTTCGCCGATTTTATTGTATTTGACGACGACAGAGACACCGTCAGCCTTGATGACTTCACCGGCTTCCTCGGCGACTACAACTTGCGATGTATTCATTGCTACGGCATGTTCGATACCAGTACCAACGATTGGCGCATCGTTGTGGAGTAGTGGCACAGCCTGTTTCTGCATGGCGCAGGCCATCAGTGCGCGGTCGACGCGGTCTTTCTCGACGAATGGAATGAGGCTGGCGGAAGTTCCGAGAATTTCCTTGTGAGCGGCATCAACATGCGTGACAGAATCAGCAGTCACCTGAGTCGGGCGACCAGCCACACGAGCGGAGACCCATTCTTCAAGGAATTCGCCTTTGTCGTTCAATTTCACAGAAGCATCAGCGATAATCATGTCTTTTTCGCTAGCAGCGTCGACATAGACTAATTCGTTAGTGACTTTTCCGTCTTTGACGACGCGATATGGCGCTTCAATGAAACCGTATTCATTGACACGCGCGTAAGTGGCGAGGTTCAAAACGAGACCGACGTTGCCACCTTCTGGAGTCTCAATCGTACAGATACGACCATAGTGAGTGGGGTGAGTATCACGCACATCGAAACCAGCGCGTTCGCGGGTGAGACCACCAGGGCCCATCGAACTAAGGCGGCGCTTATGAGCAAGTTCGGAATAACCGTTGACTTCGTCCATTAGCTGGCTAAGCTGGGAGCTAGCAAAGAACTCTTTGACGGCAGCCACCACTGGGCGAGAGTTAATCAGATAGGAAGGAGTAGCTTCCTTAGGATCAACCATCAGCATACGGTCGAGGATGTTGCGCTGAAGGCGTAGCATACCCATGCGGAATTGGCGTTGAACCAATTCACCGACTAGCTTGACGCGACGGTTACTAAGCGAGTCAATATCATCGGCTGGTTCTTGAGTATTATTAAGGCGGATAATCTCAGAGATAATTGCGATGAGATCTTTCATCTGCAAAGTACGGTGCGCAGCGTCATTCGGGGTATCAAAGCCAAGACGTTGATTGAGCTTGAAACGGCCAACTCGCGAGCTATCATAGCGACGATAGTCAAAGAAAGCGTGTTCAATCATATTCTTGGCGTTTTCGACCGTAGCTAGATCACCTGGGCGAAGCCGGCGATAAACCTCGAGCAAAGCCTCAGCCTGAGTATGAGTAGTGTCTTTGGCGAGAGTCTCATTGATGTAGCTAATCGCACCGGTGTCGACTTTTTCAAACTTCTTGCGAATGTCGTCATCGCCTGCGATACCAAGAGCACGCAGGAAAGTGGTGACCGGAATCTTGCGACGGCGGTCAATCTTGACGTTGAGACAGCCACCAGCGGTGGTTTCGAATTCGAGCCAAGCACCACGGCCTGGAATCACCTTAGCGCCATAGTAGCGCTTACCGGCGTTTTCGTCGGCAGTGAAGAATACACCGGCGGAACGCACCAGCTGCGAAACAACCACGCGTTCGGTACCGTTGATAATGAAAGTAGCCCGGTCGGTCATCCAAGGATAATCACCGAAATAAATATCCTGTTCCTTGATCTCGCCGGTAACTTTGTTGTTTAGCTCAACCTTCACGTGCAAAGGAGCGGCATAGGTCGAAAGATTCATCTTGGCCGTCTTCTCGTCCTCGATTGGATCTTTGAAATAATAATCTTTGAACCGCAGCGACAACTTGTTTCCGTTGTAGTCGTCGATAGGATTCAGCTCGTTGAATACCTCCCGCAGGCCGGACTCGACAAAGTTCGCCCAAGATTCCTTCTGATGAGCAATCAGATCTGGAATGGGGA
The DNA here is from genome assembly GCA_964499245.1 of uncultured Candidatus Saccharibacteria bacterium. Classification (GTDB taxonomy): domain Bacteria; phylum Patescibacteriota; class Saccharimonadia; order Saccharimonadales; family Saccharimonadaceae; genus Nanosyncoccus. The sequence continues at coordinate 70,713 of CAZCIN010000002.1, forward strand.
GAGCCTGATCGCCTTCGGTAAAGAACACGCGACCAGTATCAGTGGATGGTTTACTCACTTTTCCCTCTTATATTTAGTGTTTGATATAATCTTAGCGCCGAAGATTACTGTGATATTTAGCACTGAATCCGCCAAAATCAGTGCATAGCAAAAAATACCACTCACTACTTCTTGAGATCATTATAGCAAAAACAGTAGAAATTGCAAGGGCGAAATGTGGTCCTCTTGACTATTATGCTAATGTATGATACAATAGATAGAGGAGTGCGCAAAAGCATTGGTTCTTTAGATTTTTGATACCGATGGCTTAATTTTGTGCGCACAAGAGAAAGGGGGACGTAATGAGGAAACGTCTTTTGAGTGTTGTAACGCTGTTAATTTCACTGACCTGCATCCTGCGCATTGGAGCACACGATGCAGCCGCAAGTGATGCTCCCGTGCTACGTGTCTATGACGAAGATGGCAATGAGTTGCAGGTGCATGAATTCTCCGACGAGGAAGTAGAAAATATGCTGAATGCGCCAACCGTGGCGCTTTCGTTTGAGGATTTTGACTATTTCCTCGCCACGGATGAACCCTTTATGGACTATACTTCGTCGTCAGTGCCGGATTTTCGTAATGAACTGGCAAAAACAGCACAGGGTGCTAAATCGATTGAAGGAACGGAAGAATATGAACTATTTGACGAACCGTACCTTGAGGGACCGCCCATCAATATGGAACATTTCGCTGATATGGTCGATTATTACAGAGACCGCCAGGAAAGCGTCGTGCTGCTGGTTTATTACAGCTGGGATCCGTTTCGAGGTGAAGCCTATTCGCGCAAGTTTGAAGCGTACGCTAGTGCATTTGAGCGGGCCGATGTTTATCTGTACTGGGGCGATTCGCGTGAAACGAGTGAATGGGGCAATGAAGAAGCCGAAACTACACTTGGCGAAGCACTGGAACTGGTGCCGGCTGGTCAATATGACCATCTGCTGATTGCCTCGACCGAAGACGCCTTGAGCGATACTGATGAGCTGGCACAGCAGATCTCCTCTCGTAGTGATTTTGGAGAGGTAGTAATCTTGACTTATGATGCTGCTTCCCTGAGGTCATGTCCGGAATCTGCCACGGTACTCACTGAAAAACTCGGCATAGTGCCAATCTTGAGACCTTTGATGGCCTGGGAAGATAGGCCGTCCGAGTAGTCTAGGGCCCTGCAAGTCAGGGCTCGTTTTTTATCTGAAATGGCTAGGGGCTAGATAAGCTTGGAGAGCTCTTGTTTAACTTTTTCGAGATCGCTAGAAGTGAGAATGGGGATTAGAGCATTGATTTCCGTCACGCTTTTATCCCACCACTGCAACTTCTCGAGAATTTCAATCAACTCGTCATCAAACCTTTTGCGAAGTGGGCGAGCGGGATTACCGATCACAACCGTATAAGGATCAATATTCTCCCGCGCCACGCTATTCGCGCCGATGATTGCTCCGTCACCGACTCTCACTCCAGGCAGAATCATCACATTCTGTCCAATCCAAACATCATTGCCGATTACCGTGTCGCCCTTGAGTTTCAAATCCTCGGAGCTGGGCGGCTCCTGTTGCCAACCTTCCAGCGTGTAGAATGGAAAAGTCGTCACGCAATTACGCTGGTGATTAGCGCCGTTCATCATAAATTCCACTCCAGCAGCAATCTGGCAGAACTTACCGATAATCAATTTGTCACCGTTAAAATCGTAATGGTGCGTGACATGGCTTTCAAAGTCGCTATCGGCGATATAGCTAAAATTACCCACGATAATGTTGGGATTTTTGATGGTGGGCTTGATGTAAATTTCCTTGTCGTACCCAGGAATCGGGTGGATAGTGTTAGGATCGGGTATTTTCTCTTGCATGTCTGTTTTATTATAACATAAATAGGACAAAACCAAAAAGTCGCCTCTCAACTTAGGCGATTTTTTGAACATATAAGCTCTCAACTTATGTATATAAAGCTGTCTCGCAGTTAGCCTTATGTTCTTTCGAACTGATTTTATTGTATATCAGCTTGATCTAAAACACAAGTATTTTATTGTTGTAATTTTTACAACACCTATTTTGTCACTTTGACCTCTGTTTTGTTGTATTTTTTACAACAATATTGAGTTTTCCACAGCTTCTCATCTGTTTTTGCAAAAGTGTTGTAATTTTGACAATGTTGTAGAATTTACAACATATCCAAAACCCCTGCCATAGGACAGGGGTCAAATAATGCTATTTGGATCGATTAGATATCGAGATCGTCGAGATCGGCTAGCTCAGCGCGAGTCTTGTCGGCGATATCATCAGCGGCGGCTTCAGCTTCGGCATCCTCGACAGCAGTTTCTACTTCGGCTGCGACGACGTCATCGTCCACAGGGGCCTGAGGAGCTTTAGGAGCGCGATAACCACCTTCTTCATCAGTATTGACGACTTTAAGGTTATAGCGAGCGCCATTCTTGGTGCCAAGCACACGAAGAAGCGTGCGAATGCTCTGAGCGGTAGCACCGCGCTTACCAATCACGCGACCGACATCTTCGGGGTCGACACTGAGGCTCAGCAGAACGCCACGTTCGTCAATTTCGCGATCGACAACGACTTTGTCTGGGTTGTTGACAAGGGTTTTTACGATATATTCTACAAATTGTTGGTCAATGGTTGCCATTGGGTCTCCTTTTAGTTTTTAATCCAGAGTAGCTTGGCGCTTATGTTTCTTCTGGTTGAACTCATTATACCACAGCACCGAAAAATCAACAATAAAATGAGCCGGACGAAGCCGGCTCTGACTGGTAAAATTACTGCTGCGCCTGCGCACGCTTGGCCTGACGAGCTGCGGCTTTTCTCTGACATTCTTTGAAGCCAGCCTCGAGCTGGTTGAGAGAACGCGCCATAAGTTGCCCCCCCCCGTTCAAGGTTTTGAGGTCTTTATTCACGATGCGACGGTAATATGCACGCCGTTCTTTGCCATGCCGGTCAAGCATCGTAAAGCCCATTACAATCTGCGCAAGATACTCGTCCCGTTCGGAGAAGCCCGGCAGTTCGCAGGCGATCTGAGCGGCATTGATAGCCTTCAGTTCCTCAGGAAAAGTATCCAAGTCACGTTGAATGGTACCGAGCAAGTTCTTTTCGGTGCCGTAATGCTTAACCATCGCCGTATGGGTCGCCGGATCCTGCTCGCTCGGAGGCAGCTCCAAATCGCGAGACATATAATAACGGGCGGCATATTTTCCGGCATGATCGAGAAAGTGCAGCCAAGCGCTACAAAGTCTCATAATATTCAATTGTTCAGTCTTATTGTCTATCATTCTCTTCCCTCCCAAGATTTTAGTGGAATAACACCTCAAATAGCATTTTACCAGATTGATAACGTGCTTATTCAGAGGTGAATACTCCCAGTGTGGATTACACTATATATTACCATTGTATCACAGATTGCCAAAATTGTCAAGCATTTTGTATTAGAAACGGGCTGCTTGGCAAGAAAATTGCCCTAAAAGGGCAAAACCCCGCTCGGAGCGGGGCCTTAGAATCAGAAAAGTACAATACTGCCCTGGGGTGTGGCGGGTCCGGCCAGCTCGTAGCAGTGACGAATCGGCGACTTCGCATCCACCTTGAGGCGGATGACCTCGCGGGTGTTGGCGTGACAGAGATCCAAATAATCACTGCCACCATAATCCTGGACGCGACCGATAAGCAACCACCACGTATCCGGATGGAAGAAATCTTTGATGCGCGCCTCGTGCTCGGGGTTTTCCTTGATAAGGTGTTCGCAGACAAACGCCCGAGAATAGCCTTCAAGGACATCAAGCTGGAAAGTCATATCGCTGAGAACTTGAGCCTGTTGCTTTAAGCTTCGCTCGAGCTGGCGCTGCTCGCGGCGACGACGCTGATCCACGGTCTGCGGATTGAGCTTGTCCCAGATTCCTCCAAAGATATCAAGCTGAGTCACCAGTTCTTCCAGTTGGATCTCCTTGCCACTCTCAATTTGAGACTCCGGCAAGCGCTCGGCATGACCGCCAAACTTCTCCATTACTTTCTGTAATTGCATAAATTTACCTCCTTTTTGGAGGGCCACTGATGTAAAATGTGCGCCCCACTAATAATTCGTTTATTATATCACTGTGGTGGAGTAAAGTCAATAGGATGAGAGTTCTGCAGAGCGTAGGGTACTGGCTTTTGGGTAAGGGTGTCACTCTCAAAATGCTCCCCTTCGGGGTGGCATTTTGACCCGCGACAGCCCAAAGTATTACCCAAAAGCCAGTACCCTACACTCTAAAAACCACATTTCCTTTTGGTCTACACCCCGCAAACTATTAAACCAAAACCCGCCTCAAGGGCGGGTTATGGGCTAAGTAGCGAAGATTTAGGCTTCAGCAGGAGCTTCGGCTGGTGCCTCGGTGGACTCAGTAGCCTCGGCGGGAGCTTCGGCGGCTGGTTCTTCCTTTGGCTGATTCTTGCGCAGCTTATCAGCGTGCTTGGCCTGAGCGTGCTTCTCCGCTGGGGCTTTGTACCAAGCTGGCATCTTCACGCCTTCACCAGTGAGGACGCGGGCCACCCGGCTGGAAGGCTGGGCGCCATTTTTAAGATAAAATTCGACCTTCTCTTTATCGAGAACCACCTTTTTGGTCTCAGGGTTGTAATTGCCGACCTCGGCCACAACACGACCCGAAAGCGGGTGGCGCTGGGATTCTTGGACGACTATCCGGTACACAGGGCTGTGCGTCCGGCCATTACGTTGCATGCGAATCGCGAGCATTTTGTCTCCTTTAATTTATACTTGGTCTATTTTACCGTATTTTATGAAAAAAGTAAAGCCCCGGATCAAAAAGATCTGAGGCTTCAGCTACCGATATTTAGCCAAAGAAAGCTCGGCAGCTGTAATGACGGGTGAAATCGACCTGCAGTTCAACCAAATCGTCCGATGCCAAGACTATCGGCAAAGGCACTTTTCGAGGTGCGAAACTGCCCACTCTCCGGGTCGCGTTCCAGATGATAATTGAGGCTGATGAGCCGGCGTACTTCTTCCCATTTGACGCGCTTGCCCACTTCCAGGTAGCAATAGAAATTGCCATCACGCGGGCTGATGTCAAAAGTGGCAAAAGTGAGGTCACCGGGTCGATTTTCGTTGCTGGAAAGAACAAACTTTACTTTCTCCATGTTATACCCCCTGCTTTGTGGATTTGAGGTGCAGAAAGTTCATAGCGCCCCTATCTTTCCGTTATACCACACTTGTATTAAAAAGTCAATATCGGGGCGTGAAAATGCCTATGTTTGACGATTTTCCGCTGAGGTGATACGATAAAGTGCAGTAACTAGGCATCTGGTGGGCTATCTCCTAGTCGGCACTTTAGGAGATAGGAACTAGACGCCAAAAAATCTTCGCGATCTAAGCGGAAAGGAAAAGGAGGGTTTTCCATGAAAAAGAGGATTAGAGATGTGCTCGATACCAACATCGAGCACGCGTATGACACTGTGGAGCGAGCACTCAAGGCAACCAACTGGCCGAAGTTCTTGATCACGGAGAAGGAGGAAATTCGGATTCCGAAGAAGGCTGGACGAGACATAGACATATCGCGCGAGGAAATCGCAGCAAGGTATTTGTCGTACGAGCAGTTGCTCGACAATCCGCCGGCGGGCTTTCACCTGATTCATCATCCGATGATCAACCACAAGCTGACGATTGCGCGCAACAGAAAGACTGGCGAGGCAGACTTCGAGCGCCTGATTAAGGAAATTTCGTTGGCGCTGTCGGTTTATGCTACCGAGGATCTGGAAGAAGAGCCGGTGAAAATTGTTACGCCCATCTGCAAAATGACAGGTTCACAGATAGCTGGGTCGAAGCCGACCATCGTGCCGATTTGGCGCGCGGGTGAGGGCATGAAGCCTGGCATCAGAAGCTGGCTCACCAATTCGAGAGTCGGGAATATTGGTATGTATCGTAACCACAAGACCTTGCTGCCGATTGTCTACTACGCCAAGATGCTCTTGGGACTAAAGAAAATCGCCGAAGGCGTCGTGAAGAAGCGGGCGGCCTACGTTTGCGACCCGATGCTCGCGACCGGCGTGTCAGCGGTAGCAGCAATCGAAATCCTGAAATCGTTCGGCTACCGGAAGATCAAGTTTATCTCGATACTCTCGGTTCCGCAGGGTGTCAATGCAGTTTTAATGGCGCACCCGGATGTAGAAATCTATACGGCAGCACTTGATCCCGGGCTTAACGAGAAAGGTTATATTGTGCCGGGACTCGGCGACGCTGGCAAGCGACTCAATGGTACTGACTGGGACGATGAGGAATTCGATTGGGACGAATGGAATGAATTGGTAGCCACTCTCGACCAGCAGGCGGAAGCTCAGTCTTGAAGTTGGTACGTGAAGTTTCTATCAGACAAAAGCAAAAACCGTCAGATCAATATGATCAGACGGTTTTTCCTGGCTTATATTTGCGAGATAGCTATTTTTCAGTTTTGGAAGCCCGCCTTGCTTCGGCGGCACGCTCCATTTTGAGATACCCCTTGACCGCTTCGGTAGCGGCAGCTGCTTCGGCTTCTTGCTTAGAATGGCCGTTGCCGGTAGCTTTGAGTTGATGCCCAACATAGACACCGATTTCAAAAGTCTTATTATGATCCGGGCCGTCCTCGGCCAGCACTTTATAAACCGGCGTGGCGCCTTCGTGATGTTGCGAAAGCTCCTGAAGGTAGGATTTCGGATCACGCCAGCTGCCGTCCTCGAGAATTTGATCAATCTTGACTAAAATATGTTTCGCAATGAAATCTTTGGCAACATCATAGCCCTGATCAAGATAAATCGCACCAATTACCGCTTCAAAACAGTCAGCTAGAATTACTGCGTGAGCGCGTTCAGAACCGTGCTTTTCACCACGCGACAGACGCACCAGCGGTGCATAACCCAGCTCTTCCCCGGCGGCGCCGATACTCTCAGTGCGGACCAAGGCAGAGCGCCAAGCGGTCATGATGCCCTCGGGCTGGTCATAGTTGCGGTACAAAAAGTCCGACGAGACAAGCTCGAGCACAGCATCACCGAGAAATTCCAGGCGTTCGTTATGCTCTTTGACGGTAGAGCGATGCTCATTAAGATAGCTACGATGAGTGAGCGCCGTTACTAGTAGCATCGGGTCATGAAACTCAAATCCTAGCTTCTCGCGTGCAAAATTTTGGTATTCTTCAATGTTCATATTTCTCCTTTGATTAGATTAGAGTCCTTGGCGAATTTTGTTTTTGGCTAGCAGCATCAATTTCTCAATATCTTCGTATTCAATGGCGTCGATAGCGTCATTGAATTTGAACCATTTGATCTCTTTCATCCACTGCTCTTTATGGGCGGTCTCACGATCGTCGAGCGCACGCACTAGATAAATTTGGGTCATCATCAAGACTAGCTTATCAAGGCGACGGTATTGGAAGTGGATTTTGCCAAGCCACATCATCACTTCAATGTGAAAAAGTCCAGTTTCCTCACCAATTTCCCGAATGGCAGTCTGCTTGGCAGTCTCGCCAGGCTCGATATGGCCCTTTGGAATGGTCCAGCGGCCCTTGGAATCTTGAATCAAGAGGATCTCGATATCCTTGTTGTCGCGACTCATGCGGTAGACAATGCCACCGGCGGTCGGCTCGCGTACGACTTCCTTGATGGCTGGTTTTTTGAAAATACGAGCACAAGCCCGGTCAATTGCCGAAACTTTTTCAGCCTTTGGTAGGACGGCTTCGGGGACCTTGGCGCGGCGGCCGGTCGGTTCCCCTTCGGGGGCTTTAGGCCTGGGGCGCTTTACCCCCCGGGTTTTCTTGTTGGTCATGTTGCTCCTTTACAGGAGAGTTCTCCTGTGGTTTAGGAGTGCTCGTCTTTTTGGCGGATTTACCTTTAGATTTCGGAGTACGAGGTTGAATCTGAGGCAAAGATGTATCACCTTCATAGATGTGACGGTAGGCGGTGCCGAGCACGCCGTTGATAAATTTGGATGAGTTGTCAGAGCCAAAGGCCTTTGCTAGTTCGACGGCCTCATTGATGGCAACTTTGGGCGGGACGGTCTCGGAGGATTCTTTGAGCTCATGGAGCCCCATGCGCAAGATATTGCGGTCGATTGCAGCGATCGTATCAAGTGGCCATTCCGGAGCCATCGGCTGCAACTCGGCATCGAGTTCAGCAAATTTACCGGAAATTGCGCCAGCTAAGCCATAGACGAACTCGGTATCACCGAGCGCCTTCTCGTAGGGCTCAATATCTTTAGCGACGATGGTATTGATATCCACCGTGGCATCGCCAGCCTTAGTGCGAAACTCATATTCGTACAAACTTTGTAAAACAATAATTCTGCCTAAGTGCCGGTTACTAGCCATGTGCCTTCCCTTTTATTTAGTTTTCTTAGTGACCTTGGTGGTCGTGGTTTTTTGAGTTGATTTTTTAGCGGTCTTAGCGGCTTTTTTGGCGGCCTTGACGCTCTCTTTGCTAACTGGTTTGACAGTTTTAACTTTGAGATTAGGGGTTTTCTTGGCAGTCTCGAAAACTTTGACCGGAGAGGTGCGATTGACCGACCGGGCGAGCTTCAGACGCAAGTGGCTGCGGCGCAGACCGGTCTTGCGAGGACTACTCTGTTTTTTAGGTTCAGGCATAATGCTCCTTAATATTTATGAAAATCTTACCTTTCAGTTTATCATATTTCTCGTCGATTTACAAGGGGGAAATCAAAAATTTTTGACGCACCATTAAAACGAACATGCCCCCTACCCAGTAGGGGGCATGATGGGTCCATCATGCGAATCCTTAACTTGTTATTTGTTAATCCGCATTGATTTTGCCATCTTTTGTGGAGATGTCGAAATTTACCCCCTTGTTCGTGCTCTGATCGTCCTTGCCGTATTCGTCTTCTTTTTTGGGCAACACCAGATTCAGCGCAATACCCATGATCGGGGCGATTGCCAAGCCTGTCAAAGTGACAGTCGCACCAAGAACAGTAATAGACAGCCCGTCAGCGAGCCCCAGTCCGCAAACCATCTCAACTGCGACAATGATAACGTTACGCGGGTTATCAAGATTGACATTGTTTTCCTTGATATTGCGGAAACCGACTGCGGAAATCATACCATACAGCATGATGCTGATTCCGCCGACAATTGCAGATGGCATGGTGGCAATAATTGCCGAAAGCCACGGGAACAGGCTGATGCCAATCGTGATATAGGCCGCCCGCCGAATTACTTTCGGATCATATACCTTGGTCATGGTCATAGTACCGGTATTCTCCCCATAAGTAGTATTCGGGGGAGCACAAAACAGACTAGCCAACCATGTCGCAAAGCCATCAAGGAATAAAGTCAACCATAAGCCCGGGTGTTCTAAGAAGTTTACCTTTGTCGTGGAAGAAACCGCCGAGATGTCTCCGACATGCTCCATCATGGCTGCAATTGCCGGTGACGCCATGATCAGCACAATATTAAGGTCAAACTTGGGCAACTGCATGGGCGGTAAACCCACGAACTTAGCTTCGGAAACCGCTGCAAAGTTCAAAATCGCCGAGCCATCGGCATTGGTGAAACCGAGCAAATGCATAACGAGTGCCACCGCATAGCTGATAATGAACGCCATCAGGATCGGTATGATTTTCTTCATGCCTTTACCCCACTGTTGACACCAGATCATTACACCAAGAGCTACCAAGGCTAAAATCCAGTTCTGCTTTGCGTTGTTGAAAGCGGATGGTGCCAGCGTCAAGCCAATGCAGGCAATAACCGGCCCGGTTACTACCGGCGGGAAAATTCGCATCACGCGCTCCGTGCCGACGGCCTTGATAATCAAGGCGACCACCATATAAAGCAATCCAGCGGCAAAGACTCCGCCACAGGCGTAAGCGGCCTTAGTGTTAGCATCCATAGTAGCATAAATTCCACTATCGAGTGCTGCTACGGTAGCAAATCCGCCCAAGAAAGCAAAACTCGATCCCAGGAAGACCGGTACCTCGCGTCCTGCACGCCGTGTAACAAGGTGTAAGACCAAAGTTCCGAGGCCCGCACCAAGCAAAGTGGTGGAAACCGTGAGCCCTCTCGTCGGAGCGCCAAGCCCGGCTGCCGAAAAATAGCTGGCAATCAGGATCGGTACCAGTACGGTAGACCCGCTCATTGAGAACACGTGCTGAATACTCAACAACCACTGCTTTGCAAGCGGTAAAACACTGACGTCGTAAATCGGCTCGGTGCCAATTTCGACTTTTTGTACATCTTTCATTCGATGCACCTCCTTTTCAATTTTCTATGTTCTATTTTTCGCGAAAACTAGAACGAACATCTTTCTAGCCTACTCGATTATAACAGGCAGCATAGGGAGGAGCAAGCATGAGAAGGATGATTTTGCAACAAAAAGCTTGACTTTTATAGCAAAGTGTGATACAATAGAAAGATAGGGGCTTTTTAGCCTAGGCTACAATATTGACCAATTTGGCATTTTTCGGGATGATCACCTTGCGGATTTCTTTACCCTCAAGGTATTTTTGGACGTTTGGCTCGGTTTTGGCGAGTTCCTCGAGCCTAGCGGAATCGTCAGCGTCACTTACGGATACATTCAAGCGAGCGCGGAGCTTACCATTGACCTGTACAACAATCTCGACGGTATCGGCAGCAAGCTTGGATTCATCCCAAGTTGGCCAGACGTCATCGGAGTCTAACTTTTCCAGCATTTCGCAGGCAAGATGCGGCGCAAAAGGTTTAACGAGTTTGGCCAGAGCGACAAGGTCAGCGGTGGATTTGCCAGCCTTATAAAGGTGATTAACGAATTCCATCAAAGCCGCCACGGCGGTATTGAAACTATTACGATGTAAATCTTCGGTGACTTTTTTAATGGTCTGATGGCGCATGGGGGCGTTTACTGATTCGTCAACGGTGGCAGTTTCGTCGGTAAAGACTAACATCCAGCAACGATTGAGGAAGCGATAGACGCCGCCAATCGCCTCGGTATTCCAAGCGGCATCCTGATCGTAAGGGCCAATAAACATTTCGTAGGTGCGAAGAGTGTCGGCACCATAGCCACTTTCGACCACATCAAGCGGATCGATGACGTTGCCCTTGCTCTTGCTCATTTTCTTGCCGTCGGGAGCGTTGATGTAGCCATTATAAAGCAACTTTTTGACCGGCTCGCGGAAAGGCAAGTAACCCTGATCGGCGAAGAATTTACACCAGAAACGGATGTAGAGCAGATGCGCCACGGCGTGATCACCACCAACATAAACATCAGTTGGTGCCCAATATTTGATAGCTTCGGGATCCCAAGCGGCCTTATCGTCATGAGGCGAGACGTAGCGCCAGAGGTACCAGCTCGAGCAGGCGTAACCATCAAGCGTATCGGTTTCACGGGTACATTCGATATCATTGCCATTCTCATCCTTCAAGGTGACTTTAAGCCAATCTTTGGCCTTAGCGAGAGGCGAGCGACCGGTATTATCAGGCTGATAATCGTCAACCTCGGGGTGCATAACTGGCAGTTGATCTTCGGGGATGGGATGAGCGTTGCCGTCCTTGTCGTAGGCGATCGGGATTGGGCAGCCCCAGTAGCGCTGACGGGAAATCAGCCAGTCGCGCATCCGATAAGTAACCTCGGAGTGACCGAAACCACGTTCTTTCAGCCAAGCGACAATCTGTTCGCGGGCTTCTTCGGAGCGCATGTCGTTAAACTGTTCAGAATTGACAAGCGTACCTTCGCCATGGTAGCAGCGCGAGTCGTCATCGCTGTTTTCGGGCTTTTCGACTACGACCTTGATCGGTAAGTCAAATTTCTCGGCGAATTCAAAATCACGCTCATCGTGGGCCGGCACCGCCATAATAGCGCCAGTGCCATAGCCGGAGAGGACATAATCGGCCACCCAAATTGGGATCTCCCCACCAGTAGCAGGGTTGATAGCATTACTACCGGTGAAGACGCCAGTTTTCTCCTTATTCTCTTGGCGTTCGATTTCGGACTTTTTGAGGGCGGCCTTACAATAAGATTCGACTGCTTCGCGAGTATCGTCGTTTACCAAGGTTTTGAGCAAAGGATGCTCAGGGGCAAGAACGAGGAAAGTCGCGCCAAAGATCGTATCGGGTCGAGTAGTGAAAACGGTAATTTCCTCGTCATGATCTTTAACCTCGAAGTCGATTTTGGCGCCTTTCGAGCGACCGATCCAGTTTTTCTGCATGGTTTTGATTTTGTCGGGCCATTCAACCTCATCAATCGAGTCCAAAAGTTCATCGGCATAAGCAGTGATTTTGAAGAACCATTGCTTCATCTTTTTCTTTTCGACTTCGTGGCCGCAGCGCCAGCATTTACCATTCTCGACTTGCTCGTTGGCAAGGACGGTCTGATCAACCGGGCACCACCACTGATATGACTCTTTTTGATAGGCGAGGCCCGCTTTATAAAGCTGCAGGAAGCACCACTGGGTCCAGCGATAATATTCAGGGTCGGAGGTATTGATCTCGCGACTCCAGTCGATAGCATAACCAAGGCGCTGAGCCTGCTTGCGGAAATTGGCGATATTGGTGGCGGTAGCAGACTGCGGCGAAATACCCGTTTTGATAGCGTAATTCTCGGCCGGGAGGCCAAAAGTATCGTAGCCAAATGGGCGCAGGACGTTCATTTCCTGCTGAGTGTAGAAACGCGCTAGGACGTCCACGATGGTGAAGTTGCGGACATGACCGACATGAAGGCCTGCCCCCGAAGGATAGGGGAACATTTCGGCGACATATTTTTTAGGTTTACCGTCGTCGATTGGGCCAGCTTTGAAAGCCTCGGTGTCAGCCCAGATTTTTTGCCATTTTTGTTCAATTTTCAGAGGGTCATATCTTTCCATAGGGTATATTATAGCACCGATTGACGCGAACAGCAATCTGCGATATACTGGACAAGTTGGCAAAAGCCAAAGCATTATATTAAGATAGGAGATGATAACATTGCACTTTAGGAAAAAATTGGTCGGCAGGATTGCAGGCAAGGTCTTGATTGTGAGTTCGTTGGTCGCATTTTGTCAACCAATAGTTGTACAAGCTGAGGAAGTTGAGATGCCGGTAGAAACGGAGAACGCCAATGCGGAAAATATCGAAGCAGAAGCTGTAGACCCACCCGAACCGGGGCCGGGGCCAATGGAAGGAGCGATATCGCTGGGGAAATTCCAGCTGACTTATTACTGCTGCGAGCGGTACGAGCATATCTGTGGTGATGGGTCGGGGCTAACAGCTTCGGGACGACCAGTTGAAGCTGGACGCAGTATCGCAGTAGATCCGGATGTAATCCCACTGGGGAGCCGAGTATGGATCGATTTTGGTGACGGCGAGGGCTGGCACGAATATTCGGCCGATGATGTCGGGGGATTAGTCAAAGGAAATCATATTGACATTGCAGTTGAAACGCATCGAGAGGCATTACGTCAATCAGAAGTAGTAGGCCAAGTATGTTTCATTCCACCGAGTGAGAATAGCCCCGCCGAGTAGTGCGGGGAGTTTTCTTGGCTGGACATTTTTTGTGTTTTGTGATTAAATTATACAAGCAATTATTTTGAGTCCTTTGTAAGCTAAATCAAAAACCGGAAGGGGGTATGTATAATGGGCTACATAGGCATTAAAAAGATTACTGGTGTCATATCGCTTGGACAGCCGGCGCTCGGCTGCGAGATCCATTTCGAGGATGCAGAGAATTTTGATGAGTTGGACGTTTTTTCGAGCTACGTGTCTCTAAAGGAGTCTCTTGAGAAACTATTTCCAAACGTACAGGTAAATATCTCGCGTTGTCATGAGGGTAAAATTTCTTTCGTGACGATGGGAATTACGAACGAGATCGAGCGCGAGGAGAATATTAATTCGGTGCGAGACAAGATCGTAGAAGCCCTAGAGAGCGGCTATGGTTATGCCTGCGCCGATGACTTATGTACCGAATTCTGTCGTGAGGATAATCCGTGGGTTCGCGTGAGCGGCGATGATCGCAGCAATTGCCTTGTGATTGAATACTGGTTGCCGGATGTGAATCTGAGTACTGATATACTGAAGATGAAACTCGATCAAATCAATGCCGTAGCCAAAGGCGCCTTTGTCTGTACAGACGAAATGCGGCGTTCTAAATCGCATCAGATTTCCTTGACGAGCATTTATAAAAGCCAACAGCCAAGTGGGTATCATGTAGCAGATGCGGTTCGGGAAATCGTGGAAATGTTGGAGGCAGCTTGCCCCAAGAATAAGCATTACGATCCTGACTATTTTCGCAAGATCTTGGTCTGATGTAATATGGTCATTGGTATCACGTTCTAGATTTAGTGCAAAAAAAGGAAAAGGCCGACGATGTAGCCGGTCTTTTTTGACTTTTGGTATAATAGGGGTATGGAATTGATTTTGGTGTTGAATAATATTCGGTCGACCTACAATGTGGGGGCGATTTTGCGTACGGCGGAGGGGCTGGGAGCCTCGCGCGTGGTTTATGCGGGGTACACGCCACGCTATGATGATAATTCCCTGTTGCCACACCTGAAGGCAAAGCTGAATCGACAAATTGAGCGCTCGGCTGTCGGAGCGGAGAAGATGGTGGCGCAGGAAACGGTAGCAGATTTGGCGAATTGGCTGGAGAAACAAAAGGCGACCGGCTGGACGATAATTGGTCTGGAGAATAATTTGGCGCCGGAAGAACAAAAACGACGACTGGTTTTGGGCTCTAAAGCAGAGCAGGAACTGGCGACGGATAAAGTTATACTAGTACTGGGTGAGGAAGTAAATGGAATTCCGGCGGAAGTGCGGACTCAGATGGACTATTTCTTGGAGATCCCGATGGCCGGGCAAAAAGAGTCTTTTAATGTGTCAGTAGCGACGGGAATTGCTCTTTGGGAACTATTAGGAAGACCCGCGTAACAAATTTCCTAGGACCGCTCCGGGCCGCTTGGCCAAGTCTATATCCTCGGAAATTACTACGCAAGTCTTCCAAGTAGTTGCAAGAGTTCCGTTTCTAATATGGTAGGAATGCCGAGTTTGGCAGCTTTGTCGGTCTTGCCCTTGCCGGGCTTGGCGCCGGTGATGAGAGCGGTAGTGGTTTTGGTGACGGAGCTGGTGACGGTAGCGCCGAGGGCGCGAAGTTTGTCTTCGGCGGTCTCGCGGTCCATACTTTCGAGCGTACCAGTAATAATATAACTTTGACCGACGAGCGGGAGACTGGACTGGTCGATAAATTCAGGCTGGACGCCGAGGGATTTTAGTTCATCGAGTTGTTTCAGGTTGTCTTCGTCAGCGAAGTAGGCCAGGATCGACTCGGCGACGATATTGCCAACATCGGGAAGCTGAATGAGCTGGTCAACGGTAGCGTCGCGCAGGGCGTCGATGTTAGTGAAATGCTGAGCGAGAGTGACGGCGGTCTGAGTGCCGACGTGACGAATGCCAAGAGCAGTGATAAACTTGGCAAGCGGTGGATGCTTAGAATCTTGGATGGCGCGGACGAGATTCTCGGCAGAGAGCTTTGCGAAACGTTCAAGCTGCGCAACTTTGCGAGTTTCGAGGCGATAAAGATCGGCAATGCTGGAGACGAGTCCGGAGTCAACCAATGCCGCGACATTTTTCTCGCCTAGACCTTCAATGTCAAGGGCGGACTTTCCAGCATAATATTCGATGGCACGCTTCAAAATCAGTTTCGAATCCTCACCTTTGACGCGGTAGACTACTTCGCCCTCGGGACGTTCAAATTCAAGCTCAGGATATTGCTCGCGCAAAGCTTCCTCGTAGCTGAAAGGCTTAGTACCTTCAGGACGAAGACTGAGCAAGACTTCTTTGATCTGCGGGATGATATCGCCAGCCTTATAAATAATCACGGTATCGCCAATGCGAACATCAAGGCGAGCGATCTCGTCGGCATTGTGGAGACTGGCATGGCGAACTGTACTACCGGCAACTTTGACAGCGTCGAGAATAGCGACAGGGGTAGCAGCGCCGGTACGACCAATCGAAATGACGATGTCTTTGACCTTGGTGGTGCTTTCCTCGGCGGGATATTTGAAAGCCACGGCGCCACGCGGAGTTTTGCCGACGATACCGAGTTTTTGATAGACAGCACGGTCGTTAATTTTGATTACCATACCATCAGTATTGAAGGGCAGATTCTGACGGCTGTTTTCGAGCCGTTTTATTTCTTCAAATACTTTTGACATATTATCAAAGACATGGTCTTCACCAGAGGTGCGGAAGCCGAGCTGGCGGAGCTTAGCATAAGCCTCGGAGTGTTTAGGAAGATTGGGCTCTACCAAATCATAGGCCATAAAGCGGAGCTTGCGCGAAGCGGCGATCTTAGGGTCGAGCTGGCGGATACTGCCAGCAGCAAGGTTGCGAGGATTAGCGAAAGGCTTTTCGCCGGCCGCTTTTTGGCGTTCGTTTAATGCGTCAAAGTCGGCCTTAAAAATGACAATCTCGCCACGCACCTCAACATGACCCGGTTCGGAAATGCGCAGGGGGATGTTTTCGATCGTGCGGACATTCATGGTGACATCCTCACCAACTAAGCCATCACCACGGGTGACAGCGCGCTGAAAAAGCCCGTCCTGATAATGTAAAGCACAGGCAAGGCCATCCATCTTGATATCGGTAAAATATTCCTGAACTGGACCGATTAGTTTGCGGTTAGCATTGTCCCATTCGCACACTTCATCTTCGGAAAAGACATCAGCAAGCGAAATCATCCGGTCGCGATGGGTGACTTTCTCAAATTTATCGAGCGGTTTGCCAGCGACGCGTTGGGTTGGCGAATCGGGCGTAATGAGTTCGGGGAATTCCTTTTCCAGCTCGGAAAGTTCATGTTTGAGCGAGTCGGCGGCCGCCTCAGACATAATGGATTCATCAAGAACGTGGTAATGATAGCGATAATCATTAATCAAATCGCGCAGCTTTGCAATGCGGGTTTCGGCCTCAGCTTTTGTCATAATTCCTCCAAATATATGACCATTATAGCATAAAATCGGATGGCGGGCTTGCTCTATCGCCTCACTCGCAAATCCAAGCTCTTGACAGGGCTTGGTAGCCGTGATAAGATAGAGGTAGGTTTTAGATTGTTCCGGAGTTTCTCTTCGGGACAATTTTTACATAGATCTTAGTCTTTGTTAAACTATTCTCCAGTACAATGCTTTGGTATTTCACTTCATACATCGCAAAACTTACCTTTCTCCCCTCATTAGCTTTTTAATTTACTCGTAGACGTAGCGCGTTGCCCGCCATCCTCTTTAATATTATCTCAGTTCAATCTTCTAGTCAATACTATTCAATATTATTATAATTTAGTCAAGTATTGGTCCCCCTCAATAGTATAGCACAAAACAGAGGAAAACTACAAGCGACAGCAATTTGGCGTGCTGTGTTGTAAGTAAAAGAGGAGCTGTATGGATCTAAACTAGGTGCTTCTGTCCCCAACTACAACCGTATTAATGAATGGCCTCTCCAGTTCCTGCGTACCGGCCACTACCGCCGTTCCTACGGCTACCTCTACGCACGTACCACGGCTGGCCACCGGTGGTCTAGCGCGGCCAGTTCGGCTACCAACGGGCACAACCTGTACACGTACACCGGCAACGTCGACGCCCAGAGTAGCCATTGGCGAGGTGGCGGCTTTGCTCTGCGCTGCGTAGCAAGACCGTCTCTAGTCTAGCACAAGAAGTGTTGTAAAATTTACAACACTTTTCTAAATTGGGTAGTTTAATCTTTATAATCCAGCAACCAGCGGTAATAACGATAAAGATAAGTGGTGGCATAGATAAAGACAAAACAAGTGACGACAAGGAGGCAGAATGGCACGATTGGCACGTTTGCCAGCCAGCTCCAAATGCCTTTGAGCCAAAGGTCGATCAGCATGATTGGAAGCATCGTAATAATATAGATAACGACCGCCACCAGGAGCAAATAGATCACTCGGATGATAAGTTTAATACGACGGCTCGCCATTAGATCGGAAGCGGTGGTGAGAGCGGCTGCCGGATAGACGCCCGGCACAGTGACGGCCACCAACGCAATGAGAGAGCTCGAGAGCAAATAAGCAGTAATGGAAATCATGAGAGCGGCAAAAATAAAATAGACTAGGGCGTAAAATGGCGTGGAGAGAAAGCCGGTGACTTGAGCGGCGGAGAGCGTAATGGCAACCAGCATGGCCGGAATACACTGAATGAAAATCACAACAAAAACCAGCAAAGTAGAAAGGAGCGGGGTGAGTGCATTATAAAGGCCATCGCGGAGTTTGGGCTTGGCACCGGCATACCACTTGCGTAGTAGATAAATTGTGACTAGCCACATGATCAAGAAGAGGATGATCGTAAAGAGAAAACCGATGTCGTCCTTGCCAGTAGTGAGGCCACCGGTGGTGATGGTGGAGAGCAGCAGGAGACCAGATTTAGCGAAATTACCGATCGGCTGATCGTTCGCCGAGTCAATAGTATCCTGAATCCCCTGATAAAATTCCTCACTCATCAGCCCGACTAGCACAATATAGAGCCCCGCCATCAGAAGAATGAAAGGCAGAAAAGTCTTCCAATGCTTAAAAATCACACCAAAAGTAGTCATGGCGTGGTTCAGGAGACCAGGGGCATTCACTTCACGCTGATAATCTTCCCGGTAAGAGCGATGAAAACTGCGGTGCAAAACCACATGTTTTTTACGATAATCGGCTCGCTTCTCGGCGATTTTGGCGAAAAATGCCTTAAAATTTGGTTTTGCCATGCTCGAGCCTTTCGATACGCTTTTCAATCGGGGGATGCGTGCTAAAGAGATTCTTGATAGCGCCTTTCCTTAGGGGGCTCGCGATATAGAGCGCCTCGGTAGCAGGATTTTGGCGGCGCATCGGGCGCGAGTGCGTCTCAAGTTTCTTGAGAGCGGAAATCATACCCTCAGGATAACGAGTGGTATGGGCAGCCGAAGCATCGGCGAGATATTCCCGTTCGCGCGAGACCGCCATTTGGGCGAGCGAGGCGGCGATCGGCGCAAGCAGCGAGACAAAAACCATAATTATTAAGCCAATTGGGCTACTATCTTCGTCATTAGCGCGGTTAGCGTAAAACATCATTCGATAGCCAAGGTCAGCAATCAAGCCGACAATGCAGACTAGGCCAAAAGTAATCATGCTGACCCGAATATCGTAATTCTTGACGTGGGACATCTCGTGGGCCATGACGGCAGTCAGTTCCTTATTATCCATAATGTCGAGCAAGCCAGTGGTAGCGGCGACGATGGAGTGCTGGGGGTCACGACCGGTTGCAAAAGCATTCGGTGCCGGATCATCAATTATATAGACCTTCGGCATCGGCAGGCCCATAGTGATTGAAAGATTTTCCACGGTATTATAGAGACGGGGATTGTCACGCTTCTTGATCTGGCGGGCGCCGGTCATGGCGACGGCGAGACTTGAGGCGGCAAAGTATTGAATTACCGCATAGACAAGAGCGACCAAAATAATCCAAATTGCGATCCACCAATCATGAGCAAAATAGGCGACGGCCCAGCCGATGGCGCCGATCAGCAGCACAAAAAAGCCCATAATCAATATGGTATTGCGTTTATTGGCAGCGATTTGTTTATACATGATACCTCCGTGATTTCAGAAAAGTGTGGCGTTTTGACACGCCACACTGACATATCTAGAACTTGACTTCGGGAGCGTTCTCGATCTTGGCCTTTTCGGTCTCAGCGACTTCATAATAGTCGCGAGTTTTGAAATGCAAGAAAAGATTATTGATGAGATTGCTCGGGAAAAGCTTAACCTTGGTATTGAGTTCTTTGGCGCCGGCGTTATAGAAGCGGCGAGCAGCCTGGATTTTGTCTTCGACATCCTGGAGTTGCACTTGTAGCTCCTGGAAGTTGGTGTTGGCTTTTAGCTCTGGGTAGCTCTCGGCGATGGCGAAAATTTTCGACAGCGCACCTTCGAGATTTTGGTCGGCAGCGGCTGTATCCTTGACGCCCTTGGCACTCATGATGGCCGAACGAGCTTTAGTGACGTCCTCAAAAGCTGATTTTTCGTGAGTGGCGTAACCCTTGACGGTCTCAACCAAATTTGGGATCAAATCAGCGCGATATTTGAGTTGGACAGTAATGTCCGACCACGCTTCATTGACACGTTCATTAACTTTGACTAGGCCGTTGTACGTTCCCCAGACCAAGGCAATCAAGATAAGCAAGATTGCGATCACCACAATGGCAATAATTGCACCTACTGGCATCGATTCTCCTTTGTTATATTAGACATTATAGCGAATACGCTCGAAGTTGTCTAGCGACTAAATAACGCTGAAAGCTTCGAGAACGGTCTTGAGAGCGCCCATACCGACCAAAGCGCAGAAAGCGATGATATAGATAATCAACCAGCAGAATTGCGAGCGAGAGAAATTGCGCAAGTTGCGGTTGTTGGCCATGAAAGCGAAGCCGATACAGAGAATCCAACCAATCACTGGGATAGCGAAGAGGATTTGATAACCGAAGTAGCCCCACATACCAATTGGACGGTAGTCATCCGGGATAGTGGCCTCAACGATACGAGGGGTGGCCTCGGTCATGGACTTACGAGCGGAAGCACGCTTGGCGGTAGATTTAGTGGTAGTTTTGGAAGTTTTTTTAGTTGCCATATTTACTCCTTGAAAAAGTTATTTCTTCCTACAAGTATAAGCGTTTTGACGGTGAAAGTCAAGCTATTCCATACAAGTATAAGCATTTTTTGGATGGTTCGTCAAAAAATTGACTTGACGCTTGCGTTTAAGTGGGTATAATGGAGTTAAAGAAGTGAGGTATTTATGGCAGATAAAAGTGCCGGCGCTGAAGCGCCAAAAACTGCGGTGGCGGAAAAAGAAGTGGGCAAAGAAACGGCGGGGGCAAAAGAAAAGACTACGAAGAAATCAGCGGGTGCGGCAAAGGCGACCAAAGGTGCAGCCGCCAAAAAGCCGAAAACTGTCAAGGCGAAAATTCCGGCTAAGAAAGCTGCAAAAAAAGTCGTGATCGACGAGCAGCTGGTCGAGAGCGTGCGCGAGCAAGTCGTGAATGTGGCGGAAGAAATCAAAACTTCGCTGGCCGAGAGCATTCGGGTTGAATATCGCACATTCGTGGCGCGGGAGCTAGCGCGGGCAAATCGTCGTCGCCGCTGGAATAACTTTTTCCATGATATTGTGATCGTGATTTTTGCGGTAGCAGCAATCTACTTTGGCTATTGTTTATATGATGTGCATTATTTTGATTTCATGAAGACAGAATGTGAAAAGAATGGCACTTGCGACATGCAAGAAGATCAGAATAGCGAAGAAAAACAAGAGAAACAAGAAAGTGCCGGTCCAGTGAAAGATGCGACTTGGTATGTGGCGAATTATAGTTATCTATATCAAAACTTGCAGACCAAGCTGGACGCGGACAATGTGGCGGCCTATTATCTCTATACGGACGATCGCAAGGTAACCGAAATCAAGCCGGAATATCTGCTGGCGATGGCTTATAACCAAGTGCAGCAAAGCCTTGATTTGTCGGTAGCAGAGATTCAGATCAGCAGTGATGTGATGGCGAAAGCTTTTGAAGAGACTTTTGGCGGTGCGGTCAAAATGGAGAAAATTGGCTTCAGGCAAGGTTGCTTAAAATTCGATTTTGACAAAGACAAGGAAATCTTTGTGGCGGTAAATCAAACTTGTGAGCTGAATAAAAATCGCGAGATCGTGGAGAAAATCGAAAAAATCTATGAAGAAGGCGAAGTAATTTATATCATTACGGATGCCGGAGTTTATGATAAGGAAGAGCGAAGTTTCTATCGATTTGACGATTTATTCCAGCCAGTCGTGAAGGACGTTGAGCAGAGTGATTTTGACGAGCATAAGCTACAGCTCAATCGTTATCAATATCAGTTCAAGAAAAAGAATGACAATTATTACTTCAGCGGTATTGTGAAGCTGGGGTAAACCACCAAAGATTAAAGTTAGAGGATGGACGACCGGAAAGCTTCGCGGAATGGGGCGACCGGGGGAAGCTTTCCGGTCTTGGCTTAACTCAGTGATAATTCTTGAATCCAAAGGATTCAAGAATTATCACTGGAGACACCGACCGGAATTGAACCGGTGTACGCGGTTTTGCAGACCGCTGCGTAACCACTCCGCCACGGTGTCATGTGGCTATTGTAGCATATTCTTGCTCAGAAAGCGAGCCAAACACACCATCACGCCGCCAAAAATGAGAGCTGCAGTGGTGGCGGATATAATATAATGCCAAGTTTTAACAGCATCAACCTGTTCGAGCTGATGGTTAGCGGCGATTCGGTTCAGAGAAGTCAGATTGATAATATTACCAGGGAGCGTGAAACCAAAGTTGGTGCGCGGGACGGTGATTGTCTCGGCGAGCTCAGCAACTTCCTCGGGAGAGGGCGCCGCAATTGCGAGGTGCACCGTTTGGTCAGCGGTCTGATTTGGAGTCGGGTCAGGAGTTGGATCAGAAACCGGATCGGAAGCGGGTTCAATGATAGGTTCAGGCGTGGGTTCGGTCTCCGGTTCGGGCGTCGGGGCGATTACTTCGGTAGTGGTGGTATTACTCGGAACGTTGACTGGACCGCGAGTAATATTGGGACGCAAATAAACACTGCTAAAAGCAGCGCTCACGATAAAAATCAACAAAAATCCGAACATTAGTGGCTTGCGGCGCATCAAGAAATCCCAAACTCTACCCATATATTTCCATTATATCACACTTATGCTAAAAAGTCAAGGGATTTTCTGAAAAAGTGGCTATAATTATGGTATAATTACATTATCATGAAAAAATTCAATACCGCACCAATTAGTGGCATGCAGGAGCTACTTCCCGGCATGCAAGCTCGCTTCAATGACTACAAAACTGCTATTTATGAGACTTATCTTGAGCATGGGTATTTGAATATTGAGACGCCAACGATTGAGCGATCGGAAGTTTTGCTAGCAAAGGCCGGTGGTGAGACTGAAAAGCAAATTTATAAAGTTGTCAAAACTGCGGAGCTAGCGAACGAAGCGGATCAGGCGCTAAGGTTTGATCACACGGTGCCACTAGCGCGCTACGTAGTGGAGCACGCGAACGACCTTTGCTTCCCTTTCAAAGTGACGCAGATCGGCCGGAATTTCCGTGGTGAGCGCCCGCAGAAGGGGCGTTTTCGGGAGTTCTACCAGTGTGATGTCGACGTGATTGGCTGGCAAACTTTGCCGCTGGCTTATGACGCGGATGTGATTGCAACGCTGGTCGACGCACTAAAAGTACTACCGATTGAGAAATTCCAAATTCGGGTGAGTAATCGAAAAATCTTGACTGGAATGCTGATGGCACTTGGCCTTAGTGAAAAACAGGACGAGATTTTTAATATCGTGGATCACATTGATAAAATGTCGGCAGACGATTGGAGCGAAGCCTTGAAAGAGACAGTCGACGATGACGAACGGGCGACGAAGCTGGAAGAATTTGTGTGTGAGAATCGTGGCGAATGGCATGAGATACTAACAAAAATGGCCGAGAGCGACTTGGACGATAAATGGTCGCTTTACCGTGATGGGGTCAGTGAGCTGGAGGAAGTACTAAACATCCTTGAGGCGACACTGAGTCCAGAGCTGAGGAAGCGGGTTGAGATAATTGCCGATATGTCGATTGTGCGGGGGCTGGATTATTATACCGGCACGGTGTTTGAGACGGTGGCGCCGGATTATCGCGAGATTGGTTCGATTTGTAGCGGCGGACGATACGAAAACTTAGCATCGAATTATACGGAGCAAAGTTTACCAGGCGTGGGTGGATCAATTGGACTGACACGACTTTTCTCGGTGCTGGGGAGCTACAACTTAGTGAGTGAAGATACTACGCGGCCGGTTGATGTTTGCGTCGTACCGATTTCTAGTCAAGAAATTGTGGCGAGTTTGCAATTAGCCGAACGACTTCGCCAAAAAGGTGAGAAAGTTGATGTTGTGCTGACTGATAAAAAACTTGGTGATAAAATGAAGTACGCCGCCAAAACCGCCAGAGCAGCTGTGGTAGTAGGCGAGAACGAAGTCGCTACCGGAAATTATAGTATCAAAGATTTGGAAAGTGGCGAAACAAAACCACTAGAAATCTAGTTCCAAGATTTAATTGCCGAGGCCCGCTTCAAGCATGGCACGGGCTTCTTCCCAGCCCCAAGTGTCACTAAAACCAGCCGTGGTGAATTTACCAAAGGCGAAAGTCGGCATACCTTGAGCGGTGCGAGCGGCTTTTTCGGTGGCTTCTTCAACTTCCCCAGCGGTGGCGTGAGTCTTAATACATTCATCAAAATTATTGCCAAGCCCGACTTGATGGCCAATCTTTTGCCAATAATCCGTCGGCAAATTGGTGATTGGAGTAGCGGTTTTATTACTGCCGATACCTTTAGAATGATAATCATCCCAAAGCGCCTGAACCGCACCGTGATAATATTCCCAGAACTTATTTTCGCGGGCCGCACAGTAGGCTGCTTCGGCCGAATCGCGCGACATTTCGTAACCATTGCCAAGATAAAGTGTATCAGTGAGGCGAACCTCAAAGAGGATTTTATGTTCATTTAAAAACGCCAGGAATTCATCCCAATGATCCTGCACGGCGCGCGAGAAAACATCACAATACGGACAAACTAGATCGGTATACATTACATAGAGTTTATCGGCATCTTCTGGGCCAACCGACATTTCGGTGCGCCAAACTTTATCAACGATAGCCTGCTTTTGACTGCTACTGATAACCACTAGGCCCACGAAAGCCAAGACCACAGCTACAATTGCGATAATGCGCGGGATATGACTAGAAGATTTTTCGTTCATTTTTACTCCTCTACATTATTTTTAGAATGACGTTTTTCGTAACGTTCGGCCACGATCATGACATAGGCATCCTTGCCGACACGTTTCAAGGCGAACAAGGCTAGAATGACAGCTGCGACAGTAATAAGACCAGAAATAACGCCAGCAATAGCAAAACCACCAGAGCTCAAGATTGTGCCAAGAAGCGGCGCAAGTAAAGTGGTGCCACAAGTTGGGCAGCCGCTGCCAAGGATCGCTAAGCCAGTCACAAGCCCAGCATCACTCACATTGTTGAGATTTTTGGCTCTAGCTAGGACTTTTTGGCGACGTTTCTTTTGCCAGACCAGAACCACTAGGCCAATCAGGATACTTTGCAAAATAGTAATCGCAAAAGTGATTGCCCAGTCGAGCAATGCGCGACCCACGCCGAAATTTGCTAGAAAAGCCTGGCCGAGCAGGCGCATCTTACCACCAAAATCAACCGCCCAAAATAGGTCCCAACCAGCAAAGCTACCGGAGAGTAGGTTCATCAAAGTGCCAAAGATAATAAAACTTAGGAAAAAGGCTAATAAAAATTTCCACTCACGAGTCGCAAGCACAATACCGCTAAGCGCCATTTTGCACTCATCAAGCCATTTACTGAAACGGTGACCTAAATTCGCCATATATAATAATTATTATAGCACGCTTAATCGAAGAGATTATCCTTTAGTTCGGCCATACCGGACTGAGCGCTAAAACCATCATAGAAGTTCGACTTGATTTTGGGATGGCCAATTTTATTAGCGGCGCGTACAATCTCCTTCACGTCGTCGGTAAGTTTATAAATCTTCATGTCCTGCCGGCTAATCATACCCATGGGATACATTTTGGTTTCAAAAACTTTGATAAGTGGACGCCAATAGCTTTTACCGAAAAAGTAAAATGGCATCTGTGGCATCTTCCCTTCTTGCATGAGGACAAGAATTTCTGAGATTTCATCCATTGTACCGAAACCGCCCGGGAAAAAGACGTAGACTTTAGCCGACATAGCAAGCATGACTTTGCGGGCAAAGAAATATTGAAACTGCAACATGTCGGTGAGATAAGGATTAGGAAATTGCTCATGGCGCAGAGTAATATTAAGACCGATGCTGCGACCACCGTATTCGAAAGCGCCGTGATTGGCTGCTTCCATGATGCCGGGTCCGCCGCCAGTGATGACCGGATGACCATTCTGTGCGAGGAGCTGACCCAGTTCGCGAGCTTTCTTGCAATAGCGATTATCTTGTGGTAGACGTGCCGAACCAAAGATCGTTACGCCTT
Source organism: uncultured Candidatus Saccharibacteria bacterium (assembly GCA_964499245.1). Classification (GTDB taxonomy): domain Bacteria; phylum Patescibacteriota; class Saccharimonadia; order Saccharimonadales; family Saccharimonadaceae; genus Nanosyncoccus. Next base: position 96,768 of record CAZCIN010000002.1, read on the forward strand.
GCGGATAGGTGCGAACAGTTTTGAGACCACGAATAAGATCGTTAGCATAAGCTTTAGCGCGCTTAACATCAGCGTCTTCGAGTTCACGCAGTGCGGCGGCCTCTTGATCTAAGAACTTTTGGCTGACAGCTTCTTCTGACATATTATTCTTCCTCCTTGGATAAATCATCGACTTTTGTAATTGGCATTGGGTGTAACTTATAATCATTCGTCAAGATTCCAGCAATTGGACCATAATCTTGAGTGACTTTGGCAGCGTTGGCGGCGGCAAAACGCAGGGCCGGCTCAAATTTTTCGTCATCAGCATATGCGGCGAGGAAACCAGCCGCAAAAGCTGTGCCGGCGCCAGTCGTATCACGCAAATGGACCTGCTCGTAGACGCCTAGGCGATAAGCCTCGGCATGATCTGTTGCAATTGCACCCATCACGCCATCAGTAATCAAAACCGTGGGGCAATAATTACTAAGGCGCGCTAGAAGCTCAGTTAGGACTACTCCGGGTACAAGCGACGCGGCTTCCTGTTTATTAAGGACAAGTACATCAACATCAGAAAGTAGCCCAATCAGTTTCTTGCGCTCTTTGAACTCGGCAGGGCCAGGAGCGAATAGGACTTTAGCGTCTAGAGCATGAGCAGCTTCAAAGAACTCCAATAACTTATCCATGTCGCCGTTTAGGCTGCCAGCATAAAGCCAATCTGGCGCGATGGTTTCAAGATCGGCGGGATTAAGAGCGCTAGTTTTCTTAGTGACGCCTTTAAATTCGAGTCGGGTGCGCTCAGTGGTTTTTGCATCTAGAAGCGTCACGGTGCAAGCAGTGACACCAGGCAAGTATTCAATATAACTATTGTCGATGTTTTCTTGGTCGAAACAGCTATTGACTGCTTCCCCAGCGGCATCATTGGCAAGATTACCAAGATAAATTACTTCGTGGCCAGAGCGCGCGAGAGTTACGGCTGCGCTCGCACCATCACCACCGACGGTAAAAACTGCCTTATCAATATCAACATCCGAGCCGATAGCAAGTTTGCCAAAAATTGACTGCCCATCTAATGGCATTGCTTCAAAATCATCACGATCAACGAGAATGATTTCTTCGCTGGCAGTACCGAGCACGGCAATTCGGCTCATATCAAAACTCCTTTTTTCTCGGATTCGGTGATAAGTGACTGATACATAGCAGCGGGGTCAGAGGCATTAGCAAGTGCGCCACCAACATTAATGACGTTGACGCCAGCATGAGCCAGCGCGCGCACATTGCTTAAGTTGGCGCCGCCGTCCCAGCCAATTTCGACATCCGGTTTGATAGCGCGAATAAGTGGGATTTTTTCGATTTGAAGCATATCGGCCGTACCGCCTTGCTCGCCGAGATTACCGGAAAAAATCAAAACGTGATCTGCCTGAGAGATCAAAGATTGAACCCGAGACGGAAGGGTGCTTTTGAGTAAAGCTACGCCAACTTTGATGCCGGCGGAACGTAATTGATTCGCAATAGCATTGAAATCATCATCCAGCTCAGCATGAACAATTACTAGGGCAGGCTTTTTCTCGATCGCTGCTGCAATGTGCTCGCTCGGCTTAACGCTCATGATGTGAAAATCATATTTGATGCCTTCGGGCAGCTCCATGCTGGGGATTGGCACCAGCTGGGTAGCAGCAAAAGTACCATCGGAAATGTCGATCTGAGCACGCTTGGCATAGGTCTGAATGGTTGCTAGCGAACGATTGAATTGTTCGAGGTCGGAAGTGGTGACGGTGGGAGAGATAATCGCCATTAAACCTCCTGATCGAGCCGTTCAACGCGGCGGCGGTAACGTTCATCAGGATTAGGACGGGCATGACAAAAAGCTTTGGCGATTGGCTCCATGTCAGCCGGTTCCATTTCATCAGCCGAGAGACAGAGGATATTAGCGTAGTCGTGCTCACGGCCGATCGCGGCGCTTTCAGGAGTGCGAGCGTAGATAGCGCGGATGCCTTTGATGCGATTCGCCTGCATGCAAACTCCATGCGCCGAGCCACAGAGCAAAATGCCAAAACTATGTTCATTTGCTAAAACTTTTTTAGCCACTTGCAGAGCCGCATCATTGAAATCATCATCTGGATTATATTCAGCTGGCCAAACATCTTCGACTTTCAAGAAACTGTGACAGCCCTGCACTAACTCCATCAATTCAGCTTTTTTCTCGAACCCGCGGTGATCGGCACCGAAATAAATTGTATAATCTGGCATATTACCTCCCAAAATCTACTGATAATTCTACTAGGCGGTTGGAATAACCCCACTCGTTGTCGTACCAAGCGATAATTTTGACTAAATTCCCACCTACCACGTCGGTGAGTGGCAGATCAACGATGGCAGAATTGGAATTGCCACGAAAATCGGTCGAAACGAGCTCATCATGCGAAACGGCGAGGATACCCTCATAATATGGCTCACCGGCAGCACGTTCGAAGACTTTGTTGAGTTCGTCGGCGGTGGTGTTTTTCTTGACGACAGCAGTAATATCGGCGAGCGAGACCACGAGACTAGGCACGCGGACTGATAGACCATTAAATTTATTTTCGAGGCTAGGAATAGTGAGTGCGGCGGCCTTCGAGGCACCGGTGGTAGTAGGAACGATATTGACTGCGGCGGCACGAGCTTCACGCAGATCTTTAGCTTCGTCATCTTGCAACTTTTGCGAGGCGGTGTAGGAGTGCACAGTAGTCATCATGGCTTTTTCAATGCCAAAATTATCTTCGAGGACTTTCATGACAGGAGCAATACAGTTGGTAGTGCAGGAAGCGCAAGAAATGATTTCATCATCAGCCGTGACAACTTCTTCATTGACGCCGAGCACAACAGTCTTAGCGCCCGGGCCTTTGGCAGGGGCAGAAATGACGACTTTGCGCGCACCAGCACGGATGTGCGCCCTAGCGTCGGCTGGATTAGTGAAACGCCCAGTGCATTCCATTACGGTATCAATTTCCAATTTATCCCACGGCAATTTAGTTGGGTCGGGTTCGCACATAAAGAGAATTTTCTGCCCGTCGATGATGATATGCTGATCATCAAAATCAACCTCATGGTCGTAAATGCCATAGGCTGAATCATATTTCAAAAGATGCGCCATTGCTTCTGGCGTGCCAATAGTGTTGATCGCAACCACTTCGGCGTCACGTCGTTCAAAAGCAATCTTAAAAGCGCAGCGACCAATTCGGCCAAATCCATTGATTGCCAATCTTACCATTTTGCCTCCTAAATATACTTATGATTATTATAGCACAAAAAGCGCAAAAGGTAAGAATATTTTAAGCATAAGCACTTTGACATTTGCGGTATACTATGATATAATGGTAATGAACAAAACGTTGGACCTTTTACATGGAACGGGGGTAAAATCATGATTGAAAACCGAAAAAAGTTTTTCAGCACCGAAGAGCTGCGTCAGCTACATCCGGAATTGAGCGTACGCGAAGACATATACGACGGTGTCGACTATGTGGTGTTTTTCAATGACGGAAAGCCCATGGGTGGCAAGGCACTAACCTGGCCGGACGGGATTGAACTATGGGTCGAACATGAGCATGAGCTCAACGTCGATGGCAAAGTCTACGATCCGCTTCGCTTCTATGACGACCGGCGTGGGTTGACGGAGCTAACGACCGGAATGGTGTTTGGTCAGATTGGCACGATGGCAGAAGTAGTGACGCAGCAGTTGTTTGGCGGCTACATTTCTCATGTCATGTTTGGAGAATGGAGAGTGGCAAATGACGCCACCAAGCGACTTTTTGTACGTTCGCCTTACGATCTTGAACCTTTACTGAGTGACGGCTCGACGTCAACCAAATGCGTGCTGATTCGTAGTACTACCGATAAATGCAAAAGTGCAGTTCAAAGTCTCATTAGCGAGTCGGGCAGTTTTTTGTACCACTGTATTCAGTACACGAACGACGGGCTAAGGCGATGTGAGTTCATGGTTTGGCCATTGGTGGACGGGATGCACTCGGCGCGAACACAAACGATTTTGGTAAAGGATTATGTGCACTTCTATGCCGCGATGTATGAGAGCTGCATTATGCTAGCGCATCATGATCAATCAAAGCGAAAATCACCCAAATGACACGTCTTGCACTTTTTCTGCACCTTTCTGGCACATTCTTGAAAGTCTCCTAGAAATCTAGGGGACTTTTTCCTATGCAAAAAGGGCCGCTCCTGGGCGGTCCTTTCTGATCTTGCTCGAATTCTAGGCGCGAGCGAAGTGAGCAAAGGCGCGGTTGGCCTCGGCCATGCGGTGACAATCTTCCTTCTTCTTGAAGGCAGCACCAGTCTCATTATAGGCATCAACGATTTCCGCTTCAAGGCGTTTGGCATATGGCATACCCTGACGAGCACGCGCAGCCTGAACGAGCCACGAGAAAGCGAAATGTTGCTGACGGTGGCCAGCGATTGGGAACGGAATCTGATAGTTGGCACCACCGACGCGACGAGATTTCACCTCGAAATCTGGCGAAACGTTGGCAATAGCCTTTTCAAAAACTGCTACTGGATCTTCGGAATTCAATTTCTTGGCAGCGCCTTCGAGTGCAGCGTAAACTGCGCGCTCGGCAGCCTGCTTCTTGCCGTCAAGCATGGACTTATTGATGAGGCGCTGAACCAGTACAGATTGGTATTTGCGATCTGGCGAAACTTTGCGCTCAAGAGAACGAGTAACTTTGCGTGGCATAATTATTCTCCCTTCTTCGCGCCGTATTTAGAACGGCCTTGCTTACGACCTTGGACACCCTGGAGATCCAAAGTACCACGGACAACATGATAACGCACACCCGGAAGATCTGGCACACGACCACCGCGCACGAGCACAACGGCGTGTTCCTGAAGGTTATGACCTTCACCACCGATGTAAGCCCAAACTTCCTGACCATTAGTCAAGCGCACACGCGCGACCTTGCGCAGAGCGGAGTTTGGTTTCTTTGGAGTCTTAGTAGTGACCTTGAGACAGACACCACGCTTGAGCGGGGCGGCCTGATTGTACTTGCGGGTCTTCAAGGTGTTAACAATGGAACCGAGCGCTGGAGACTTCGACTTATGCGCAGCCTTCTGGCGGGGCTTCCGAATCAACTGATTGATAGTTGGCATAAAATTCCCTATTAACTTAATAATTATTATCTTGTGGTATTTTGTTTACAGCAATGCAAAATACCTGAAACTCTTGCTTGATTATAGCGCAAAGACCGAAAAAATGCAAGAGTTTTAACCTTTATGGCCGTGCTTTTAAATTTTTATAGGGACTTACTTTTTGGTTTTCTTTTCAGTCTTAGCCTTGGGCTGATTAGTATCAACCAAAAACTCCAGCGTCTTATCAATCGTGAGACGGTTCTTAATGTCCTGCTTAACTTCTGGACGTTTGAGGTTTTCGAGAGCTTCTTTGGACTTCTGATAAACGTCTCTGAGCTCGGCGATCTTTGCCTCGACTTCTTCGTCACTGGCGGAGATATTTTGTTCACGGGCGAGAATCTGCAAAACCAAAGAACTCTTGACGCGGGCCTCAGCGATTTCGCGAGCCTGCTTTTCCCATTCTTCGCTAGTCATACCAGCGTGCTCAAGATATTGCTCCATCGTCATGCCACGCGAAGCGGCATTGCGTTCCATGTCATCTTTGATGAAACGGAGTTGATCTTGGATTAAAATCTCTGGAGCGGAAACTTTGGATTTCTTGACTAATTCAGCCACCAAGGCTTCGCGATATTGGTCCATGGCGCGATGCTGATTTTGAAGCTCGAGATTTTTCTCGATATCGGCTTTGAGTTCGGCAAAAGTCTTGAAATTGCCACATTTCTTTGCCAGTTCATCATCAGCGGCTGGTTTCTTAATCTCGTTAACTTGTTTAAGCAAGGTTTCAAAAACTGCGGGCTGACCAGCCAAAGTTTTCTCAGGATAATCTTTTGGGAAAGTTACTTTGATATCGAACTTGTCGCCGGCTGAATGCCCGACGATTGCGTCCTCAAATCCAGGGATGAATTGCCCAGATCCGAGCGTCAAATGATGATCCTTGGCGCTACCGCCAGCAAATTCTTCACCGTTTTCGCGCTTACCAACAAAGTCGATGATCACTTCATCGCCCTTAGCAGCGGCACGCTTCACGACAGCCTTTTCCGAGTAGGCGTTCAGGATATTATCAATTACTTCTTGGACTTCTTCGGCTTTTGGTGCAGCGGATTCGAGCTTGGCGCTAAGTTTTTTATAATCGCCAAGTTTGACTTCTGGCAAAATGTCCGCAGCGGCGGTAAACTCAGCCGACTGGTCTGGAACATACTTAGTGACATTGACTTTCTCGACGGCGAGCGGCATAATCTTGGCAGCATCAAAAGCGGCTGGCAAATTCTGGCGCACAGCGATGTCGATAATCTCGCCAGCGATGTCGTTTGGAGAGACTTGCTGCTCTACCAAAGATGCCGGAGCCTTGCCCTTGCGGAAGCCCTGAACCTTGATGTTTTTAGCAAGTTCTTCAAGTGCCCGCGTGCGTGCAGTTTTAAGATCGGCCGCATCCAAAATCACGGTCAATTCCACCCTTGTATCAGATATTTTCTTTGTTGTAGTCTTCATTCCAATATTATAGCATATTCTAGAGAGAGACGATAGTATCTTTTTCGATCGTATTTAAT
>CAZCIN010000003.1:0-77442 GCA_964499245.1 uncultured Candidatus Saccharibacteria bacterium
TTGCTCTGCGCTGCGTAGCGCGCTAGTAGTTCCGCTTGCCAGCACCTCCACCGGCAGACGTAGGTCTGCCGGTCGGAACAAAGGAAGAAATTTCTGCAGTCGGCTACTGCCCCTGGACGACGACGAAGTCGGTGGACAGGGTCAAGGCAGGAGCCTGATTGCAGAAATTTCCACGGCTATGGGAAATTGAATATGGTACAGACGAGAAAGAAGAATACACCTAAACTGTCGATGGCTGATACCCCGCTGGAGCGGGAGATTAAGACTCGCTTGGCCAAGAAATATGAAAACGAAGAGGCTTTACTCTACGAACGGATCGACAAGGGAATTGCTGAAGCGAGCAAGGCGCTCGAAATTGAACTGGCGGGCGTGGAGGATGAGGCGGTCATACGTCGTCAGACGATTCGTCACGCCAAAGCAGCCGTCAAACAAATTGAGCCGCGCAATCGGATGCATATTTTTCTTTTCAAATCCGCCACGGGTTCGTGGTGGAAATTGGGTGGTAATTCGATTGCGATTCATCGCTTGATGGTTTCAACCTATCTTGACCGTGAGATTAATATTAATGTCGATCGGGATAATTTTGCGGTGTTTCGCGAAGGAGTGATTTGTTTGCAGGATGAAAGGCGGCTTGAGAAAGACATTGCCTACGCCGGCGCGCAAATTGAACGGGATGAATCGATTGATTTTGGGCCGTTTGCGGAATACATTCGTGCGTATCGCCTGAAAGTGCCGCTCGAGGAGCGGGAGATTCGGCGCTATCGCAAACTCGATGAAGAGATTATCAAAAATATTAATAATAACGTTTTTGCGGCGTCGCCGGATGTGGAACTAAATAATTTGCTGGTGATGACGCTAAGGAATGGCTATCAACTAGAGAAGCAGCTGGATAGTAATGCGCGGGGGTTTGTGGGGCATCCACTGCTCGATAGTATTTTTAAGATGCGGCGGGCGTATTATGACGTGGCGAATAATTTGCGTAAAAGTGAAAAGCGGCACCTCGCGATGCAGCAAGTGGATCATTATGTGGGGGACGCGATGACAACGCTGGCGAATTATGCAGATCTGAATATTGCGAACAAAAGTGCGATCGCTAAAGTGAGTTTGACGCTGGCGAAAATACGGGAAATGACACAGCAGCGGATCAGTCAGTACGAACGACATAATGAGCTGACCGAGAAATTGGCGGAAGTACAAACAGATGGTGGGAAAGAGGATGACGGAGTTTGAGGGGCTGCTAGAAAGCGGGACGCGTACGGCTTGGCAGGAAACGAAGCGCCTAAAAACGCGGATGCGGGAGGAGCGTTACGCCAAGAAGCTAGCGCAAATGGAGTCGAAATATAAATGGCTTTTGATGATGGAACACCGGGCGCTCGAGGATGGGCGAATTGATTTTTCGGTGGATGAACTTTATGAAATGCTTTACTATGCATATTTTGACGCGCGGCCAGGGAAGCGCAAAACTTACGATGTGCAGCGGGTGGAAGCGAATCTTTTTGAAAATATTTATCGACTGGCGCAGGACATTCACGACCGCTGCTATCGTCCGTCGCGTAGTGAGGCATTTATCGTGTTTGACCCAGTGATTCGGGAGATTTTTGCGGCGTCATTTCGGGATCGAATTGTGCATCATCTATTAATTAATATCTGTATGCCGTGGTGGCAGCGACATTTTGTGCGGGATTCGTATTCGTGTCGGCTGGGCAAAGGAACGAATTATGGCGTGCGACGGGCAGTGCATCACATTGCCAAGGTGAGCGATAATTATCAGAAAACGGCTTATTTTGTGAAAATGGACATCAAGGGATCTTTCATGAGCATGGACCGAACGAAGCTGATGGAGCTTGCGGTATCAGGAGCGCATAGCCAATTCCGGGAATTTGGGCCGCTAGGGAGACTAGCGGCATTTTTGTGGCGGCAGATTATTTTGGACGATCCACTGGAAGAAGTGCGGATTCGCGGCAAAGTGCGGGATTGGAATCATCTGCCGCGCGATAAAAGTTTGTTCTTTCAGTCCAAAGGTTATGGAATTGTGATTGGGAATTTGACTTCACAGCTGCTTTCCAATGTCTTTTTGGATCAGCTGGATAAATATATTGTCTATACTTTAGGCTATCACCATTACGGTCGCTATGTGGATGATTTTTATGTGGTGATTACCGAGGAGCAACTGCCGCAGATGGAGAAAGATATTGAGCGAATTCGGGCGTACCTCGCGGGGCTGGGCCTGACGATGCATCCACATAAAACGCGGTGGCTGAGGGTGGACAAAGGCGTGACGTATCTCGGGCATCATATTAAAAATGGCCACATCGAAATGGACCATCGTTATCAGGCGAAATATTATCAGGCGCTGGTGAACGTGATGGAAGGCGTGGGGCAGCTGGATGTGGTGACTTCGTATATGGGTGGCTGTATTAATTATGGCTGTCGAAAAATGCAAGAGCGAATTTGGCGTGCGGCTGGTCAGGATTTTCGGCTTTGACTTTTTGACGCGGTGGAAAGTTGACACTGTGTAAAGTTTTTTGACGCATTTTGACGCGGCGGCGCAAAATCTGCAATTTTGCGCCCCACGTGCTAGATAATGTTTGATGAGGCAAGATGTTAAGAGGTGCTGGCAAGCGGAACACTAGCGCGCTACGCAGCGCAGAGCAAAACCGTTGCCTCTAAAATTGCTGTTCTGGGCGTTGACATTACCGGTCCACGTATTCAGGTTGCGTCCGTTGGTAGCCGAACCGGCCGTGCTAGACCACCAGTTGCCATTCGTTGTACGTGCGTTGAGGTAGCCGTAGGAACGGTTGTAGTTGCCGGTACGCAGGAACTGGAGACCGGAAGACCGGAACTACTTCCGAACACCGCCGCACAACTTGAAACTACTCGAGAGCGAACCTGTGAGAAGGACGCGATAACACACCCCCAGCAACGCAGGCAATTACAGGGACCCTTTTGCTGCCTGGTACACACGGTCCGGTAGCTTTTTTACTTGTAGAAAGTGTGTCCCCCACTTCAAATAAATCGACCAAACTAGGCCTGCAAACACCTTACGGGATCAGACCAAGCTGGCGTTGCCCCAAATGATTATAACATGGTTATGTTTAAAACTCTAACACGTGTTAGAGTTTGGGCTTTTGCTACCCCTGTTAGTTCCTGGGAAAACTCTAACGGCCGTGAGAGTTTTTGATGAGGCGATAATAAATAGAGGGGGCAAAACGGACGGGGGCGAGGATTTTTTGCGCACCCTTTTCAAGACGAACAAGATTTTTGGTACCGAACAACTTTTTTAAGCGGGCTGAGCGAAAATTTGAAACCGATAGGACTTCGGCGATCTCAAAACCGGCATCGCGAAAAACTTGCTCGATCATTTTGGGATGATAATTATAAAAACCGCCGGCGTTCAAATCCTTGAGATGGGACGGCTCGCGGCTGAACGGATTAACATCGGATTTTTTGAACCAATAACGGAACATCTTAGGCAAAGTGCGCTTGTTGGCAACTTCGATGACGGCGGTGCCGCCAGGTTTCAAGACGCGATGAAGTTCGCGGACAACGGCGGGCATGTCTTTGAAATGATGCGTGGCGCGCACCATCATGAGGGCGTCAAACTCATTGTCTTTGAAGGGCAGGGAATAAATATCACCAGCTTTGGTATGGATTTTGTCGCCGTAAAGCTCATGAGCCTGGGCGAGCTCAGTTTTGGAATAGTCAAAAAGGGTGGCGTGGCGGGCGCGCGGTAGGTATTCATCGGCGAGGCGACCATAACCGCCAGCGATATCGACGAATTTGTCCATCTTGGCAGGGAGAAGGCGGCGGATGGCAAGGCGGTCGGCCATATCTTCGTACTTGCGGTCGGCGTCTTCCCAGAAAATTTTCTTGTAGTCATAGCCGTTATAATCGGCGACTACGTCAGTAGCTTTTTTCGTCATAGAACGATTATAGCATAAACTGACGGGTTGTAATAGTGAGGTTTGTGGAATTAGTGCTAAGGTAAAAGGGCTTGACGGAAAGAGGGGAATTTAGTAAAATGAGGGAGTATGGCCTCTTAGTATAACGGTTAGTACAACGGGTTTTCATCCCGTCAACGCGGGTTCGACTCCCGCAGAGGTCACCAAAGATATTTACAATGTGGTTCAATGGTGGGCCGGTAGCTCAGTTGGTTAGAGCACGGGCCTTTTAAGCCCGGTGTCGAGAGTTCGAGCCTCTCCCGGCTCACCATTGGACCATTTTTGTTGGCAAGTTTTCGGACCTTGCCACAATTATTTTAGAATTATAGAAAAAAAGAAAAGCCTCCGAACTCTCGCAATTCGAAGGCTATTCATGACTTATTCGGGAAGATATGCCGCGGGCGGCTGGTCGTAGGTAACCACAGCGCGAGCTGTAACGGGAAGTTCGACTCGTCCGGGTACATATGGCAAATCGTATAGCGCCGATATGCCAACCACTTCACTCCCCAAATCGTGGATAAGATTGATCATGGCCAAGGCCGTGCCGCAGGTCGCCAAGAGGTCGTCCATAATCAATACCCGTGTGCCGGGCAGAATGTCTTCTCGGTGCACCGCCAAAGGCTTATCATCGGTATACTCGTTGGTGGATTCTGTCTTAATAATCTCACGCGGCAATTTGTCCGGAAAGCGAATCGGAATGAAGGGCTTTTTCTGAGCCAGCGCTATCGGCGCGCCGAGCAGGAAACCACGGGCTTCCGGAGAGACGATGATGTCGTAGTCATTCGGATCGAACTGCTTTTGGACCTCTGCGATAACCAGTCCGTAGAGTTCAGGATCTCTGAGAATGGTGGTGATGTCGACAAAATGGACATTCTCATGAGGAAAATCAAGAATGATGGCTGTGCCGGCTTTGATCCTTTCTACTATTTCGCTCATTCATATCACATCCTTTCAGTAGTAGTCATGCTAAGGTGCGAGAAACCTCAACATGGCATACAAAGTCGCCCCTAATTGAGGGATTACTTTAATTGTAGCACAGATTGTTCAAAATGTCAAGAGGCTTATGCTTAACGACGGAGACCGCCGAGGTTTTTGTCAGTGAGGTCGGTAGGCAGAAGGATGACGGTCTTTTGGGAAGGATCAGCGGAAATCTTTTCAAGAGTTTGGAGAGTACGGATGTTGATACCACCAGGGGTCTGAGCGAGGAGACCGGCAGCTTCAGCGACGGCAGCAGCAGCGGCTTTTTCGCCTTCGGCGGAGATGATGGCGGCGCGGCGTTCGCGTTCGGCTTCGGCTTGCTTGGCCATGGCGCGTTTCATATCAGCGGGAAGTTCGATGTTCTGGAGCTTGACGGACTCGATATCGATGCCCCATTTGTCAGTTTGAGTGTCGACGATGGTGCGGATCTGGGCGGAGATTTCGTCGCGCTTGCTAAGGATTTCGTCGAGATCAAAATTGCCGGTGACGTCGCGCAGGGCAGTCTGAGCAAAAGTGGAAGTGGCGTATTTATAACTGGTAGTCTCGAGGACGGCTTTGGCGGCGTCGATGACGCGCGAATAAACCACGGCGTCAACATTAACGGTAACGTTATCGCGGGTGATGACTTCTTGCTTCGGGATGTCCATTGGAGTGGTGCGGACGTCAACTTTGATCATCTTGTCGATATAGGGGATAATGACGCGAAAACCAGGGTTCAAAATCCGGGAGAATTTACCAAGGCGCAGCACGACGCCGCGTTCGTATTGATTGATGATACGAATGCCGGGGATAATAAACCCGACTAGTAAGATAAAAATGATGGCAAAAACTGCGTAACCCATAAAACTCCTTTTTAAAAGTATAGCAAAGGCGATGGGAAAGCACAAGCTATTGAGGGAGTTTGGTACACTTGAGATTGTATTCGACGCGGTAATCGCGCGGGCCCCAAGGAGCGACCGGGAAAATCCGGACCGTGGAATCATTTTCGTTGCAACGATAATAACGATTGTCGAAAGGTTTGGTGAATTTGGCGGCGCCGTCTTTATAGAGCAGAAGCTGATAAAGGTGGATGGTGGCGAAGCCGGCGTGCTGGAACTCGGAGAGCGAAGCTTCGGGATCGCGGAAATCATAATTCAGAGTGGAGGGATAGAGAAACTCGACGTAATAATCATCAACGAGGTCGAGCAAAGTTTGTTCGGCGTCGCGGGCGGGGTCAAAAGCAGCGTCGGCAGCGAGAGTGATGCCGATACAGCTGGTAGCAAGGACGAGAATTGAGACAAAAGCGGCTTCTCGCCAAGTGAAGGGCGCGCGCGGAGTTTTGGTTTTTGATTTGGTTTTGGATTTTTTAGTTGGCATATTAGGTTTATTATAGCATAAAAGTTTTGGTATGTTAGAATAATATATATGAGCAAAGTTTTTAAGCGTACTAAGATTTTGGCGACGATCGGGCCAGTTTCCGGGAATGGAAGCAAACAGATGATTGAAGATATGATTATGGCAGGGGTGAATGGCTGCCGGATGAATTTTTCGCACGGTGACAACGAGAGCCGCGAACAGCAGATGCAATGGATTCGAGAAGCAGCTGAGAAAAAGGGGCGGAGTGTGGCGATTATTCAGGATTTGCAAGGGCCAAAGATTCGGCTGGGCGAGCTCAAAGATAATTATTACGAAGTGAAAGCGGGGGATACGATTATTATTGATTACGCGGTGAAGGAGCATCAGGGAGATAATGTGCTGCCGTGCCAGTATAATTTGGCGCCGAAGGTGAAGGTGGGGGAACCGATTTTGCTGTTTGATGGCAAGGTGACGACGAAGGTGAAAAATATTTCGTCAGAGACGGCGATTGAGCTAGAAGTTTTGAACGATGGATATTTGAGAAGTTTTAAGGGGTTGAATTTGCCGGAGACGGATTTTGGTGGGGATATTATACCAGCAAAAGATCTGGCGGATATTGAGTGGGGGGCGACGCGAGATTTTGATTACATTGCGTTTTCGTTCGTACAGACGGCGGAAGATATTCGTAAGGCGCGGGCGATTTTGAAAGAAAATAATCACCCTGGGAAATTGATTGCGAAGATTGAGACGAAGAAAGCGGTTGAGTCGGATGAAAATTTGCAGGAAATTGTGAACGCGGTGGATGGCGTGATGATTGCGCGTGGGGACATGGCGACTGAGGCGGGGGCAGAAATCGTGCCAGTGGTGCAACGGAAGCTAGTGCGAATGTGCCGAGAACAGGGGAAACTTTGCATTGTGGCGACACAAACGATGGGCTCGATGGTGGAAAATCCGTTGCCGAGTCGGGCGGAAGTGAGTGACGTGGCGAATGCCGTAATTCAGGGGGCGGATGTGGTGATGCTATCGGACGAGACGGCGATGGGTAAATATCCACTTGAGACGGTACGGGAGATGAAAAAAGTAATTCTCTATACGCAGAATCACGTGGAAGTAGCAAGCTTGGGGCAGAGTCCAAACAGTGATGATATGAATTATGATGCGATTGCGGAAGCGGCGGCGCGACTCGCGGAAAATTTGGAGGCGGATGTGATTGTTTGTCAGACGGCGTCGGGGGCGACGGCGCGGGCAGTGGCAGCGCAACGACCGAATGTGCCGATTATTAGCGTAACAAAGGATGCGCGGGTGGCAAATCAGCTGGCTTTGATGTATGCGAACTCGGCGTTTGTGCGAGAATACTCGGTGAATCAAGGATTGGACTTGGCGCGTGAACTAAAGGCGTCGGGATATTTGCATCTGCGCGAGGATCGAGATAAGCTGAAAGTAGTGTGGGTGAGTGGCGATCTGAACGAGGGCGGAACGAACACAATCAAACTACGATATATTTAATATGGTGGCGGGAGACGCGATGAAAACTTTGAAGGATGTTGACGTAAAAAATAAAGTTGTCTTGGTGCGGACGGATTATAATGTACCGCTAAAAGACGGGCAGATTGAAAGCGATTTCAGAATACGGGCGAGTTTACCGACGATTGAGCATTTGAGGGAACAGGGTGCGAAGAAGATTATTCTGATGTCGCATCTCGGAAGACCAAAAGAGCGGGATGAAGAATTGAGCCTGAGAAATGTGGCAGAGCGATTGAAGGTTCAATTCGTTGACCAAACTAGCGGGGAAGAGGTGAAGCGGGCGGTGGAGGATTTGCCGGAGGGGGGAATTCTGCTGCTGGAGAATTTGCGGTTTGACCCGCGTGAGAAAGAAAATTCGTTGGAACTCGCACAGGAGATTGTCGAAAGTACAGGGGCGGAAGTGTTTGTGCAAGATGGTTTTGCGGCGCTACACCGAGCGCATGCTTCGACGGATGCGATCACGAAATTATTACCGAGCGTAGCAGGGAAATTGGTTGAGAAAGAAGTGGCGGGGCTGACAAAAGTTTTGACGGATCCGGAGCGGCCGCTAGTGGTGGTGATTGGGGGCGCAAAAGTTGAGGATAAAAGCCCGCTGATCGAAAAATTCGAAGAGATGGCCGATAAAATCTTGGTGGGAGGAAAGATTGCGGCAGATGGCTACGCGGCGAATGATGCGAAAATTTACGTAGCGGAAGATTTTGACGAGGACGCCGAAGGGGCGAAGCTAGATATTGGGCCGCTTAGTGCCGGGAAAGTTTTGGAAGAATTAAAGGGTGCGAAGACGGTGCTTTGGAACGGGGTGCTAGGAAAGGTGGAAGATCCGGCTTTTAGTACAAGTTCGGAGATGGTGGCGAAGTTTTTGGGGGAGCATCCGGAGATAACTTCAATTATTTGTGGTGGTGATACGGCTGGGTTTGTCGAAAGTTTGATGGAGAAAAATCCGGAACTAAATTATAGTTTGGTCTCGACTGGGGGCGGCGCTGCACTGGTGCTTCTAACCGGTGGCGAAATGCCGGGGCTGACGGCTTTGGCATAAAATCTCTCCGCCAAGGGTTGATTTATTCGCTTGGTCGGAATATAATAGCTTCATAGCTAGGAGGTAGAAGAATGAAAAAAATAATAGCAAGTGTGGTGGCGCTCGTACTAGCGGTGATGGGTGTAGCTACATACGGCGGTGTGGTGCGAGCAGACGATGCCGAACAGGTTGTGAACGGTGATTCATTAAAACTCTCGCCGAGTGGCACATATTTGAGCTTGACCGGTGGAGAGACGCTGGAAGGCACAATGGATGGCTGTACCAAGACGTACGGTCCAGGTTGTGAGGTGACAGTTGAGAACGCTGGTACGCAGGCTTTTACTTATAAAGTTTATATTACGCCTTATATTGTGTCAGGTGCAGATAATAATTTGAGCTTCTCAGACGAAAATGGTGGCACGGCTTATACACAGATTTCGCGCTGGATTAAGGTGATGAATGCGGCGGGCGAATGGGCTGACGAAGCAGTTTTCACGATCAAGCCGGGTGAGGCACAGACTATCAAATACAAGGTAGCAGTACCGGAAAATGTGCCAGGTGGCTCTCAGTATGCAGTGCTTTGGGCGCAGATTTTAAACGACAAGGAAGAAGCTGGGATTCAGACGATTGGGCAGGTTGGCTCGGTGATCTCGGGACGCGCGGTCGGTAACTCCTATACCACGGCAAAAGTTTCGAATGTTAAGATCGACCACTTTAGCCTAGGCGGAACTTTGAACGCAAGCGCAGACATTGAAAATACCGGTAATACGGATTTTCCAGTTTATTATTCTTATGTGGCACGGACTTTCTTTGGTAAGGAAGTTTATCGTAAGGAATTGCAGGAAGCGGCCTATCCGGAAATTACTTATCATCTAGAGGCAACTTGGGAAGATGCGCCAATGCTCGGCATTTTCCAGGTGGAATTTAAGATTGATGGTGCTGATCAGAGTATTACAAAATCCGGCGTAGTAATAATTATGCCGCTAGTTGTACTGATTTTGCTAATTTTGCTATTGACGATTGTGATTGTGTGGATTATAATCATAATTAGAAAGCGCAAAGAGCGTAAAGCGCGCAAGATGGTTTAGTACTGAACCGTAATCGCGCCGTCGTAATGCCACTATGCGTAGTAGTGGCATTCTGCGAGACGACAACTCTGGCGAATTCAAACAAAAACATAAAATAAAGAAAGAGTGTGCGTATGAAAAGAAAAACAAAGCGTCTGCTGAGTGTTTTCGGATTAGCAGTGGTGACGGCGATGACAGCTGTTGCTTGTGCTCTTCCGACTCCTGAGGCGCACGCGGAAGATGTGTTAACTGATTCCGCGAATGTAAACATCCAGGTAAAGGTGGTTGGTCCTGGCAGTAATGCTACTATGGTGAAGCCAGCAAATGGCGAAGTAGTGAAGTCGAACATCGTGCCGGTGGAATACACTTTCCAAAAGATGAAAAGCGTATCGACTGTTTTGTCCTGCACGAGTGCGGCGAGGGCGGCGGCCGAACAGGTGGTTGACACCTATAATGTGACGGAAGAAGACGGTACTGGTACACGAAAATTCAACTTGGATTTGAATGACTGGGGCGTCCAAGCCGATGCAACTTGCCGAATCTTCTTGACCGGTAAAGGCATTGATGACAAAGATATCCGTGATGAAGGCGTGTCCTTTGAATATCGAGCTATCAAAGTCGATATGGGCGACAAAGACGACGAGAACAATAAGCCAGTCACTGATGAGAAAGGTGATCCGGAAGTAACGATTGGGATTAGCGATGAAGTCTATTCGCTGCTTCTCCAAGTTTACGATGAATCTGGTAAGCCACTTTTCATCAAAGACGGCGTGGAAGAACCGATCTTAGTGGCGCGTGATAAGTTCGACCTCGAGAGCGGTAGCTATAAGTTGAATCTACCAATGTCGAAATATGGCGCTAAGTCAGGTTGGTACGAGCTCGTAGCAATCGCTTATGGTCAGGACGGGAAAGAAGTGGTTTCGATGAACGTTTATCGCTTCTACTACGACGCGAAGACGCCAAACGTGCCAGGTACTGGTACTGTGATGGAAAGCTTGAACATCTCTAGAGCTGACTATGTGGTGACCGGGCTGATTGCCTTCGGCGCTGTGGCAATATTTGGGGTTTACTTGGTGGCACGCAAGAGCCGTCGGTAAAGACTGAATAGCAAAAATATCTCTGCTTTCGGGCGGAGATATTTTTTTGAGGAAAAGTAATTATATTTTTGAAAGGTAATTACCTTATTGTAAAAGTAATTACCTTTTGGTATAATATGCAGTATGAATATACAAAAGCAGTTGAAGCAGATAATAGCAGAATCGAAATGGTCACAAGATGAGCTTGCGCACCGGTTGGATGTGGCACCGAAAACTTTGAGTTTTTGGATGACTGGTAAGGCTTCACCGCGGGATAGATATGTAGAGAGAATACGAGAACTATATTTTACGATTATTGGTCGGACAGAAGTTGACGAGCAGGAATTGGAAAATATAAAAACGAAAGCTCTAGCGACGCGGCTGAGCTTGAGAGAATTATTGAATAACGAGGATCTACTCAGGCAGACTACACTTTATCTTACTTATCATACGAATACGATTGAGGGAAGCACGATGACGATGGATGACGTGGCGACGGTGCTTGATAATGAGAATACTGTGATTGCTAATAAAACCTATCGGGAGCAGGCAGAGGCACGAAATCACCGTGCGGCATTCTTGTATTTGCTAGGTCAACTGAGAGTGGGTGGAAGAGACTTTCAATGGACAGAAGAGATAATTTTAGAGGCACACCAGCGGTTGATGAATAGTTTGATGGACGATGCGGGGAGCTATCGTAAATACGGGGTGCGGGTGCTTGGAAGTAAAATTGCGCGAGCAAATTATGTAAGTATTCCGCGAAAGATTGGTGATTTGGTGCAATATATGAACACCCCAACTAGCGATACAATCGAGAAGTTGGCGAGAACACATGCGACCTTTGAGCAGATTCATCCATTTGGTGATGGGAATGGGCGTACGGGGCGATTGATGATGTTTGTGCAGGCAATGCAATACGGAATCGTTCCGCCACTTGTGCTGAAAGAACGTAAGCGGGCTTATTATAAATACCTAGAGGAGGCTGAGGGAGACGAGAACTTTGATTTGCTGGCAATGTTTATTGCGGAAAGTATTTTGGAAACGGATAAGCTACTAAGATAGAGGAACTGGGGCTATATCTGTTGCATAGAAATAAAATAATCACCTCGAAAGGTGTTTATTTCATTTCTGGTGGGCGATAGAGGAGTCGAACCTCTGACCTCGTCTACGTCAAAGACGCGCTCTAGCCAACTGAGCTAACCGCCCGATACGATTGATTATAGCACAAGTTGGCATGAAAGGGAAGAGGAAAGTGCTGGCGGACGGTAAAAGGTTATGGTATAATGGAGAAAAGGAGCAATATGCGCGTTGATGATCAATTTATGAATGAAGTAGGGCTTGCGGAGATGCCGACGGCGGAACGTTCGGCTTTTATGGTGCATGCCGAGGAAGAGCTAGAGGTGCGGGTGGGACGGACTCTCAGTCAGGATCTTTCGGAAGCGCAACTTTCGGAATTCGATGCAATTGACGACACCAACGAAGCGCAGGCTTGGCTAGAGCATAATGCTCCAACTTTCCGAAGCATTGTGAAAAATGTTTTCGATACTTTCAAGCAAGAGTTGCAAGACGAGCGGATGCGGATTTTGGGAATTGAGCCGTAATTATTTGGCGTAGCCGTTAAGGAAGGACTTAGCGTCCATCGGTTTTTTGCCTTCAGGCTGGAGTTGGTCGATGATGACAAAACTGCTGTCGGCGCAGGGAATAGAGAGTTTTGCGACAGTTGTCTCTGCGACAGAACCGAGATGGGCTTTTAAAATAATGCAAGTTTTGCCAAAGAAAGTGTATTTGGGCTTGGGAAAACCTTGATAGGCGACAATTTGGCGGAGAATTTGGGCGGCTGGATATCGATCTGGTTGCAAATAGCTAAGTGATTTATCAAGTTTGCCGCAAAAAGTGGCAGCGGAGTCATCTTGTGGCGTGGGCGTAAGGGTGCGAAGTTCGTCGAGATGTTCGGTAATCCAAGTGGCGCCAGCCTCGGCAAGGGCGCGATAGATGGCATCCTTATCAAGCGGAAGGTCGGCAAGAGTGGTTTGGTGATAGATTGGGCCGGCGTCCATAGCCTTTGCGAGTTTCATGATGGAATAAGAAAAATCGGTGTCGCCGGCGAGAATGGCGGATTCAATCGGCGAGGCACCGCGAAACTTGGGCAAAAGTGAGGGGTGGAGATTGATGATGCCTTCGGGTTCAAAAAGTTCTAGTAAATCCGATTTGATGATGACACCAAACGAGGCGAGCACACCAAAAGCGTTGGGATTTTGGTGTTTTAGCTCGGCGATGGTGGCGAGGTCGTCTTTACTGCGGGCATGAAAAATAATTTCGGCGGAATTTGCGAGTACAGGCAGAGCATAATCGGCCAAAGGGCCATTGCCAAAAAAGATGATTTTATTCATCGCCCCAGAGGTCCGGATTATTTTTGATTTCGCCTTCGTAGTCGGTGACGGGCTCGAGGTCGCCTTTATCGTTCATACGATAGAAGGCGTCGGCGTCATCACGGATATGGTCGATGAAAAGAATGCCATTCAAGTGGTCAATTTCGTGCTGGAGAGTGCGGGCGAGATAGCCGGCAGCTTTGAGACGAACTTCGGTGCCGTCTTCAAGGATGGCTTTGACTTTAACCTTGTCGGGGCGAGCGACCATGCCGTAAATTTCCGGGACAGAAAGACAGCCTTCGTAATCTTTGACGACTTTACCTTCGGTGCGGATGATTTCGGGATTGATGAGGGCGGTAAAAGTATTGATGTCTTTATTGTCGAGATCGTTGCGAACGATGATAATACGCTGGTTGACGCCGAGTTGAGGCGCGGCCATAGCGGCAGAAAGTTCATAAGGATGTTTTTTCTCCCAATTAAGCGAAGCTTCGGTCATATCAGCAATAATCTGCTTGATTTCGGGCGTGACCTGGCGAACTTTGGCAGATTTAGCGCGCAGGCGCGGATCGGGAGTAGTAATTATCTTTTTCATTATATTTTATTATACTATAAAAGTGACGGTGGGTCTAGGGTGATAGCGAAATTTTTGTTGGTGGAAAATGGCTTGAGGGCGGTAAGAATAGCGGCGCGAGAAGGCGATTTGAGGATGATTTGCCAGGTGAAACCGCGGGCGATACGTTCGTGGAAGGCGGGCTGAGGCGGGGAAACGGTGAGACCTTCAAATTGGCTGAGTTCGGCATGGGCGGCGCGGATTTTGGCGAGGGCGGTTTTTTCGGTTTTATAAGTGACGGAAAGTTTGGCGATATAGGAGAAGGGTGGGAGCCCGCCTTGACGGCGGGTTTTTAAGAGATGATCGGCAAAGGCGGGGAAATCGGCTTTCATAGCAGTTTGAATGACAGGGGAGTCGGGCTGATAGGTTTGGACAAAAACTTGAGCGGTGTCGAGGTGTCCACGTCCAACGCGGCCGATGACCTGGGTGAGTAATTCAAAAGTACGTTCTTCGGCGCTAAAATCCGGCAAAGCGAGACCGGCATCGGCTTGGATGATGCCAACCGAGGCAAGATGGGGCAAATCAAGTCCGCGGGCGAGAGTTTGAGTGCCGATGAGAATGTCGATGGCGCCGGATTTGACTTCGGCATAGAGGTGAGCGAGATCTTGGCTTTTTTTATTGTCGCCATCAAAGCGAGCGATTTTGGTGCTAGGGAAAAGGCGGGCGAGTTCGGATTCGAGTAATTTAGTGCCGAAACCCTTGTGGATGATGCCGGGGGTTTGGCACTGAGGGCAAGATTTGGGGACTTTTTCCTCGTGGCCGCAGAGGTGGCAGGCGAGGGTATAGCTATCAGTATGCAAAGTCATGGGCAGATAGCAATTAGGGCAGAGAGCCTGCCAACCGCAATTTTCGCAGAGGGTGAGCGGAGCGGAGCCGCGGCGATTATGAAAAATCAGAGTTTGGTGGTGATTTTCGAGATTTTGCTGGATATTTTCGAGTAAAGGATTAGAAAAGTAGCGATTTTTAGTGAAATTGGCGCGATTCTTGAGGTCGATGATGGTGATTTTGGGATCGATGGCGGTGGATTTGGCCTTTTCGGAAAGCTCAACCAGCGAATGATGGGTGCGAGCAAGATGGTAATCGACAATATTAGGAGTGGCAGAGCCAAGTAGACAAGAAATTTTGAGGGTGCTGGCGATGAAACTGGCAAGGCGCAGGGCAGAGTAACGGGGAGTATTTTCCTGGAAATAGGCGTTTTCGTGAGCTTCGTCGATGATAATTTGACCGAGGTTATGAACGGGAGTGAGAAGCGCAGAACGGGGGCCGATAATGATGAGGGGGGTATTTGTCGTGCTACTATGGATTTTGAGCCAGGCTTTGCGACGTTCGACCATGGTGAGATTTGAGTGCATAACGATAACGCGCTCGCCAAAAGTCTCTTCAAAAACGCGCACGAGCTGGCTAGTGAGAGCGATTTCGGGGACAAGGAGAATGGTGGATTTTTGCCCTTTTAAGGCATTTTCGGACAGTTTGAGATAGATATTGGTTTTACCGCTACCGGTGACGCCTCTGAGCAAAGCGGTGCTAGAAGATCCTTCTATGAGCCCACGAAGGGCTTTTTGCTGGGCCTGATTTAGGGGTATGAGAGGCAATTTAAGGGTGCTAGGAGAGGTGATCTCGGCAGAGTGGGGTGGTACGGCGCCCCTAGCGGTAAGGCCGGCAGGGACGAGGAGACTTACTGTGGTAGGAAGTGGAGCGAGATAATAATCAGAGAGCCAATTGGCGGCCTTCAAGAGATGAGCGGGCAGAGGCGAAGGGTGAAGAAGTCGTGAGATGGGCTTGACGGGGAAGTCGACGGACTTGACGCGTTTTTTGATGACTCCAGTGACGAGACGCGGACCGAGGGGGATAAGGACGATGTGGCCGGGCTTCAGGTTTAGGGGTGAAGAGTAAGTCAAAACCGTGCCACCGGTGCGAAAAATCTCTGTGGGAATCACCTCATAAAACATACTATATATTATATAGTGAATCGGTATCTTATCGGCTTGTAAAATTTACAACGTTGGTGTAGAATGGGAATAACGATAAGAGAGGCAGGAATGTTAGACATTTTTATCACATCGCGGGTGCGGCGGAAAATTATTGTGGTGTTTGCGAAGTATCCAGATTTTAAGACTCACGTCAGGGCGCTTTCGAAACTGATCAAGGAAGATCCGGGAAATATTCAGCGGGAGTTGCAACGTCTGGAGCGGGGTGGATTCTTGATTGAGACGCAGAAAAACAACACGCGAGTTTATCAGATGAATAAGCAATTTCCGCTGCTGAAGGAATTGCAGAGTATGGTGATCAAGTCGCAACAGGCGGCAGCGAAGCCGGCGAAACCAGTAAAGACTGATCGGACGATTCGCCAGATCTGAGGCGGGGCGGGCCTTCGTGAGCAAGATTTTTGAGCAATTATTGACAGTGCGAGAAGTGGGGTTAGATTTTTTGGTGCCAAAATATGAGGAGTGTTTGGATCCGGAAAAATTACCGGGAATGCGGGAAGCGGTAGCACGGATTCAGCAAGCGGTGGAAAATGGTGAGAAAGTTTTGATTTATGGTGATTATGATGTGGATGGGGTGACGGCAAGTACGGTGATGTATAGGGCGCTGAAATTTGCGGGGGTAAGTGAGGTGGAAGTGATGCTGCCAAATCGCTTTAAAGACGGTTATGGTATGAGTGAAAAAGTGGTGGAGCGGGCTGTTTCTGATGGCGTGGGGTTGGTGATAACAGTGGACTGTGGCAGCCGGAATTTGGAAATTGTGGAAAAATTGGCGAAGCAGGGGGTTGACACAATTGTGACGGACCATCACGAATGTGGCGATGGACTGCCGGTGGCAGTGGCGATACTGAATCCGAAGCGTACGGACGTGGAGGTGCCGGCGGAGCTGAAAAATCTCGCGGGGGTGGGGGTGGCGTTCAAGGTGGCGCAGGCTTTGGCGAAGGCAGGGCTGATTTCGACTGGTCGGGAAAAGTGGTTGCTGGATTTGGTGCTAATTGGAACGATTTGCGATGGTATGCGGATGACGGCGGAAAATCGGCGGCTATGTTTTTATGGGATGAAAGTTTTGAAAAAAACGCGTTGGCCGGGACTAAAAGAGCTGATGCGGGTGGCAGGAGTGAAGCGACTAAATGGTGATGCGATTGGGTTCCAGCTGGGGCCGAGACTAAATGCGGCAGGGCGGATGTATACGGCGGAGAAAGCCCTGCAACTTTTGATGACGGAGAAACGGACGGAGGCGGCGAAGCTGGCAATGGAGCTAGAGAAGTTAAATGCCGAGCGCAAAAGCCAACAGCGGACGGCGGTTGAGGAGATTCGCAAGGCGGGGGTAGGAGATGAACCGGTGATTGTGGTGGACGGTGAGTGGCACGAGGGGGTGATTGGGATTATTGCAGGACGACTAGTGGAGGAATATAGGCGTCCAGCTTTCGTGTTTGCAAGGGGTGATGTCTTGAAGGGGTCGGGGCGGAGTTTCGGGGATTTTAATTTGGCGGAGGCATTGAAGGCTTGCGAGGAAGTGATTATCGGCGGTGGTGGGCACGCGGAAGCTTGCGGGGTGAAAGTGGAAGCAGAGAGATTAGGGGATTTTCGGCAACAGGTGAATGAATATTATCAAAATTTGAAATTAAAAGACCAAGAGCGATTTTTGGCGGTGCGGGAAGACTTGGCGGTGAAGAATCTAAAAGATTTGTCGCTAGAATTAATTGCAGAACTGGCGCAGTTGGAACCGTTTGCAGAGGGAAATGCGGAGCCGGTGTTCTTGCTGCCGGAAGTGCGAGTGATGGAAGCGGCGCGGCTGGGGGCGGATGGTGAGCACCTGCGGATTGTGGCAGCAGATGATAATGGGGAAAGTCTAAAACTAATGCAATTTTATGCACCGGAGAAGAATTTGAGAATCCAGCCGGGGGGTAGGGCGAATGTTTGGATCACGCTCGCGGAGAATGAGTTTCGGGGGGTGAGGAGCGTGGAAGGAAGGATATTAAGGATTGGTTAGTTTTAATTTTTCGGTTAGGGTGGTACTCTCAAAATGCTCCCCTGCCAAAGGCTTTGCAATATTTTTCTCGACCTTTCGCTCTGGGCCGCTAGGCCAAGTCTTTACGGTCTTCGAAAATTACTGCAAAACCTCTAGCCGAGGTGGCAGTTTAATTCGCACTAATCCAGACTATAAGAAAACTAACCAATCCTAATATCAATAAAAATAACACCGGACGAGCCGGTGTTATTTTATTTAAGTCCGAGGCGCATGCGCTCGGCTTTTTCGGCGCGACGCGCTTCGCGGATGATTGCCTTGTTGCGGCGTTCACGCTTAGAGATCGGTTTGCTAAAACGCATTTGCGACTTCTTGATAGGCATGATGCCACTCTGCAACACCTTGCGATTGAAGCGACGGATGAGGTTCTCGTTGGCTTCGCTCTGGTCTTTTCTTGTTACTTTGATTGCCATAATGTCATGATTTTATCACACTTTCCCTTGAGATGCAAGAGGTGTGTTATAATTGTTAGTATGAAGATTTTGGAGGGATCTACTAAAAAAGAAAATGGGTGAAATAAAATATATACATAAGGATTTGGCGGGTGGGCGTTGGAAAGAGTTGAGCCTTTCGGAGCAGATGGGAAATATTGGTAGCGAAATACATCGGGCCCTGAAATGGCGCGACAAGAATCCTGAGCGGGCAACTAGAGCAGCGGAACGAGCTCTAGAATTGTTTGATTTGACGATGGAGGATCCGGATGGAGAAAACCACCCAGGAAAGTTGAAGGAAGTTTGTCGGGCGCGGGAGGAGTTTTGCGATTATTTTTATGGTGACAACGAGTTTAGTACCGATCCGGTGCGCTTGATGAAATATTATGACTATTTTGCGATGCGGAGAAGTACAAAATGACTTGTCGCGGGGGGGGGTACAAGTGCTATAATGACCTTATGACAATCAAACTTAATAATCTTAATAAATCTTATGGTAAAAAGCCAGTACTCTTTGACATTAATCTAGAAATTCCAAGTGGAAGTTTCACAATGCTACGAGGGGTGAGTGGGTCGGGCAAATCAACGCTACTAAGCATCATTGGCGGAATTGAGCCAATGACTAGTGGGCAAGTGCTAATCGATAATCAAGATGTCAGCAAGCTAAAGGGCAAGGCACGAGCAGATTTTTATCGACATAAAATTGGTTTTATCTTCCAAGGCTTCTATTTGCAACCACAGCTTACGATCAGTGAGAATATTGCCCTGATGGGAATATTTGCTGGAATGCCGAAGAAGGAGCGGGAAGCGAGGGCAAAAGAACTAGTTGAGAAGCTGGGAATCTCTGAAGTACTTGGTAGCCTGCCGGCAGAAGTTTCTGGTGGACAGGCAGAAAGAGCTTGTGCGGCGAGAGCGATGTTTATGCACCCGGAAATCATCTTGGCAGATGAGCCGACGAACAACCTCGACCCGGAGAATGCTAGGAACGTGATAGAAATGCTAAAACAAATCCAACAGGAAACTGGTGCCACGATGATTGTGGCAAGTCATGACCCACTGGTAGAGAAATATGCAACGCAAATTGTGAGCATTCGTGAGGGGAGAGTGAATACGACGAGTGCAGACGAATCCAAAGATGCTCAGGAGGGGGAGTAGAGATGGGGCTAAAGTTCTCTGATGCGCTACGCTTAAGCTGGAGCAATATTGCACAGCATAAGAAGCGGAGCGTGGTGATTATTCTGACGATCTCGATATTATTCGGTGTGATAATGGGTTTTAATTTTCTTACGTTTGGGATGGAGGAGACGATGCTTTCGGCTTCGGCAGGGCAGACGGGTGGGGATGTTTATATTGAGGCGCGGTATGGTAGGTCAATGGGGACTTGGTATGATTACGTGAGGGATCCAGAAGAGATAGCGCAAGTGGATTTGACGCCGGTGGTAAACGAAGAAGCGGATCAGAAAATCCGCGAACGGGTAGCAGAATACGGCGGGGAAGTAGTTGGGTATTATTGGTATTATCAGCTAGATTGCCCCTACCGTGTGATTGACAAGTCAGTGGTTGAAAAGTTTATAGACACGGACTTGTGGGAATCTTTACCGGAGGGTAAAATGCCGACAATTATGCCGGAGGGTTGGGAACCACCAACGTATGCGTATGGCGGGGAAAGTGATACGCGCCTGCGCGACCGACTGGGCGACTCGCTATACCGAGTGGGGACTATTCCGAGTACAGAGCTGGGCAAGCCGACACTAGATGGCTTTAATCCGTTGAATGTAATCCTCGCGCAGCTGGCGGGTGCAACGAATGATGATTTTTGGCTGGTTGATGATGGCTCGGGGAAGGTTGAGGCTTTCATGCGGGATCAGCTGAAAAAATATCTTGCAGAGGAGCATAGTTCATATAGTTTAGAACCAACGAAAAAGACGGCAGTGGCGAAGTTCAGTGACCCATATCAGGCGGTGGCTTATGCTAGTCCAGATGAGGAAGCGCTAGGAGTAAAGATATATTCATCGGACTATCAATACTGGGCGCAAGATTTATTCGGGACGACGTTGATGGTGGCGAATTCGTTCAATATGCAAAGGGTGTTGTTGATTGCGGTGGAAATCTTGCTACTTATTGTGGCAGTGATTGTGGCGGTGCTGACCTTTGCGCATTTGATTGACCAGGACGCACCGACGGTGGCTTTGTACCGTGCTATGGGGGCGAGTACAGATAACATTTACATAATATACTTGCTTTATCTTGTTGAGCTATGCTTACTGGCGATTGCGGCGACGATCTTGATTGCGTTCCTATTTGTTGGCTTGGTAGCTCTGACGAGTGTTGGGCCATTAGCGGCGAGATTACAAGAATTTTATCATTTGCATGATTTGCCGAAAATTACGCTCTTCATGTTTAACGGGTCGTTTTGGTTTATTTTAGCAATAATACTGACGATTGCGCCGCTCTCATTATTCTTTACTTTGCGACGTTTCTCCGCAAAACATATTGCAAAGAAGCTGAAGGAAGACTAGATGCGATTATCGGATTATTTAAGACTGGGTTTTGCTGGCGTCAAAGCGCATAAAAAGCGTGCAGTGGCAGTAGTAGTGATTGTTGGGCTGCTTTTTGGTGTAATTGTGGCGGGTACACTTATATTGCAAGGGATAGAGAATGCGGTGTTGTCAAAAATGTTAGCACCGACGGACGGCAAAGTTCTGGTTGTTAGTAATGTGGATACCGCAATTTGCCGTGAAAATTGTGACATTTTGGCAGAAACCACGCGGATTCAAGAAAATGTTCGGCGATATGGTGGGGAGTCGATAGGGTTGGAAATTATCCAGACAAAGGACGGCGCGTTTTACAAGTTACGGGAAAATATATTTGACAGTATAGACGATAACATCGATGGCGAAATACCGCAAGTGGTAGTGCCGTTGAGGACTGCTGCGAATTTGGTAGGTATGCAGTTGCCAAATTATGATGCGGCGGTTTCTGCGAAGCTTGATGCCATTGAAAAAGTGCGTGAGAAGACTCTATATAAAGTAATAGAAAGTAAGACTGGTGAGAAATATTATATCGCGGAGATTTTGCCCGGCGGGGTTTATGGGATTGATTTGTCACTTATGAATGTTGAACAGAAGAGAAATCCACTTGATGCGGTTTTAGGGCAAGTACGTACGGGTACGAGCCAAGATTTTATTGCAAAGTCTGTAGGGGATGAGGTGCAAACTGGCGCAGAAAATATGGGAATTGTCCTGGCGCAGTTTAGTGATGTTAAAACGGCCTATGATTATTACCAAGACGAGGCGAATTATTGCACAGAAATGGATCGGATTTTTGGGGCATGTGGAGAGAATTATAGATATCAGGTATTCCCAGCAGTATCTGACCCGCTAACGACGTATGAAAATTTGCAGAGTGTTTGGCTGGTGTTTAGGATCGCCGTAGTGGTATTAGTTGTGATAGCGATAATTATTGCTCTTAGTACTTATGCACGGTTGATGGGTAAGGATATGAAAGTCATCGCGCTCTATCATGCAATGGGGGCAACGGGGCGACAGATTTGGCTGGTCTATATGACATATCTTTTGATATTGAGTCTTATGGCGGTGGCGTTTGCGTTGGTGGTTGGTTTGGTGCTGGCGGTGGGGTTAAGCCTCGTAAATATGACAGCCTTGGGGCAAGTTTTCACGCTGGGATTTGGGATCGAGACGGAACAAATTTGGTTGACTGGTTGGAATAATTTGATTTGGTACATTGCCGGGGCAATGGTGTTGGTGGCGTTTATGGCGGTGGTGCTGGGGAATGGGAATTTCAGAGCCAAGGAACTTGCGAAGAAACTAAAATAAATTGTGATATAATAAGGGCGATATGATTATTTTGATGGGACTCGCGGGCTCGGGTAAGAGTACGCAGGGGCAGAAGCTGGCTGCGGCGACTGGTCGAGTTTGGCTGTCGACTGGACAGTTAATTCGCGAAAGTGGCAAATACGACAAAATTATTAACAGTGGTTCGTTGATCGGTGATGACGAGGCGACTTTGATTTTTGCGGAGGCGCTAGCGAAAGTGACGCGTGAAGGAAAACAAGCAGTGGTGGATGGTTATCCGCGTAACGAGAAGCAAGCACGTTGGTTAGTAGATAACTTGAGCAAAACTTTGGAACAAGTGGTAATTGTGGACGTATCAAAAGAGGAGTTGACGAAGCGTCTGATGAAGCGTGGCCGGGCAGATGATACTGAGGAAGCGATTCAGGAACGATTTGAAATTGCCGAGCGGGGTATGAAAGGTGTATGCCGAATTTTGCGTGAAAAAGGTGCAAAGATCACCAAAATTAACGGCGAGGGGACCGAAGACGAAGTGTTTTTGAGACTAATGAAAGCGGTAAGGGAATGAGCGAGTTAGATCAGAAGATTAGTGCAATGCGAGCTGGGGGGAAGATCTTGGGGAATTTACTAAAAGATCTCAAGGCTTATGTGCAGCCGGGTATGACGGGGAAGGAAATTGATGCTTGGGTGCGCCAGGAAATTGTGGCGCGCGGGGCGGAAGTGGCCTATGATTTTTTAGAAGAAAAGTTTCCGGGCGCAATTTGTATTTCGGTGAATGATACTTTGGTGCATGGCGCACCAAATGACGAAGTACTGGAAGCTGGTGATAAAGTAAGTTTTGATCTTGATATTCGCTATAAAGGCTACTACGTTGATTCGGCTTTCACAATGTTAGTGGGCGGGACTGGTTCGCCAGCGATTAAAGAAATGATCAAGACGACTGAGAAGGCAATGTGGGCGGGGATTGATGTGGTTTTTCCGGGAGCAACGACGGGCGATATTGGCTATGCAGTTGAAAAAGTGCTCAGGAAAGGCAAATTAGGGGTGATTGAAAATTACATTGGGCATGGAATCGGCACGGAGATGCATATGCTACCGGAAGTGCCAAATTATGGTCTCAGGGGGCATGGTTATCGACTGAAAGTTGGGGATACAATTTGTATTGAGCCGATGTCGTCGCTGGGGAAGCCGACGAATTATGTGGATGAGACAAATTGGTCGGTGAAGATGCGAGACGGTTCGATCGGTTGTCACTGTGAACATACGGTACTGGTGACGGAAGATGGCTGCGAAGTTTT
This sequence comes from uncultured Candidatus Saccharibacteria bacterium, assembly GCA_964499245.1. Lineage (GTDB taxonomy): Bacteria > Patescibacteriota > Saccharimonadia > Saccharimonadales > Saccharimonadaceae > Nanosyncoccus. The sequence continues at coordinate 23,468 of CAZCIN010000003.1, forward strand.
GACTTTGCCGGATTAACTTCTTTGCATTTTTTAGAGACATTGTGATATAATAAGCTTATGGATGAAATTTTGCGCTATGCTGTCGGTCTAGATGTTGGCACGAGTACGGTGCGTGTGGTGATGGCGAGCGTAAGTGAGGGGAATAAACTTGATGTGATTGGTTATGCCGAAGTGCCTAATGCGGGTATGCGGCGGGGCGTGGTGGTGGATCTTGCTGGCCCGGTAGCCGGTATGAATAAGGCATTGGTGGAAGTCGAGCGGATGAGTGGCCAGAATGTGAAATCAGCAGTAGTGTCGATTAACGGAGCGGAATTACAGTCGGTCAAGACTGAGGGGATGATTGCAGTAGGTGGGGCTGAGCATGAGATTAATGAGAATGATGTGGCGCGAGTTGAGGAAGTGGCTCTGCAAGGGAAAGTGGTGCCGGCGAATCGAATTGCGCTTGAGGTGGTGCCTTTGCAGTATATCTTGGATGGCCAAGCGGGAATTAAGGCTCCGGTCGGAATGACTGGTTCGCGATTGGAACTACATGCAAATGTGGTAACGGCGCTGGTGCCGAGTTATGACAATTTGCGTAAGACGGTAGAAACCGTGAATGTGGCGCCGGAGATTGTGATGCCGAGCGCGGTGGCGGCAGCACGAGCGGTACTAAATGAACGTCAGCGCGAGAATGGCGTGGCGGTGGTAGATTTTGGTCATTCGACGACGGGTATTGCGGTATATGAAGAAGGTGATTTGCAATATATTGGAGTGATCCCAGTCGGTTCGAATAATATTACGAATGATCTTGCGACAATGCTCGCGATTGACACGGAAATTGCTGAGGAAGTGAAACGGCGTTTTGCGACGGGAGACTTCAGTGGTGAAGGTGGTACGGTGACTTTGCGTTGGCACGGCAAGGATCTGCGCTTTAGTAGTGAGCAAGTCAATGAAGTGGTGCAAGAGCGCCTAGAAGAGATTTTTTCAATGATTCAGAAAGAATTGGCGCGAGCCGGTTATGATAAGAAATTGCCAGAGGGGATTGTGCTGACTGGTGGCGGGGCGCGGATGAAACACCTAGACCAATTTGCAAGGCAGATTTTGAATCGCTCGGTGAAAATCGGTATGCCGCATGGTCTGAACGGCGTGGCAGAAGCAACTTATAAGCCGGAATATGCGACGGCGGTGGGGTTGATGCTGACTTCGGCGGGGCTTGGTGAAAAGAGTGCGAGTAAAAAAGTTCGTAAGTCGGGTAAGAAAGAAAAGTCCGGGGGGATTTTGAAGAAGATTTTTGGTAAGTTCTAGATAATTCTTGGGGACTTGCCTTGTGAATTTTTTAGAGGTGTGCTAGAATAAGGGCAGATAAGTGGAGAAAAATATGCCTGAGATTAAGCCAACAGAGGTAGAGAGTTCAGCAAGCATTAAGGTAGTCGGTGTCGGCGGTGCGGGTGGTTCGGCTGTGGATCGGATGAAGGAAATCGGTCTTTCCGGTGTGGAATTTGTGGCGGTGAATACGGATGCGCAAGCACTCCATCATTCGACTGCAGATGTGAAAGTGCACATTGGTCGGGGTCTAGGTGCCGGTGGTGATCCGGAAAAGGGTCGCGAGGCAGCCGAGAGCGGCCGCGAGGCGATTGGTAAAGCGCTAGAAGGTGCCGATATGGTATTTGTGACTTTGGGCGCTGGTGGTGGTACTGGTTCGGGTGCTGGTCCGATTGTGGCAGAGGAGTCGCGCGGTCGGGATATCTTGACGGTTGGCGTGGTGACAAAGCCATTCACTTTTGAAGGTGCAGTGCGACGTGACAATGCTGAGAAAGCGATTGAACAGCTTTCGCATCATGTTGATGCTTTGATTACGATTCCGAATGATCGTTTGCTCCAGACGGTGGATCCACGCACGAGCTTGACTGATACGTTCAAGATTGCGGATGATGTTTTGCGCCAGGGCGTGCAGGGCATTTCGGAACTAATTACTGAGCATGCTTTGATTAATCTTGACTTTGCCGATGTGAAGGCTATTATGAAGAATGCCGGTTCGGCTTTGATGGGGATTGGCCGAGCGTCGGGTGAGGGTCGGGCAACTTTGGCAGCACAGCAGGCGATTGAGTCGCCACTAATTGAAGTAAAGATCGACGGTGCGCGCGGTGTACTCTTCTCGGTGGCGGGTGGTTACGATATGACAATGAGCGAGATTCAGGAAGCAGCCGAGGTAATTACTGGCGCAGTATCGCCAGATGCGAATATTATCTTTGGTGCGTCGGTACGCTCTGACCTTGAGGATGAAATCGTAGTGACGGTAGTTGCAACTGGTTTTGATGGCGGTGGTTATTATCCGTCCGAGGTGAATCAGGCTGCCTCAATTGGTGAACTGGCAGGTACGACGAATAGTTATAATCATATGCACGAGATGGATCGCGAGCCAATGCAACCGGAGCGTGAACCATTGCAGGAGCGTGAACCGGTGCGCGAGACGATGCGCGAGCCAGAGCAGCGACCAATGCCAAATGGTGCTAGCACGGCGGAATTTACTGGTGCAAATCAGAACAATATGTGGGATTCAATCAACGCCAACGATCAGGGAGATGATCTTGATATGCCACCGAGCCTGCGCAATCGTTTGCGGAAAAATCGGGAGTAGCGAGCGTGAGCGCGTTGCCACGAATTGGTGATAGCAAGGTGCTGGAAAGCCGGGAGACGGACGACGGCACAACAATTCGACGGCGACGGATCACTGCGGACGGTCAGCGTTTTACGACTTATGAGCGCGTAGAGATGCCGCAGCTAGTGGTGATAAAGCGTTGCGGTGGTCGCGAGTTGTTTGACCGGGAGAAATTAAGTACGGCGGTACGCCGGAGCGTAGGGAAATTCATTGGCTCCGATCTTGAGGTGGAAGACGTGGTGACGCAAGTGGAACATTTGCTAAGAGCCGAGAATGATGAAGAAGTAACTTCACAACAGATTGGCGATGCGGTTCTAGACGTGCTGGTGGAGCGCAACGAAATGGCTTATGTGCGTTTTGCGAGTGTGTTTTTGAAGTTTAAGACATTGGGGGATTTTGAGAAAATTTTGAAGGAAAAGAGGGAGCGCAAAAAATGAGGGTGGTATGTATTTGGCGCGAGGGCTATGACTATTCGCGGACGGTAGAAGATTGGTTGGTGAATTTTGAACGGTTCACGGGTAAGGAGATTGAGAGTATTGACCCGGGAACGAAACACGGCGAAGAGTTTTGTCGGGCGTATGACGTGGTGGAATATCCGACTATCTTGGCGCTATCGGAGGACGGAGCGGTACTGGAATCATGGCAGGGGACGATGATGCCGACGATTGACGAGGTGAATTATTGGGCGTGAGTAATAGTAGAATGGAACGCACAAAACAAATAGAGAAAGTTTTTGTTGAGCGGTTTGCGGCAGCGCGGGAGTGGTGTCCGATTGCGGATATTTTGAGAGATCACTCGGTGATGGTGGCACGGGCAGCGCGGACGGTGGCGGAGCAGATGGTGAAAAATGGTGTGACGACGGTGGATCCGGAGCTGGCGTACCAGGCGGGGCTGATGCACGATATTGGCAAGGCGGACTCGGCTTGGACGGGGCTAAATCATATCGTGTTAGGATATAAGGCTTTGCTGGAGTTAGGCTGGGAAGATCTGGCGCAAATTGCGATGACGCATACTTATTATGGTTATGATAAAATTGACCGACAGGAATTTTGGGAAGAGTGTGATCCGGAAGAGTTGAAGCTGACGCAGGATTATATGGCAACGGTGAAGCTGGAAGATTTGGATCTTCTGATGCAATTGGTAGACAATATGGCGCATGCAGTGGGGATAATGTCGATTTCTGATCGGTTTTGTGATATTTTGATTCGGCATGGAATTAAGAATGCTGGGGAACATTTGAAGGAACTTTATCGGTTGAAACTATATTTTGATGAAAAGTGTGGCATGAATGTTTACCTATTATTCAAGGATGAGATTATTCGGACGGCGCTGGAAGAGCCAAACGATCGGCGAGTGCGAGAGATGGTGATGGGGGAATAGTTGGTTGAATAGCTAAAATGCTATTGACAAAATTTGATAAGTGTGATATTCTAGAGTAGAACCATTGGTGATGGTTAGTATTTTGATGGTTATATATTCCGAAAGTATTAAAGATTGATTTTGGTAGTGCTAGACACAGAAAGTTTTGTGGGTCTGGTACTACCAAAATGGTAGTCTTTTTCTCGAAAGGGAGTAATCTTTGCGGGTTGCGGCCGAAGCTTAGCAACAGAAGACGAAATCGAGTAGAGCTCTATGAGGTGCAAAAAATCGAGAGCCGGTAAACGGTATGGCAAAACCCTCGCCGTTCTCAAGAAAGGAGAGAGCTTATGAAAAAGAAAATCTTTAATGTAACTTTATGGGGGTACTATCTTGTTAGTATCGTGCTTGGGATCGCGATGGCTTTGACTGTCAGCATGATGGCTTGCGATCTGTGGAACTTCTGCTTTGGCCGTCAGATTGAGATGGAAGAAGAGTTGGGGTTGCAGTATCGGCGTTATGGCGCAGAGTTGACTGCTGAAGAAAAAGCCATTTGGGAAGAAGCCGATATAGAATCAGGCAAGATAGAAAACCTTTGGGTGTTCGTGCCGCTGAATGATGTCGGGAATGAGTTGAGCGTATGGGAGTATGGTTCTATTCATAGCTATGCACCGCTCGTCATGATGGTTTCTGCGACTGTAACAATTGTACTGTCCGTGATGATTATGGAGGGGAAGTCGGCTAATAAAGCTTGGCGCCAAAAGATGATACAGGCTGGTGCGATTGCGGCATTGATCATTTTGATGTCCGTAGCATATCAATGTGCGGAGTGGCGTGCGCTTGGCGATCTGGCAACTTGGACGGTAATGATCCCGACGATGCTCTTAATTGTACCGTTGCTTATTCTGAAAAAGACACGGGTGAGAAAAGAAGTTATCGGTAATCTTACCTTCAACTTCGGCGGGATGATGCCGGAGATGAAAGCTGCGGCCGAGGTTGAAAAAACGGAATAATGTAACTTGGGGCTGGTGAAGTTTTGCCGGCCCTTTTTCCGTGAAGTGTGTTATAATAATGGAAAGGCGTTTGAGCGGCGATCAACCGTGAGCCGGCGAAAGAACAGGGAGACCTTAGTAGAATCGCCCGTGAGTCTGCGTGAAGGATAAAATAAGAGCTTCGCGAAAGTGAAGAAGTTAGATGGTACCGCCCGCTTGGGTTCTAACGGCAAAGTGAAATAATTGCCGTGAACCGGCGGGAGTTTTTATGAAATATAAAGCAGGACAGAGGCGACGCGCGGCGGAATATGAGCCAGCATTGGTGGAATGGTGGAAGAAGAATAAAACTTTTGAGAAGTCGGTGGAGAGCCGGCCGGAAGATGATTCGTATGTGTTTTATGATGGACCTCCGTTTATTACGGGGATGCCGCATCACGGGACACTGCTATCATCAATCGTGAAGGATGCGGTGCCGCGCTACTGGACGATGCGGGGGAAGAGAGTGGAGCGACGCTGGGGCTGGGATTGTCATGGTTTACCGGCGGAGAATTTTGTTGAGAAGCAGCTCGGGATTACGGATCGGCGCGAGATCGGCACGAAATGGTCGCTGGAAGATTATATCGTGAAAGCGCGCGAGAGCATGGTGGCGAATTCGGAAACTTGGGAAGGAACGATTGATCGAATTGGGCGTTGGGTGGATTTCAAGGGTGCGTATCGGACGATGGACAAGAATTTCATGGAGTCGGTGTGGTGGGCGTTCAAGACTTTGTACGAGGCGGGGAAGATTTACGAGGGGCGTAAGGTTTTGATGTACGATACGAAGTTTGCGACGCCGGTCTCGAAGTCGGAAGTGACGATGGACAATGATGCATATCAGGAAGTGACCGATCCGAGTGCGTATGCGCTATTTAAGATGGGGGATAAACAGAATGCGGCGGGCATTACTTTGCTAGGAGATTGGGTGGTAGACGGTGATGATGTCTATTTCTTGGCGTGGACGACGACGCCGTGGACATTGCCGGCAAATGCAGGGTTGGCGGTGAATCTGAATCTGGAATATGCGGCGTATGAGATTGACGATAAGATCTTAATTACGTTAAAGACTTGTGGTGAGAAGTTATTTGACGGCAAGAAGCCAAAATTTACTTGCTTAGGAGAAGATTTAGTCGGAGTGGTGTACGAACCACTACTCGGAACTTATGCGAGTGAAGGGTTACACCAAGAGGAAACGAATTTTGTGGTACACGCGGCGGACTTTGTATCTGATACGGATGGTACGGGTATTGTGCATATTGCTCCGGCTTATGGTGAGGATGACTATAATTTATTGCTGGCGGAAAAACGTAGCAATGAGCAATATTATCAAGAAAGTGCAGAAAATCCGGATAAATATCCTCGCCGATCGCTTCGTGCAGAGATGCAGGTAATTGATGTTCTAGACGAATATGGCTATTATTTGCCAGAGGTGGCGGAGAAATTGCATGAGCTGGGCGTGCGCGACACGGACGAGCGGGGAATTGAGATTTGGGCGGGGAATAAGTTTATCGCGAAGTGCCTTGAGGAGAAGGGGATTGTTTGGAAGATTGAATACATCAAGCATGAATATCCATTCAACCCGCGTTCGAAGCAGCGGATTATGTACCGGGCGTTTCCGAGCTGGTTCTTTGATGTGCAGGGGCAGAAGGAGTTGATGATTGCTCAGAATGAGAATATCAACTGGTTCCCGGAATATCTGAAACACGGGCGGTTCGAGAAAAACATCGAGCAGGCGCCGGATTGGAATTTAAGTCGTGATCGTTTTTGGGCGACAGCGATGCCGGTTTGGAAAGGCGACAAAGGTACGGTGAAAGTGGTGGGGAGCTATGCTGAGCTGAAAGAACTCTCGGGTGTGGAGTTAGAGGACTATCATCGACCATGGGTGGACGAGATTGAGTTTGATATTGACGGCGAACACTTTAAGCGAATTGAAAAAGTGCTGGACTGCTGGTTTGAAAGTGGTTCGATGCCGTTTGCGCAGCTGCATTACCCATTTGAGAACAAGGAGAAGTTTGAGCGCAATTATCCGGCGGATTTCATCGTGGAATATGTCGGGCAGGTGCGGGCGTGGTTCTACTATGTACACACGGTGAATACGGCGCTTGCGGAAGTAGGTGGTTTTGGGGAAGCGGCGCAGGAAAAGGCCGAGAAGAATGCGTTCAAGAATGTGATTACGACCGGAACTTTGGCTGGGAATGATGGTCGCAAGATGAGTAAATCGCTTGGGAATTACACTGATCCGAATGTGCTGATGGATCAATATTCGGCGGATGCGCTCCGGTTCTTGCTGCTGTCGAGCCCGGTGCTTTCGGGTGAGGATTTTGCATTGACTGATAAGGACGTGAGCGACACCCAGCGGAAGCTTGCGATGATTTGGAATGTGTACGATTTCTTTACTACCTACGCCGAAGTTGACGGTTGGGAGTTCAAAGAGGGAACTTGCTGCCTTAACCCGCAAGATGTCAACAATCCGCTGGATAAATGGATTGTTTCGCGACTACACCAGCTTCGGGACGAAGTGACGGAAAATATGAACGCGTACAACTTACCAGCTGCGTTGGCGCCGATTTTGCCATTTGTGGATGATCTTTCAAACTGGTTTGTACGCAGAAGCCGTCGGCGTTTTTGGAAGAGCGAAGATGATGGCGATAAGGCTGAGGCATACCAGACATTGCATTATGTGATAGTGAAGCTTGCGATGATTTTGGCACCGTTCACACCGTTCCTCGCCGAGGAATTGTGGCAGAATTTGGTGGCAGATGGAGATGCTAATAATTCTGTGCATTTGAAAAATTGGCCAGAGCACAAGGAGGTTGATCAAGAAATCCTGAAACAGATGGCTGAGGTGCGGGCAGTGATTAATGAAGGTCTGGCACTTCGGATGCAGAAATCGGATACCGAGGAGCAGGTGAAGGTGCGACAGCCGCTGGCTAAGTTGATCTATGCGGGTGAGGAATTGCCGGAGTGGGGAATCGAAATCGTGAAGGATGAGGTGAATGTGAAGGAAGTCGAGCGGGGCGAGGCAGCTTGGGTTGATAAAAATATCAGCGAGGAACTAGCCAAGGAAGGATTTATTCGCGAGTTAATTCGCTCGGTGCAAAGTGCGCGCAAGAAGGCGGGGCTGAATGTGGATGACCGGATTCGCCTTAGTGTAAGCTGTGAAGTGCCGGAAGAGTGGAAAGAAACTTTGACGGCGGAAGTGTTGGCGCTGGAGCTGACGCACGACGGCAATTATGCCTATGACGAAATCGCCAAGGTGAGTGGCGAGAACGTGACGATTAGCCTCGAAAAAGCGTAAAGACATTGACTTTTTAGGGTAAGTGTGCTATAATGAGGATACAGGGCGGTTTTTGATGGCCTAATCTCGGAAAACCGAGCAAATTAAAATAAGGGGGTGATGGATGTGAACGTAAAGAGATTAGTCGTTTCGTTTTTGGCGCTGGTAGTATTTTTGTCTAGTTGGGCTATGGTGATACTGACGGCTTCGAGATGTTTCGATGATGGTATGGAAGTATCGCTTAGCCTTTGCTTTACGATAGCGTTTATGGCGGCTGCACAGGGTATGTTTCATCAAATTGAGGACCGAGAGAGAACGGCTGAGCCAAAGGTGCTTTTTGGCAAGTTGAAAATTAGTATGCGTCTATACGCAACGCTGGTGGTGTTCTTAATTTTGCTGGTGTGTTGTGTAGCTGTGAGACTGATTATTGATGTCAGCATGGAGGCGCTAATAATGCCGATTATGATGGTGGCGCTATACTTTATCGGTGAAGCGATCGTCTATCATGGTTTATGGGCGATAGAACGACATTTCAGTTGTTCAAGAAAATAATAAAGGGAGGGGTTTAAATGAGACTTAGCGTAGGTTTCTTACTGCTCGCCGTAGGAGGCGTTCTCTTGGGTGCAGCAGCGGGGCTTGGTTTTGGAACTAGCGAAGCGTTGCCTTTCTGTATCGCATCGGGCGTATGCCTCTTTGCGGCTGCGGTAAGTTTTTGGTTGGCACACCGAAATGGTGAAGACGAAATCAGCGTATACGATTACTTAACGAGTTTGGAAGAAGATTCGAAGCCGTGAACCAAGATCCATTAGTAGTATGTAAGAGTCGGGTAAAGTTTGCCCGGCTTTTTCATTGCCGAATTACAGAGGTCAAAGTGGGGAATTTTGACAATTTTTGAAAAATAAGCATAAAAAGTATTGACTTTTTTGATGATGTGTGCTAGTATAAGGACAGTTAGATAATAAATCAAAACACAAAATAAAAATCTAACAACTGCAAAACTAACATAAAAACAAAAGGAACGCAAATGAAAGAAAGTATCAACACTAACAAGAAAGGAGACACCGATGTAAAATCGGAAGATACGATTCTATACAGACCAAACTTTTTTGACGCACGGGAAGCGGATGTATTGCGACCGGGTCAAAAGAAAATTGAATGGGATGACTTCCTGTTGATGGGCGACTCTAACAGAGAGGAGGCGGAATATATTAGCCCGGATGATGAGGAGGCCAATAAGATTGCGGAGCGAGCTCGCGATCAGCGGATAGGACGAAAGATTTTGAAATTACTATCCGTTGATATGACGGGATCGAAAGCAGCGTAATAAGGAGACAAAAATAAGTTAAAAAGAAAAACCGAACAATTGTTCGGTTTTTTGATGTTGGAAGTTTGGGGCTGATTGGACTGGCGAAAAAAGCATTTGAACTTTGATTGCCCTTGTGGTAAACTATAAATAATATAGGTCATAGAAAGGTATGAGAAATGCCAGAGATGAAAATCAGTGACGAACGGGTACTCGTGGCGTTTGTCGACAAGATGATCACCGATAAAAATGCGCTGGTGACGCAGCAGGAGCGGACGGCGCTGTATCGGGTGCTAAGAGAGCAGCTAAATGTGAAAATTGAGCAGGCGATGTTGTCGGCGTTGAGCGACGAGGAGCTACTAAAACTCAATAAGATGCTAGATGAGGGCGCAAGCGACGAGGAAGTTGAGGCGCTATTTAACGATTCGGAGGCGGATTTTGCGGGGGCGATAGAACAGGCGCTGACGGAATTGAGGACAGAATACTTGGAACATGGCGATAATGCGGCGCTGATTGAGCTATCAAAGGCGCAGTATGGAGAATTTTTGGCGACGGCACCGGACGGGCAGGGCTATCCGGTCGGGATGGACCCGAGAGAGGAGCAGGCATAATGGCAGAAACACTGAGAGACGCGCGACGGAGCGGGGAGACGGGGGAGATTATTGATATTGAAGAGCTGTATCGGCAGAGAGGTAAGAAAATCTTGGAAGCGGCGCGAGCGGAGAAACCGGATGAGGGGGGGCAATTGGTGGAGTTTGAGCAGACGGATACGAACGGTGCAGAGCGTAAGGGGCGGGTGCTGATTGATGATAAGGTGGATCGCTTTGGGAATCCGGCTTACAATAAGAAGACCTTAGAGAATTTGCGAGAGAAGGGGGTAGAGCAGGATCCGGCCGAGGCGGAGAGAGCGGCGCAGATTGAGGCGGCGCGAGCGGTTAGTGCAGCGGAACGCAAGGCGAAGATAATTGAGGTCCTGAACGGGCGCAGCCCGGAATTTGCGATCCAGGAGATGCAGAGCGATATTGGTAAATGGGAAGCGGAGATTAAGGAAATCGAGGCGGAGCCGGCGTCGGAAGGCGGGCGGATAGAATTGGAACATGACCGTGAGATGGTGAAGGAAATGCAGTCACGGATTGCTTTGATCGAGAGTATTACGCCAGAGGAACGGGCTGAGCTAGACCGAGAGCTGAGCACGGATGTGATTGTTGATACTTATGAAGACGGTACGACGACGGTGCGGGAGGCAATGCCGGTGACGACGGCGATGGCGGATGAAGATTTTGCGGCGGAAGTGGCAAAGACGGAAGGGCCGATCGAGGCGGGGGCGGCGAGCGGTGAGCTGGATATGAACAGCCCGCTTGACACGGATGAATGGCAGATGCGGCGGCAGGCCGTGGAGATTCTGAAGAATACGGAGGGGATGCCGGAGGATTTGGTGGCGAGCGTGGAGCGGGCTTTGCAGGATGCGGAAGAATCGGCAGTGCGCGAAGCGCAGAGAGGGGAAGGGTTCCTAGAGACGGCGCCAGAGGAGATGGCGGCGGGGCCACGGATGGAAGATATCGAACCAGTAACGCCGTTACGGGTTCAGGCGGTCGAGAACAGGGGTGAAACGCAAGCTGAGCGGATTGATAGAGCAGAACTGCAGGCCAAAGTACAGGAGAAATTGCAGAAACGATCAGGGGTGAAGTATTGGATGCGGCGTACTGCGGCGACGGTATTGTTGACTTTGACGACGATGGCGACGGCGTTTTCCAGCAGTAAGATCACCGCGCAGGCAGCGCATGCTAACCAGAGCGGGGGCGGGATGCGAGTTGAGGCGGCGGCCGAGCGTGACGGGAAGATTATCGAGGCTGTGAGAAGTGGTGCTGAAAAGATACACCAAAAGACCGGTGTAGCGGCAGTGGAAATTTTGGGGCAGCTAGCGGAGTCGGGGGATGCGCAGGCGATGGAGCTGGTGGGGGATTTGAACCAAGATGAGCGCTATGAGGCGGAGAATGGCACGCGCTATCGTTATGATGAATTTGATAGCACTGAAAAACATGGCAAACATGGTTTTGGTACGGATAAAAGTGAATTTTGGGGTGATGTGGATGGCACGAGACAGTCGGTGCTAGAAATTAACCGGGCGCAGCCGGAGGTATTGGCGGCGACGGTTTCGGGATACCCGAGCATTTTGACAGAGGCGGGGCTGGACGCGAATATTACGGCGCGTGAATTGGATGATTTGCTGAGTAATCAAGATGGTGGCGGAGAATTGCAAGAGCGATTATATCAATTGCTTGAAGAAAAATTAGGTGATGCGAATACACAGTTTGAGTTTTATCAGGAGTACGGGCAGGAATATTCGCATTATATTAAGAATGTTTTGGGCGATGGCGAGCTGAGTACGCCGGAGAATTTGGAGCTGGGTCAGTCGTGGATGCAGCGTAACGGTGAGAAGCAGGTGAAGATTGGAATTCCGGTTTATAACGAGGTGGGGACGATTGATCATTATGAATGGATTGATTTGAACTCCGAGTGCGGTTGGCAACGGAATTATGGGGAAGTTCCACGGCCTCGGCAACCGGAGCAGCCGGAACAACCGGAGCAGCCTCAGCAACCGGAACAACCCGAACAGCCGGAGCAGCCTCAGCAACCGGAGCAACCGGGTGATGAGACTCCAGATGACGAGACTCCGGACGATGAGAAGCCCGATGATGAGAAACCTGACGACGAAAAACCTGATGATGAGACGCCGGAAGATGAAGACAATGATGAGGATGACGAAGAAGAGGAAGAAGAGGAAGACGGCGATAAGGCCGAGAAGAATCCGGAGAATGAAATTGCAAATGCAACTGAGGGCACGACTGGTGAATTGACGGACGGAGATCTCAAAGAGACCACTGAAGAGCCTATACGGTCAGAAGACAATCAGGGAACGAAGGAAGGGGAGACAGTCGCGGATCAGAATGCATCGCAGGATGAGCAAGCAGCGACAGCGGCGGAACAAGCGGCGGCCAATGAGGCGGCTGACAATACGACCAAAGTGACAGATGACGAACTGGCGGATGCCGTGGCGCGCGAGCAGGCGATTGCAGCGGCTAATGCTAATGCGGGAACAGGAAACTAATAAAGAAGGAGCTGAGGATGAGCTTTGAAAAGATTTCGCAGAAAATAATGACGGTTGGCCTTGTGGCGGTTCTATCCCTGGCGATGGGCGCGGATGCTTTGGCATGGGGACCGGAGCGACCGACTTTTACGAACCATGATCCGGCTGAGTATGCGACGTTCAATTCGATTATTGATAATGCGGCGGTGGGGGATGAGCGGGATTTCGTGCGGATTGTGGAGAAAAATACGGGCAATAAGTATGTCAGCGATTTGGAATTAGAGGCTGGCAAGCAGTATGAAGTATATATTTATTATCATAATGATGCTTCGAAGACTTATAATGATGCGAAATATAATTATAGGGGTGTGGCGCGCGGGGTGAGCGTGTCGACTGATTTTCCGTCGGAACTTGCTAAGGGTGAGGTTGGCATGGTGAGCGGCAAAATTAAGGCGGACAATACGGAACCACGGACGGTTTGGGATGAGGCTTATGTGCGGGCGCGCGAAGCGATGACTTTGCACTATGTGGAAGGTTCGGCAAAGATTTACAATGCTGGTCCAGTGAATGGTTCGGTACTATCGACGAAGATTTTCTCGGAAGAGGGAACTTTGATTGGTTTTAGCGAGCTCAGGGGAATGATTTTAGGGTGTGACGAGTATTCGGGGCATATTATTTATACGATTCAGACGCAGGCGGTCGATACGCCAGTGACGCCACCGACTGAGGATGTGCCGGATGCCTTGCCGGAGACTGGTCCAGCGGAAGTGTTTTTGGCGGTGGCGCTCGTGATAGTGGTGACGGCAGGGATTGTGTATTTTGTGAAAACACACAAGGCAGTGTCGAAGGCGACAAAGAAGGCTAAGGGGCGGAAATAAAATTAAAATCGGATGGCGGGCTTGCTCTATCGCCTCACTCGCAAATCTGAACCTTGACAGGGCTCAGTAGCCGTGATAGGATAGAGGTAGGTTTTATTAGCGGTCTCGTCGTTTTGGCGAGACTGCTTTTATGTAGAGTTTGATACCAGTAGGTTTATTCTCCAACACAATGCTTATACTCTTTAGATTAAACATTGCACCTTCCTTTCTCCCCTCGTTAGCTTTTAAAATGCTCGTAAACGCTTCGCGTTGCCCGCCATCCTTTTCAATAGTATCGTAGTTTATCATCCTAGTCAATACTATTCAATATTATTATAATTTAGTCAAATATCGGGCCCCCTCAATAGTGTAGCACAAAACAGAGGAAAACTACAAGCGACAGCAATTTGATGAGCGACACAGCACAGAGCAAACCCGTAGCCGCGACCGTAGCTGTACTGCGGGTCGACGTAAGACGTATTCGTGCCCAGGTAGTTAGCATACGTCGCAGAGCTACGAGTAGCGGACCACCAGAAGCCATGCGTCGGGCGATAGTACAGCTTACCGTCGGAGTAATCGTAGTAGCCGGTACGCAGGAAATTGAGGGGGAAGTTAGCTAGTTGGTTAGCTTTAGGGGAGACATTATATAGAATTCTATCGCTCTTCAAATGGCCTTGCCAATTTCAAGTCTGGCCGGTCTTCGGCAATCCGCATCAACTCATTATACTTGCAAATTCGCTCCGAACGCGAAAGGGAACCAGTCTTGATTTGCCCAGTTCCAAGACCCACCGCGAGATGTGCAATCGAAGTATCTTCTGTCTCACCCGAGCGATGCGACATCACTGTTCTATAACCAGCCTTTTTCGCCATCTTCACTGCGGCAATCGTCTCCGAAAGCGTACCAATTTGATTTGGTTTGATCAAAATCGCATTCGCCGCTTTCTCCTTGATACCTTTTTCAAGTAGCTTAACGTTAGTCACGAAGAGGTCATCGCCAACGATTTGGATTTTCTTACCCAGGCGCTCAGTCATCGCTTTCCAGCCTGCCCAGTCATTCTCGCCGAGACCATCTTCAATCGATACAATTGGATAATTATCGGTCATCCAGTCGTACCAATCAATCATGTCATCTGCCGTCTTCCAAGAGCCGTCAGTCTTTAACTCATAATGGTCGTCTACCCAAAATTCTGATGCTGCCGGATCCATTGCGATCGCGATTTGCTTACCCGGTTCGTAGCCAGCCGCCTCAATCGCTTCCATGATACAGTCGAGCGGTTCATTATTGCCATCACGCACCTGCGGACCATAGCCACCTTCGTCGCCCACCATCACCGGATAGCCACGCTCTTTCAAAATTTCTTTCAAGGTATGAAAAACCTCAGCTCCCATTCGCACCGCTTCGTCAATTGTGCTCGCCCCGACCGGCATAATCATATATTCCTGCAAATCCGTGCACCAATCCGCGTGCATTCCCCCGTTCATCACGTTCATCATTGGTAGCGGCAAGCTCATTTCGCTAGTTGTACCGGCTAGTGCTGCCACATATTGATAAAATGGCATACCCTTGGCCTTAGCCAGCACCTTTGCCGTCGCCAGGGAAACAGCAAGAATTGCGTTTGCTCCCAACTGACTTTTATTATCAGTGCCGTCAAGCTCCAGCATCAAGCGATCCACTTGACCCTGATCAGCAGTATTGCCAACCAGTACTTCACGAATTTTATTATTAACATTCCAAACCGCCTTTGAGACGCTCTTGCCACCATAATATTTCGGATCGCCATCTCTTAGCTCCAGCGCTTCGCCCTCGCCAGTCGATGCACCCGAAGGCACAATTGCTCGCGCCGCCTGACCCGAAGTCAAATAGACATCGGCCTCCACGGTCGGATTACCTCGGCTATCAAGTACCTGCCGAGCTTTGATATCTCGAATCACAAACTTATCCATAACCAAATTATAACACATATTGTGTCGTGTATGTTATAATGAAACAAAGGAGGGACATGGAGCCTACAAAAGACAGCAAAAATACCACTAAAACTACAAAAACAACTAAGACCGATAAGACTATCACGACAGAAGAGAACATCCCAGTTCAAGAAGTTGATAAAGATGCTACTATCGTCACTGGCCAAGCCGGCGATCAGCCTGTCACTGTGGTCATGAATCCGCCCAAGAAGCACAAAGTCGGTATCATCATCGGCATTGTGATTTTTCTGCTTTTCTTGATCGGTGGTGGCGCGCTCGCTGCTTGGTATTTCTGCATTTATAACAGCCCAGAAGTCGTCGCCTATGATGCTGTGCGCCAGCTCGTTTCTGCCGAGCATGTCTCGACGAGCGGCACTGTCCGCATTGCCAGCTCTGAGCCCGATGAGGACGGCAATATTACCGTTGCTGAGCTCAAACTTATATCCGCTTCTATGCGCCTGCCGGTTAATACTTATGCCAATCTTAATATCTCTGAGCGCGATCGCGATAATGAAATAGTAGACGATCACGAAATTTCGCTTGGTCTCAGCTTCACGGTACTTTCAGATGGCACGATCTATTTCAAGACTGGCGATTTGTCGAAGACTATCGATAAAGCGCTCTCTGCCGAAGACGCTGATCTTGACGAACTTGATGACATGGGGCAGTTTGCCTACGCCATCGTCGAATTGCTTGACAATCAAACTTGGCAAATTTCCCTTGGCGATGTCCTTGACGAAATGGATCTCGATCATTCTATCGCCGACCCGATCACGGACTTTTATAATTGTGCCTTGTCTGCCACTCAGGAGAATGATGACCTCGCCAAACTTTACGACGCTCATCGCTTCATCCAAATTTCCAAGACCGACCAAGCTGCTGACACGTCTGGCGACACTCGCTACCAGGTCGCGCTTGATTATGCAGTAATGGCGGATTTTGTTAATGCTTTGCCCGAAACTGCCGGTGCTGAAAAAGCTATCGTTTGCTACAATAACCTTGCCGATGAATTCGATTTCGATCACCTTTCGACTTCCGATTTCCCAGAAGTCGAGGCCAAGGATCTTGAAAAAATCCTTCCCGACGATCACCAGCTTTATCTTGAGATTTCCGACTTCGGCCATCGTCTGGATAGTATTAAACTTAAAACCAAGAGCGGCGATGTAGAAATTAACGTTGACCTCGGCTTCGACTATGCCGCTGTCGAGGTAACTGCACCAACCGATTATCATCCAATCACTGATCTGTTTGAAGAAGTCTTTGGTCTAGTCGGCGAATACTTCTATGGCCTTGACGATTCCTACTTGAACCAAAGCACCGGAGCAATCTTTATCTAGGAGCGATATGGGCTTATTTAACAAAGCTAAAAAACCTGTTGCCAAATCTCCCGCTACTAGCAAAATGCCAGCCGAATCGATTCCCGATGCGCCAAGTTTTGAACGCCCAGTCAGCGACACTATCCTTGCTCTCGACATCGGTACGGAATTTGTCAAAGCCGTCATTGCTCGGCAGTTGCCGAATCACGAGCTAGAAATCATTGGCGTCGGCAAAGCACATCAAGCTCCCGACAATATGTATGCTGGGGCGATTGCCGATATTCCGGGTGTGGTGGGTGTCTGTGAAAAGGCGTTAAACGAAGCTGAGCGTCGCGCCGAAATTTCCGCTAAGCTCACCGTGGTTGGTGTGGCTGGAGAACTCATCAAAGGCAATACCAGCACCATTCGCTATCGTCGCAAGAATGGTAATAAGCCTCTTTCCGAGCAGGAAATGTCGCTCATCATCCAGCAGGTCCAGGGCCGAGCCGGTGCGCGCGCCCGCAAGGAAATCGCCGACGAGACTAATAATCCCGATGTCGAAGTTCGCCTCATCAATTCCGCCATTGTTTCTATTACGATTGACGGCTACAAAGTTTCCAACCCAATCGGTTTCAAAGGCACCGATGTTGAGATTCAGTTCTATACCGCCTTTGCACCACTTGTCCATATTTCTGCCATCGAGAAAGTCTGCGCCGAGCTAAATCTTGACCTTCTCGCGGTGGCAGTCGAGCCTTTCGCGGTTTGTCGTGCTTGTCTTGGTGATGATCTCGAGAGTAATTTCTCGGGCATCGTCATGGATATCGGTGGTGGTACGACCGATATCGCTGTTGTCGATGACGGCGGGGTCGAGGGCACGAAGATGTTTGGTATCGGCGGTCGCAGTTTCACTCATCAAATCGCCCAGGCGCTAGGTGTGGATTTTGATACCGCTGAAGAATATAAATTGTCTTTCTCTAACCCTAGCAAAGTCCCCGCCGATCTCAGAGAAACCATGGCTCTCGCCGTTCAGCGTAACCTTGCCGTTTGGCTCTCCGGCGTCCAAATCACCCTCGAAGAATTCCAACTACCAGAATTTTTGCCGAATAAGATTCTCCTTTGTGGTGGTGGCGCTGGTTTAGCGGAGCTACGCGATGTCCTCGCCACGACTGACTGGTTCAAGGAGCTGCCTTTCGCCCGTCGTCCAGTCGTTCATCTCGTTAGCGCCAGCGATATGCCCGGCATCAAGAATGAATCCGGCTCTACGCTTGATTCTAGCTTCATTACCGCGCTCGGCCTGCTCCGGGTTGCCCTTGATACTTTAGTCGGCGCTCCTGACGACGGCGGTTTGCGTAGCAAACTCTCCAAATTGCTCCAAAATTAGTTAATCTTCTTAACTTCTTCAAATTTGCCCGGTTCAAGCCCCCCGAGCTGATATTTGCCGAATTGAACCCGGTGGAGTTTCACTACCTCGTATCCCAGCGCCGCAAAAGTCCGGCGAATCTGTCGATTGCGCCCTTCGCTCATCGTCACTTGCCATTTTTTGCGGCTATCATCTAGTCGCATCAGCCCCAGTCTTGACACGCCATCACCAATTTCAATCCCAAAATCACTAATTTCTTGCTGATGCAGTGGCTCCAGTGCTCGGTCCAGCTCCACTTCGTAAACTTTCGTCTTATGAAACTGCGGATGTGTCGCCTGGAAGGCAAAATCCCCGTCGTTGGTCAGTAAAATTAGTCCCGAAGAATCTCGATCTAGTCGCCCTACGGTTTTTAGCTTTTGGTATTTTTCCGGCAGCAGCTCATAAATCGTTGGAAAATCTCCTTGGCTACGCTTCGAACAGAGGTAACCAACTGGTTTATTGACTGCTAAATAGATGTAAGACACGTCACCCCCTACCTTACTACCATTGTAGCACACTTCGTCAGATTTGTCAATACTATTTATGCTAATTCGCGCCCCAAGGCTCGCCGCTTCACCGTTCACGGTGACTTTGCCGGCTGCAATCGCATCATCGGCTTGCCGCCGCGAAATTCCTAGTCGCTCCGCCAAAAACTTATTCAGGCGTATTGTTTCTGAATCCATAGCCTAATTATAAGCTCATCGGTGCACTCTGGTCAATCGGCGGAACTTGCCCCGCAGGCATAGTTTGGTTCATTGGCACCGCTTGTTGCACTGGCGGCATCTGTTCCGCGGGTGCAGCTGGACTCACTGGTGCTTCCTGTCGATCACCCAGCACTTCGTGTACCGCGTTCACCACATCCTCAATCCCAACTTGTGATTTCACCAGATAACGATTCGCGCCCAATGCTTCGCCCCGCTGGCGTTCTTCATCGCTCGAGAGCGCCGTCATCATAATGATTTTCGTGCCGTCCATTCCTGGCGTCGAGCGCAAAATGTCCAGCATATCAAAGCCGCTGATTTTTGGCATCATCACGTCAGAAATAATCAAATCTGGCCGTTCGCGCACTGCCACCGCCAAAGCCTCCTCGCCGTCGCGCGCCGAAACTACCGCGTGGCCGTCGGCTGTCAAACGAATACTATAAATTTCGCGCAGGCTGTCGTCGTCTTCGGCAATCATCACTTTACTCATTAATACCTCCTTGCTGGGCTGTCGGCCCTGATGTTATTATTCCTGGTTTTGGCGCGGCTGGCCCCACGGCGGCTACTGCCTGAGCAATGGTCTGCGGATTCGGAATCGGCACTGCCGCTGGCTGACCCGCCGACATTGGTGGCATAACAGGCTTAGCGGCTGGCGCCGCTGGTTGGACTGCTGGCATCGTAGCCGGTTGTGCTGACTGGGCGGGCGCTACTGGTTGCGTTTGTGTCGGTGCCGCCGAAAATTGCTGCACCATCTGCTGATTCGCCTGCGCGATTGACATCTTCTCGTACTCCGATGCCGATAGCCGTGGCAGGGAAACAAAGAACGTCGAGCCCTGACCAAAAGCACTTTCCACCCACACTCGACCGTGCAAAGCCTCCACCCGTTGTTTCACGAGGTAAAGCCCCAGCCCGGTGCCACCAATTTGACGAGTCTGAGAATTATCAACCCGGTAAAACTTCTGAAAAACGTGCGCCGCATCCTCGGCTGAAATTCCAATCCCAGTATCAGTCACATTAATCAATACCTTGTCGCCATCTCCACGTACGTTCACCCAAACCTGCCCGCCCGCGGGGGTGTATTTAATAGCATTACCAATTAAATTGTCCAAAATTTCTCTGAGAAAGTCTAGGTCAACTGCCATGTAAACTTTCGGCTCAATATGCTTTTTGTCAAAACTTCCCACCGGCTCATTGGCGCCGAAAGTATAGTGCAGATTCTTCGCCATGAATTCCTTCTCGTGAGTTGCTGCTAGTTTCTGTACTATCTCCACCGCGTCCACCGGCACCAAATGCGCCTTTAACCGCTTATCATCAAGCTTCGTTACGTCGAGCAGGTCCTTAAAGAGCCGCCCGAGGTGCTGGCTGGCCGAGTGAGCCGCCTCAAGATATTGCTTTGCTCGCGCGTCAATTGTTGCCGTTTGCGGATTGAGTGCTAGACCAAGATATCCCTCGATCGAAGCTACTGGTGTACGCATCTCATGCGAAGCGGTCGAGATGAATTCCGCCTGTTCATTCTCCTCTTGGAGCTCCTTGGTGATGTCGCGAAAAGTAATAATCTTAAAATCATGCGTGCCACCAGTTGGAATTATGGAGAGTGCAATCGCAATTCGGTGCTCCGCCTGTGCCGATACTAGCAAATACTCCCGCGTTGTTAGTGGCTGGTTAGTCTTGAGCGCAGTATAAATATCGGTTTTGCTCATCTCAACTGGCGCCCCGTCCGCGTTTTCAAGTCTCAGAATCAATGAATAATCTAGCCCGGTCAGCATCACTGGCGAATTGTATCCAGTCATCATCGCGGCCGCCGGGTTGGCAAACTGAATCATTCCGCCCTCGTCAACCAGCAAGACTCCTTCCGTGATAAAGTCGAGCGCTCGCTGCGCCAAAGCCGCCGAGTCCACCATGCCAGCATAGGGATTAATTGGTTTTTGTTTCTTTCTGAATAAACCCATTATGGTTATTATAACACGCCGTGAGCCTTAAAAAGCAAAATCCTTGCCCTAAGGAGCAAGGATTTTTAGTAGCCGTTCCATCGTTGAACGGTATTTGTCGGCGGCGTCAATGGTACGCGCATGAGCAACATTCCGGACGTAGAGAATCGGTCGCTGCGCGTAAAGGGCATGGATTGACTGATTGTCCAAAAATTCATCTTTGTCGCTTAGGATTATGCCCTTGACGTACTGGCGGTGGCTGAGTGAAACAGTCGGGTGCGAGAGGATCCGTTCCACCTGATTGATCACCAACGCCAGCGAGAAATAGCTCCCAGACGCCGGAACCATCGGCACGAAGGCCAGCGGTCCCATCACCATCAGTAGCACCACCATCAGCGGATAAGTTTTGGTCAGTCGCGTTTTCAGCTTTGGCTTCAAAAATTGCGCGCTTTGGCACGGACTAATCAGATAGCACTCCAGCTCAAAGTTCCCCGGTGCCTTACCGGCTGCCTTTTGCTTGCCAGCAAGATGAGCCACGCTCGCCCCGACCGAAATCACAAAAATCCGCACCTTCTGATACTTGTGATCCACCGCGTCCTGCAGAATTGCCTCGGTGATTTTCGCAAAATTCACCCGTCGGTTGCTATAGGGCACGAGTTTTAACGTGTCATATTCCAGCATCGGCAGGTCAAACATGAAGGAAAACGCCTCCCGTGGCTGCGCACACATCCCCGCCACAAAGTAGTCCGCGGTACGGTTGCGGCCTTTACGTTGTTCCACTATTTTTGCTGTCCCACAAGCGGTAGCGTCGCCAATCAGCAGCGGCAGAACGCACGACCACAGTATCACCAAAATCAAAATTGTCCTAGTGTCCACTTTATCACCTCCTTGATTTGGACAAAGAATTGGCACCTCTTAAAGTTCGACCAGAGGGGCGCCGGAGTTTTCGCACCAAAATCGCCCCAATTTTGGGTCTACTCTCTCATTATAGCACACTATGCCAAAAAAGTCAATAGGCTTATGCTAAAAACCTAGAATTTCAAGCGTTTTAAGCGCGCGTTTTTTGTGATAAACTGGTTATATATGAACAAGGAAGTGATTTATTTGGAGGCGGAGGATGATATCACTGATATCCTCACCAAGCTTCAGCAGGCCGAACAAAAACTTGTGGCCCTTGTGCCCCCGAAAAAAAGCTCCATACTCCGTAGCTCAGTGAATATGAAGTTGGTAGCGCGCGTCGCCAAAGAGTGTGACAAGATTGTAGTGATTGTCACTCAGGATCCGGCCGTTGTCAAAATGGCCATGTCGGCTCGTATCCCTGTTGCGAAGACCTTGCAGTCTCGCCCGGTTATCCCGACCGAGGCTAACGTTCGCGCTGCCGAAGCTGCTGATGCTGTAGATGAAATTGACGAGACCGACCTCAAGGGCAAAAAATCCCGCAATAAATCCGAATCCATCTCTGCTAATGGTCAAGAGATTGAACTGGGCGGCGAGCTTGAGGCTGAAGACGCTAAAACCGCCTCAAAAATGCCCCTAGAAGACGCAGATTTGGCTTCTGGTGAGCGTTCTGATAAAGGCGCTAACACTATCGACCTCAGCGACGAGGACCTTGAGAAAGCTGCCAGTAAGGGCCAGAAAGGCCAAAAATCTGGCCTTAAATCACGCCTCACGGGCAATAAATCCACCAAAAATCCTTCCGAATCAAATAATTTCTTTGAGAAATATCGCAAATGGATCATGATTGGCACTCCGATTGTGCTAGTGCTAATCTTAGTTTTGATTTGGGCCTTTGTCTTTGCCCCATCTGCTACCATCACGGTTGCTATTAGCAGCACTCCAGAAAATTTCTCCGAAAACATCTCTTTTACTACCGAGCCTGGGGAAGAAAACATCGAGGAAGGGATTTTCTACGCCGAACAGCAAACTTTGGAGCAAAAATATTCCGGTGAATTCGAGAGCAACACCAAGGAGAACAAGGGTGATAAAGCCGTCGGCCGTGTTACCGTCAGTACGACATTTACTCCCAAGGTTGGCAACGAAGTTGCTGAGCCATTCTCGATTGTTGTGAACAAGGGTGATACTTTTACCACTGATAGCGGCCTGCGCTTCGTCTCCACGACCGATAATACCATGATTTGGGACGGCGATAATCTGCCAGCCGGCTGCTCATCGCTTACCAAGGCTTGCCGTCTCGCCGCTGATGTCACCGTCGAAGCCGAAAAAGGTGGGGAAGATTACAACATTTCCGCCTCCGAAACCTGGCACACCTATCAAGGTCTCTATACTGTCAGTAATTCTATGGCTTTCTCTGGTGGCACCACCAAGATGGAAAAGGTCGTCGGTCAGGACGAAGTCGACAAATTCGCCGATACTCAGCTCGCCGATCATACCACGGACGGCCGCGAAATGGTCTTTGCTGACGTTCCGAAAGATATGATTGCTATCGAGAGTAGCTTTAAGGCCGATATCACCGACAGAAGCTCTACCCCGGCGGTTGGCGACGTAATTGGCGAAAGCACCAAGCCCAAAGCCGAGATCAAAGTCGTTTATTCGGTCTATATGGTTGAACGCACCAAGGTTGAGGACTATATTAAGCACAAACTCAGCCTGGGTGACGATCGCAAGGTCTACGATTACGACGAAATCTATTTCGAACGCTTTACCAGCATCGACGAGGCGGCTCGTCTTAAGGCGGTCGTTTCAATCGGGCCAGTTGTCACTGAAGACTCAATTTTCGAGAAGGCTAAAGGTCGCAAAACCGGCGAAGTCCAGTCCGAGCTCCGGCTTATCACTGGTGTCAGCTCGGCCGAAGTGCGCACGCCCTTCTTTTGGGTTAATAAAATTCCAAATGACCGCGGCAAAGTTACCATCGTTATTGAGGGTGAGGAGTAGAGATGAAGTTAATTGCTCTTGATGTTGGCACAAAGCGCATCGGTGTCGCCAAAGCCGATTCCAAAGTCCGCATCGCAATCCCCTATAACGCTATCGAGGTCAACGGGGAAGAATTCCAGAAAATCTCCTCGCTAGCGCGCGCTTGGGATATTGATAATTTCGTCCTCGGTATGCCCCGTAGCAATGAAGGTAATGAAACCAAGCAGAGCCTCTATGTTCGCAAATTTGCCAAAGAATTGAAACGCCAAATTCCGGACGCCAAGATCTGCTTCCAGGATGAATCGCTTACCTCTGTTGAGGCCGAAAAGCGTCTCAAAGGTCGCAAAAAAGCCACCAAAAAAGGTGATATTGATTCCGAAGCCGCTGCCATCATCTTGCAAGATTTTCTCGAGGAAAAAACTGGCAAAAGCACCTCGCGCGCTGCCGCGGCCGGTCGTAAAACCATCAAAGGCAAAGGCCCGCGTCGCCACGGTTTTCTTGGCGTTTTGCTGACTCTTTTGGTGCTTTTGGTACTTGCCGGCGTCGCTGCCTTCATCTATTACACTCATAATCTCCGCCCAGTCGCCGAGGTCGATTGTAGCGAGAACAATACCGCCGACGCTTGCCGCCCCACCACTTTCTTGGTCGAATCTGGTAGCGGTATTTCTCAAGTTGCGGGTCAGCTAAAGGAAGCTAATCTCATTCGCGATTCACTTAGCTTTCAAATTTACTTCCGCCTTAATTCTCACGGCGAACATTTGAAGGCCGGTGAGTATAGCTTCAATCAATCTCTCTCTGTCCAGCGCATTACCGAGCTCCTTCTTCACGGTGCCGATAGCGTCTTTAGCTTCACAGTGCTCCCTGGCGACACTATGATGAATATTCAGAAGAATCTCATTGCTGCTGGCTACACCGAGGAAGAAGTCGAAACAGCTCTAGCGCACGATTATAGTAAAGAGGATTACGGCTGGGTTTTTGAGGGCTATCCTGAGGATGCCACCTCGCTTGAGGGCTACCTCTATGGTGAAACTTACGAATTTTTCACTGATGACGATGCCGAGACGGTGATTGGCCGCTTCATCGAAGAATTCGCCAAAATCATCCGCGAAGAGGACTTGCAGGCTAAATTTGCCGCTCACGGCCTCAATCTTTACCAGGGAATTACCCTTGCATCAGTTGTCCAACGTGAAGCTGGCGATGCCGCCGATATGGCCAAAGTTGCACAGATTTTCTATAATCGTCTAGGTGCCGATATGAACCTTGGTAGCGATGTTACCGCCGCTTACGCCGCCGATCTAATTGACCCCGACCGCACCACTTATACCGACAACGCCAGTATCCTCGAGATTGATTCTCCCTATAATACCCGCAAAAATCCCGGTCTCCCCTATGGTCCGATTGCGAATCCTAGCATTTCTGCTCTCGAAGCAGTCGCCAGCCCTGACGAATCGCTAGCTGATATGTTCTTCTTCCTCACCGGTGACGATGGCAAGATGTATTATGCCGCTGACGACGCCGGCCACCAGGCCAATATCGAGAATTATTGCCAAAAAATGTGTAATATCGCCTTATAAGTATAGACATAATCAGTATAATGTGCTATAATAGAGATAGGGGGAGATGAATTATGCGTAAAAAACAGGATAAAGAACATAAATTTTGGCATGCTTTTAGCCGTGTGATGCCATATCTTGCGGCTACGGTGTTGATTTTGGCCGTTGCAGCCTTTGGCTCCAAGGATAAAACCGCCTCTGGCGCCTCTGGGCTCAATATGACCAATATCGCTGCCAGCGATGGTGCTACTGCCGATCAGCTCTCTGAGCTCTATGTGGTAGCCTCGCTTTCTAGTGCTATGAATCTAGCTTCCACTGATGCCGTGTCTGGCAACTACGTCTCGGCGGCGGTTTTGCGCGACATTGCTCAGACTAGCGCCGATAAGATTGAGAAACCGGGTTACACGCCTGTCGCAAACCCGCGCGGTGTCGTCACTTATATCGTCGATGCTGACGATACGATGGCTTCTATTGCCGCCACCTATGGTATCACCACAGATCAAATTCGTTGGTCAAATAATCTCAAGGGAACTGAGCTTTCGGTTGGTCAGGTCTTGAGTCTGCCCGCCACCCCAGGCATTGTTTACGGAGTTAAGACTGGTGATACTTACCAGTCAATTGCCTCGCGCTATAATACCAATATTGCGGAGATGATTGCTCGTAATGACCTTGAGAGTACCGGCCTTGTGGTTGGCAGTAAGATTGTTTTGCCGGGCGGCGTCTTGCCGCTGACCGAGCGCCCGGAATACATCCCCGTTTACAACTATTCCTACTATGGTGCTGCTTCCGACCGTCAAAATATGCATCGAATCTATGAGCCAGTCACGGCTGATGGCGGTAATACGATGGCTTGGGGTAACTGTACTTACTATGCTTGGTGGTGGCGCTGGGCCAATGGTATGGCTCTGCCTGCCCCTGCTACGACTTGGGGCAATGCCAATAACTGGGCCAATGCTGCTCGCTACTTTGGTATGCGAGTTGACAAAACCCCGTCTTATGGTGCTATTTTCCAGACTACGGCTGGCTGGTACGGCCACGTCGGTATTGTCACGGGCATTAATGGTGACGGTTCAATCACCGTGCGCGAAATGAACTACGGCTATCAGCTCAATGTAATTTACGAGTCGACGATTCCGGCTAGCGCGGTTGGTAACTTCAACTATATTCATTAGGAGGACGATGTTTGTCGACACTGCGAAAGTTAAACTAAAGGCCGGTGATGGTGGCAATGGTGCCGTCTCCTTTCGTCATGAAATTTATATTCCCAAAGGTGGCCCGGATGGGGGTGACGGCGGCAAGGGCGGCTCCATCATCTTTCGTGCCGACAAAGATACGAACACTTTGCTGGATTTTCGCTACAACCCCGAGATAACCGCCGAAAATGGCAAAAATGGCTCCGGACAGCGCAGCGCCGGTCGTTCTGGTAAAGATCTCATCGTCGAAGTGCCAGTTGGCACTATTGTAAAGAAAATCGTGCCCGCCGAAGATGGGTCAATCGAAACGGTTTTTCTGGCCGATTTGGCAACCGATCAACAGGAAGCCGTTATTGCTAAAGGTGGCGATGGTGGCTTTGGTAATGCTCATTTTAAGTCCAGCACTCGTCAAGCGCCCGTCATCGCCGAAGTTGGCGAACCAGGCGAAGCCTTTGAAGCGGCACTTGAACTCAAACTAATTGCCGATGTCGGCCTAGTCGGCTTGCCGAATGCTGGCAAATCCACTTTTCTTTCGCGCATTTCTAATGCCACACCAGAGATTGCTGACTATCCTTTCACGACTTTGACACCGCAACTTGGTGTTGCCACAATTGATCGTCAGGATATTCTCATTGCTGATATCCCGGGGCTAATCGAAGGTGCTGCCGATGGCAAGGGTCTTGGTCATGACTTTTTGCGTCATGTTGACCGCACTGCGGTTTTGCTGCATCTGATCGACGTTTATGACGAAGATGCCGGCGTCGCTTATCAGACGATTCGACGCGAGCTGGAGCGCTATTCCGATTTGGCCGCCCGCCCGGAGATTGTCGCCCTTACCAAATGTGAAGGGTTGGATTATGAGATCATCACGATGCAAAAGTCTGCAATTCTAAGGATCAATCCTAATGCTCGAATATATGCAATTTCTTCCCAAGCCGGAACGAATCTCGACGAAGTTTTGCGAGCTTTGAAGGACGAAATCAATGCAAAGAAAGTAGGTGACGGGGTTGAGGGCCGCGACGACCTGACGAGGTCATGCGCAGCAACGGCGGAGCTCGAGCGAATGGACCCCGTAACGACGGGCGTCCAAAGCGAGCGACCGAGCCAGGACGATGCGGCTTCCGTGCCAGTTATCTCCTTGTCGCCAAGCCAGCTCTCAAATTCTTGGAAAGTCGAAAAAGTTGGTGAGAAATTTGTGGTCACTGGACAGAAAATTGAGAAATTTGCTCGTCGCACCGACCTTGATAATTATGCTTCGGTCAATCGCCTGCGCGACATTATGAAAAAACTCGGTATTCGTGCCGAATTGACTTCTCAGGGCGCTGAACCCGAGTCGATTATCTCAATTGCCGGCAAGGAATTTACCCTAGTCGAAGACTATTAATTATAAGCAAAAGCACTATTGATTCGTCTGAGAAATCAAGTATAATCAAATATGTGCGGAGACGCATGATCCTTAGAGAGAGCATTTAGTGCTGTGCGCCTTTTTCCAACAAGGAGGATTTTTCTATGGTAGTTACAAGAAGAAAAACAGGTGCAAAGCGCCTGTTCGCAACTATAATGGCGGCGTTAATGCTGTGTACCATAATGACAATGACGGCATCTGCAAAGAGCTTCAACAACTTTGTCTGGCATCAAAGTGTGATAGGTAGATATATCGTTGATCTGGGTCAGATGAACCCTGGACCAAATATTAACACGAGTGGCATCAAGTTCTACTGTGTAGCAACATCGCCGAATAATGGAACATACGAAGTTGTACTTCAGCGCAAAGGATTTTTAGGTATATGGCAGAATGTCGGAAATCGTTATACCTGCAACCAAACTTCTGAGCGTAAGTTCGATCCAAGAAACAATGTGTATGTTCATGGTCAGCCGAGTTTCTTGACGTGGGCAACGAATCAGTCGGGTGAATATCGCGTAATACTCGAAAACGCATCGGCGCCACAAGAAACTACTTTCACGAGCGTGGAGGCATGGGCGTACGACACAACGGATTAAGTAATACCTGCAGCAATTTGACCTAGCGCACATCAGTTTAACTCTCTCAAGAATGTAATCGGGGTGCTCTTGTGGGCACCCCAACCCCACGAAAAGGCAAAAGGATGGAAATAGTTCAATTACAAAACATCAAAAAGCAATATGGCAAAAAAGTAATTTTTCAGGATGTGAATCTAAATATTCCTGCTGGTTCTTTTACGGTCCTATGTGGTGAGAGTGGTGCGGGGAAATCCACTTTGCTTAATTTGATTGGCGGATTAGAGATGCCAACTGGTGGACAGATTATAGTTGACGGGAATGACATTGGTAGCCTGACTGTGGCGGAACGCACGAATTTTTATCGTCATGAAATTGGTATTATTTTTCAGGGGTCACATCTTCAGCCGCAATTCTCACTATTTGAGAATATTGTCTTACCAGGAGTGTTTGCCGGTATGCCGGAAACAGAACGCAAGACAAAGGCAGAACAACTAGCTGAGATGTTAGGTATTACGGAGAACTTGAAGTTTTTGCCAAAGGAAGTTTCGGGTGGGCAAGCGGAGCGTGCTTGTATCGCAAGAGCTTTGTTGTTGAATCCAAAAATTATTTTAGCAGACGAGCCAACCAGTGATCTAGACGAAGAAAATACCAAGACAGTGCTTGAGATTTTAAATTACATTCGCGAGCAGATGGGCATTACGATTATTATTGCGAGCCATAGCCGTGATGTACTAGAGTTTGCGACGCAGGTCGTAACGGTGCGAGGCGGCACAGTGACGAGTGAGCTAACAAATACAATAGCAACACAAGATGGTCAGAGAGTAGAAAATGACGTTCAAAGAGCTGTTTAGATTATCGCGTCGCGAATACACGGCTTATCGAACGCGTAGCCGAGCGACGGTTATTACAATCGGCGTGCTGTTTGGGATACTGCTGGCGATACTTTTTGTGGTACAAGGGCTGGAGAATGTAGTCCTAAGATATGCGGGCGACGCGACGAAAGGTGAAGTGTATCTAGCGAGCAGTTATGGCAACAAAGCCAAACCTAATTTAATGCTTGAGCGAGTGCAGAAATTTGGCGGAGAAATTGTTACTCTCACTAGTGAGCAAAAAGCGGAAATTGGCGAAGAAATACCAGAGTCGGTCGTAATCGCGAAGTTTTCTAATCTCAAAAATGCGTATGAGTATTATAGTAAAGCGGATGCAAGAGAACTGCATTATAGTACGGACGATTATCAGATTGCGGAACTTTTTAGTAATCAAGTTGGTGTTTACCGATATTTTCGGGACAAAAATAAAGATTTTATTTGGCCGGTGAGTGTTGTACTGATGGCAGTGTCGGCGTTTATTTTGGCTTTTACAATGGCGCACTTAATTGCTAGCAACACAAAAACTTTTGTCCTGTATCGGTCAATCGGCGCGTCTAGAGGACAAATCTTGTTAATCTATTTTGTATATTTATTAGAGCTATGTGTTAAGGCGGCGGTATTTGCGGTAATTTTAGCATTACTGTTTGCGGGGGTTGCTACGGCAGTAGGCTGGAATTATTTGTTAGAGCAGCTAACGACCTTGTACCCCCAAGCGCCATATTTTTTGCCGATACTGCTTGGAGTGAATTGGCGGTGTTTAGAAACGATAGCTTGTATGTTTCTAGCGGCACCAGTTTCGTTTTTGCTTTGCATAGATCAATTCTCAGGTAAAAAGGCGGCACAAAAACTTAAAGGAGATTAAAATGCGGGCAAAAGATGTTTTGCGTATAAGCCTGAAGAATATCAAAATATACTTTAAGCGCAACCTAATTATAATGGCGGTAATGAGTATTATTTTTGGGCTTATTTTGACTATTAACTTGTGGTTTCAGGGGATGGTAAATTGCTATATGGAACTAGCCAATAGGTCAACTGATGGCAAGGTGATTATTGAAGCAACCAATAGTATGGCGGGAATGGTCATAGATGAAGAGCAACCACAGACTACACGACAAGAAATGGTTGCTGATATTGGAGCATACGGTGGAAAAGTGCTAGGCGAAGCAGAAAAGTTTGGTGCGTTTGGTAGTATTGTGCTACCAGAAGATATCGTGAAGAATGCGATTGAGATCGATTTGGCGAAAGTTCCGACCGACGCGGCGCCAGTACTAGTATCAACTTTTCTGGGCGAGCAGTTACTAGGAAAAAGTTTCCCGGCAGAATCTACTAGTGTCATCGAAAAGCAGAAAGATTATGAAGAGTTTCGCGACAGTCTAATTGGTACAACTTTCACCGATACGCAAGGCGCCAAGTACTATGTGGTCGGATTAAGCTCAGGAAACTTTCATGTTGGCAACTTATCTTTTAAACAACTAGAGCGTACTAATAATAATCTACTGGACCCAATACTAGAGCTTATTACCACACCGAACGGACAGCCAATTATAATAGATAATGGTAAATCTAAGCAGTGGCAGAGAGACGAAGAGATAATCAGTGGTATTGTTATGCCAATAGACGACAGCGATATGGTTGTAGCAGTTTTTGATAGTAGCACAGAGGCTTATGAGTACTTTCGGCAAGGCAAGGGTAAGTTCATGAACGTAGATTTTCCGAACCGAACCTATTTGGTTAACACCGTAGCAGGAGTATCGCCAGAAACCCAGTATATTCTAAATATGATACGAATGGCAATTAATATCATTTCCGTAGTCTTAGGAATAATTGCGGCGGTCGTCGTAATATTTACGAGTATTCGGCTAGTCGACCAAGATAAGCAAAACATCGCGTTATATTATAGCTTAGGTGCGACGATAGGGCAGGTGCGAACGGTTTACTTGTGCTACTTTTTAGAGCTGATGGCCGGGGCGGCAGTGCTAGCATTTGGTTTGGCGAGTGTGGCTGTTTTAGCATTTAGCTTTTTGAACCAAGAGATTTTGGGCGCCCAGTCGGCGTTAGGGTTTAATTTGGTGATTACGTCAGGAGAAATTTGGTATTCTGTTGATGGTGGTACGTTTATTATTATCATGGCTATGCTGATAATGGCATTTGTATGTATTGCGGTTAATAATAAAAGATTGGCAAGAGTGCCGTTTGATAGCATGTAGGGACTGTCTCATTGGCGTGATAGATTGTTAGATTCTTTCTTGTGTAATTTGTCGAGTAGTGCTATAATGATTCAAAAGCATCTATGATGCGGGCGTAGCTCAGTTGTTTAGAGCGCTTCCTTGCCAAGGAAGAGGTCGAGAGTTAGAGTCTCTTCGCCCGCACCACAGGTGCTTTTTGTATGCCGCCCAGTAACTATGAATGTTGTAAATTTCACCACACTTTTTCAACATCTTCACCTCTATAAATGTTGTAATATTTACAACATTTGACCGGAAATCGTTGACAACTTTAGTCATAAGCATTATTATGAAACTAAGCTGATACGCTTCACGGGGTTCCGCTGAAATATGTGGAGTGTGGAGACGAAACAAAAATAAACAGCAGATTAAAACAAACCAATGTGCCCTAGGGTGGGCGCGCATCAGCAGAGAAACCGGTCGCAAGGCCGGTTTTTCCGAGTCTTGCGCACGAAATATTTTTATGCTATAATATTGGCATGGCACAGATTAAATTCACTATTATCACGCTTTTCCCTGAGGCTTTGGAGCCCTATCTCAGTAGTTCTATGCTTTATAAAGCTCGCGAACGGGGAATTATCGAGGTGAAATACGTAAATCTGCGCGATTTTGGGCTGGGACCACATCGTTCGGTTGACGATACGCCTTATGGTGGCGGCGATGGCATGTTGCTACGTCCCGAGCCAGCTTTCGCGGCGATTGAAAGCGTCAAACAGCTTGACTCGACGACTAAAGTTATTATCCCAACCCCCGCCGGAAAAACTTGGGATCAAACTTTGGCGCGCCAATTTGCTGGAGTTGATGATCTTCGGAAAGAGAACCAGCCACCAAAACACTACATTATCTTCTGCCCGCATTATGAAGGCTTTGACGAGCGAATTTTGACGATTTGCGATTATCAAATATCCCTCGGTCAATACATTCTAACTGGCGGGGAATTGCCAGCACTGATTTTGGTAGATTCAATTACACGGCTCTTGCCAGGAGTGCTTGGTGGCGAAACTTCCGCCGAGGTTGAGAGTTTTTCCGATGGTGACAATCTTGAATACCCTCAGTATACCAAGCCAGCTGATTTTCGGGGGATGAAAGTGCCGGAAGTCCTACTCTCCGGTCATCACGGCAAAATTGCCGAGTGGCGCGCCATGGAAAGCGCAAAAAAACACCAGAATATGTTATAATATAGAAGTTGTTGAAATCTTACCGAAAGGGGGTGAAAAAATGGAAGGTTCACAAAGTATTTTATTCAAAAAAGATTTCGTGAACCAAGCTGGCATATTCTTGCCGGAAGAAGTTGACGCATTGGTAACCGTTGCCGAGCGTCTTTGTAGCACTTTGCCAAGCGCCCAAAATCCCTTTAGCTTTGGGATTGGCACGCGTCGTTTTAACCGTGCTGACCGTAATCCACAGCTAGAGCTGGCACTGAGCTTCGGTCAACCCGGCTTCTGCCAAGAGGAACTTCAACAGAAGCTGCAAATTGCAGCGCGACCAAGGGACTATCTCGTAGGTCTCTCGAACGCACAGGACTACTATGATCAAGGCGAGAATGCCTTGAAGAATGGTGTAATTGTGTATAACAACGGTGCAGCGCTCGCTTCAATAAAGGACGATGGTGGGTGGTTTATCTTGGTGCTGAAGTTTAAGGACGTTTTGTCGCTGGAAAGCAATACTTTTGCGGTGGCTTTTCTGACTGGTATTGCTGAGGCGATTTACGCAATGGATGATTCCAATAGGCGTCTCGAGACCAGCTACTTTGCTTTTCTGACTACCTGTGGGAACTGGAGTGTCGAATCGCCAAGTACGCAGTTGCAAAAGTGGCTAAAGGAAAGTGGCTTTAAAGAATTTGCCCGCCACCGTTACGAGTGCCATGGCCCGCGGAAATTTTTTGGATGAATGAAGACAGCCCTGCGCCGTCTTTTTTCCTGTTGAACAATCTGCCCGGTGCTATAATATTCTCATGGATATGTTTGCGCCAATTGAGGAGGCCAAGGGCGTCGGTCCAAAGACGGCCGAGGCTTTTCGACAGGTCAACATCCGTACGCTAGGGGATTTGCTTTACTGTCTGCCGCGTGTCTACGAGAATTATCAGACCACCGTGCCGATTGCAGAGCTTCGCCCCGGCAAAGCAATAGTGCGCGGTAAAATCAGTAATCTGCATGCCATGCGCACGACTCGGCGCAACCTCACTATCACCGAAGGGGTTATTAGCGACAATACTGGTTCTATTCGCACGGTTTGGTTTAACCAGCCTTATCGCGCCAAACAATTCGATCCAAATCGCGAATATTATTTTTCTGGTAAATATGAATATAAAAATGGTCGCTACGCTCTCACCGCCCCCTCCGCCCAACTCGCCATGGACGCTAACGCAAGTAATAGTGCTGGCTTTCAACCGATTTATTCGCAAAAGTCTGCCATCAAACCTGAAGTTTTTCGCAAGATCATTAATGGCTTACGCGACCGCTTTGCTGATATTCCCGATTTGCTGCCTTTTGGTGATAAAACGCCGGATTATATCGGTCCAGGCGCCCGGGCTGAAGCGCTTTATCGCTCGCATTTTCCGGAATCACCCGAAGATGCTGAACTGGGTCGCCAATATCTCGCCTACGAAGAAATCTTTGAGTTAATTCTAGCCGCCAAGCTCAATAAGCTAGAAAATCAGCGTCTCAGGGCCATGCCGCTCAAGTTTCATCAGGATTTTGTCAAAAAGATCGTGGGGAGTCTACCATTTCGACTTACTAATGCTCAGCGTCAGGCCACTTGGGAAATTTTGCAAAATGTTGGTAGCGATGTACCGATGAACCGTCTACTTCAGGGCGACGTCGGTTCTGGTAAAACTGTTGTCGCGGCGATTGCGGCGGCCGAAGCGACGATGAACGATTGTCAGACGGCGTTGCTGGCTCCCACTGCTATCCTTGCTACTCAACATTTTGAGAGTTTTGTCAAGTTATTTTCTGCCCTGCAGGCCAAAAATCATGGCATGAGGCTACCTCGCATTGCGCTTCTCACCGGTGCGACCCGTGGCAAAAATGAGCTAAAGCAGCAAATCGAGCAGGGCGAAATCGACCTCGTAATCGGCACGCATGCCTTATTGACCGATAATACGCATTTCAAAGATCTAGCGCTTTGCATTATCGACGAGCAACACCGTTTTGGCGTAGGTCAGCGTCAAAAGTTGCTACTCAAATCTCCCGAAGGCACCGCTCCACATCTTCTTTCGATGACAGCTACGCCTATTCCGCGTTCCTTGCAGCTGACGGTTTTTGGCGATTTGGACGTCTCGGTCCTAAACGAATTGCCACCCGGCCGCCAGCCAATCACTACGAAAATCCTACCCGAGTTGCAGCAGTCCGATCAACTTTATCCAGAAATGCACAAAATGTTAGCCAAAGGGCAACAGATTTATTGGATTTGTCAAGCGATTGAGGAAGGTGGTCGCAGTATCGCTACTCCTGTCAAAAAACAAGTCACTAAGCTTGCACGACTTTTTCCGGACGCATGCGTCGAGATGCTGCATGGCAAGATGTCAGCAGATAGTAAAGACGAAATCATGGAGCGCTTTTCTAGGGGGAAGATTGACATTTTGGTCTCGACCACCGTGGTGGAAGTAGGCGTCGACGTGCCCAATGCCAATATGATTATTATTCAAGATGCTGAATCTTACGGCTTGGCGCAGCTGCATCAGTTACGCGGCCGAGTTGGGCGTGGTGATCAACCGGCGAGTTGCTATCTTCTTACTACCGCCGAAAAGCCTTCACGTCGACTCCGGGAAATGGAAAAATCGACGGATGGCTTCCATCTTGCGGAAGTTGACCTTAAAATTCGCGGCCCCGGCGAGATTTACGGTGCAATGCAACATGGCGAGCTGAACCTGCAAGTGGCTAATCTGACTGATACCGCGGTCATCACCGCGGCCAGCCGCCATGCCGAATCATTTGCCAAACACCCAGAAGATATGATAAAATATAAAGAGTTAGCGACTCGTATTCGCAAATATCAACAATTAACGACGCTCAATTAAATGTATTCGACTACTACTATTGTTAAAAATTCTCACCTGGATGGTCGTGTTTTTGGCACGCATCAACGGCTGGATTTGGCAGCCCGTCGCTCGCTTGCAAAGCTGCTTGGTAATAAATATTTTCCTAGCGGCAAAGAGATTATTCATTTTGAGGGTACGCGTGGCCCAGACGGGCTTAAGCGCAAAAGTCCCGGCGAAGACGAACCTTCGCACATGCTGGTGGATGAAAAAGGCGACTTTTTGCTCGAAAAGTCTGGTCCCGCCCATCAAAAAGGCCACGAGCAACTTGATCAACGTTCAGTGCTAGAACTTATCCGCGACCATCGTTGCAATCTCATCAAGGCTCTCAAAGACAAAAACGAAGTGCGAGCAGCTTTTGAAGCGGCCTGGATGGCTCACATGGTGACCGATAGTCTCACACCCGCTCATCATTTCCCGCTTGAAGCCGTCAAAGAAGAATTGATGACTGATAAAGAGATGCTAAAAGTTTTTGGTGAACCGATCAAGGGCATGGTGCACGGGCGTAACGTTTTTGAAACCCTGCGCAATAACTGGCTCTATTGGGGGGCCAAAGGCCATATGACTCAGCACGTCGGTTATGAATATGGCGTATTGATGATTGCCGCCACGATGCCACTTAAAAGAATGATTAAAACCCCGCACGTCGCTGGACTAAAAAATAACGATTTCGAGTCTTACCTCTGCGAAGCGATTGATCGAGTGCGTGGACTTAGCATGTATGAGCGTTTTCGCAAGGATGGTTGGACGACGGAACTCGCGATCGAGACGCAAAATATCCTCCTGCCCGAGATTGCCGAAGCGATTGCTCTAGGCTGGTACTCGGCAGCGGCCGAAGCCTATCCGGGGTTTGGGCAGAAAACTCCCCGCACCAAAGCGAAGACCGTTCGTGCTGACAAGAAAGCAAAAGATGCCCAAAAATAATTCTGCAGTCGCTACCTTGCGTGTGATTGCCGGTGGTCTCAAAGGACGCAAATTAGTTTCACCGCGTTCCAGTGCTACGCATCCAATGGGCGCGCGCGAGAAAAACGCTCTTTTTAATATGGTAGATGTAGCAGGTAAGCGAGTCTTGGACGCTTATGCCGGATCCGGTGCGCTTGGTATTGAAGCGCTTAGTCGCGGTGCCAGTGAAGTGATCTTTGTCGAGTATCATCACCCTGCGGTTTCGGCTATCAAGCAGAATCTTGCCGATCTGAGTCTCGATAATGCGGAGGTTTTTGCCGGCAAAGTTGCTGATTTTATCGCAAAAGCGCCGCGACCTTTCGACTTGATCATCGCTGATCCGCCTTATGGCAAAATTGACTTTGCAGAAATTGTAAGTTTATCGTCGTTGCTAGTTGCGGGTGGCGTTTTTGCGCTTTCTTCGCCGGCTAGTCAGCCCGTCCTAGAAATCGCCGGGCTCGCCATGATTTCTTCCCATACCTACGCCGAAGCACGGATTAGTATTTATATCAAAAGTTGAGCCAAAAAATCACCCCGGCTTTCCAGCCGAGGAGTCGGAGATTGTCTTTTGGCCCTAAGGGAGTTTTATGTCATATTATTTGCGTACTTTTTTCATGAGTTCTGTAATGCGGCGTTTTACTGAGTGATATGTCAGAAACCAAAAAGGAAAAGGTCTGGTTGGTTCTATGAATGTAATCTGGCTAGACCCGGGTCTGCATATTGCGAAACCGTCGTACATTGCGTCGCGATTTAGTCTTCTATGATTTCTAAAATAGTTTTTCATGGCTTTTCCCCCTTTCAGTATGCCCTTAAAACCAAGAATCTCCTGTTAGGTGCGATAGAGTTGCCCCTATACTCTCATTATAGCACACATCCATCAAAAAGTCAAGAAAAACTTGGTCAAAATCCAAAAATCGTTGTAATTTTTACATTACCCCTGTTAGGAAGTTAAAAATTACAACAATTTCCATATTGACACGCTATATATAGCGTCTTATAATGGTTACAAGACACTAGATATGGTGTCAGGTGAATATCAATCAAAATAAAAATATAGTTTTTGGACAAACTAGGAGGTATTTTTTATGTTCAAAAAAATCGTTAAACGCGATGGAAAGGTTGTTACCTTTAAGCCCGAGAAAATTACTGAGGCCATCGCCAAGGCTGGTCTTGCAACAGAGGAGTTCAAGGCTGAGCGTGCCCAGCAGCTGGCTGATAAAGTTTTGAAACGCGCCGAGGAGACTATTAAGCAACGCACCCCGTCCGTTGAGCAGATTCAAGATATTGTTGAGCAGGTTTTGATGGAGTCGGCTTTCAAGCGCACCGCGAAGGAATACATCACCTATCGCCAGGAGCGCAACCGCGTCCGTGAAGCCAAGTCCAACCTCATGAACATTTATAAGACTATCGCCGTCGCTGACGCTAGCGAAGATTCTGACGTTAAACGTGGCAATGCTAACGTTGATGGCAACTCTGCCATGGGCAAAATGCTTCAGTTCGGTGCAGAAGGTTCAAAGATTTTTGCTAAGACTTTGCTAATGAAGCCAGAATACGCCGCCGCTCATGATAATGGCGACATTCATGTACACGACCTTGATTTCTACGCCACCGGTACGCTTACTTGCTGTCAGACCGATCCGTTGGGTCTGTTTGCAGATGGTGGTTTCAATACTGGCCACGGTCATTTGCGCACACCTAATTCCATCGGTAGTTATGCCGCGCTTGCCGCTATCATTCTTCAGGCTAATCAGAACGAGCAGCACGGCGGTCAGTCTATCCCGAACTTTGATTATGCCATGGCCCCCGGCGTCAATAAGTCATTCCGCAAAGCCCTGAAACGTAATCTCACCAAATATAACGAATTTGCTGAAAAAGCCGTCAAAATTGATATTCCTGACACCCTTGATTATGGTGACGAAAAAGCCACTAAAAAGCTTAAAATTCCTGAAAAAGTCGTGAAAGTTTCCAATGAAGATGTCGAACGCGAAACTTTGCAGGCCATGGAAGGTTTCATCCATAACCTCAACACCATGCATTCTCGCGCTGGTGCGCAGGTGCCATTCACCAGCATTAACTTCGGTACCGACACTTCACCGGCTGGGCGTTTGGTCTCGCTCTGCCTTCTTGACGCTACCGAAAATGGTCTTGGCCACGGCGAAACCCCAATCTTCCCAATCTCGATCTTGAAGGTTAAGGAAGGAGTCAATTACAATCCCGAAGATCCTAACTACGACATTTTCAAACGCAGTATGGAAGTCTCCGCCAAGCGACTTTTCCCGAACTTCGTCTTTATCGACGCGCCGTTCAATCTTGAGGGCTACGTGCCCGGCGACTATCGCACTGAGATTGCTACGATGGGCTGCCGCACTCGCGTCTATGGTAGTATTTTCCCTGAGTCAAATCATATTACGACCGGTCGCGGTAATCTTAGCTTCACTACTATCAATTTGGTCCGCCTTGGTATTAAATACGGTATCGTCACCGGTGCTCGCGAAGAAGCAGATTGGACTGGCTTCTTCCGCGATCTCGACGAGAAAATGGACTTGGTGCGCGACGAGCTCTTGGAGCGCTACGAGTTCCAAGCCAATCAACATGTGCGCAACTTCCCATTCCTGATGGGGCAAGGCAACTGGATTGGTAGCGACAAGCTTGGTTGGAACGATACTCTGCGCGATGTCATTAAGCACGGTACGCTCAGTATCGGTTTCATCGGTCTCGCTGAATGTCTCGTCGCCATGACTGGCAAGCACCACGGCGAAGACGAAGAGTCGCGCGAGCTTGGTCTCGATATCATCACTCACATGCGCGAGCGCTGTGATATGTACTCCAAGAAATACAAGCTCAACTTCACTTTGCTCGCTACCCCGGCTGAAGGCATTGCTGGCCGCTTCACTAAGATCGACCGTAAAGAATACGGCAAGATCAAGGGCGTCACTGACCGTGACTTCTACACCAACTCCTTCCATGTCCCGGTTTACTATCCAATCTCAGCCTTTGACAAAATTGAAATCGAAGCCCCTTATCATGCACTTTGTAACGCTGGTCACATCACTTACATTGAGCTGGACGGCGACCCAACGCAGAATATCGCCGCCTTCGAAGCTGTGATTCGCAAGATGAAGGAATCTGGCATTGGCTATGGCTCTGTCAACCACCCAGTCGACCGCGATCCAGTCTGTGGCTATTCCGGTATCATCGCTGGCGATCGTTGTCCATCCTGTGGCCGCCACGAAGGAGATGTTCCGTTCGAACGGCTTCGCCGTATCACGGGTTATCTCGTTGGCTCACTCGAACGCTGGAACGACGCCAAGAAAGCTGAGGAAGCTGCCCGCGTGAAGCATAATGTTCCTGGTACTTACACCAAGGAAGAAAAGTGTGCCCGCGAAGCTGCCAAGAGCCGCGCTAAAAGCATGACAGGGAAGAAATGAAATTATCCGGTCCACTAGAAAGAGATAATATCGTCAATGGGGACGGCCTTCGCGCCGTCCTCTGGACCCAAGGCTGCCATCGGCATTGCCCCGGCTGCCAAAATCCCGAAACTTGGGATTTTGCCGGTGGCGTTGAAGTTAGCCTCGAGGACATCAAAAATCAACTCCGCACTTTTAAGGGGCAAACTGGTATCACTTTCTGTGGTGGTGAGCCATTTGAACAGCCCGAAGAGTGCAAGGAATTGGCCGATTGGTGCCGCAAAGAGCTTAGTTGGGATGTCTGGTCCTTTTCCGGCTATACTTACGAACAGCTACGCGAAATTGGTGGTGCCAAGTGGGAGTTAGTCAAAAGTCTTGATGCGCTGATTGATGGTCCGTTCATTCTCGCCGAACGTGATTTGACGCTCAAATTCCGCGGTTCTCGTAATCAACGACTTCTACATCTTGAATATGGCACCGGTGAGATTAAGGAGATTGAATAGTGAAAAATCTTTCCATGATCGCCTGTACCAGTAAGGACAATGGGCTCGGCCAGGATGGTAATTTATTATGGCGCTTTCCCGAAGACCAAAAGTTTTTCCGCGAAACTACGATGGGTGGGGCAATTATTATGGGTGGCAAAACTTACGATAGTATTGGTCGTGCATTGCCCGGTCGAGAAAATATTGTTTTGTCGCACCGCGAAATAGCTAATGATGGTATCAAAGTTTTTCACGACCGTGCCAGTCTAGACGAGTATCTAGCAACATTACCGGGCAAAAAGTTCATCATCGGCGGAGCCAGTCTTTATAATATGTATCTGCCCGACGTTGAGGAAATATATCTCACTGAAGTTGATGCCGTAAAACCGGCCAATGTTTTCTTTCCGGAATTTGACCATAATTTATATGACGCCGAAGTCCTGCAAAATGGCCAAACTGACGATCTCTCGTATCGAATCATACGTTATGCAAGGAAGGCGAATTGATGCGACAAGTGTATCTAGACTATGCCGCAACCGCGCCACTTTTGCCAGTAGTAAAAGCGGCCATGTTGGACGCGTTAGAAGCTGGATATGGCAATGCTTCGGCTCTGCATAGCGCTGGCCATGCCGCCAAGTGTAAAATCGAGGAGGCACGCGCCGCCATCGCTCAGCTAATCAATGCTAAGCCAGAAGAAATTTTTTTCACTTCCGGCGGTTCGGAAGCTAACAATACCGTAGCGGAAATTTTTCGTGGTCAAAAAGTCGCCGTGAGCGCCATTGAGCATCCGTCGGTTTTAGAATCGATGCACGCGCGTGCCGGTGAATTCCAGACTATACCAGTAGACCGTTTTGGTCGAGTCGATCCGGAGTCAATTCCTGCGGACGTAGATTTAGTTTCGGTGATGCTCGCAAATAACGAGCTCGGCACAATCGAGCCAATCGCCGAAATTGCAAAACGTTGTAGGAATTACAACATTTTGCTACATACTGACGCAACGCAGGCTTTTGGTAAAATCAAAATTGACGTCAAAGCTCTCAGCGTCGATTATATGACTTTGAGCGCTCACAAAATCGGCGGGCCAATTGGCGTCGGTGCGCTCTATGTGCGTAAGGGTGCTCCGTATCGACCACTCATCATCGGCGGCCACCAGGAGCAAAAGCGTCGCGCTGGCACTAGCAATACAATTGGCATTATTGGTTTTGGTGCTGCCGCTACTTGGTGTTGGGACAACTGGAGCTATAAAATTTTTGCCGAGAAAGTGCAGCCTCTGCGTGATCAGCTAAAGTCGCGTATCCTAAAAGAAGTTCCTTATAG
Organism: uncultured Candidatus Saccharibacteria bacterium; assembly: GCA_964499245.1. GTDB lineage: Bacteria > Patescibacteriota > Saccharimonadia > Saccharimonadales > Saccharimonadaceae > Nanosyncoccus. The sequence goes on from CAZCIN010000003.1 coordinate 65,178, forward strand.
TAGTTGTAATAGTCCGGAAAATGACTGCCTACCGAATATTCTCAATATGAGTTTTCAAGCGGCAGAGGGTGAATCAATCCAACTCTATCTTGACGCTGAAGGAGTCATGGTTTCGACCGGCTCGGCTTGCGCTGCTGGCGACATTCAGCCGAGTCATGTTCTGATGGCCACTACTGGCGATGCCGAAGTGGCGCATAGCAGCATTCGTTTTTCACTTGGATTAGATACTACTGAGTCTGATATCGATTACGTCATGCAAGTTTTGCCGGGGATTATTAAACGACTGCAAGGAATGAGCACGATTAAAATTAAGGAGCGACATGACTGAACCAACTTCGTGGGTCTATTCTGACATTGTTAAAGAACATTTTCTTAGTCCCCGCAATTTCTTGATGGGTGATGAATCCGCCTATCCGCACGATGCGGAGGGAATTGTGGGAAATCCCGTCTGCGGCGATCAAATGAAGATGTTTATCCAGGTCAAAGACAACAAAATCGTGGATCTCAAATGGAAAACTTACGGTTGTGCCAGCGCTATTGCCTCGACTTCCGCGCTTTCTGAACTTGCCAAAGGCCGCACACTTGATGAAGCTCTCACAATCGGCCCGGACGAGATTGCAGAGTTTCTCGGCGGTCTGCCGAAGCATAAGTTTCACTGTTCTGTACTCGGGCATGAAGCCCTGCACACCGCCATTACTGATTATCGTGCGCATCAGGCGTAGAATTGTCTTTTTACCGTAACCGATATATAATATATATTATATATGCGTATTGAAAGCAAAACTTTTTCCATCGTCATGAAAGTCTTGATTGGCGGGTTGAGCCTGGTGACTTTTTGGATTGCTTCTGTTTTGTTTGGCGCTGCTGTTTGGCGTCTGTTCTTTGCCTGGGTGCTACTACTAGCCGGGATATATTATCTTGTGACGGCGGCTATTTTGGCCTTTTCCGATCGCCCTTACGACTATGTACCTTGCCCTATGCTGGTTGGCTTATTCGTGATTAATTTTTTATTAATTAGCCTTACATCTTTTGCTTTTGCTGCGGCGCATCGGGATATAATCTTGCTTAGCGGTATACCGGCAGCTTTGCTCTACGGCACCTTGCCTGCGCTAGTGCTAGCAGATTGGTTCCTTTTTGTTCGCAAAGGCTACTGGCATGCAATTTACCCGTTCTATTGGTTAGCCTTACCAACCATCTATGCCGCCTTCATTGTGCTGACGGCTACGCTTTCGCCCGATACTAGTTTAGCCTATCCGTTAGGCTTTCTCGATTGGCAGAGCTTTGGTTTTTCTGACTTTTGTACTTTTCTGTCGATATTTGCTATTTTAATATTGGTTGGAGGTTATCTGTTCGTTTTGCTTGACGGTCTCATCAGTGGCAAAATTTCTCAATATATAGTATTGCCTCACATCAAAACTATCGACGATGAGCCGACTGACGACTCTGAAAATCCTAATGATACATCTGATACCAAGTCAGACTCTTAGCCTAGGCGTCCGTTGAGCCGAATCCACCTTTGCGCTCGCCCGTTGCTGCGTCTCCGTCGGTTGTGAGAAACTTTTGAAACACTACTTGTGCAATTCGATCACCTTTTTTCACCAGCAAGTCATGATCCGTCACGTTGAAAACCACTACGCGAAAATGCCCATCATTTTCAGAATTATTATAATAATCCGCATCGATAATCCCAACGCCATTGGCTAGCACCAAGCCCTTACTGGCACCCGAACTACGATTAAAAACGAAATAACATTCATCCGGCTGACAATAAGCTTTGAGACCTGTCGCAATCAAAGTTGGCTTTACGCCCAGTCGAAATTTCGGTACTAAAGTATCCTCAGCTGCCTCAATATCATAAGCCGCCGCATGCGCCGTCTGGCGTTTGGGTAGATGAATATCTTTATCTTCCCAGCCGTGGGCGATTTCAAAACCTCGCGTTCTCATATCTTCATTATAGCATACACTATTAGCCTAGGATTTGATCCCTAGCCAAACTAAGAGCGCCGGCAAAATCAGCACTTCCACTACGTGAAACAAAATATGTAGCACCAAAAGTACTCCACCCCAAAATCCTAATTTCTTCCCAGCCTTCTTGAAATGTTCCAAGAACTTATGCTGGTGTGTTTCTTCCGGAACGGCAGTCTTGGCTTCGTTTACAGTTGTTTCAACTTCATTTGACATACGTAAAATTATACCCTATTTCTTCTTTCTCTTCAACTGTAGTAGTAAATCCTTATCTCGTGTACTCACTCGGTAGGATTCACGCGCTTTTTGGATTGCTTTGTTGAAAGCGAAATCCGACAAATGATTATCATAAATATACGACATTGCTACCTCGCGATCTTTCACGAGTGCCTCTGCCACCAACCAGGCTTTCGCCATCTCCACATAATATCCCGAATGTTTTACCGCGTCCGCCACGGCTAGCGTCTCCGCTACGTAGTTGTCCTTGAGAAAATGATCGAGCATCATTATTAGCATAAATCGCACTGCAAATTCATCTTTACTATCAAGGTACTGCGTTAAGAATTCCCAGTACTTCTCTTCCTGATCAGGCTTAATGCGAAAACTATTTGCCACCACATCGCAAACCAGCCAATTATTAATGCGTGGGATAAATGCCGTCATGCAGCCAAATCTTGCGTCAAACTCCATTTTGGCTTGCGCCATAATAATTCCATGTAGTAAAATTTCTTCCAAGTATTCTTTTGGCTCGGCAGCCAAATAACTATCAAAATCACCGCGGCAAAGACCCTTAGCGATTTGACGTACTTCCGGTATACGCACCCCAATCACGTTCTCGGCGCCTGGTGTGCCACGCATTGTGAAATCCTGAAAGGGCAAATCCTGTCGTTCCAATAATTCCGCTCGGACTCGCATCAAAATATCTTCTTCCATTTGCCATAATTATACCAATCTTCCCAAGTTTGTGCTATTCTAGAGCAAAGGAGGTGAAGTGCGGCTATATTTTTACGGATTTATCATGCTATTTGAACGTTTTGTTTTGCGTCATAGCACGGGCCAGTCAATTCGTCGCTTTGCCGAACATATGGGCGTAGTCTATATTAAGTTCGCGCAGATTCTCGCCATGCAAAATGTTGGGCAACTTTTTACCGAGTCTGACCGTGCTGAACTAGCCACAATTTGCGACCATTGTAATCCGATCGAATTTGCGAAAATTAAGCAGCAACTAGAATCCGAATATAAACGTCCGCTCACCGAAATTTTTCAAAGTATCGACGAAGAGCCACTTGGCTCGGCTTCAATTTCGCAAGTGCACCGAGCTGTCCTATTAGACGGCCGAGTGGTCGCCGTCAAAGTCAAACGCGCCGATGTCGTGCGACGTGTTCAGCACGATGTCCGTCAAGCTAAACGTCTTATTCATCGTTTTGGTCGCTTCGCAAAGTTTCGTAATCTCATTGGCAGTGATCGGGCGCTGGAATATTATGCGGATTGGATTAGTGAGGAAACTGACTTTGAACGTGAACAACGTAACTTAGAACGTTATCAAACTTTTGCCGAGAGTGTTAATGGCCAAGTTCCTGGTACTAAGAAAATTGTTACCCCGCACATTTATCAAGACCTTTGCACTCCAAATGTCATCATGATGGAATATATTGACACTCCAACCATCAATCAACTTTCGCTTACCAAAACTAACAAATCTCGCATCGTTCGCGCCATCAATGATTACTTGCGCCTATCATTCTATGCTTTATTCAACGGCTTGCCGGTGGTTTTTCATGGTGATCCGCATGGTGGTAATATTTATCTAGACGCGGCAGGGAATATTGGCTTTCTCGATATGGGCTTGATTTTTGAATTTGATGGTGCAGAAACTAATTTTATTCAACATCTTTTTCTTGATTCTTATACTAAGCATACTGACGATTTACTAAAAATTTTATTAGAAGAAAGCCATTTTGATAGTCTTAATACTGAGCAACTTACTGCCGACATGCGCGCCGAGATTGAACGCTTTCAGGAAATTCCGGTCACACAGTTCTTTGTTGATATGATTGGTATTTTTACTAAGTATGACGTCGCGCCACCAAAAATTCTTTTCAAAATGGCCAAAGCTTTCATCGCACTTTTTGGCATCACGACTTTTACCGGCAATACCATTGCCACGCGTGATCTTTTGCTCGAGCAAGTCACAGAATTTTACATCCGCCGTACTGGCAATGATTTTAAAGATCTTTTGCGTGGCGGGCTAGCTTTTCTGCCTAGCTTAGTTCACGATAGTTTCACAACTCCGCCCGCTCAAAATCTTGCCCATCATTTTCTAAGTCTTTCCGATTTGAATCAGCAGTTGACCACCACGCTGGAACATCTTCAAGAAATTATGGATTTGGTAGCATGATTTATAATGTTACGGTCAAACCTGGTTCCAAGAAAGGTCCGCTCATCGTCTCGAACGAGAATGAACTTATAGTTTATCTTCGCGAAAAGCCCGTTGAAGGTCAGGCTAATGTCGCACTATTAAAAATACTCTCTGACTATTTTCATATTCCCAAAACTTCAATCCACATTAAAAGCGGTACGCGCAGCCGCAAAAAGTTAGTGGAAATTCCAAATCCATGATAAAATAGCAATAAGTATTAAGGTGAGGTAACAAATGAAGATCAATAGTATCTATATCGGTGGCTGGTTTCAACGTACCATGCTACACCTTTCGGAGGTCTATGACTTTTTGCGTGACGGCACGTCGCAATTAAAATTAAACAAGAATAAACTTTTGGAGCTACACGAAAACCTTGGTATTGGCAGCATCGAGTATGGTGTAGCCGGCGAAGAATTTGTTTCTTTTCTCACTAGCGAACAAGTGCACGTGAAAATCTTTGAAGACGGTCTCATCGTAGTTGGCTCCGATCAAGTCAGCGAAGCAACGATGTTTGCCGACGTCGAACGCCTCAAAGATTACTATGAAACTCGCCTTTCACCTGCCATTAACTATCTTTTTAGTCTTGGCGCGCCAGTTCCTAAAGAGCTCGCCAATATCGAAAACATCTATCCATACTTCGTAGTCTGTGAAAATGCTAAGCGCGAAGAAATTGCCGCTCTGCTTGCACGTACCGAACGTCAAAAATATTTTGAATTTGATAATAAGAATTATAGTGTCTTACGCGGCGACAAATATTATTTCATCAATAATAAGAAGGCTAAGCTCTCCACTATTGAGCGCTATGTCGAAGAACAAGTTTTCATTCGGGAGTTCAAGGGTCAGCTTCATCGTTACCTAAATCTTCATCGGATTATTTGGGAGAAAATTGATACGGTCAAAGACCGCGCCAGGGTCAAGGGCAAGGACATTCTCAAGTTCTCCACCAAGCTAGAATCGTATCGCAAGACTGTTACGCTGATTGATGGTCGTTTGGGTCAGATGGCTACCTATCTGCCTACCCGTGAGCGTATCGCCAAACAAGACCAAGATTTAATTGATTTTCTCGCCATCTCAGGCTATCGCTACGAAACGTTGCGCGATACCCTCGACTATATGCGCGAAATTTGGAAGATGACCACCAATTATATTACTTCCGCTCAGAAGCTCTTCAATAGTATCAAGGAAGACGTAACTTCGAGCTCCATCAATAGCTTGACGATTGTCACTTCCATGAGCGCTGGTGCAGCAATTCTCAGTCTCTTCACTGAATCGGAACCTGACTTCACGGTCTTTGGCTTCGTCTATTTCTTTATCCTAGCCTTTGTCGGCTGGGCTGCCACACGGCTGCTCAACTATGTCGCCGAACACCGTCGCTACGAAATCTCCGATGTTGATTTTGATAAAAATATTAAGTAAAGGAATAATAAGATGAAACGATCTTACAAAATCGGGCTAATAGCAACATTATTACTGGTGCTAGTCTCGCTGGTGGTAGCTACGCCAGCCTTGGCGGTCGAACCACGCGAAGGGGCGCCAGCCAAAGACATAGTAGCGACCGCGGACGATCAGCCTTTCCTCGGTCTTGACGAAGAGGACGACGATGCGGCACGTATTAAATTCGGTCAGAATTTGCTCTATGCCGGTAATGACGTTGTCAATTCGGCTTTGACTGATGGCCTGCTTTTCTCGTTCGGCAATCGCATGGAAGTGCGCGGTGCGGGAGAATATAATATTGCTGCGGCGAATATCCTCGAAATTCATGGCGCCACCGAGAAGGACTTGTTCGCGGCTGGTAATTTGGTCCACCTCGCCGAAGACGCCGAAATCGGGCGAGATGTTTACCTGGCCGGTAACGAAGTACGCATCGAAAGTGATTTGAACGGGAATGCAGCAATCACTGCTAGCAAGGTTACCTTCAAAAATGTAACGATCGATGGTGATGTTAATTTGGATGCTGGGCAAATTATCTTTGGCCAAAATGTTAAAATCCTCGGGACTTTAGTTTATAATGAAAACGCACAAGTTACTGGCCTAGACAGCGCTTCAATTGCGCGCACTGAGACTTACGTTGATGCTGAAACTGAAGCGTCGGCTGGGGAACTTTGGCTAGCACAAGCCATTGAGGCGATCGGTACCTTTATTGTCGCGCTAATTCTTATTATCGTTTTCCCGAAGCTCAAGGAGCGTATTGCTGCCGAGGCAAATGTTCAGCGCTTTGGAATTGATTTCTTGAGCGGTCTTGGTTTCTTGGCCCTGGTACCAATCCTCTCCATTCTTCTAATGATCTCTGTCTTTGGTATGAAAGCTGGTCTATTGCTGCTAGCTGCTTGGTTCTTGATCGTCTGTCTCACGGGGGTCTTTACTGGTCTATGGCTCGGGCATATTACTGTCGAAAAACTTTTCCGCAGCCGTGCACCTTTCGTGGTTGAAGCGATCGTTGGTATCTTGTTGCTCGGTTGTCTCGCGCTAGTTCCAGGCGTCAATGTCTTTGTATCGTTCTTCTCGGTTGTTTTCGGAACCGGCCTACTTATTAGCTGCGTCCGCCCCTCCAAGGCAAAAGAAGTTGAGTCTATTGATAAAACTCCTAAGCCTCTCGAGAATCCGTTCCGTGGTCAGAGTAAAAAAGCTACCACAAAGTCTAGCGCCAAAAAACCAGTAGCTAAATCTGCTCCCGCCAAAGTCAAGAAGCCCGGTAGCACCAAAGCCACTAAGCCAACGCGCAAGCCGTCACAAAAGAAGTAGATCATCATATGCATGAGAGTTGGCAAGCCTTTTTGAAGAGTGAGTTTGAAAAAGATTACTTTTGCAGACTCAGTGCCTTTCTTCACGAGGCCTATGCTAACTCTCAAGTTTTTCCAGCCAAGCAACAAGTATTTCGCGCTTTCATGACTGACCTAGCCGAGGTTAAGGTGGTAATTCTCGGCCAAGATCCCTATCATACGCCTGGCGCTGCTCATGGATTAGCCTTTTCGGTGCCTAGCACTCAGCCCATCCCGCCTTCGCTTGTTAATATCTATCGTGAAATTGACTCTGAGTATGGTAGTCACGCCAATAAAGATGGCAATCTTAAATCCTGGCAGCAACAAGGTGTTCTGCTGCTCAATAATGTTCTGACGGTGGAAGCTCACAAAGCAGGCTCTCATCGCAACAAGGGCTGGGAAATATTTACAGAAGCTGTTATTCGACACCTCAGCGAGAAATGTGACAATCTAGTTTTTCTACTTTGGGGACGCGATGCGCGCAGCAAGAAATCTTTTATAGATACGAATCGTCACTTAGTTTTGGAGTCAGCCCATCCATCGCCTCTTTCTGCCTATAATGGGTTCTTCGGTAATGGCCATTTTAAGGCTGCGAATGAATATTTGAAGGCACACGGCAAGTTAGAGATTCACTGGTAAACTCTTCGGGAATGGTAAAACTATCGGCCAGCAATGGTCGATATTTTTTCTGTTGTAATCTTCACAACACCCCATAAGTTATCCACAGACTTTTCCACATAGTTTTCCACAGATAAGCGAAGCACTATGCTGCGTATTAGTACTTTTGTTGTGATACTTACAACATTGTCTTTTTGACTGTTGTGATAATTACAATAAATATCATGCTATTGCTTGCAGTGGATACATACTTTCTGTTCTACCAAAATACTATTGCTTGCAAGAAATTATAGTATTATGTCATACCAAATGGCTTATGCTATTTTATTCCACTTACGCTTGTTATTATTTTCATTTTTGATATAGAGTGGGGACAAAATTCAATAAATGGAGACAAATTATGCCAAGACACAACTTCACCTGTTATCGTATAACCAAATTTAAACATCCGCCACTTGATGTCCGACGCCCACCCCGGCACCGCTTCCGGATTCGCTGCTACGCACTAGCAATCATGTGCGCATTAGCGCCATGCTATTATCCTTCTAACACATTCGCGATTTCGGAATTAACTTGCACTGACGTAGAATTTATTTTTGCGCGTGGTTCCGGCGAAAGTCTTAACAGCGATACTTATCGTGCCTGGGAAGATTCATTAACCAGCGAGCTGGACAAGGAATTTGATGTGCAATCCTTAAGTTATCACTTTCATGAGCTTGAATACCCTGCCGTTCGTGTTGCTGGCGATCTAGAAGGGATTATCAACTTGGGCGGTGCGGCTATTAGTGGCGGCGAAGCCTACGCGTTCGGCGAAAGCGTCTCAGCTGGAATGTCGGGACTGAAAACCTATATGGACCAAAAAGCCATCACTTGTCCGCAGACTAAGTTTGTCCTGGGTGGCTACTCACAGGGCGCCATGGTAGTCACTCGTAGCTTGCCTAATCTCAATGCTAATCGAATTATTTATGCAGCAACTTTTGGCGATCCGAAGCTATATTTGCCGGAGGGCTCACATCCACAGTCCGACGAGTTTTATGTGCCAGAGGCTTGCTACGGTCTTAACCTTTCTGAATACCGTGAGTATGTCCCGGATTGCTACGCTTATGCCGGAATTTTGGGTGCCGCCATACCGTATCAACCGCTGGGTTACTCGGGGAAACTCGGCACTTGGTGTAATCAAGACGATATTATGTGCAGTTCCGGTTCCAGCATCAAAGATCACATCAGCTATGTGTCGGATCGGCTTTATCTAGATGCCGCCCGGCGTATTGTCCGCGCCATCAAAAGTGCTTTTGCGGATCGCCTAGATCATGGCTTCGAAGCTAATCAAAACATCCATGAAGTCGCTATCGTTGCAGATATCACTGGGTCGATGGCGCGAGGGGATTTATATTGGCGTCTTACTAGGGAAGCAAAAAAGTTAGCTGCGAAAGTCGTTGCGGCTGGTGGCAGGGTATCGTACTTCACCTATCGTGATTTGATTGAAGGCACGGAAACTAAAAAGTTATGTGATTTTACTTGCACATTGGATGAACTTGGGGAAGCGATTGATGGCGTTAAACTAATCGCTGGCGAAGACGATGATGAGTCTGCTATCTCGGCTATGGATTACGCTATCAACGCTTTGAACTGGTCAGAAAATTCTAAAAAGTCGCTCTTAATCTTAACCGATGGCGGTCTGCACGATCCAGATCGTGACGGTAAAACTTCTGCCGATGTTATTGCTAGTAGTAAGCTTCATGGCGGTGTTAAAATCTTTGCGCCAGTCTGGAAAGAATATATCGATGAATATCGTACTGTTGCCGAGCAGACTGGTGGTCAAGTACTGAATCTTGCTAACGGTATCGAAAAAGCTACGGCCGCTATTTTGCCTAGCCCCATCATCAATTTAGCGCAAACTAGCTATGAAGGCCCAATTAAGTCGCATTTCGTCTTTGACGCTTCGAATTCGCAGGTATTCGCTGGTCCAGATTTAACCTACGATTGGGATTTAGATGACAATGGGCTCTACGAATTAAAAAACGCTGGGCCTATCGTTGAAAAAACTTTTGATCGTTTTGAGGGAAAAGTATTTGTCCGTGCCACCGACCGTGCTGGGCATAGTACAGTATCTTCTGCCTATGTCAAAGTTCAAGGGCTACTAACTCCCCGGTCAGCCACCAAAATCACAAGTGCCAATTTAGAAGTTGACACCAGTGAGACGAAGATTGACAGAGCAACTCATGCTGACACTGATAAAGATCTCACTGCACAAGTTAGTTTCAGTACAGACGCCGACCGTGTTCTATTAATCATAGACGAGCTAGTTCTTGGTTTTATAGAATCAACTTCTGGCCAGGGCAAATTCATGATTGAAGATATAGATTACAACTCCAGGCTAACTTTAGTGCCGTATTCTTCCGCCGGTCGACGAGGAACTAGCTATACGATAGCATTAGATGAAGATGCCGGTGGATCATCTCAGCCAAATACCGGGCCAACTGCTGATTTAGTCACTAACCCATCTGCCAAGCCAACCACCGAATCAGCCGGTACTACGCCCATTCAATCGACCATCATCCCGAAGGCTCCTAACACTGGAGTGCGCCGATTAAATAAAAAGGAGGCTACCGTGTCTAATCCATGATAAAAGTTATCCGTGCGAGCTAAGATGCCAATGGTCGCCAAACTCGCAGTGATACACTTCAAGTTTTGGTGCATTGTAATCATGCTCAGCCACTAGCGCGGCAGTCTCTGCCTCCTCGCGTGTTGCGTAACAAATCTTCTGTTGTTCTCCTACCCAGCACTTTTTAGGGGCAGTTTCTCGCAAGTGATGGTTCGTCATAGCCCATTTATTGTACCACGGTTTTCCCAAAAAGTATAAAGCCTATGCTATAATATATAAAGGAAAAAGTGGGCAATGAGTAAACTGGCAGAATATCTTAATAAACAGATGGTTGGTAATGTTTTTGACCGTGCTACTATTTTGGGATCTTTTGCAACCGATCAATCCATCTTGTGTATCCCGCCGCGCTTAGTGGCTTTCCCGGAGAGTACTGCAGACGTTCAGGGCGCTCTTCGTTTTATTCATCAACTTGCCGAGCGTGAGCTGATTTTGCCAATCACTGTTAGAGGTACTGGCCTCGATAAGACTGGCGCAGCCATTGGTCCTGGCTTGATTCTCTCGACCAAGAAGCTCAATCATATTGAGGAAATCGATACCAGAAGTCGCTTGGTGAGGGTACAACCTGGCGTTACGCTAGGTGCTCTGAATCAGGCTCTGCGCCTTCATGGGCTTTGGCTGCCAGTTGGATGTGATGAACGCTCGACTATTGGCGGGCTAATCGCTGGTACACCAGCCGACGGTTATACACGTCGACACGGCGGCATTACGCGCCTAGTCGAACGTGTGGAAGTTATTCTTGCGGATGGCGAAGAAATTCAGGTCGCGCCTATTGGCGGACGAACTGTTGATAATAAAACTGCAAGCGGCAGTACCGAAGGTGAGCTGTATCGTCGCCTTGAACGCATCATAGACGATCAGGCGGATACAATCTTAGACCGCGGCATGCAGCCGTTTGATGCCGCTGGTTACGCCAATATAGTACATGTTCACGAAGGGCGCGGCTTTGATTTACTGCCACTACTATTCGCTTCGCAAGGTACTTTGGGTGTTATCACAGATGTTATCCTAAAAGTCGAGCTTGCCCCGACTCATATTAACCGCCTTTTGATTTCGTTTCACGACCAAAAAGTTGCTGAGCGGTTTCTGAATTTTGCCTACGACCTTGAACCATATTTATTGCAAGTTGTAGATTTGCGGATTCTTGAAGCGGCGGCCGAATCCGGCAAGAAATCTGATCTCTTCACCCGTAAACTTGGCAAAGGTCTACTCGTGATGGTTGGTTTTGACCAGGGCAAATTACAAAACGCCAAGAATATCAAGCGTTGCCTACATGCTTTGCCAGATAATGTCTTGCGCGTTGAGGAAGATGCCAATAACCATGCCGATTTTGAGGCAATTCAAACCGCAGTTATGAGTTATTTGAACGATAGTGGCTATCTCGCTCGCGTTCCAATTTGCGATGATGTTTATATTCCAAACTCCAGTTTTGCCGCATTTTGTAGTGGTTTAGTCGAACTAGAGCGGGTTTTTCATCAAGATCTACCAGTTTATGGTTCGTTCGCGGCTGGTAGCTATAGCGTGAGGCCCGACTTCGACTATACAGACTTAGAAGGTCGGAAGCAAACGGTAGATTTTTTGCGGTTATTCGCCGGGCTAGTTGATGAATGCCGCGGATCAGTGACGGGGAACTGCCCGGAAGGTCGCGTCAAGGCCTTAGTTAAAGAAGCAGCAATTGGAGTTGGAGAAAAACAACTTTATACTGTCATCAAAGAAGCATTCGATCCATATAATATTCTTAACCCAGGCGTGAAGTTGGGCGCGCGGGCTCGTGACACGATTCGTCAATTAAATACGATCGAAAAAGATACTATCGTCTCTCTCTAGAATATGCTATAATAT
>CAZCIN010000004.1:0-57298 GCA_964499245.1 uncultured Candidatus Saccharibacteria bacterium
TACCTGTTCTCATTCCGAACACAGAAGTCAAGCCCAGTAGCGGCGATTATACTGCTAACCGCGGGAAACTAGCAAGGTGCCAAATTATACGAGTAAGCCACCCCGACGGGTGGCTTTTCGTCTACCAATCCCAAATATGACAAAATTGCAATCATTTCGTAATCTTCCGCAAACGACAAAAATCTAAAAATCAATTACAATACCTCTATATTGTCCGCTTAAAATATAAAGGAGAAATATGGAGAACATCAAATCGAAAATCATCGTCGCCGTCGCCATGGCGGCCTGTCTTTTGCTATGCGTTGTCGGGTATCGCGTTTTCTTTATCGACTCGACGCATTATTATGTGCGAATCGATAACTCTGCGGTTAAGCAACTTGGGCGTGACGAGTATGAATATAATCTAACCACCTATGATGAGCACGGTAAAATGCGCGATATGACTTTTAAAGCGACAAAAGAACTACGCGAAGGTGCTTATTTGGAACTTGATGTAATGTTTGTGCGCGGTGTTGTCAACTGGCGCGAGGTCCAGCCGGACGAGCTTCCACTAGATACACGAGCGCGCCTATTACCAGACAAATAATCAACTGACTTCTAGAGACTCGCTCCATCCACACTTACCGTATTTCCGTTGGCGCCAAATAATTGGACCATGATAAATTGCGCATCACTCCATAAATCACCAGTACTATGATCACTAAAATCCAAACCCAATTTGGCGTTCGCGCTAGTAGGCTATTTCGCCCCGTTACTTTACTAATCAGATAATCAATTAGATATATTATTGCAAACGGCAGGAGTACAAAAACTAACGGATTATAACGAAATGCCTGATAAAAATCACCCGTCAAAATTGCAACAAGCATCCGCGTCGTTCCACACCCGGGACAATATAGATGTGTAATTTCGTGAAAAATACAAGGGATATAAATTCCGGTCATACCACCAAAGATTAAATAAATGACGCAAAAAGCAGCTACTAGCCCCAAGACTAGCAGCTGCTGCTTCGAATCTCTATTTGTTCTTGCGGTCATCCCACTTTTTCTGCGCAATAGTATTCATTTCGTTTTGGATTAAAGCATAATTTACGATTGCAAACCCAAAAATCTGCAATACTAAATACAGCACAGAATTGTCAGTCGCCGGTAATCCAGCTTCCTGCTTGGCAACGGTGACTGCCTTGCCCATTTTATAAGCCCAGTAAATGCCGTAAATTCCGCAAGTCACCAGCGTTAGCAGAAAAGCGATACCGCCCGACGGCATCTCGTAGTCTTTGCTTGCACTGCGAACATCATCATTTAGCATGATAAACCAGGCAATGCCATAAATCCCGCAAGTAAAAATCGTCAGGACGATCGAAACAGCAATATTTCTCTGTGTCATAATTGTTCCTTTATGTTAATCCTACATCTAGTGTACCACATTTCGTATGCTATAATTTAGATATGAATGAGGCAGATGAGATGTCATCCTCTACTTTCCAATCTCAAGTTTTAAATTTTTTGACAACTATCCCCAAAGGCAAAGTAGTTACTTATGGCCAAATTGCCGAAGCACTCGGCAACCCTGGCGCTGCTCGCGCCGTTGGCAACGCCCTGCATCGCAATCCCGACGGCGCCAAATACCCATGTTATAAAGTCGTAAATAGCAAGGGTGAGCTTTCTGGTCGTTTTGCTTTTGGTGGTATCATGGTTCAGCAGGAGAGATTAGAAAAGGATGGCGTTGAAGTCATCAATAACCGAGTTAGCCTAGCCAAGTATCAACTTCGATAGACCCGCATGCCCTTGAGCCTTTAATGTAGTATAATGAATTTATGAACAATTTAAATAAAATTATCGAAGATTTAGTCGACCGCCAAGAAGTCTGCTTCTTGAGTTTTGTTGATGGTTCCGGCTTTCCTACCACGCGCGCTATGCTCAACCCGCGTAAGCGTCAAGGCATCAAAGAGTTTTATCTCACTACCAATTCTAATTCACAGAAAGTTCAGGCGTTTCTGAATAATTCTAAGGCTGGACTTTACTTTTATGATCGTGCCACGTATCGTGGTGTTGCCTTCATCGGCATGGTCGAGGTCTTGCACGATCAAGCCATTAAGGACGAAATTTGGCGCGATATGGATACTATCTTTTATGAGAGCAACACTGACCCGGATTATTGTGTCTTGAAATTTACTGCTCAGGCGGCTAGATACTATCAAGATTATACTTCCACCGATATTGAATTGTGATCGAGGTTGACCGTATCATGTCAGAAGCTCTTGTCTACGATCTCGACCCTTCCGTCACACCCGCAATGCGCGAGCGACTTCTTGAAAAGCTTAAAACTTTGCCTTCCGCGCCGGGCGTCTATTTTCACAAAGACGCCAAAGGTGAGGTAATTTATGTTGGCAAGGCCGCTGTGCTCAAAAATCGCGTCCGCCAATATTTTCATCATTCGCCCAAGGATCCAAAAACCACCGCGCTTGTTCGCGAAATTGCTGACACTGATTGGCTAGTCGTCGATACGGAAATGGATGCTCTCTTTCTCGAATCAGAAATGATCAAGCGCTACAAACCCAAATGGAACATTCTTCTGCGTGATGATAAAACTGTTAATTACGTACGCATCGATTTTAAATCCGAAGTGCCCTATGTTAGTTTTACGCGTACGCCCCAGGACGACAAAGCTACTTATATCGGCCCGTTTTATGCAAAACTCCCACTTCAGCAAGCCTTGCGGATCTTGCGTAAAGTTTTCCCCTACTACGACAAGCCATATGATGGCAAAAAATCTCTCAATACCGACCTCGGTCTCACGCCCGGAATTGAAGTTGGTAAGTCTACACCCGCCGAGTATAAGAAAAATCTCCGCAAGCTCAAACTTTATCTTGAAGGTGGTCGCCAAAAATTACTCAAAGACCTCGAGAAGCAAATGCACGACGCTGCCAAAGCTCAGGAATATGAAGTAGCCCAGGAAGCTAAACGTCAACTTTTTGCTCTCAAAGAGTTGCAAAAGAAGATTGTTTTTTCTGATAAAGAATTCATGGATATTTCCTCGGATCAGGCACTCACCGCCCTCCAACAGCTACTGAATCTCGATCATCCGCCCCGTCGCATTGAGGGTTACGATATTTCTCACCAGTCCGGCACCAATGTTGTCGGTTCCATGGTCGTTTTCACGAATGGCGTTTCTGATCGCGCCGAATATCGTAAGTTCAAGCTTCATAGCCAGCGTAACGACGATTTTAAAAATCTCTACGAAGTTTTGTCTCGTCGCCTCAAGCATGCCGAATGGCCTTATCCGGATGTGATTTTGATTGACGGCGGGGAACCGCAACTTCGAGCACTTGCGCCCCTGCTTGACCCAACTGGCATTCCGTATCTTGGTCGCGATAAAGATGGTAATCATAGTCGCAATGCCACCGTTGAACTAGTCCGGTTGCATAATGGCATTGCCGAGCATGTTCAGCTTGCTAATGATAGCCACCTTGCCAAGTTAATCGCTCGCGTCGATGACGAAGCGCATCGCTTTGCTATAACTTACCATACTTTACTACGCAGCAAGAAAATGCTACAATAAGTTTATGATTAAATTGCAGCTTTTCGCTTTCGTCTTACGTTGGCTTGCCAGCAGCATTGGTATGTTTTTCTGTCTCACTTATCTTGGTACTATCAATCCCGAAGAGGTCACCGTTATGCAGACTCATGGCTGGATGCTCTACGCTGCCGCCGGCCTCATCTTTTCGCTCATCAATTCCATTGTTAAACCACTTATCAAAGTTTTCGCTCTCCCGCTTGCTATCTTAACCCTCGGTCTCTCCACCCTCATCCTCAATGTCGCCATGGTTTGGCTCACTATCTACTTGCTCCCCGGCGTCAGCATGGATTTTTGGGGTATTGCCATCACTAGCGTTGTGATGAGCGTCATCAACTCCATCTTGAATTTCCTCATCAAGTAGCGTATAATAGATATATGAACTTGGGAACACTATTTCAGAGCTTGACTCTAATTTCAGCAGTCTTGTCGATTTTATTGATTCTTTTGCAGCAACGCGGCGCTTCTCTTGGTGCAGGTTTTGGTAGCTCCGGTGAGCTTTATACTACCCGTCGCGGCCTCGAGCGCTCGCTTTTTAATGCCACCATTGTCTGTGTTGTGGTGTTTGTTTTGTCGATTCTCGGCATGGTCATAATCCCCGTCTGAGGGTATAAGTTTCATGAAGCCAAAGAAGCGTGGGCAAAAGTTAGCAAAGAAATGGGCCGTTTTCACCGAACGGGCCAAAGCCGACAGCCGCGAACATATCCAGGAGAATTTCATCGATCGTCTTCCCAATGCCCGACGCGTCCGTCTTCTCATTCTCGAGTGGCTGCTACTCATCGTTATTATCATTTCACTCGCCCTCACTCAAGCCTTTTGGTATACTCAGTCTTACTCCGTCCAGGCTTTCGTTGACGGAGGTACTTATATTGAAGCCACTCTTGGCCAGGTCAAGTCTTTAAATCCACTTTTTGCCAGTACCAATAGTGAAAAAGTCCTCTCGCGTCTCATGTTTTCCACTCTTTCCACCGTTGATTACTCCGGGCATGTTGGTCTTGGTCTTGCCGCCTCAATTGTTCCGGATGATACCGGTAAAGTTTGGACCGTCACCATCAAAGACGGTCTCAAATGGTCCGACGGTCAGCCAATCACTCTTGACGATGTGCTTTTCACGGTCGGCTTGATCAAAGACCCTACAATCAATACTATCTATGACTCTAATTTCGCCGGCGTCAGCGTCGAACGGGTCGAGAATTCCCTTGTTTTTGCACTTCCCAGTTCTTATGCTGATTTTGACTCTACCCTCAATGTCCCAATTCTTCCTAAGCATATCCTCGGCGAGACTCCTTCTAGCCAGCTAATGGAGCATAGTTTTAGCACCAATCCTGTCACTTCCGGCGCCTTCAGTTTTAACGCTATGCAGAGCGTCAGTACCGAAGGCGAGCGTATCATTTATCTTGCTGCCAACCCCTACTATTATAAGTCCAAGCCTATGCTAAGTAGCTTTGCCATTCACACTTATGTTAGCCTCGACCAAATCGTCCAGGCCGTTGCTTCAAGCGAAGTTACTGCCACCGCCGAGCTCTCGGTCTCTTATCGTGATCAATTCCCAGCCGAGCTGATTTACGAGAAACAAACTGCCGTCGCTAGCGGCGTCTTTGCTTTCCTCAATGTTACTAGCAATCTCCTTAATGATGTCTCGGTTCGCCAAGCCATTCGGCAGGGAATTGACATCGACAAAGTCCGTTCGGTGTTGGATTACGAATTCCCGCTCGACTACCCCATCCTCGAATCCGAAATTGAGCTCAAGACCTATCCTGCCCTCCCGGATTATAATCTCGAAGCCGCCAAGCAAAAAATCGCCGCCGCTGGCCTCTCCGGTCAGACTCTTCGCCTCGCCACCATTAGCTCTAGCTATTTCCCAGCTCTTGCCGAGCAATTTCAAGCCCAGCTTTCTGAACTTGGTTTCAATGTCAAGGTTGATGTCTATGCCCCAAGTCAAGAGTTCTTACTCAACGTTGTTCAGGCTCGCAATTATGATATCCTGCTCTACGAGGTTGAGCTCGGCGCCGATCCCGATCCTTTCCCTTATTATCATTCTTCCCAAGCCTCTTCCTCTGGCCTCAATCTCTCTAACTACGCTAACTCGCTTGTCGACGACCTTATCCTTGGTGCTCGCACTTCCATGAACTCCGACACTCGCACCGCTAAATACGAGAACTTCCTCACTCGTTGGGTCGAGGACGTCCCCGCCATCGGTATCTACCAAGCTTCCATGGTCTATTACTTCAACAAAAATGTCCGCACTTTTTCCGAAGATGACCGCCTTGTCTATCCAGTCGACCGTTTCGGTGACGTCGAATACTGGGCTGTCAATCGCGCCACCAAAAATCGCACTCCTTGACTTTTTCACTAATCTGTGCTACAATAGAGATGAGCCACTAGCGAAGGCCTAGTTTTCTATTGCCAAAATAATCGCTAGTTGCATTGTACCTTGGCAGTTTTGGTACAAAATCTTGCCATCAAAGGAGGGAAAATTATGGCAAAGAAATTTTTAGCATCACCATACGAGATCTACAATCTCGTCGACGGAGATTTAGGTGCGACCTGCGAGATCAGAGAGGATTGGTACCGGCAGCGCTACACTGTCTATACCGAGGATCTACTCGCTGCTCCGCTTCGTCTCGAGTTTCCGCTGGCATTGCCCCGGGATCAGTTCGAGTCGTCCATCATCCCCGGCGGCGTCAGTGGTATTGAGGACGTTGACACTATCCAGTCGTTAATGAGTGGTCTCGGAGTTGATACCGACAAAGGCTACATCTTCTTCGTGATGACCGGGAGATTCTTTTCCGCTCACGATAACGACCCGATGCGCTTCGCACTGATTGAGCCCAAGCGCGCCCGCGATATTGTGCTAATGGCGTCTTGGCAGAATGACGCTACTTCGCCCACCAACAGCCATATTGATCAGTGTATTTGTGATAGCCCGGTTACGCAGTTTGCTACCTTTAAGGATGACAGCCACGGCTACAGTGGTGCTACTTGGATTATTCCGGCTGGCTCTCCCATCGGAAAGTGTTTGATAGCGGAAGCTGCGGAGCAGTATGCCGAGCGCATCCAACGCGGTGTCGAACATTTTCGGGACTATGCGCATAGTTGCGCCAAAATCCGCGACAACCTCTGGACAAGGCTCTACGCCGAGTCTCACGAGGTTGCCGATCGGCACCCTACCGCCCGCTTGACGCTCTGTGATTTCTACATACACGCGGAGTGGCACGACGCCGACGGTGAGGCATGCGACGACTATTATTTTTATACGGATATCGGCGTCAATAACGTCCTCGATCTCACCCGTTATTGGCGGGATCACGATGTAGTGGCCGGCCTCGTCCAGATGTTCTAACCGAAACAACAGAAAAAAGTTTTTGAGTTTTGGCCAAAATTCAAAAAAGACCCCTGGTTTTCCAGGGGTCACTTTTTATTCTTCTTCCACAATCTGAAGATGCGCTTCTTCAAGCTGCACCGCGTCCACGCTTGATGGCGAATTCATCATCAGATCCACCCCCGAGCCGTTCTTCGGGAACGCCACGATGTCGCGAATATTACTCAAATTCTCCAGCACCATAAACATCCGGTCCACCCCAAAAGCACACCCTGCGTGCGGTGGCGCGCCAAATTTGAACGCATTCAACATCCCGCCGAATCTTGCTTCCACGTATTTCTCGTCGTAACCGAGAATCCCAAACACTTTGTACATCACTTCCGGATTGAAATTCCGCACCGCTCCTGAGCAAATCTCATAGCCGTTCATCACCATATCATATTGATCAGCTACGATCGCCAGTTTTTCTGCATCGGTTTTCGCTGCTTCAAGTGCTGCAAGGCCGCCTTTTGGCATCGAGAATGGGTTATGCCCGAAGTCCAATTTGTTCGCGCCGTCGTCCCATTCGTAGAATGGAAAATCCACAATCCAACAGAGCGCGACTTTTTCCGGATCAGCCAGATTTAGCGTGTCCGCAAAAGCGATCCGCATCACGCCCAGCACCTTGTTGACTTTCTCGCGCGTGTCAGCGCCAAAGAAGACCGCATCGCCGTCCTCAGCCCCCATCTTGGCTTTCACGCTCTCAAGTTCCTCCGGCTTCAAGAATTTTGCCACCGGCCCCTTGGTCTCGCCGTCGCCGTATAATAGATATGCCAAACCACCCGCGCCATTTTTGCGCGCTAGTTCGGTGAATTCATCAATTTGCTTGCGAGTAAAGTTCGCTCCGCCTGGCACCCGAATCGCTTTCACGCAGGGTGCTTGGAATACCTTAAATTCACAATCTTTTAGTTCCGCGCTTAAATCCACCATCTCGAGACTATAGCGAAGATCCGGCTTGTCGGTGCCGTACTTATCCATCGCTTCTTGGTAGGGAATTCGCGGCACTTCTTCACTCATCAGTGTCTTGCCGGCATAATCCGTCACCAAATTCTTAATCAGCGGTTCCATCGTCTCTCGCACCGTTTCGCCACTCTCCACGAAGCTCATCTCAAGATCCAGCTGATAAAAGTCGCCGTATAAGCGATCTGCCCGCGGGTCCTCATCGCGGAAGCACGGCGCAATTTGGTAGTAACGCGGCACGCCACCTACCATCAAAAGTTGCTTGAACTGCTGCGGTGCCTGTGGCAAAGCATAAAATTGCCCTGGGTGCAATCGGCTCGGCACCAAGAAATCCCGCGCTCCCTCCGGACTGGAGTTGGCGAGAATCGGCGTCGTCACCTCTATAAAATCATGTGCATCCATGTAATCGCGCATAAACCGGTAGTATTCCGCCCGCCGTTTCAAAATCCGCTGCATGCTCGGTCGGCGTAGGTCCAAATAGCGATATTTCAAGCGCAACTCCTCGCTCGACGGGTCACCCTCGTCGTGCGTATTCACCGGCAATGGTTCCGAGCGGTTGATTAGTTCGAGTTTCTCCACCACGATCTCAATTTTCCCGGTCTCGATATTCGGATTTACCAGTTCCGGTGCACGCTCCCGCACCTTACCCTCGGCCCGAATCACAAATTCATCGCGCAGCCCCTCCGCCGTCTTGAACGCTTCGCTTTGTTTCGGCGTCATCACCAGCTGAATCACTCCCGTATGATCGCGCAAATCAATAAAAAACAATCCACCATGGTCCCGGCGCGAATTCACCCAACCGGCCACCGTCACTTTTTCACCAATTTTTGTCTGTAAGTCTATCGCTAAATCTCTCATAATCGCCTTTAATTATACCAAATTTCCCCCGTTTCCGCAACAAAAAACGCCACAAGGCGTAATTTTGGTGTGCCCGAACTACCCCTTGGGACGTAGCGGGTACGCCAATAAAAATAGAACCCAAGGGTTCGATTTTTATTTGGTGTGCCCGACTAGACTCGAACTAGCACAGCTCTCAAATGGCCACTACCACCTCAAGGTAGCGTGTCTACCAATTCCACCACGGGCACTTATGCTACTATTTTAACAAATTCTCCACAAAATGCAAGAGATAAGGCGACCTCTCGGTCGCCTGTATTTCTACTTATCTCTAAAATAGGCATTGATCTCGGGATGCTCCTCCTGCCAAAGCTTCCACTGATGAACATCGTCCTGCCGCCCCCGCGCAAACATGCCTTTGATCCAATTCAGGTCGCCGAACAAGTCATCGCAGCACATACAGTTGCGGTATTGTTGCATGATCTCGTTCAGCGCCGTCACGCACGAACTTTGCAAGATTTCATCCTTCGGCATCATACACTGCAGTATCATTGTTGCCGCCGCATACGCCTTCAGAAAATGCTCCTTGGCATATTCCTCGCCGCTCTCGGTGAGGGATAACTGCAGAGACAGCAATAACTGCCCATGGCTTGCCGCCAGCACCAGCACGCTCAAATCTTCATCGAAGTAAGCATTACTCCACAGCTGCTCACCACCGGACGTCATCTGCGTATAGTGCATATCAACGTCAGGGAAGTTCACCGCTGCGTCAATTGACCGCTTGGCCAATGTCTCGCCGTGCACTCCGTCAATGCAGAAATCCCCCTCGTGCATGGATGCCTTTGCAATCCACTCTACATCATCATTGTTCGGCATGCCTGACAGCACCAAATACCCGTACTGCGGTTCGTCATCCAGTCTACAAATCTGAGACGCCAACACATGCAGGAACACTCTCAGTTGCGGCTCATAGAAGCAAATCTTCTGGTTCTTCCGATCCGCGATATTGAATTCTGCCGTTTGATAAAAATCTGCCATCAAAATCCCTCCTTTTCTATGGCGAAAATTTTCTATCTATCTCTGTCAACCTATCTAGGGCACAAAATACCCTCCACCTATCATTATAGCACACATTGCTCAAAAAGTCAATACCAAAATCTCCCCATTCCGAAGAACAGGGAGATCTTGTGTACCTAAAATATAATCCGACGTGCTGTTAAGCTTTTTTCTTCAAGGTCAAGAAGCCGTTGCGAGGGTTCTCGTTGACAACACGATCAGCCGGCAAATCACACGGGGTGCCTTTACCACCATTTTCGGTCTTGGTGAAGAAGTAAATCGTTTGCGGTTTACCGCCGCGCAGAGTGACTTCAGATTTGTGCAGGTAGTAAGTAACGCCCTTGCTGTTGGTGTGTTCGTAGGCCATTAGGGTTCCTCCTTAAGTTATTATACCCCTATCTTATTCCGAATAAAATCGAGTGTCAAGAGATTTCCGCCACTTTCCCTCAAAAATCTTACGCTTTTCCCCTAACCAACAGGGAAGAACATTGTAAAAATTACAACCCCTATTTATCGAGAAAAATCAGCGAAATTGTCAGCACCAGCCAAATTCCTAGGCGCACCATAATAATTACAAATAATATCAAACAAATCAGCACCACCCAGCCGGTCACCGTCGGCGCCCAAATTGGCGAGGCATAATTTTTACGGTAAAGTTCCGTCGAAGGGATACTCGCCGCAATTGTGGTCGAGCTGAGTTCGTCGGCCGCCGGGAATTTCTGAAGCTCCCTCGTCCAGCATTCTAGATAAGCGTTCCAGCCATTGTTCACGCCTTCCGCCCGGCAAATATTAGTGACAATTTGGTAAATATTGCCATTCGGATTTGAATCGTCCGTCAAGCTTTCTTCCGCCGCCCGGATGGCCGCTTCGGCCGCGCGCTGATAAGAATATTCCAGATAAAACGGCCCTGTGCCAAAACTTACTTCCTGCACACCATTACTCTCGGTGATATTAATTACCATGTGCGAAAAAACATAATACTGCAATTTTGTCAAGCTACTCTCCAGTGCTTCCGCATCGCCCGCTTCATCTGCCGCTAGTACGTCTGCCCTTAGCTCGGTCATCCGCAGATGTTCAAATCTTAGCAATGTCGCCGCCAAAAATGCCAGCGGCACCAGCACTACCACCAGCTGCCATGTCCGCACGGACTTAAATTTCCGTAAGAATTGCCGAATCTTGTTCGATTTTTTACCACCCATGTATTATAATTGTAGCATGAAAATCTATATTTCTGGAATTTCTGGTACTGGCATGGGGCCACTCGCCCTCATGGCTAAGGACGCCGGTCTCACCGTTTCCGGCTCCGATCGCGCTCCGGGCGCTGTCACGAATGAGCTGGTGAATGCCGGCATCAAAATCTGTCTCGGTGAACAAGATGGCGAATTTCTCAAAGCTCGTGTCAAGGACGAAGGCGTCGATTGGTTTGTCCATACTTCCGCGCTCCCGCTCGACCATCCCGAACTGCAGATGGCGAAGAAGCTGAAGCTCAAAATTTCTAAGCGCGACGAGTTAATTTCTTATCTTGTCAAAAAACTTAAGCTCAAAATGGTTGCTGTCGCCGGTACGCATGGCAAGACTACCACCACCGCGATGATTATTTGGGGCGCGAAGCAGCTTGGTTTACCTGTTTCTTATCTTATCGGCACGACTTTGCCGTTCGCCGAAGCCGGTCATTATGATCCGAGGAGTGAATACTTTGTCTATGAAGCCGACGAATACGATCGCAATTTCCTAAGCTATAAGCCTTGGCTCGCTGCCATCACTACCGTCACCTACGATCACCCGGACATCTATCCAACCGAGCAGGATTATCGTGACGCTTTTCGCCAGTTCGAGCGCCAAAGCCAGCAAGTCTTGCATGGCGATGAGGTCGCGGCCGACGTCACTCTAGCTGGCGAAGCTCGCCGCTATGACGCTACTCTCGCTATTGACGTTCTGCAGCGTATGCTGCCCGCTCCCAAGGGTATCAAGGGTCTCACTTCTCGCCTTTTTGATAATCGTCGCAAACAAATCACCGAAGTGATTAATCAATTCCCAGGCGTTGGTCGGCGGTTTGAGCAGGTTTCCGAAGGTTATTATTCGGACTATGCTCATCATCCCGAAGAAGTTGCCGCTACTGTCGAGATTGCTCGTGAGGAAGCTGAGCGTCGGGGCTTACGCGGCGTAGTGGTGGTCTATGAACCGCATCAGAACACTCGCCAAACCGAAATGATTGATGCCTACGCCGATGCTTTCACTGGCGTTAGCAAAGTTTATTGGTTGCCGACTTATCTCACTCGCGAAAATCCCAAGCTCAAAGTTCTCACCCCAGCTGATTATATTTCACGCCTCAGCAATAAAAAAATCGCCGAAGCGGCCGAGCTGAACGACGAACTCGCTGCCGCTCTCACCAAGTGGCATGACAAAGGTTATCTCGTTTTACTAATGACCGCAGGTCCGGCTGATCTTTGGCTACGTAAGCTAGTCTATGCTGGCAATCAAGAATCGGCGGTTGTAGATAGTGCACATGCGGCTCATGTAACGCGGGAGGATGCCTAATGCGCCGACGATTTGCCATGTTCGCATTTGCGAGCCTGCTCGTTTTATCACTCTTCGCCTTTGCTGGATCTGCCTTGGCTGAGCCAGCAGCTTCTCCTGCCGATCCTGATCTTGCTCCCGAACGCCTAGCGCACATTTCCGAGAATTGCACTTTCATTAAGCAGGCCCTCACGCAACTTCAGCGCGCCGATTCGCGTACTCGCACCTATCTTGGCTCTTCCTACGAAACTATTGCTAATAGTTTTCTTTCGCCTATTAATCTTCGCCTCGTCAAGAATAATCGTCCTGCTCCCGATTTAATGAATATTCAGTCGGCTTTTTCTATTGCCCAAACCACTTTTCGTAATCAATATACCAACTATATGCGCGACCTTGAAACGCTAATTTCGACTGATTGCACTGCTCACCCTGAGGAGTTTTCTACTCGTCTCGCCACAGCTCGTAATAGTCGCGCCAGTTTGCATGAATCCACTGTTCGCCTGCGCCAGCTTATCACCGATCAAGAGACTGCCGTCCGTAAACTTCAGGAGGGCCTTCATGACTAAAGGTTCGCGTAATCTCGTTATTCTCGGCGGAGTCGCTTGCCTCATCGCTGTCGTCACGACAAGTGTCGAATTAATTATCTACCGTAATTCAGGAGATATCTATCTTGATCGCTCGCGCCCTGGTTTTTTGCCTGATGAAGACGAAGTTGAGGCGAATCATCAGGATGAATCTGCCTATTCCTATCCAGATACTGGCGAACTCAATGCCGATGAACTTGATAAATATCTTGAAGAGCTAAAATCCGTCGAATCGCACATTGATCGTCTTTCCGACCCTTATGGCTCAGCGCCTTTGTCGGACGAATCGCTCGGCATTTCTGTTTCCCCGCAGCCCTAAAAGTTCGAAAAAACTCTTGCCAAAACCATAAGTTCTTTGTAAAATAGACACAAATGAATACTATCGAAAAAATATCTCGCAAAGCTTTTGGAATCACCGCTGTCTTGTTGGCTAGCGGTTTAACATTTTTTGCTGTCTCTTCAGCAAATCTAGCTTTTGCCGATAAGACCACTTCTCCAAATGAGGATGTCAATGCCACCGTTTCTTTGCTTGTGAACCCTAGCCTCACGCTTGAAGTCGAAATCGACCCAGGTTCTGTCGACCCTGACCCCGACACTGGCGACACTAATTCTATGCTAATCGCACTCTCGTCAAACCAAAAGTCGTCCGGTCGCTTTTTAGCGCGAGTCTCTACCAACCGTGATTATATTTTGCAACTCAACGGCTTAGATGGCGATACCACCATGGCTCACGAGTCCGATGGTACTCATTTTATTCCTGGTACTGGTTGCACGGTCGCCGCTGGTACTAATTGTTGGGGCGTTGTCTCTTGGTCTAGTGATTATGTCAACCCTCCTGATCCGACCTATCAAGCCATTCCGGCCGTTGCAACTGAATTTGCTCGCGGTACTGGCCCTGTTTCTGAAGCGGAAACTCGTTTCGAAGTTGGTATCTCCACTAGTTCCGATATCTTTGCCGGTACTTATAAAGGGAAGTTGGTAGTAACCGCCAGCAACATCTGACATGAAGAAATGCCTCACGCTAGCACTTACGCTAATCTTGGGCATAGCTTTTCTAATGCCAGCATCCGCTTCTGCTAAATCTGGCGATATTGTGGTTTCGCTTCGTCCCTCTGAGCAAGACCTTGAATTAACCCCCGGCAAAACTTATGAAGAGTCAGTAGTAGTCTATAATATTGGTAAAGAGGCTTTTGATTTCAGCGTCGAAGCTTCACCATATCAAACAAAAGATAATTCTTACGAACCGGATTTCTTTTCCGAAAATTCCTACACTAAATTGTCCAACTGGGTCACTTTCAAGAAGCGTGATTTTCATGTTGATCCTAGCACCTCGGTAGAGGTTAATTTTACCATCACTGTTCCCGCTGATGCACCTGGCGGTGGCCAGTATGCAGCCATTCTCATTCGGCTTGGCGATGTTGATGCTGAAGCTCCTGGCG
Organism: uncultured Candidatus Saccharibacteria bacterium; assembly: GCA_964499245.1. Classification (GTDB taxonomy): domain Bacteria; phylum Patescibacteriota; class Saccharimonadia; order Saccharimonadales; family Saccharimonadaceae; genus Nanosyncoccus. The sequence goes on from CAZCIN010000004.1 coordinate 14,331, forward strand.
TAGGTGTCATTTCGCAATTAGCTGCTACTATTCACGGCCACGTCAAAGGCAATGCCGTTCGTCGTGACGGGCGTATGATCTCGCACGATTTCCCAACGATTTTACTTGGCAGCCCCTTCACTATCACCTCAGTCTTTGAAAATACTGGCAATATTGATTATCGAGTCAATGAATCTTGGACCATTCGCGACTTTTTCACTAACCGCGAATATGTCAGCCCTAACAGTGCCAACGAAGACGGTTATGCTTACGGCACGATTAGCGCCGTTGTCCTGCCCAATACCGAACGCACTATCAAACTTAATTGGCAGGATGCTCCAGCTTTCGGTGTCTTCCGCGTCGAACAAACTATTTCCTACTTCGACCAGACTGAAACTTACTCTCACGTTGTCGTCGTTTGCCCAATTTGGGCCGTCGCCCTGGCTTGTGCCTTTATCACTTTTGGCATTATTTGGCTGATTGCTCATTTCATCAATCGCCGTCGCGAACAGCCGCAGGTCTTCTAAACCCTGCATTTTGTGCTATAATATATATATGTCAAATGTCTATCTTTGTACCGCAATTCCTTATGTCAATGGTAATCCCCACATTGGACACGCCATGGACTATCTTTTGGCGGACACTTATACTCGCTACCGTCGTCTAGCCGGTCAACCTGGAGATGAAGTCCGCTTTAGTGCCGGTACCGATGAACATGGTAATAAAGTTTTCCGTTCTGCCGAGCGCGCCGGTATGTCTGTAGAGGAATATTCCAAACTTAATTCCGATAAGTTTCGCGATTTTATCGACAAAATGGGCGTCACTTATACGGATTTTATCCGCACAACTGATTCTGATCATATCCGTCGCTGCCAAGAGATTTGGCAAAAGCTCACTCCGCATATCTATGCTGCCGAGTACGACGGTTGGTACTGTGAAGGTTGTGAAAGTTTTGTCACTCAGAAGGAATATGACGAAAATCACGGCGTCTGTCCCGACCATCAAAAACCTTACGAACACTTAACCGAGAAGAATTATTACCTCCGCATTGCCGACTTCAAAGATCAGATTTCGGCAATGATCGAGAACGACCAAATGCAAATTTTGCCAGCTTTTCGTAAAACCGAAGCTTTGAAGCTTCTCGCTGACGCTCCGGATGTCTCAATTTCTCGCCCGCGTAATCATCTCAGCTGGGGAGTCCCCGTACCCGGTGACGAAGAGCAAGTGATGTATGTCTGGATGGACGCTTTGCCTAACTACATTACCGTACTTGGTTATCCTGACCAAGACATTTCTGCTTGGTGGCCCGCCACGGCGCAATTCATCGGCAAAGATATCTTGCGTTTTCATACGATTATCTGGCCAGCCATTTTGCTTGGTCTAGGTTTGCCCCTTCCTAAGCGTCTTGTCACTCACGGGCATATTCTATCAAACGGTCAAAAAATGAGCAAAAGCCTTGGCAACGTGGTCGATCCAGTCGAAGTGATGGATCGCCATGGTCTTGATGCCTTTCGCTACTTCTTCCTCTCACATGTCGATACTTTCCTAGACTCTGATTTTACTTGGGAGAAATTTGACGCCGCCTACAATAACGAACTCGCCAATGACCTTGGTAATCTTGTCCAGCGCCTTGCTACACTCTGTCGCAAGAACAATGTCCTCTCGAACCCGGAGTATCAACCCGCGCTTGGCGACTATCGTGAGTCTGACCCCGAATATTTCAAGCTAATGGACAATTTTGAATTCACCAAAGCCTTTGCTTATGTCTGGCAGAAAGTTCAGGCTATTAATAAAGCTATTGATGAACAGAAACCTTGGGAACTAGCCAAGCAGGGCAAAACCGCCGCAGTTCAGCAAGTTCTTTCTAATCTCGTGAAACAGCTTGATGATGTGAATCATCTGCTTGCTCCGCTCATTCCTAATGCCAGCGAACGCATTCAGCTCATCCTCCATCTTGAGCCATCCGCTGAAGCGCAACTTATCGTTCCGCCAGCTACCCCACTTTTCCCTAAAGATTAGTAATCTATTCGCCGTCCCAATAATGTTTTCCAGCTAGCACGTCATAATTGACGAGCCGGTAATCTTTCATGGCCTGCGTCGTGACCGGGTCTTTCTCCTCAAGGTAGCTATGTGCCAAAATTGGCGTTGTCGTGCAAACTTCGTCTAGCAAATAGAAGAAAGCCGGCTTCTCAGCTCCTAAGAGGTTATACATGGTATTTTGCAGACAATTTGGCGTCGTGGTTGGCAGATCCACCCCGCGAATCGAAGAAGGAATTGTGATGCCAAGTTTACTGTTATGCTCACGCACTTCAGCCGTCGTGTATAGATCTTCCGTCTCAAAGTTCGTCCATACGAAGTACGGCGTTAGGTGGATTGTATCGCGATCATTTTTATTTTCCGACTCAATGTATTTTTCAAATAAACCAGCCGCGTGATCACCAAACCATAGCACCACCGTTTTCTCGTCACTCTTCTTGAGCTCATCCAAAAACTCTGCTAGATATTTATCCGCTTCGTGCAAGCTCTGATAATTATTATTGCGCGAATAATCGCCTCCTCCCCCACCGGTATCGCCAGTCATCGGAAATTCCCATTTTGGATAAGTCGCAAACCAATACGGATTATGATTTTGCATAGTTATCACGCCCACCATCTGATGTTCCGGGCCGTCCTCTAAAATGTCTAGCACTTCTTGGAAAATCGCATGATTATTCAAATATAAGTACGCGTCATCCTGTGGACCCGGCTCTTTGTCACGGTGTTTCATTTCGTCTTGAGTTATAAAATCGTTATAGCCTAGCAAAGGATAAACCAAATTACGCTTGTACATCGACCCGTCATAAGAATGTATGGCAGTTGTCTCATAACCCAAATTCTTAGTAATTGAAGCTACACTCATCACTCCGTTCGTCTTCGTCAAAGCCGTGACATAAGGAATCGTATTCGCCCAATAATTCGTTAGGCCAGTCTGCACCTCAAATTCAACATTTGCCGTATTGCCACCATATTCCGGCGAGTACATATATCCGCTTGGAGAATTTCGGAATAACTTATGCAAGTTCGGCAACACTTCTCCACCACCGTGCGGATAATATTTTGTTAGCAGCTCCGGGTCATAAAAAGTTTCATCAAGAATTACGATCACGCGATCTGCTATTTCCGTCAGCGGTTTGCGAGTGGTTTTATCTGCCGATTTTTTCGCCTCATAACGTTCGGCAATCTCTCGCATGGTCGCCTCGCTATAGCCTTCGGGTTCTGGAATTTCCATTCGCCCGAGATTATTCACGAAACCAATCACAATGCCATTTGTTTCGTAATTGATAGACTGATTCCACTCTACTAGCTCCATGCCTTGCACCCAACTTACGGGTTTTTGCTTAAGTAGTGGCGTCGTTAGGCTCACAAGCCCTGCCATTGCTACTAAGCCATAGGTGAAGCGGGGAATAATCACATGGCGTTCCCACCACGGCTTTCCTTTCAGATCGCGCCCGAAAGTCTTTCGCGCAAAAACTTCTAGCAAAATCGTCGCCAGCAAAACCAATATTACCCCAATTACCAATCTCATGATCGCATCCCTATCAGCAAAATTTGCAATCTGCCCAAGATTTCCTGTCATTCTCAAGTCATCCGGCAGGAATGGCGCGCCGCGCATATTTATCTTTTGACTGTTCACGAATGTCAAAATGCTCAGTAGCGAAAAGGACGCCCCTATCGTGAAAAAAACTTTCCAAGTCAAGGCCGCCATCACTCCCATTGCGCAGAAAATAATTCCCCAAGTTAGATAATACTGTCCAGCATAGTCGGTCATGAAGCTGCTTACGCGGCCAAAATCCCAATCGAACTGGCGTAAGAAAGTGTACCAAGTGAACAGCAGAGAAGTGCCGACTAGCAATGCTATGGCAAAGGGTATGCGTACAATTGCTGGTATTGTATGGCGACGCGAAGCTGAAGGGGTTTCTTCTGATTTTTCAGCAGGCTCGTTTACGACTTCAGGCTCTACCACGGGCTCCGCTGGTTCCAAGACTTTCTCAGGTTTTTCTGCAGGCTTAGCCTCCGTTTTCTCCAGAATCACCGTTTTTACCGTTTTTGTCTCGTGCTGTCCACTATTCTTTGGCTTTGCAGTAGGCGTCCTTTTAACGGCTTTTTTGCCAGCAAAATCCGGATCGCTTAATTTCGCCTGTGCTACCTTATTCTTCTGTTTCTGTATCTGCCCTGATTTCTGTTCTTGCCCGCGTACAGGCTGCTTTATGGGCTGCTCTTTACTCTTCGGATGAATCGGCTTTCCACCAAAATGCGAAATCTCCGGTCGGCTTTTCGGCTCTGGTCCTTTTGATTCTGCTTTTTGGTTTGCGTCTTTTTCTGACATAAGCATATTATAGCACAAGACATCAAAAAAAGGCACCTAGCCCGAGGTGCCTTCAGTCGGCAATATTAAATAAAGATAATACAGAGCAGGGAAACGGCCGCCAGCACAATCAGCACCCACCAAACCCAAGTGAATCTGCTGGTCTTCTTCGTGCCTTCAATATACACCGCATCGTCCACATAATCCGGATCTTTGCGCGCCGAACTCTGCGCTCGTGTCCTTAAATCAGCCGAAATCCGTCGGTCAAGATCGCTATTAGATTCATCTTTCGAAACCATAATTCCCATAGTATTACCTTTCAGTCCTAGTTAACTTCCTGCTTTTAATTGTACCACACTCGTGCTATAATGAAGAGAATTATCAGTGTAAGGAGGTTTATAATGGCCACTAAAAAGCCAACCAAATCTGGAAAAAAGCCTGCAGCTAAACCAGAAGTTACCAAAGCCAAGGAAGTCAAAGCTACGAAAGTTGTCAAGACCGACGAATCCCCAGTGATTGCCAGTACTTGCGACAAACCTTTGAAAGGCTTCTTTGCTAAGAAATTTGACACTAACGAGAATATCGTCACCATCTTCAAGACTCCAAAGATTTGGGGCGCTGTACTCGGTGAAATCATCGGCACCATGCTCGTTGTGATGCTTTTCCTCACTTTGGGGATTAGCCCACTTTATCTCATCTTTGCCCTTGCTGGCGTCTATGTAGCTGTCGTCGGACTTTCTGGCGCACATCTCAACCCAGTCATCACCGTTGCCATGATGGCTACTCGCCGTATGTCCGCTATTCGTGGTGTGCTCTATCTTTTGTCTCAGCTCCTCGGTGGCTGGATTGGTTTGATTATCGTTAATGCCTTCCGCCTTGGTAGCACCACTGCTGCTGAGCTCCCAACCATGGTTGAGGTGACCGGCGAATCCTTCTGGATGGTCGCTTTGCTTGAGCTCTTGGGTGCCTGTGTGATTGGTTTCATCTTTGCTCGCTCGTTGCGCTATGCTCGCAAGCAGCCACTCGCTTTTGCATTCGCAGTTACTAGTGGTTTGACTCTCGCCGTGCTCTTGGTTTATGTCATCACCCAGGGCTTCTTCGCTGTCGAAGGCAATACTTACATGTTCAACCCAGTTGTGGCTTTGATGTATCAAATCTTGCCAACTGCTGCTGACAGCTTTGGCGAACTTGCTAGCGCTGCTGGCATCGCCCTTGCTGCTTACGTCCTCTTCCCAATCGTTGGTGGCGTAATCGGCTTCTACATTTCTGATGTTGCTACTCGCCTCAGCGCCGGTGGCTACTTCTGCGAATGCGACGAGCCTTGCTGTAAGAAGATTGAGAAATAATCTCTCCCAGTAGAACAAATACCCCCAGCTATGCTGGGGGTATTATGTTGGTGCGGTTCTCTCTTCAACGCGCGCTTTTTCAAAAAGAGCGCGTTAAGATTAAGCCCCTCACCCCTGTTATCAAAGATTTAATAACGCGCTAAAAATCAAAAACAGCGCGTTAGCGAGCGCCACAGCGCAGAGCACACCCGTAGCCGCGAGTGCCGCTGTGCTGCGGGTCGGCGTGAGACGTATCCGTGTCCAGGTAGTTAGCACTCGTCGCAGAGCTACGAGTAGCGGACCACCAGAGGCCATTCGTCGCGCGACCGTATATCTTACCGCCGGAGTAATAGTAGTAGCCGGTACGCAGGAAATTGAGGGGGAAGTTAGCTAGTTGGTTAGCTTTAGGGGAGACATTATATAGTATTAAGAACCCTAATTTGTAGGTAAGTTAAGTAGAACGTGCCTTTGTATTGGCTTTTCGAAGACCGTAAAGACCTGGCCGCGCGGCCTGGAGCGCTAGGTCGAGAAAAGACTAATATAAAGGCACGTTCTGCATGATGCGATAGCTACAAATTAGAATTCTTAACACCTAGAATATGATATAATATATTATATGTCAGATATCGAAAAACTAAGAGCGGCACTCAAAGATTTGAATGCCGAATATGCCAAGATCAAAACTCTCCCGCCCGAAGAGCGCGGCCAGTTTGGTCGTGAAATGAACGAGAAGAAGCAAAAGCTCCTGGCCGAGATCGCGCGCGCTGAGGAAGCTGCCGAGAGTGCCAATGTCGAACCGCTCGACGTTTCCGCGCCTACCGCTCCTAATCAGCCTTTGCCCAGCCTCAAGCTTGGTAGCCGTCATCCCTTAATGGAAGAGTTAAACCGTGTTGCTACTATCTATGCCAATATGGGCTTTGATATCATGGAGCCATATCAGCTTGACGATGAGTTTCATATGTTCGACAGTCTAAACTTCCCACCAAATCACCCCGCCCGTGATGGTTACGACACTTTCCGTACTGCCGAGAATTTTATTCCTCCCGCTCATACCTCTACTATGCAACACCGCGCCCTCAAAAAATATAAGCACCGTCTCGATGAGGGTGGCAAAATTGCCGTTGTTGTACCGGGTCGCGTCTTCCGCAACGAGGATGCTGACGCTACACACGAGCACACTTTTTATCAGTGTGAAGGCGTTTTTGTATCCAAGAATGCCACGATGGGCCAGCTTTTCGGTATCTTGAAACGCTTTTTCGAGCTCTATTATGGTCAATCCCTCAATCTCAAGACTCAGCCCGGCTACTTCCCATTCACCGAGCCGTCGGCCGAGTTCTTGATTGAGAAGCCTGCTCAACTCGGTGGTAAAGGTTGGCTGGAAATGGGTGGTTGTGGTATGATTCACCCCAATGTTCTCAAAATGGCTGGCATCGACCCGGAAGTCTACCACGGTTTTGCTTGGGGTGGCGGTATCGATCGTCTCGCTATGCTCAAATATCATCTCCCCGATGTGCGCTATTTCGAATCCGGTAAACTTGACTTTTTGGAGGAATTCTAATGCTTATTTCGCTGAATGTTATTAAAAAATATGTCGAAATTCCCGCTGAGGTTTCGGATCAAGAGCTAATCGAGCTAATCGGCTCACGTCTCGTTGAAATCGAGGAAGTGATTGATCTTACCCCCAAATACAAGGGAAGCTACGTCGTAAAAGTCGTCAAATGCGAGCCTATCGAAGGCACTCATCTTCATCTTTGCCAAATTGACGCTGGGGATATCACGTCTGAGTTCTCCGACGGTGAGACTGTGCAAATTGTTTGTGGCGCGCCCAATGTCCACGCTGGCATGTTGGCCGTCTGGATTACCCCAGGCAGCATCGTCCCTTCAACTTATGGGCACGAAAATTTCCGCCTTGGCAAGCGCAAATTGCAAGGTTATGAGTCTAATGGTATGTTAGCTGGCGCCGACGAGCTCGATTTTGACACCGAGCATAAGTCCATTGCTGAGATTGATCCTAAGATTGCCCGTCCTGGCGACGCTCTCGCTGACGTTTTTGCCCTCAATGACTTGATTCTTGACGTTGAGAATAAATCCCTCACTCATCGTCCGGATTGCTTTGGCTTGATCGGTTTTGCGCGCGAAGTTGCCGGTATTCTCGGCCTCAAATTCAAAGAGCCAGCATTCTTTGATAATTTGGATGTCAAGCTTGCCCCAGCATCACTTGACTTAAATGTCAAAATTGAAAGCGACGATCTCTGTCCTCGTTACTCCTGCGCGGTCTTTGATTTGCCTAAGCACGAGCCCAGCAAATATCTCACTCACGATGCAGTTTTCTTGGCTAAGGCCGGTATGCGCGCCATTGATCCGATGGTTGACCTCACCAATATTATTATGCTCGAAACCGGTCAGCCTTTGCACGCTTTTGACTACGACAAATTGCTTGCCGTTGGTGGTGCCAAGACCCCAACCATCATCGTCCGTGCTGCCAAGGATGGGGAACCATTGCAGCTACTCGATGGCAAAACTATCGCCTGCACCCCTGATGACGTTTTGATTACCTCAAATAATGTCCCGGTCGCCCTCGCCGGTGCCATGGGCGGTAAAAACACCGAAATTGACGCGTCCACTACTCGCGTCGTTCTGGAAAGCGCCACTTTCTCGCTTTATCATCTGCGCAAAACTCAAATGGCGCATGGCATTTTCTCTGAGGCTATTACTCGCTTCACCAAGGGTCAGCCTGCCGCGATGACTTTGCCAGTTCTAAATGAAACTATCCGCCGCCTCGACGTTACTCCCTTTACCATGGTTGACGAATACCCCGGAAAAGTCAAGCCAAGCACAATCAGTTTGACAATAGGTCAAATAAATAGTCTTCTCGGCACAAACTATGATATCAAGGCTATCATTGATACGCTCGAAAACGTCGGCTTTGAAGTGGCCAGCACTTCTTCTCGAGGCGATAAAAGCGAGTCGAAGCCCGACGAGCTGAACGAACCCCCCGTGAAGACGGGCGGGCGAGTGAACGCCTCGAAAGAAATGCTGGTCACATCACCCGCTTGGCGCACCGACATTCACATCGCCGAAGACGTCATCGAGGAAGTCGGTCGTCTGCTCGGCTTTGATAATATCCCGCTTGATCTTCCCGAAAAGTCCTTCTCTGGCACCGAATCTTCACCACTCTGGCAACTAAAGCAAGAGCTCCGCGGTATTCTCTCTGATCGTCTCGCCATGAACGAACTTTTGACTTATTCATTCATCAGCCACGACCTGCTCGAAAAAGTCGGTCAGGATCCAGATGATAGCTATGAAATCGTCAATTCCATTTCGCCCGAACTTCAGTGCTTCCGCCAGCAAATCGTCCCGAGCCTCCTCGATAAAATTCGTGAGAATGTCAAAGCTGGCCACAAAGATTTCACCCTCTATGAGCTTAACCAAGTTTCGCTAAAAAGTAGCGGTCTCACCGATGAAGGCACGCCTGTGCTGAAGAATCATCTCGGCATTGTTAGCCTCAGTGATTTCTATGCCCTGAAGGCTCGCCTGCTTGCTTTGTTCAAGATGCTGGGCCTCAAAGTTGCATACAGCGCATTGTCTAACGAAGCCGCTAAGCATGATACCTATCTCGAACCAAAGCGTTCCGCCGAGCTTTCTATTGACGGCATTAAGATCGGTGCTTTCGGTGAAGTCAAAACCGCTGTTTTGCGTCGGTTCAAACTCGAAACTGTCGTTACGGCTTGCGAGATCAACCTCGACAAAATCGCTCAGTTGCCGCGCGACCACGCCACGAATTTCCAAATTTCCAAATTCCCATTCGTCGAACGCGACCTCACCCTTAGAGTTTCTTCCACTGCTCAATTCGGTCGTTTCGACCAGGCAATTCTCGCCACTTTGGACGCAGAGCATCTCATCACCGAGGTCACACCAATCTCAGTCTACCAAGCCGACCCCGCTACCAAAAACATTTCCTTCCATCTACGCTTCTCTAGCCCCGAACAGACCTTGGAGCAGGACCAAATTTCTGCTATAATGGAGAAAGTGACCGTAGCGGTGATTGGGCTCGGTGCGGAAATTGTCTAAAGGAGGAATATGAACGAATCTTCACTTAAAACCAGCTGGCGCCAACGCCTAATTATCATCATTATTGCCGTGCTTTTGCTCGGCGCAACCGTCGCCACCTACGTCATGATTGTCCTAAATGGCGGAGGATCTACCACTGCTAAGAGCGAAGAGCAGCTTACCCAGATTTCCGAGCAATACGAGGCCAAGAACGCCGAACTCGAAGCCGCTGCCAAGCCTTTCTCGGACAAATATTTCCCAATTTTCAGCAAATATCAGTCCCAGGTTAAAGCCTACAACGAGACCGCCGCGACCAATGCCATCCTGAAGACTGAGGATCTACTCGTCGGCACTGGCAAGGAACTAACCGACGGCGACAAGGATTACCTCGCCTATTACGTCGGTTGGTGTGCTGACGGCACCGTCTTCGATTCATCTTTTGACAATACTGGCAAAGAATCTGAGCAGGATGCCACTTCTCTCAAGGCCCCGCTCGATCCTTCAAATGGCCTCATCGACGGTTGGGAACAGGGCGTTATCGGTATGAAACTTGGCGGTGTCCGCGTCATCACCATGAATGGCGACCTTGGCTATGCCGATACCCGCGAAATCTGCGGTGGTTATAATAAGCCTCTTAAATTCCTCGTCATGCCAATCCCCAGCGACGAGCAAATTTCTAAGCTAACCAAGGAGCTCTCCGACCTCTGGATGCAGCTCATCATGTCCTACTATGGCACCAGCAACTGACGCCCCCGATTTAGTTGATCTCGCCATCATCGGCGCCGGCCCAGCGGCTTTGACTGCGGCTATCTATGCTACCCGCGCCGGCCTCACCGTCAATATCTTTGAACGCTCCGCAATCGGTGGCGCTCTCGCCGAGATTTCTCACATTGCCAATTTACCGGGTTTTGACGGCCCTGGCCCCGATCTCGTCAAGGTCATGCGCGCCCAGGCCGAGACGTCCGGCGCTCACCTTGCTTACGGCGAATGTACCGATATTCAAAAGACTTCTGACCATTTTACTCTCACGATTGACGGCGAGCCGCACACTGCCCGCACCGTCCTCATCGCCACTGGCTCCGCACCGCGCCCCCTTGGTCCTGACCTGCAGTCTGCCCTCACCGTGCCAGTTTCTTATTGCGCTCTCTGCGACGGTGGTCTTGTCAAGGGCAAGAATATTGTCGTTGTTGGCGGTGCTAATTCCGCCTTCCAGGAATCTCTCTATCTCGCGGGTCTTGCCACTCATGTCACTATCATCTCGCATTCCGCCCCAAAGGCCTGCGCTGCTCTAAAAAAGCGCATCGCTAACACTCCCAATATCGACCTTCTCCAGGGCACCGAGCCGACCGCTGAGCTCCTCAATCAATTCGACCACATTTTTGTCTTCATCGGCCAGTATCCCGCCACTGCTTTTCTCAAGAATCTCTCCGCTAGTACTAATTCTGGCCTCTTTGACGCCGAAGACTATCTCCGTACTACTTCTGCCACCAATCACGCCACCTCTGTCGACGGTCTTTTTGTGGCCGGCGATGTCCGTTCCGGCGCCCTTCGTCAGGTCGTCACTGCTACTGCTGACGGTGCTATCGCCGCTGTCGAAGTTGCAGAATACCTAGAAAAGCATAAAAACTATTGACATTTTTAGCAAAGTGTGCTACAATGGAAGAGTAGAGGCAGAATAGGCTGCCCTACAAATCCATTTTCTTGATAAGGGAGGGTTATCAATGATACGTACATTTAATTACTGGACTATTTATGCACCTGCTATGTTGCTCATCGCTATCCTGCTGGCCTGTTTCTCGGTCACCGAGAAAGACGACAGGGTAAAAGAACGTGGTTCCGAGATGCTTTGGAATGTCGTCATGAAGATTTACGTGAGCATAACCGGTTTCGGTCTCTTCGTATTTCTGATGAAAGAATCCATTCTCGGCGCTATCGAATTCTGGGGACGCGATGTAGAAGGTTCGCTTCTCTTTGGCGTGCTTTCGCTTGCCGCCGCCGCATTCCTTTGGTCATATCTGACTCTTAACGTCTTTATGGTCATTCGCAAGCATCGTCTTGAGCACATCGACTACGCTTGTAGTCATGGCTGCTCCAAAGGCGACCGTGAGCGTCGCCAGCGTGCAAAGCGCAAGAATCGCAATCGTTCTAATCCTGGCAATACGCAGCGGAAAGCGACCGAGATGGGGAAGATCTATGTCATGAATCCCACCGGTCCGAATGCCGAGCAGAAACGCGCGATTGAGTATCGCGTGCAGGAAGCGTTTAAGCATTACAAGATTGAGAAAGTGGATAGCTTGGGTGCTACTTACACCGACGAAAAAGGCGAGAAGCGTCCCATCACGGACTATCTCCCTGAAGGTGTTTACGAGTACTACATAGCTATCAATCTCAAAGACGAGAATGCAGAGCCGGAATTTTTGGGCTCGGGGACTATGAAAGACGCCGAGCGGAACCTCAAGCGCTATCTGGAAGAGAAAATCGAGGCTCAGGTTTGCACCAGCAAGAAGACAAAGCACAAGCGTGCAATAAACCAGTAAAAGAATTAGCCTGCCAGCACTATCGGCGGGCTTTTTCCATGTTATAATTATCTTATGCGAGAATCCTTTTTCTTCTATGACCTCGAGACATCTGGCCTCAACCCCCGCACTGATCGCGTGATGCAATTTGCTGGTATTCGCGCTGACCCTGATTTTAACCTGGTTGGCGAGCCGATTAATCTCCTCGTCCAGCTTCCAGACGACACTTTGCCGAGTCCCGATGCCGTGATGGTCACTGGCATCACTCCACAACAGACCCGCGCCGACGGTATCTCAGAGCGCGAATTTGCTCGTTTCTTTTCTGAAGAAGTTGCCACTCCTGGCACCACTATCCTCGGTTATAATTCCGTGCGCTTTGATGATGAATTTATTCGCTGCGTCCTGTGGCGGAATTTTTACGAACCCTACACCTGGCAATGGCAAGAGGGCCGTAGTCGTTGGGATTTGCTTGATGTTGTGCGTATTACCCGCGCCCTGCGTCCCGAGGGTATTAATTGGCCCGTCACTCCCGAAGGCAAGCCCACCAATCGCCTCGAACTCATCACCAAGGAAAATCACATTTCCCACGAGCACGCCCACGACGCTCTTTCCGACGTCGAGGCCCTGATTTCCGTCACCAAGCTCATCAAAGAAAAACAGCCTCAGCTCTATAATTTCCTCTACAGTCACCGTTCTAAGCGCGCCGTTCAGGATCTAATTAGTCTTGATAATCCCCAGCCCTTCGTCTATTGCTGTGGTCGTTATGACTCTGAGTTCTCGCATACTACCGTCGTCGTTCCGATTGCTCCGGCCGAGGGTGGTAATATGTTGGTTTATAATCTACGTTTTAATCTCGACGAGCTCTTAGCCGGTGAAGCTGCCGCAGCCAAAAACCCTAAGCAAAGAACCGACGAGCCTCGTAAACGTGAGCCGTGGGACAATAATTATTTCCCAACCGTCAAAAAATTGCAATTTAATCGCTGCCCCGCCGTTGCGCCGCTCGGTGTATTGGAAAAAGCCGATGGCTGGGCCAAAATCGGCCTGACTAAAGATCAGGTCAAAGCTAATCTCGCCTCTTTGCGTAATCATCCGGAATTTATTCAGCGCATGGCTAAGCTCCCGCGTCCTGATTTCTCGAAGGCCGAAGATGTTGAGTCTAAGCTCTATGATAGCTTCATCAACCGTCAGGACCAAATTCTCTGTGCTACGATTCGTAATAACGACGCTGATCGCCTCGCCGACTATCATCCACCTTTCCATGACGACCGTTTGCCGGAACTTTTGTTGCATTATAAAGCCAAGAATTTCCCCGAATCGCTTGACGAAAAGGAGCAAGCCCAGTGGCAACAATACCGTCGCGAGCGCCTCGAGCGCCAATCGCCAGCTTTTCTCGCTGCCTTGAAGCATATCCAGGAACATCTTGCCAAAGACCATAATTATGGCAGCCGCAGCGTTGAAGATTGCGCTTTTCTTGCCGAAGAACTGATGCTCTGGTACGAGAGCCTCGGCGACGCTGAAATCTAGTCAGCCCCGCCTGCGGGGTCTTGCTTTTTTGCAATATCTAATATATAATATACTGCGATGAATGGAGATAATTACATAAAAATCCGCGGTGCTCGCCAGCACAACCTCAAGAATATTGACGTTGATATTCCGCGCGATCAGCTGGTGGTGCTCACCGGTTTGTCTGGTTCTGGCAAGTCCAGCCTTGCTTTTGACACGATTTATGCTGAAGGCCAGCGCCGTTATGTTGAAAGCCTTTCTAGCTACGCCCGCATGTTTCTTGGCGTAATGGATAAGCCTGACGTTGACTCGATTTCCGGTCTCAGCCCCGCCATTTCCATCGACCAAAAATCCACTTCCCGCAACCCTCGTTCCACTGTTGCTACCGTCACTGAGGTTTATGATTATCTGCGTCTACTTTTTGCTCGGGTCGGTGTGCCGCATTGTCCAATCTGCCACCGTGAAGTCCATCGCCGCAGCGTCGAAGATATCGTAAATGAAGTTATGAAACTCCCGCTCGGTAGTAAATTAATGCTTCTCGCCCCGATTGTTTCTCAGAAAAAGGGCAGTTTTTTGCACATTTCTGAGCAATATCAGCAAAAAGGCTTCTCGCGCGTGCGCGTGGATGGCATTGTTTATGCTCTCGACGAATTTCCTGAACTTAATAAAAATGACCGTCATGATATCGAAATCGTGGTTGACCGTTTTATCCTTTCGCCCGACTTGCTCTCGCGCATTTCCGGCTCTATTGAACAGGCTCTCGACCTTGGCCAGGGAATCATCAAGCTGCTCAAAATCAATGATAATTCTACGAGTATTGAGGCGCGCGGTCAGGACGGCGACACCGAGGTGCTCACCTACTCGCAGCGTTACGCCTGTGAATTGCATCCTGACGAATTGATTCCTGAGCTCGAGCCTCGCCTCTTTTCTTTCAACGCTCCTCAGGGTGCCTGCCCCACTTGTACTGGCCTTGGCACTCGCCTTGAAATCGACCCGGATCTCATTCTGAATCCCAATCTCACCATTGCCGAAGGTGGCATCCGCCCCTTCAATCGCGTCACTCAAGAATCTTGGTGGCTCAAACGCCTCGACACCGTCGCCGAAGCCAACGGTTTCTCGATTCATACTCCCATCGGCCAGCTCACCGAGGATCAAATCCACATGCTACTTTATGGTACTGGCGATCGCAAGTACGAAGTCAAAGTTGGTGGTCACGGTAAATGGGGTAATGGCGCCACCTATCAATCTACCTACGAAGGCGTCATCCCGACCTTAGAGCGTCGCCATAAGGAAACCGAATCCGACTTCATCAGAAAAGACATTGAACGCTTCATGCGCGAGCGCGTCTGTCAGACCTGTCACGGCGCCCGTCTCAAGCCGTCCGTCCTTGCCGTTACTGTTCATGACCTCAATATTATGGATATGTGTAATCTTGACGTCGACGCCACGCTTGAAGTCCTAAATAGCGATCTCAAATTCACCGAGGCCGAGGCTCAAATTGCCGAACCAATTATTAAGGAAATCCGTGAGCGTGTCAAATTCATGCAGGACGTCGGTCTCGGTTATCTCGAGCTCGGTCGTGCTGCCAATACCCTCTCCGGTGGGGAAGCCCAGCGCATCCGTCTTGCTACCCAAATTGGCTCTGGTCTCCAGGGGGTGCTCTATGTGCTTGACGAGCCGAGTATCGGTCTTCATCAGCGCGACAATGATAAATTGATCGCCACTCTTAAGCATCTGCGCGATCTCAAAAACACCGTTCTCGTGGTCGAACACGACGAAGATACCATGCGCGAAGCCGATTATATCGTTGATATTGGCCCTGGCGCCGGTACCAATGGTGGCCACTTGGTGGCTGCTGGTACTCCGGCCGAAGTCGCCAAAAATGATAATTCTATTACAGGCAAGTATCTCTCTGGTAAGCTCACTATTCCTGTACCCAAAAAGCGTCGCAAAGCCAAGAAAGATCAGGAATTGGTCGTAGTCGGTGCTCGCGAGAATAATCTCAAGAATATCACCGTCAAATTCCCACTTGGAGTCATGACCGTCGTTTCTGGCGTTTCTGGTTCGGGCAAGTCCACCCTCGTCAACGAAATCCTTGCGAACGAATTGCTCGCTCGTCTTCACCGGGCTCAGACTGTCGCTGGTTTACATGATCGAATTGATGGTATTGAACACCTTGATAAATGTATTGTCATCGACCAGAGCCCCATCGGTCGTACCCCTCGCTCCAATGCCGCCACTTATACCGGCGTCTTCAATCAAATTCGCGAACTTTTTGCTGAGCAGCCTGAAGCTCAGCTCCGTGGCTATAAATCCGGTCGTTTCAGCTTCAATGTCAAGGGCGGTCGCTGTGAGCATTGCCAGGGTGACGGCGTCAATAAGATCGAAATGCACTTCTTGCCCGATGTCTACGTCACTTGCCCAGTTTGTCACGGCAAGCGCTACAATCACGAAGCCCTCGAGGTCAAATATAAGGGCAAAGACATTTCCGAAGTTCTCGGTATGACCATTGATGAAGCGGTTGAGTTCTTTGCCAATATCCCCGCGATTTATAATAAATTACTCACCATTCAAGAAGTCGGCCTTGGCTATATCAAGCTCGGCCAACCCGCCACCACTTTCTCCGGTGGGGAAGCTCAGCGCATCAAACTCGCCACTGAACTCGCTCGCCGCAGCACCGGCAAAACTCTCTATATTCTCGATGAGCCCACTACGGGCCTCCACACCGACGACGTCAAGCGCCTGCTTGAGATTCTTGGTCGCCTAGTCGACGGCGGTAATTCCATGATCATTATTGAGCACAACCTCCACGTCATCAAATCCGCCGACTGGGTGATTGACATGGGCCCCGAGGGTGGTCTCAAAGGCGGCGAAGTGGTCGCCACCGGCACGCCGGAGCAACTCGCCAAAGATGCCAAGACCCCGACTGGCAAATATCTGCGTGATTATCTGCAAAAATAATTTACATAAAACCCTTGCATTCCTAAACTACTTATGTATAATAAGAACTAGGAAACATTCCACATAAAAATTACTAATAAAGACAAATAAAGGAGTTTATATGTCTAAAACAACAAAAGCTATTGCGATCTTAGGTGTTGTCGCTGGCTTGGGCGTGGCTGCTTTGCCATTTAATGCTATGGCTGCCCCCACTACCAACAATGGCTTTACTATTCACGATGGTACCGGTACCACTGACGCCACCAATAAATATGATGGTACTCAGGATAGCAAAGTTGAAGATACCGTCACGGTTAGAACCACCATCGATGCTACTCTTTCCATGGCTATCGTAGGTAATAGTGATGGCAATGATACCGAAACTCCTGTGGCCGATCACCTCGTGCTGCTCAGCGCTGATGGCAATACCGATGGCAAGATCCTTAACGGTGGTAGTGCTTCTGGTAAAGCAACCGTCAAAGTCAATACTAACCACGGTGCTGGCTATGAAGTTAGCATTAAAGGTACGAACGGTGGCCTAAAAGGTAAGAACACTGGAAAAATGATCGCAAATTTGGCTACCCCAGCCGCCGATTTCCCAACTACCGGTGCATCGGTCTACGGCTTCAAGGCTTCTGTCCCGGCAAGCGTTACTACCAATGGCGCAACTTTCGCGCTATCTGAGCCTACCAATTGGCAAGGTGTCCCAACGACTGCCACTCCAGTCGCTAAGAACACGGCAGCAACCAAAGCGGCAGGTGACTCTTTCGACATTGAGTTCAAGGCATACGCTGATGACTCTCAGGCTGCTGATACTTACGAAGATATCGTGACGGTTACCGCTGTTGCTAAGCTCAAAGCTGAAGGCGCTGGTACTGGCGACTAGTAGCCAACGTAACTAGCAGTAAAAGTAAAAATCCCCTTCAAGGGGATTTTTACTGACTTGTAATTCGTTCCCCCATAATATATAATATGCACAACAAGGAGGTTTATGATAATACAAAAATTCTTTTCTAAAATGAGTAAAATTATAGCATTGCCATTATTAGTCGCTGTTGCTCTAGGTTTTTGCTCGGTCTCGGCTCACGCCGAAGACCGTCCCGCGTACCGTTTGCAAATTTCCCCCACTCAAGCTAATATCGGCGTTGCGCAACCAGGGAGCACTTGTACCGGTGAATTCGAAGTGCAAAATACTGGCCTCAACGCCTACGAGTACACTGTCGACGTGGCACCTTTTAGCGTTAAGGGGCAAGACTATGAGCAGGATTTTGAGACAGTTAGTGACTATACTATCATGACCGACTGGGTCAAGGTATCTACTGATAGCACCAGGGTTGAACCGGACTCTACTGCTACCGTTCATTACACTATCACCATTCCACACGATGCTCCAGCTGGGCTTCAAGCTGTGGCCATTATGGCCACTATGGTCAATACCGACGAAATGCAAGCCGCTGGCATCCAAACTGTCAGTCGTGTTGCCTTCCCGGTCTATCTCAATGTTGACGGTGAGACCCGCCGTGAGGCCGAAATCATCTCTCACAAAGTTCCTGGATTTAGTTTCTCTCCTGCTATTGTCACCTCGTCAATTGTCGAGAACGACGGTAATATTTACACAAACGCCGAATACTGGCTCGAAGTCCGTGGTTTCTTCAATAACCAGCTCGAATATTCCAACACGAAATACATTGACGGCGTTGAGACTCCAGGCCTCGAGGTTATCTTCCCAGATTCCAAACGCTACAACGAAGTCTCCTGGGATGACGCCCCCTCTATTGGCATTTTCAAAGTTAAGTCGACTGTCAAGATCTTTGATGAAGTCTCCACCGTCGAAAAGACCGTCATCATTTGTCCACTTTGGCTGATTGTCGTTATCGTGCTTCTCATCGGACTCATGATTTTCTGGATCATCAGTCGCATCGTCAGGCGTCGCAACTAGCCCCACCTCACACAGAGACCCAAAACTCGGCGACGTCATCGCCGAGTTTTTCCATAAGTATTCTAAATTAGCCAACTCCGCCTTTAAATTAGTCGTAACGCCCTAGACCTATTGTAAATCCGTGCAAATTGTAGTAAAATAGTCAAAACAAAGGAGTTAAATTTTATTATGTCTATCCAATTATCCCTAGACAAGCGCGAGGCTACCGGTAAGCAGCTTAAGAACCTGCGTGCTGCTGGCCAGATTCCGTCCGTCGTTTATGGTGGCGAAATGCCAATTATGACCACTTCTGCTTATAACGAGACCGACAAGGTCCTTCGCGAAGTTGGTTACCACTCACCAGTCGAACTGAACGTCGCCGGTCAGACTCAGCTTGCCATTGTCAAGAATGTCGATATCGACCCAGTCAGCCGTCGCATTTTGAACGTTGAGTTCCAGGCTATCTCCGCCGACGAAGTTGTCGAGGCTACCACCCCGATTCGCATTGTCGATTTCGAAGCTTCCGACGCTGCCAAGAAACACTACGTCATTCTCCAGGTCATGGAAGAGGTTGAGATTAAAGCTCGTCCATCCGATTTGCCGGAGGAAATTATCGTTGATGGTTCCAAGCTCGCCGAGCTTGATGATCGCTTGACCTTAGCTGACTTACAAATGCCTGCTAATGTCGAAATTGCCGACAAGGAACTCGAAAACACTACTGTAGTTGCTAATGTCTACGATCCAGCTGCCGAGGCTGCCGCTCGTGAAGCCGAGGAGCAAGCTGCTCCAGCCGCTGATGCCGCTGCTGAAACTCCCGCCGAGACTAGCGCTGAGTAATCATGGAAGAAGCCTTCGACTTTCTAAAGCACAAGACTCAGGTTAATTTTGTCGCCACCATTGATGGCGACAAACCTAGTTTGCGGCCTTTTGGCGATCCGGTACTTTTCGACGGCAAGATTTACATGCTAACGCATAAGTCTAAGCAAGTTTACCAGCAAATGCAGAAAAATCCCAATATCTGCATCGTTGCCTATGACGAACCGAGCGATACTTGGCTCCGTATCCGCGCCAAGGCCATCGACGATAGCGATAATGTCGATGCTAAGCGCGCTATCATTGCCGAATTTGACTGGGCTGAGTCTGCCGGCTATACTTTGGATAACCCTGATTTTGCCTCTCTATCTCGCGGATGCCACTGCGGAAATTCGTGACTCCGAAGGCGAAGTCCAGTGGCAGGGAAACTTTTAGCCGTCTAGAATCGCAAAACTAAAAAACACGAAAAACGCAGAATACTCGGGAAAATCACGCCCGAGTGTTTTTTTGTCACTAACCCCTAATTGCTTCCGAATTGTCTTGCAAATGTCGCTTCAAGGCTGCCTGCGCTGCTTTTACGTTATCTTCTTTGCCTTTCCAAGTCTGCATTACTGGCTCTTGCAAAGCTCTGCTAAAGGCATAACTCACTGGCCACGGGAATGGTTTTTCTTTGCAAATCGCTACCAGATTTTGTGTCGCTACTTTCGGTGCCTGTCCGCCACTCATGAATGTCACACCTGCAATGTATTTTGGCACCGTGTGCTTCATCACGGCTGCTGTTGCCATCGCCACCTCGCGTGGTGTACTCTGCGCCACCGCCTCGCCACCTGCACTAATCATATTTGTCTTCAAAATTACGCTGTCTAGATCAGTCCGTCGTCGCTCCAGCTTCTCAAAGATCGTCGTGAGCACCCGATTGGTCGTCTCTAAGCTCTGCTCGATCGTATAATTACCCGCCCAGCTCACATCCGATTCAATCATCGGTACAATCCCCACCAGCTGGCATTCTTTCACGAATCCCGCCAGCAGTTCTGCCGCTCGCTCCACTGCTTGGAAACTCGGCATATCCTTGCCAATCACGAACTTCGCATGCCACTTCGCAAAGCGCGCTCCCATATTATAATAGTCACGCAGTCTTTCGGTCAGCCCCACTTCGCCTAGGCTATAAGTCTCGCCACTGTCACCAAATTGCACCTGCCCCTGATCCGCCTTAATACCAGTAATAATCCCACGTCCCGTTAGATATTCCAAGAAACTTTGTCCTCGCTCCATCTTCATCTTGGCGGTCTCTTCGCTCAAGATCACTCCACTAGCGTATTCCTTCAACTCCGGCGTGGATAGCAACATCTCCCGATAAGCTTTTCGCGTGTTTGCATTCGCCGGTATACCAAAACTCACTAATCGCTCCGTCAGTGTCCGCTCCGACTCGTCCGCCGCTAGAATTCCCATCCTCGGCGCCATCAGCGACTGCGTGACGAGCTTCATATTTTCGCGTTTTTCACGCTCCGCCTTGGCTAATTCTTGCAATTTCTTTGCCGTGAGCGTTGCTTCCAAAGTTGCATGTTCTGCATTGAGCCGCGCCCAAAGCACTGCGTCTGCCGCCGAACCGCCGGCCGCCACCACCCCCAGCACCGTCGCCACAATCGTCGAATACACCGTCAAGTGTGTCATCATGTCGGTCTTGCTTAGCACCCAGCTTTCCTCCGCGTCGTTTAATACAATTTTACGTGGGCTAATATGGCAGGTCAGCTGTTTATTCGGCGCGCCAAGGTCGATCTTATCGACAATTTTTTCTTCCGTATGTACTGGCGGTTCGTCCTCTACAAAGAGAATATCCGCCATTTCCGCCAGTCGCTGTCCGTCCGGCGTCAAATTTTTTTCAACGTGTACCGCGATTTTTGTTGCCGGCGAGAACTTAATAAAGTTTTTCACCTCATCAACCAGCCGGGCTGAGATTGTCGCACTTCGGTCAATCAGTAGCCATTCCGGCGTGCCGTTCGGCGTCACCCAGTCCGTCACCTTCCGGCTGCTCGGCACAAAATACGTAATCTCCCCCTCGTGACAAAAGATATAACGGTAGTCATCTGGCTGGTCTTGCCACACAATCTCCCCGTTTTTGAATTCCGTCTGCGAGCCCAAGATTTTTGCTTCCACCCCTAATCGACTCAGTACCGCCATCGACACCGCCGCCCCGCCATAAACCGCCGTCCGCTTGAAAAATCCATGCTTCGTCCCGTTAAAAGCGAGATCCAGCCACGAAATTCCTTGTGCATCCTCCTCAAAGTCATTTTGCCGATTATCTAATTTCAGATAAACATCCTTCAAGACGTTCCCAATTATCAAAATCTTGCTCATACTTATATTATATCACACGATTACACTAGACTATGACTAATTAAAGCCCCTAGTACTTTGTCTATATACAGAAAAGCATTAAAACTATTGACAAAAATGATAATCTGTGATACAATGGTGATATAAGGACGTAGTATTATACTACGAGCCACAAGTTTTTGATGCAAACCTTGTGGCGTAAGCCCTTAGGTAGATTAAGAACTTGTGGTGCAAATACTCAAAATGGAGGGATATTGTATGAAAATCAGAAAATCTTTTGTAGCTATGTTAATGGTTCTTGCTCTTGTGTTCTTGAGTACACCGCAGCTTGAGGTTCGGGCACTTGCTCTCAAGGAAGACGTCGAGTCAGCAATTGCGGAGCAGGGCTTCTTCTTCCGGGCCTATGGCGATAGCCGGCTGAACACTGACCGCGACGATCCGACACTTGGCGACGAGCAGCGTCTGGTCTATCTGTCGGATGTGGAAAGCGGCGAGCGTGTCACTGAGGTACGCGTCGGCGAGGAGTACATTTTACACTGCGTTCTCGTTAATGACGGTGATGCAGAAGAAGCGCTGGAGAATGTCAAGATCCTCATCGGTCAGGGCGACAATTACGACACGGTGGCGCTCAATGCGGTCGTGACCTATGGAAACGATGAGGACGACTCGCACGGCAGTGTCGAATTCTATAGCCAGTACCCGGTAGTTGACCGTACGGAGAACCCTGCTGCGGATGGTTGGGCACGGTTTAAAACCGTTGGCAAAGCCAAGTTATACAATCACGGCGGATTGCTGAACGGTGCTCAGGTCAATCACAAATATTTGTTTGCTCACTCAAGTACTCGGGGCATCTATGTTGGATACGACGACCAGGACGGCGTTCTGCCTTACGGTAAGGAGTACTCCTGTGAGATCCGCGTTCGGGTACGTTTGGAAGCGGACAGTAGTTGGTGTTGGAGCGACCCGTGCTATGACGGTCAGTATACCGGCAGAACCATAAAAGATGGACAGTTAGTTGAAATTACGCAGTGAGTATTTGTTAAACTGCAAAAAAGCCGCTCAAGCAATTGGGCGGCTTTTACTTTTGTCGTTCTTATCCTTAGCGTACTTCTACGCGTACGCGCGGTACAGATTTACCCGAGAAGTGGCATTTTTTAGTCTTCACGAAAGTCACCACGCCGTCTTTGGCTGCATGAATCGTGAAATTCCGGCTCATATAAGTGCCAGGACCTGCGATCTTGGTCGCACCAGTTTGGCGCACCAGCACCTCGCCGTTCTTGACTTTTTGGCCACCAAAACGCTTCACGCCGAGGCGTTGGCCGGCATTGTTATGAATGTTTTTGGCGGTACCGCCAGCTTTGACATGTGACATCTTACTTTTTCCTTAAAACTATTATTTCCCGGGCCACAACCTGCCCCTCGCGGTGATAAAGCAAGTCATTTTGCCCCAAATTCTTGAAACTAGATACATTATAGCGCAGATTATCCATTTCGTCAACTAATTTCTCCCCAAAAAGCCTCGTATAAGTTCCGTCCGGCCTTAGCCATGCCGGCACTGCTATCACCACCGGCGTCCCGTTCTTAATTTGCTCGGCTAAATTTTTCAAAAATCCCCGAATAATCCCCCCACAAAGTTGCTTCACTTCCTTCAGCTTAATCTCTACTGGCGGATTTGACATCGGCGGCCCAAGATAGGTCTCGCACGCCACCGCACCAATCGGCTGCTCCCACTGAAAATCCGTCGCATCTCCGAGCGAAATCTGAAATGGTTGTGGCGAGCAATTTGCAAATTGCTCCGTGAGCCACTTAAGGTTTTTCTCGGAGTACTCCACCATCCTCTCATTCACATCCGTCCCATACGCCTGGTGCCCCATTAGTAGTGCTTCTTGCAGCACCACCCCCGTCCCACAAAACGGATCTAGTATCCGCGCCCCTTCCGGCAGCTCCCCGCAGAGATTGATTAACATCTGCGCTAATTTCGGCGGCAGCATCCCCACCTTTGCGTCGCGCGCTGGACGTTTCTGATCGCGCCGAGCATAACTTTCCGGATTTGATGCCTGCGAAACTTTATAAAGTTTCTCCCCCAGCTTTAGTAGTTCAACCTTATTTTCTTGAAACAGATGATTGTGTAGGCTTACCGCGCTCGATAGTACCGCCGTTTGATTCGGCACCACCCGCACACTCCGACCCTGCTTCACGAGCAGTTTTTTTAGTTTCAATGCTTCTTTTTGTGCCTTAAAAGCCGTCACGCCTTTCGAGAAATCCGACACACCAAGCGTGATTTTGCCTTCCCGGGGTAAGCTCGCCAAAAAATCTTTTAGCTCAATTGGCTCTGCAATTTTCAAAATCCCGCCTAGTCGCCGAATATCTACATCCCGAGAAGTCTCAAATTCTGCCAGCCACGGGCTAGTTTTTGAACGCGCAATAATTCTCACATTCGCGCCAAATTGAGCTTCCAATTCGGCCACCGAAATCAGCGGCTGGCGACCCAGTACCGCAATTTTTTTATTCATGTTATGATTATATCATAATGTTTGAAGGTTTTGATGGCTGGTTGCGCGCCAAAGACGACAATGGTGAAGAACGCCCTTATTCCGTCTCGGAATTCATCGATCATTGCAACGCTATGCTTGGCCGTGATTTTGACGACATCTTAATCGAAGGCGAAGTTGCCAGCTTCAAAATCAATCAAGGCAAATGGGTTTTCTTCGACCTCAAAGACAATGAATTTAGTGTCAATTGTTTTATGGTTCTCTCTCAACTCACTGCCGCTATCACCGACGGTATGAAAGTCCGCGTTCGCGCCGTGCCTAAAGTCACCCGTTGGGGCAAGTTCTCCCTCACCGTCCGCCAGGTCATGCCGGTCGGCGAAGGGAACATCAAAAAGAGTTTTGAACTTTTGAAGAAAAAACTCACTCTCGAAGGGCTTTTTGATCCTGCTAGGAAGCGTCCACTTCCGCCCCACATTCACAACATCGGTGTGATTTCCTCAACTGGCGCTGCCGGCTACATCGACTTTCTCAAGATTCTTGATAATCGTTGGGGTGGTCTCAAGGTTAAAACTGTCAATACTCAGGTGCAGGGTCTAGCCGCTCCCGAGCAGATCATCCGTGCCCTGAGTTTCTTCAACGAACGTGGCGGTGTCGACGTGATTGCTATTCTGCGTGGCGGTGGTAGTGCCGACGACCTTGCTGCTTTTAATGACGAAGCGCTTGCTCGTGCTATTGCCGCCAGCAAAATTCCCGTCATCACTGGCATTGGTCACGAAGTCGACGAAAGCCTAGCGGATCTCGCTGCTGACGTTCGCGCCAGCACCCCTTCCAATGCCGCTGAACGTCTCACTCCTGATAAATCCGCCATCTCTCGCCAAGCCAATTTGCGTGTCGAGGACGCCAAGCGCTATCTACTTAATAAAATCGACCTCATGGGGAGCTCCGTTCGGGACAAAATCACTCAACTTCGTTCTGAAATCGTGAATAAAATCGACCAAAATCTCCGCCATATCGCCGAAACTCGCAAAATCCTCGAAAGTCTTAATCCCGAAAACGTTCTCAGTCGTGGCTATGCTATCATCACCGGCAAGCAATCTCCCGGTTCCGAAATCACTATTACTACTAAAAAGCAAATTTTAACCGCGGAGATCAAAAATGTCCAAAAACGATAATAGGCGCACTGTCGCCGAAAAAATGGCTGAACTTGATAAATCTGTCGAATGGTTTTATGGTGAAGATTTCGTCATCGATCAAGCCCTTGATAAATATAAAAACGCCAGCAGCCTAGCTGAGGAAATTTCGAAGGATCTCGAAAGTCTCAAAAACGAAGTTGAAGTTTTGGAAGACTTTACAAAGGATTAGCTTTTTGCTATTATAAAACTATGCAAAACAATTCTTATCCCAGCATGGTCGATCCCGTTTCTACCCCAAAATTCGGCCCGGCGGCTCCTGGTCAAGCTCCTCAGAATACTGGCACCCCGTTGGCTTCTCAGCACATGTTTGTGCCTGAGCAAAAGCCTAAGAAAAATGGCAGCCTCATCCAGACTATTTTTCTCATTCTCGCAACTATTACCGCCTTAGTCTTCGTTGCTCTCTATATTAATAAGTATATCGAATGGGATAATGTCCGCACTGATGTCGACTCCCAAATTGACGCCGCCGTTGCTATGGCTGTCGCTGATAATACCACCAAGATGGAGGCCGATTTTGCCGAACGTGAAAAATATCCTTATCGCAACTTTATGGGCCCAGCTGATTATGGCAGCCTTGGTTTTGAATATCCGCAAACTTGGAGTGTTTATATTAGTAAAGATGCTTCAAATGGTGGCGATTTTGAAGCCTATCTCAATCCTGCCGAAGTTGAACCGGTCAGCGCCACCACTATCAATGCCCTGCGTGTCACTATTCGTGACGACAGTTTCGACTCAGTCATCCGCACTTATGATAATTTCGTCAGAAACGGTCGTTGCCAATTCTCCACTCGTGAGGTCAATGGCGTAATGGCCAATGTTTACACTGGAGAGCTTTCTAATGAAATTTATGGGAAACTTGTTGTGTTCAAGCTCCGTGATAAAGCCGTCATGCTTCAGACCGACGCCGATGTTTTCGTCACCGAATTTGATCGTCTCGTCGACACCGTCACTTTCATCCAGTAGCGTCGCGATATTGCATCGCATGCTTGAGGTGTATGCTATAATTAACCCATGACAGTGGAGGTAAGCCCGAATTTGACGGTGGACAATATTTTGGTGGCTGCGCACGATCTCAAAGCCCCCCTTTGTCTCGCCCGCCAGCTCGCCCTTTCCCTTGGGCTAAGCCAGGATCCTGCTGATGATCAGCGCATCAAATCCCAGCTAGTAGCCGTCTCCGAGCGTGCTTTGAAACAAGTTGATGACCTTACTAAAGTCGCACGTCTCGACGACGGTCTCTTTGCCATGGAGCCAGTCAGTGTGCGTGGTGTCTGTGATGACGTTTACCGTGAACTCGACCCGCTTTTCCGCTATGAACAGCGCCGTCTGCGCCTTACCTATGCTAATCGCTCTCGTCTTGCCATTGCCAATCGTGATCTCTTGCGTCGTGTGATTTATAATTTTTGCACCAACGCTCTGCACTATTCTACTCTCGAGACCGAAAGCGAACTCAGCGTCGTTGACCACAAAGATTTCATTCGGATTGGCGTGCGCGATTTTGGCCCAGCCTTGCCTACCCACGTTTGGCACGAGCTGAGGTCCGGCGGTCTCGTCCACCCCACCCGTATTGCCATGCGCCCCGGCAGTTCTGGTCTTGGACTCTATATCGCTTCGGAATTTGCCCGTTATATGCACGCCGAACTCGGTGCCATTCGCCATCGTGACGGCACCAGCTTCTTTGTCGATCTGCCAATTTCGCACCAAGCCAGCCTTTTTGGAGTTTAATATGTCAAAGATTTTTATTGTCGAAGATGATACTTGGATGGCCGAATGCGTTGCTCGCGCTATCAAAACTCTACCCGGCACTTTCGCGATCGAAACTTT
This sequence comes from uncultured Candidatus Saccharibacteria bacterium, assembly GCA_964499245.1. Lineage (GTDB taxonomy): Bacteria > Patescibacteriota > Saccharimonadia > Saccharimonadales > Saccharimonadaceae > Nanosyncoccus. The sequence goes on from CAZCIN010000004.1 coordinate 41,560, forward strand.
TCCCGATGCCATTGCTGCCATGTCAGCTCTGTCCGCTTGCCCTGATGCTTTACCAAATCTGATTTTGCTCGATGTTTTGCTTAATGGCCCAGACGGCTTCACCTTGCTTCACGAACTTTCTTCCTATGATGATACTGCCAAGATCCCGATTATTCTAGTCACTTCTCTTCGCCTTAGTCTCGCCGACCTCGCCGTTTATAATGTCAAGAATATTCTTTATAAAGACCAGATGACCCCACCAGAAATTGCAGAGGCGGTACACGATGCCCTCTGATTTGCGCACCCATGCCATCATCCTTCGTCGCACTAATTACGGCGAGTCCGACCGCATTCTCACCCTCCTAGCGCCCGAAGGCAAAATTTCTGTCCTTGCCCGCGGTGCCCGCAAGGAAAAGTCTCGTCTTGCTGGCGGTATCGAACTTTTTTCGGTGTCCGACGTCACTATTCATCAGGGTCACGCCAAACTCGCTACCCTTACCGGCGCCAAGATGCTCAAATTTTATGGCAATATTCTCGCCGATTTACCGCGCCTTGAACTTGCTTCTAGTTTTCTTAAATCCATCAATCGTATCGCCGAGCAGACCGATAATCCCGAATTTTTTGATTTGCTCAATCAATCTCTTGCTGGCCTCGACCGTGGTTGTCCACTTATGCTCGTCTCTACTTGGTTCAATTTTAATTTTGCTCGCACCACCGGCGAAGAAATTAATCTCGTTCGCGATACTCATGGTGATTCACTTAGCCCCGACCAAACTTATGTCTGGGATGGTCTCGAGGCAGCGCTTCGCCCTGACCCAGACGGGCTAATTGGTGCCAGTGAAATCAAACTCGCCCGGTTGCTTTGGAGCGCCAAACTTCAGCTCGTTGCGAATATCGAAAATGTCGAAACTTTGATAAGTCACATCAGTATGCTTGTAAACCCCGCCTAAACGTCAGCATCTTGGCGTTTACACCTATAAGTGGTAAAATAGTTATATATCAATGACAGAAAATTATTGTAAGCTTATTGGGCTCAAAATTCACTATGCCAGTCAAGGTACGGGCACGCCTTTGCTCATCCTCGCCGGTTGGGGCACAACAATTCCACTCTATCAGGGCCTGGTTGATGATCTTTCCGGCTCGAATACCGTTTACTGTCTCGAGATGCCTGGTTGTGGTAGTTCCGAAGAGCCGGATAGAAGCCTAACTTCTGATGATTACGCCAAACTCGTAAAAGAGTTTATTGATAAGCAGGGCATCAAAGAACTCAATTTTCTTGGCCATTCAAACGGCGGTCGTACCGTTATCAAAATCCTTACTTCCGGCACGCTAGATTTCAAAGTTAATAAAGTCATCTTGACCGGTTGCGCTGGACTTGTGCAAAAGAAGTCTCTCGGTGCAGAGTTAAGAACCAAACTTTTCAAAACTGGCAAAAAACTTTTTAGCAAACTTTCACCAGAGCTCGAAGAAAAAATCAAACAACACGTCGGGTCGGATGATTACCGGGCTGCTACGCCCATCATGCGCCAAACTTTGGTAAATCTTGTCAATGAAGATTTGCGTGATGAGCTACCCAAAATCAAGCAGCCCTGTCTATTGCTTTGGGGTGAGAACGACGACCAAACTCCTCTCGCCGACGGTGAACTCATGGCTGAACTTATTCCCGATGCTGGTTTAGTAGTTTTTCCAAACTCTTCCCATTTTGCATTTCTAGAAAATCGTCAGCGCTTCAAGACCATAATCGAGAACTTTTTGGAGAGCTAAATGAATATCCTCATTATTATTCTATATTTCATCAACTTTTCGCTTCTACTGCTTAATTATATTCATATGTTCCAGTTGAATTATTATAAAACTGGCATGTATCTGCATTGGCTTAGGGCGAATATTCCAAAAAACATTTTGCGTCTCGTCTTGGCGCTATTGCCACTTTTAGCACTTGCCGGCAATCTTTTTACCCAAATTCTTTCAATTCTTTCTCTCGCCCTTTCTATTGGCCTCCTCATTCCAAAGCATACAAAAGTTCCACTAAAAATCACCGGTCGTGTGCTTAGAATTCTTGGTATTGAGATTTTGATATCTATCTTGGTGCTTATATTCAATCCCAGCGAAGCTAGCTTTATCATCCGTCTCGCAATCCTTTGTAGTATCGCGCCAGCGCTTTGCCTCGCTGCAAATACCATTCTTCTACCCATTGAAGTCCTTGGTCGTAAATGCTACATTGATGGTGCAAAAAAGATCATTGCTGGCCATCAGGATCTAATCGTCATTGGCATCACTGGTAGTTACGGTAAGACCAGCATGAAAAGTTTTCTCGGCGAACTGCTTTCTGAAAACTATAGCGTCCTAGTTACTCCCAAAAACTACAATACTGATCTCGGTATCGCTCGTACCATCCGTAAATATCTCAAACCAACTCATGATATTTTCATCTGCGAAATGGGCGCAATGTGGGAAGGCGAGATTGCCGCTTGTTGCGAGATTGTTCATCCAAAATATGGCATCATGACTGCAGTTGATCCTCAACACCTGCAAACCTTCGGTAGCCTTGAAGCAATTGTTCGCACGAAGTTTGAACTCGCTCAGGCCATCGAGCAAAACCACGGCAAACTTTATCTCAACTATGACAACGAAAACATCCGTCGACATAGCACCAGCGCCGAGCATTATAGTTATGGCCTAGATAAACAATATGATTTTTATGCCGACCACATCAAATCTAACGAACAAGGCCAAAGTTTCACTTTCCATCATAAAGATAAATCTCTTGAAGTTGAAACAAAACTTCTTGGCGTGCACAATATCGAAAATCTCACTGGCGCTATTGCAGTTGCCAAAGAGCTCGGCATTTCAGACGAAGATATCAAATTCGCCATTCGCCGCATCAAGAGCGTCCCGCATCGCCTCGAATATACTAATAAAGGCAACTTTGGCATCATCGACGACAGCTATAATTCCAATCCCATCAGTTCTAAACTCGCCGTTGATACTTTAGTGCAGTTCACTGGCCGCACCGTTGTCGTCACGCCTGGCCTCATCGAACTCGGTTCCGAAGAAGAGAGATATAATAAAGAACTTGGCGAGTATATCGCCCAGAAAAAAATTGATTACGTTTATTTAGTAGGTAATAACCCACAAGCAAGCGCGGTCGAGTCCGGACTCGCTGAAGCGGGGTTTGCGACTGATAAGATCCAGCGCGTTAGCTCGCCACAAGAAGCCGTCAGCTACGCGACCAGGAAATATCCAGCCGACAAACTCACGGTGCTCTTACTAAATGATTTGCCAGATAATTATTAAGGAGTAAAAATGAAAGCAAAAATCGCAGTATTCTTTGGCGGAAACAGTGTCGAACACGAGGTGTCGATCATCACTGCCCTGCAGGCCATCGAAAATATTGATTCCGAAAAGTATGACGTTCTGCCAATTTACGTCACCAAAGAAAATAAAATGTACGTTGGCGAAAAAGTCGCGGACATCGCGAGCTATAAAGATATCAAAGCTCTCATTGCCAAGAGTACCCAAGTTGCTCCAATTAATCTTGGCGAAAAAGTCGCCCTTATTCGCTGTGATAAGAAGCTGTTCAAGAGCCCCGTCTATGATTATATCGATATTGCCTTCCCGATCGTCCATGGCACCAATGTCGAAGACGGTACCATTGAAGGCTTTGTGAAAATGCTCAACATCCCATTTGTTGGCTGTGACGTCGTTTCTTCAGCCATCGGCATGGATAAATATATCTGCAAAGAAGTTTGTCGCGCGAATAATATTCCAGTCATCGACGGCCGCCTCTATAACGTTAAACAATATAAGGACGACGCTAATTTGCTTATGTCTAACGTCAAGAGCGATCTCGGTTTCCCAGTCATCGTGAAACCCGTTAATCTCGGTTCCAGTGTCGGCATTAGTATCGCCAAAGACGAAAAAGAGCTAGAGCAATCCCTCGAGGAAGCATTTACTTACGCCGGGAAAGTTCTCATCGAGAAAGCCATCATGAACCTCAAAGAGGTCAACTGCTCAGTCATCGGCGACTACGAAGAAGCCAAAGCTTCAGTCTGTGAATCCCCGATCAAGATGGATGCCATCTTGAGCTACCGTGATAAATATATTGGCAACGGTGCTAGGGGAGCAAAAGGCGCCAAAGGCGTGAAGGGCGCTAAGGCAGCAAAAGCCTGCACCAAAACTCACGGTGGCACCATGGGTTCAAATGACTCGAACCCCGCGCTTGAACTTCCAGCCAAAATTTCCGATCAGCAGAAAGAGGAAATTCAAGCCCTCGCCATTAAAACTTTCCAGGCTCTTGGTTGCTGCGGTGTCATCCGTATCGACTTCATCATCGATAAAGACACGAACAAAATCTACGTCAACGAAGTCAACACCATCCCGGGCAGTCTCTCCTCTCACCTCTGGATGGCCACCGGTGTTGATTATCCCGAAATGCTCAACGAAGTGATCGCGCTCGGTCTCAAACGCGCAAGGGAAGAGCAAAGACTAACCTTTAGTTTCGATACCAACATCCTCGCAAATTACACAAGTGCTAGTGGTACTAAAGGCGCCAATGGTACGAAAGGCGTAAAAGGCGCAAAAGCCCCGCAAGTGCATCATGAATAGAGTGCCATTAGCCGAACGAATGCGCCCGCAGACCCTAGACGAGGTGGTCGGTCAGGATGCGATTATCGGCGATGGCAAAATTTTGACCGAGATCGTCAAAAAGGGCGAACCGGTCAATCTAATCTTTTGGGGTCCTCCCGGCACTGGCAAGACTACCCTTGCCCGGATTCTTGCCCGCGAATATAAGGCAGATTTTGTCGAACTTTCCGCTGTTACCGCCAAAAAGCAGGATATTACCGACGTGGTTGAGCGTGCCAAAGTCAACTGGAATCTCAAAGTCCGCACTGTGCTCTTCGTCGACGAAATTCACCGCTTCAATAAAGCTCAACAAGACGCTTTTTTGCCTCACGTCGAATCTGGTCTAATCATCCTGATCGGTGCGACTACCGAGAATCCCAGCTTTGAAGTCATTTCGCCGCTCATCTCGCGCTCACGCGTCGTGGTGGTCTCGGCGCTAAAAAAGGACGATATTCTTGAGGTTTTGAAGCGTGCGGTTAAAACCGAGAAGGCTACGAAGCAAGTCAAAAAGGACGCCCTCGAGCTCGTCGCCGAGCTCTCGGGCGGCGATGCCCGCTCAGCTCTCGGCGACCTCGAGCTTTCGCTTAGCATCGCAAACGGCCAGCCCGTTACTAAAGACACTGTCATCACTGCCGTCGGTCGCAAAGTGCCCAATTACGACAAATCCGGCGACTATCACTATGACAACATTTCCGCCTTCATCAAATCTATGCGCGGCTCCGACGTCGACGCCACTCTCTATTACCTCGCCCGCATGGTCGAGAGCGGGGAAGATCCCAAATTCATCGCCCGTCGCATGGTGATTTTTGCTTCCGAGGACATCGGCCTCGCTGCCAGCGCCGCTCTCAATCTTGCCGTTAGTTGTTTTGAAGCGATCGAGCGGGTTGGCATGCCTGAGGGTGGTATTATCCTCTCTCACGTTGCCACCGTCCTCGCCAAAGCTCCCAAGAATCGCGATTCTTACGACGGCTGGGCCCGCGCTCAGGAAATCGCCCACCGCACCATGGGTGCTCCAATCCCAATTTGGCTTCGCAACGCCCCCACCAAGCTCATGAAAGACCTCGGTTTTGGCAAAGGCCAAAAATGGGAAGCTGGTTTTCATCTCGACAAAAGCTATCTTCCCGAGGAGGTCGCTGGCGAGAAAATCTTTGATCCCAGTGCCAAAAGTACCTACAACCATAATACTAAAAACTCTTGACAAAATACAACATCTGTGATACAATAGGAAAATAAGGGGCATATTTTTAGCCACTAGTTCTTTGGCATGCCCAAAATAGGTCAAAATAGCCTCAAAATAGCTCAAAAATCTTTTCATTTCAAATATAAGGAGGGATAAGTATGAAAGAAAAGAACAGAATTGTCCAGGCAATCACAAGGGTAAGTTTCGTAACGGGGGTTCTCAGAACCTTCGGCGTAGGACTCTTCATCGCCGCTATCGTCACGACGGCTAAAGGCATCGAGCTCTCGAACGTGGAGCTTAATCTGGCAGAAGCCCACAATCTCCACTACGCAGGCGAGCAGACCACCTATCCTTCCACAGGGATAGATTACGAGTTGGAAGCCCGCATTCTCGGTGAGGACACTGTGAGCGGCTGGTATCACGACTCCATTGCGGCCGAATATGGCGATACGATCGAGTTTCGGCTGAAGGTCATTGCTGCTGATCCTAGCGACATCGACCAGAATGCTATTAAGGACCGCACGCTCTATGCACCCAGCTCCGGCCTCAAATTACTGAAATCCGTCAGCGACTACACTTTTACCGTCTTGCCGGACGAGATTGACGACCCGCATATCGCCTATGTCCCGGCCGGCATTTACCGGCTTACCGCTAAGGATTGGCTGATAGGCGGTGGCTCTTCCACCATTGCTCCGCTTGACCCCAGCATGGCCACCGGGCTTCAAATCGTCGCTCCCTATTGCGACGTCGACATCTTGACGATCGTGGTGTTTGTAGTCGCAGCCATTATGTTTGGGATTGTCATCCCGATCATAGCCGAAAGGGAAGCAAGACCCGCGCTCACGCTGGTTTATTCCAGAGGGCCCAAGAAGGGCAAAAGTTAAAAATGCACCCCGCATCATCGCGGGGGTATTTTTTGCCCAATAAACCTAGCTCGGTATGCTATAATTAGTGAGTAAATAAGGAGTTTTTATGGCAGATTTTAATAAAGTCTTGACCCCAGGGGATTATGAAAATGGTGAGATCAATGTCGTGATCGAGATCCCAACCGGCTCTAACCACAAAATCGAATGGGACCGCAAAAACGCTTGCTTCATGCTTGACCGCGTCGAACCAATCGCCTTTGCTAAGCCCACCAACTATGGTTTCATCCCTCAGACCCTCGACGAGGATGGCGACGAGCTCGATGTTCTCATGATTACCGATCAACCGCTTACCACTGGCATTTATACTAAGGCCCGCATCCTCGGCGTCATGAAATTTGTCGATGATAACGAAGTTGATGACAAAATCATCGCCGTCCCAGCCGACGATCGCAATAATGGCGACGCCATTCAGTCTCTCGAGGACTTGCCAAAACAACTCATCAAGCAGATCGAGTTCCACTTCAACCACTATAAAGACCTCAAGAAACCTGGCTCGACCGTGGTTAAAGGTTTCGAAGGTATCGATACCGCCAAACAAGTTATCGCCGACGCCATCAAGCGCTGGAACGATCAGTAATCCCGAGAACTCAAAACAAAATTGCGGAGCCGTTAAAAGCTCCGCTTTTTGGTTGACAACTAAGCCCGAAAACCATAAAAACTATTGACTTTTTACACCATCTGTGATATAATGAAAGCATAGGGCCACTTTTGACCCTCGCATGACACGGTTTGCTCTATGCAGCCGTTTAACAGATTACATTGTTTACTGGATATTAGAGTGAGTATTCTCGCCTTTATATAGATTGGAACTGCTAATTTAGATTTAGAAAATGGAGGGATTTTCTATGAAAACGAATCAGACAAACCGAATGACCAGGGCTGATTTTATCGCCCTTAGTATCATCACTGTAGTTTATGCAGTGATAGCTTTCACCCGTTTAGGCTACGCGCACGCACCGCAAACTTCTTACTCCTTTGTGGAGCAAGGCGAAGTGACGCTGGACCTGGGCGAAGAAAGAACTATCGGCAGGATTTGGGACTTCCTGGGCTATCAGAATAACCCCAAGTACGATTTGTACTATTGGGACGGCCAGGAATGGATCGCCGACAGTTGGGACGCCGGTTCCGTATTTTGCTGGAATTACCGCGACCTGGGTATCACAACCAGGTATCTGTACATTTCGGCAGCGGCCGACAACTACGCCGACAGTATTCTGGAATTGGTTTTAACCGATTCGGAAGGTCAGGTCATAACACCGGTCAACAGCAGCGAGTACACAGCTCTGTTCGATGAGCAGGGTGAGTTCGAAGGCAGAAGTAGCGCCCTGAACGGCAGCTACTTTGACGAGATCTATCACGCCAGGACCGCCTACGAAATGCTTAATCATCTCGTATGCTGCGAAAACGTCCATCCGCCCCTGGGCAAAGAAATCATCGCTCTAGGAGTTTTAATCTTCGGGATGAACCCGTTCGGGTGGCGCTTCATGGGTACTCTCTTTGGTGTGCTCATGATCCCGGTAATCTACCTCTTTGCTAAGAAGTTTTTCAAAGAGACTTGGATTAGTATCGCGGCAACCTTACTATTCGCCTTTGATTTCATGCACTTTGTGCAGACAAGAATTGCCACGATCGACGTCTTCGTGACCTTCTTCATTATGCTCTCTTATTATTTCATGCTTTGCTACTTAGAAGAGAGCTTTTATGACGCGAAGTTATCAAAGACGTTCATTCCGCTTGGTCTCTGCGGTATCTCAATGGGACTCAGCTGGGCTTGCAAATGGACGGGTATTTATGCATCCATCGGATTGTGTATCCTGTTTTTCGCCCAGATGTTCCGAAGATACCGGGAATATCGTCACGCGGTACTTCACACCAGAGGAACAAAGAAATACGTTTGCGACAATTTCAAACCGCTGTTTTGGAAAACTATCGGCTTCTGCTGCATTTTCTTCGTTGTGATCCCGGTAATAATCTATGTTCTGTCCTATATCCCTTTTGTGGATGGGACAGACCGGTCTCTCCTAGCCAAGGTAATCGAGGCGCAGAAGACCATGTTTAGTTATCACAGCGCTTTGGAAGAGGGTCATCCCTATGGTTCCGCTTGGTATCAGTGGCCAATCATGTATCGGCCAACTTGGTACTACTCCGGCGCCGTTGGAAATCTCCGAGAAGGCATCAGCGCTTTTGGCAACCCCTTGGTTTGGTGGGTTGGCATCCCGGTAGCAATATTTATGCTCTACTTGTCCGTTTTTAGAAAGGACAAGAAAGCCGCGTTTTTATTAATCGGCTATTTATCCCAGTACGCGCCATGGATCATGATCAAACGCGTGGTCTTCATCTATCATTACTTCACGAGCGTACCGTTCGTGGTTATGATGATAGCCTACGCGCTGTACTACCTCGCAAGCGTAAAGCAGGGAATATGGCGTAAGCAGATCCAGGTATGGATTTGGTTTTATGTCGCTATGGCAATCGGGTTATTTATTTTATTCTACCCGGTACTGTCCGGCATGCCGATTCACCCGGAATACGCCGAGAATTATCTCAAATGGTTTGACACCTGGGTGCTGCTCGATACTTGGTCCTAGAAACAATGTATTTGTAACAACAAAATCGCCCCGGCTTTCGTCGGGGCTTTTTGTTGATGTCATGTGGTTAGCTAATTCGCCGAATCAGGGGCTTACGCCAGTCCGCCGACCTTCGCCTCGTACATAATCCGTTCGTGCTCCGGATTGCTCGCATCACTCTTTCCGTAAAGGAACAAGTGATCAAACAGCTCCGGATCGTCCAGATGCCCTTCAACATACTTCCAAAACTTCACGTTGCCGTTATAATAAATCATATCTTTATTATTCGGCAAGTCGTCCGTTCCTCGGAAAGTGCGCTGAGTGGTCGTAAAGGCCAGTTTGGTCTGGTCCTTACCATCCACGAGACTCATCATCCGCTTCTGAATTTCAAACACCTGACGGAAGTTCATCCCCTCAAAGTAGGCCAGCCCAATCCCGATATAACGTTCGGGGTTGGCATCTTCGTACTTGCCTTCGTAGGCTTGCTCTGCTGCTTTCGCTACGCCTTCTTCAAAGGCATCGTAGCCCGGCATGCCTGTCCGAAACATTTCGATTTTGGCTTTTTCGTAAGGAATTCCGCGCATCGCGTGCACCCCTTCTTCATGGGACTTGAGCTTGCAAGCCTCTAAATAAGTCAGGATATTCTTGGACCTTTTCCCCGGCATCTCAAGCTTCTTGCGATGCTGGTTGGCGTTTGCTACAGTGCGGTCAGGCTGATATTCAGCGTCCCACTCGGAGTCTTCATCAGTATCATCGCGAAGTGTTTCATGCATCAGCGCAGTCAACTCCTCAATACTGATCTCACGATCGCTTGGCACATTTGCCACAATCGGAGCCATGTACTCGCGCATCAGAGCCGAAAAAGTTTTCACTGTCTTCGGCTTGGGCTGATAGCGCTCAGCCGGTATCAGTTTAACTTTTAACAACAACCCCATCAGCTCATCATACATCGTTCGCTCGCTCTCGCTAAGATCACGCCTAGTAATCTTTGACAGCTGGCTACAGAGCAGAGCCTGATAGGTGTTGTAATCCGGCTTGCCATAAAGCGCCTCATTGGCTACCTGCTGCGCTGCCGCAGTCTCTGCGTTCGGGTTAGCGCGATACTCCGCGCAAGCCAGACAAAAAGCATTGTTGCGACGACTAGCGTCGATCGCCATCTTAATGGTACGCTGTTCTTTGTCGCTTAACGAACTGCCCTTCAGCTCTCGTTCAACCTCGTTCAGCCGCTTCAGCTTTGCCCTGAGCTCTTCAGCGTTCAGTCTCCCCAACTCATTCTTGGGCTTCACCAGGGAATCGTCCGCCAAGAATTCTTCCTGTGCCTCTGGGCGCGTCGAGTTCAAGGTGTTGATTACATCGGTTTCGCAGCTGCTGACAATTGCAACCACCTGGTCAAAATTCATCATGCTCATACGTCTCCTCCTCTTTTTTCGTCCTAGCTCACCACAGGTTTTCAATGTTCCGAGGCCAAGGCCTCGGCATCAAAACCCGTGGCCCGTAGCTGAATGCTACGTCCTCATACTTCCATTGTATCACAGATTAGCAATTTTGTCAATACTATTTATGCTAATTTCACAATCTGTAAAGACAGATACAATCTATTCCATGAATGCGCCACTTTGGCGTTCCCAAAGCTGCCGATAAACTCCCTTCGGCTTTGCTAGCAGTTCGTGGTGTTTGCCTTGCTCGACAATTTTCCCGTCCTGTAGCACCACAATCCGATCTAGATTTGCTACCGTACTGAGCCGGTGTGCAATCACGATGCTGGTGCGCCCTTTCATCAATTTCGCCAAGGCATCTTGAATTAGCGCTTCGCTTTCGGAATCAAGTGCGCTCGTCGCCTCGTCCAGCACTAGAATTGGCGCATCTTTCAGGATTGCCCTTGCGATCGCAATCCGCTGTCGCTGGCCACCGGAAAGCTTCACTCCGCGCTCACCCACTAGTGTGTCATAGCCTTGTGGTAATTCGTCGATGAATTTATCGGCATTCGCTAGCTCCGCTGCCCGTTTAATCTCCGCCTGCGTTGCATTTGGCTTGCCATAGGCAATATTCTCCGCAATTGAACGGTGGAATAGCGATGTCTCCTGTGGCACGTAAGCGATATTCTTGCGCAGACTGTGTTGCGTCACCTTACGGATATCCTGCCCCGATACTTTCACTGCGCCTCCGTCATCATTCACGTCGGCAAATCGCAGTAGTAATTTCGTCAGCGTCGTCTTGCCGCTCCCGCTCACTCCGACCAGCCCCACTCTCTCGCCCGGATTAATCATTAGGTCAAAATTCTCAAAAATCGGTTTCTTGGCGTCTTTATGCTTGAACGAAACATGGTCAAATTGCACCGTCGCCTGCTCCATCTCTAGTGGCGCCGCATCTGGCGCGTCCACCACGTCGTCCACCATATCAAGAATCAAAGTCATTTCGTGCGCATCACCAAACGCCCGGTTCCAGTTCTTGAAAATATGCGTGAAATTCCATAGTTCGCCCTGAATCGACTGGGAATAGTTCACAATCAAAACCAAAGTCGCCACCGACACTCCCAGCCATTCCCGCCCCATCACTAGGAAAACCAAGATTAACGCCGTAATCCCCACCTGCACCATGCCGAATTTCACATCCCGCGCAATCGAAGCCCGCATCAAGTTTCGCGACACCTCGTAAGTATGGCGCGCCGCTTTCACAAAACGCTTCTCCTCGTGCTCCTCGTGTGCGTAGGACTTCACCGAAATAATATTCGAAATCGAATCCGCCAACTGCCCAGTCTGCTTATTCTCGGCTTCCGCCTCGTCCTCGTTGAGCGGTGCCATCTTGCGATAGGAGAAAAACGCCACCACGGCATAGATTACCACAAATACCATCAGCCCCAGCGCAAACCATAGTGCTTGATTTGCCAGCGTAATCACCACCATCAAAATATAGGTAAACATCGGCCATAGATCCCAAATGATCACGTCAATCAGCCGTTCAAAAGCCCAGACGAATTTGTTGACTTGCGACACCAACGACCCCGAGAAGCGGTCATTATGGAATTGCATCGACTGCGCCGCCACCGTATCAAAGCCGAGGCTCGCCAGATCGTAAATCGCCGAAATTTCCATCTTCCAACAAGTCCAAAGCCGTAGCGGTTCCAGCACTGTCTTACTCAGAGCAAACACTATCCCAAACAAGATAATTTCTGTCGCTGCAATCGCCCACATCTCTTCCGCCGGTAGCCCCAGCGTCGCTTTCTCAATTAAATCCGCAAAGATCATCGGTGCCAGCACTGCCCGGATAAACACCACCACCGGTGTCAAAATAAAACACGTCAGCGTGTGCCATTTGTAACGCTTCAGCTCTTGCCAGTAATAATGCCAAGTCCGCCATGCAGTCTTTGCCGTCTTTTTCTTCTTTTCCTTCACTTTTGTCATATCTAAATTATATAACTACTTATCTCTATATGGCAAGCATTTTCTCCCCCAATTTTCTCGGGGGGGGGGGCATTTTATAGGGAAGAAATTGCAGAGAAATCCTATTGACAAAAATAGCAATCTGTGATACAATGGTAGTAGAGGGTATATTATAACCTTTGCACCAAAAAAGATTATAGTCGTGGGACTTTAACCCAGGGAGGGACACTATGTCTGACAAGTTAACAGTTATCAAACAACAACCGGATCTTTTCAAGAAGTTCAAGAAAGCTCTTGGGCGCGGTGATTGGTTGGCAGCGAGGATCATCCTCGGTACGAGCAACATCGAGGTCTTTTTACTGCCTCCGGATTGTTCCAGCACCGAGATGACGGAATACACCTGCTTCACCGGCTACACCGAGGAAACACTTGCTGCAATCAATGAGTTGCTGGACGACAGAGCGCAGGCTCTGAAGGATCGGTGGAGACCGCATTTTGAAATATTAAATAAGAGCGTGGACCTCGGCGAGAGCGCAGACTGCGGTTGGGCTATTGACGTGAACAAACAGGACTACGCCGTCTTGGAAGTTGGGCGCGTTGAGAACCTGCATCGCTATCGGCTCGCTTGGTCATATGAGGGCTTGATGGCAGCTGCCGATTACCTTTCCAAACGCTCCAACGCTGCTCTTGACGGAGACGATTAAATATTTGATAACAAGTAAGTTTGGCTTAAGCCAAAGGAGAATAGAGTATCTATTCTCCTTTTCTTTTGTTTAGGAGGTTAGTAAAACCATAAGCATTATATAGTACAAAAAATACGATCATAACGATCGTACCTTTTGTGTGCCTGTATTTCCTGCGTAGAATTCATAGCAGAGACACGAGCTTGCGCTCAAACAAGCACACTATCAGTATAGCATACAAACGCGTTTGGCACAATAGTCAGAATGCGGAGGCGCTGCCACAGAATCCTATTGACAAATTGAGCAATCTGTGCTACAATAGAAAAATAAGGCAACAAGTTTAACGTTAGTGTCTTATAAATTCATAGTAAAAGGGGGTAAGGTCTATGAAAAAGCACCTTGCAAAAATTAAAAAAGTTGTTTGGGCAACGTTTGAAGTAGTTTCGATTATTTTTATCCTTATCTATCTCAGCATTTACCTGTCGGGGGTTCGGCGGCTTAACGTCGGTGGCGCGAAATTAAATTTTGACTCGGTTACAGGTATGTCCATCTTCGTCTTGGCGTATGCCAATTCGGTACGCAGTCGGGTTGACGACTATCTATCTGCGCGTGACGCCAATCTCACAGAAGTAGAACGCAAGCGTCGTCGCTGGTCATCGCGGTTTGTCCTTTGGGCAGCTTGGCTTGTCATCTTTCTCCCGACTTATGTGTATGGGCGTACATACTATGCGTCCATCGGAAATGCCAACTTCTCTGATTTGTTGCTCGTTCTGCTTTATGGTATTTTTGGTATTGGCACTGCCGTACCGATGCCTAGGGCAAAATCCCAGTCGGACAAAGAGCCCGAATCAGAAAGCAGTGCGACACCCTAATCATGCCCCCAATTCTAACTTTTTGGCAGAAACTCTGCCGAGACCGCCCAGCTTACATCGGGCGGTTTTTATAGTTCTTCAGCTTTTACCCGCACCTGCTCAGTTGTGTCGCGATCGCGCACCGTCACAGTGTCATCTTCTAGCGTATCAAAATCAATCACCACACATTTCGGTGTGCCGATTTCGTCCTGCTTTTTGTAGCGCTTTCCGATGTTCCCGGAATCATCCCAGGTCACAAAAGTATATTTATTTTTCAAGGCTTTATAAACTTCGCGTGCCTTCTCCACCAGTTCCGGCTTATTTTTCAGCAGTGGAGAAACACAGAATTTGTACGGTGCCAAATTCTCTGGTAATCTCAGTACAATCCGGTCTTCTTCCTCGGTATACGCACTGGATAGTACCGCCAGTATCAGTCGTTCCACGCCAATCGACGGTTCAATCACGTGTGGAATATAGGTCTCATTGGTATTTTTGTCGCGGTATTCCATCTTTTTGCCCGACTCGCGCTGGATGTTCGAGAGGTCAAAATCCGTTCGATACGCCAAGCCCATCAGCTCTTCTTCACCGTTCGGGTAATCGAACATAAAATCAATTGTCCGCTTTGAGTAGTGTGCCCGGTCTTCTTTCGGCACCTCGAGTTCGTGGATTTTCTCCGCTGGTAGCCCCATCACTCCCTCTAGGAATTCATGCTGTTCCGCGCGTAGTTTTTCAAAGTTTTCTTCCCAAGTTTCCGGCGCCACAAAATACTCAATTTCCATCTGCGAACATTCGCGGTCGCGCAAGATGAAATCTCTTGGCGAAATTTCGTTTCTAAACGCCTTACCTTGCTGCGCAATTCCAAACGGCATGTCCGGATAAATCGTGTCGACCACGTTTTTATAATTCGTAAAAATCCCTTGCGCCGTCTCTGGGCGTAGATACGCAATCCCTTTTTCTGCTAGTTCCGGATTTTCATTCACGTCCTCTGGTAGCACCGCCCCTACGTGCGTCGAGAACATCATATTGAATTTGCGAATCGGGCCCCAATTTTCCTTGCCGCAAACCGGACATTTGGTATGCGTCGCGAGGAACTCTTCCGTCGTTACCGACTCAGAAATCCCATCAGCAATTTTGTCCGCTCGGAAACGGTTTTTGCACTCTTTGCATTCCACCAGCGGATCCGCAAACGTCCCCACGTGTCCCGACGCCACCCACGTCCGCGGGTTCATAACGATCGCTGCATCCACCCCATACATATCATCGCGGCTATCCACCCAATAATTCCACCACTCGTCCATGATTTTGCGCTTCAAAAGCACGCCCAGCGGTCCAAAATCCCACGTACCGGCCATTCCGCCATATACATCCGAACCCGGAAAAATAAATCCCCGCCTTTTACATAAACTTACAATATCTTCCATCTTTGCCATAATACCTCTAATTATATCACATCTCACTGAAAAAGCCCTTTTCACTTCGCGATGTTATGTGTTATAATGTCCTCATGCCGCGATAGCTCAGTCGGTAGAGCGCATCCATGGTAAGGA
>CAZCIN010000005.1:0-43749 GCA_964499245.1 uncultured Candidatus Saccharibacteria bacterium
CCCCGACTTCCTCGGTGTAAACGAGACACTCTAGCCAACTGAGTTAGCGACCCAATAGAAATATTATAGCATAGTTTTGACCGAATGGAGTGATTTGGCGGTATAATGGGGCTATGGAAATTACGCTAGTGTATATTTGGTCACAGATTTTGACGGTGGTGGAGTATGGGCTGCTAGGGGCGACATATTTTGCGAAGAAGCGAAAAATGGTCGTTATTCTAGATACGCTTTCGATGACGGCGGGGATTTTGGCGTATGTTTTGCTAGGAGCGGATTTGGGCCTCGCGATGTCGGTGGTGATTCTGGTGGCGAATTTTTATTATATGTGGGACCATGCGCGCGAGCAGAAGGAGAAGAAGCGGCGTAAAAAGCCCAAAATGATTTGCGGGCATCAGGTGCGAGACTATGTGGCGTTAGTGGTGGTGTTAGCGGTGATTGCAGGGCTAGCGGTTTTAACGTATGACGGGCCACTGAGCTTGCTATCGGTGGCGGCGACGGTACTATATGAAATCTCAATTTGGCAGAATGGTACGCGGATGTATAAGTTTTTAGGAATACCGGTGGCGCTGTGTTGGATGCTTTATAACGGATTTATTATGTCGGTGGCGGGGATCGTGTCGGAAGGAATTATCTTCCTAGCGGCGGTGGTGGGGTATGTCAGGGAATTACGTGGTATACTAAAGAAAAGGAAAGTGAGGTGAAATGGTAAAGGAATTTTTTGGCGAAGGGGATTCGGCGATTCGCGAGGATAAGCCGATGACGGAGCGCAACGTGGTGGTGGCGGCGATTAAGCACCCGACAGAGGAAAAATACCTTTGTGTACAGAATCGGAAATTTAAGTGGCTGGATTTTGTGATGGGCGGAATTGAGGGAGAGGAGAGCCCGATCGAGGCGGCAAAGCGTGAAGTGACTGAGGAGACAGGGTATGATGATTTTGGTGAGCTGAACGAGCTAGAGGAAGTTTGCTACGACAATTTTTATGCGGCACATAAGGATGTGAACCGGCATATTACGATTCATACAGTGTATGGGAAATTGACGAGTTTGGAGCTTAAAAAGAAAGCGCTACTATGCTGATGATAGTAGCGCTGAAAGACGTGCCTTGGCTAAGATTTGTAGGCGGGATATAAATCCGGGTTGTTGCTGATGACGCGAATAGCGTGGTCTTCGGACAGTGTGGCGAAATAATCTGCTAAGGTTTCTTTTTGGCGGATAATTTCATATGTTCCGTCTGCATGCAGCAAGACTTCACTACAGCGCAATTTGCCGTTGTAATTGTACCCCATAGCGCGACCATGGGCGCCGGTGTCGTGAATAACCAGATAATCACCGATGTCGATAGCCGGTAATTGGCGGTTAATGGCGAACTTGTCGTTGTTCTCGCAGAGAGACCCCGTGACATCGTAAGTATGGTCGGCGGGGGCATCTTCTTTGCCGAGTACAGTGATGTGATGGTAAGCGCCATACATTGCCGGGCGCATTAAGTCGGCCGCAGAAGCATCAACCCCGATGTACTCCTTATGAGTGTGCTTAGCATGGATAGCTTTAGTGACTAAGCACCCATGCGGTCCGGTAATAAAACGTCCCATTTCACTGCAGATTTTGATATGATCATCATCGCCAAAAATCTCCTGATAAACTGCCCTAACCCTTACGCCGATGATATAGATGTCATTTATCTTCTGATGGGGGTAGTAAGGTATGCCGACGCCACCGGAGAGATTGATAAACCCGATATGGCAGTGCAGCTTTTCCTGTAAATCTTTCGCGAGTTCAAATAGAACTCGAGCGTTGGCCGGATAATAGTCTTCACCGAGGGTATTGCTGGCTAAGAAAGCGTGCAAGCCAAACTCTTCGACCCCCAGCTTTTGCAGCCTGGCAAAAGCCTCAAAGATCTGTGCCTTAGTCATACCATACTTGGCTTCGCCGGGTTCGCCCATGATGTCATTGTTGAGGTTAAAAGTTCCGCCGGGGTTGTAGCGACAAGATATGCGCTTCGGCATCTCCGGGAGAATACGTTCAAGCTGGTCGATGTGGGTAATGTCATCAAGGTTGATGATCGCCCCGATTTGGTTAGCGTAAACATATTCTTCGTCAGGTGTGTCATTGGACGAGAACATAATCTCAGTGCCACGGAAACCGCAGGCGTGCACCAAATAGAGTTCGGCCAAAGATGAACAATCGCAGCCGCAACCTTGAGCCCGCAAAAGGCGCAGAATGGCCGGATTAGGGCAGGCTTTGACGGCGTAGTATTCTTTGAAGCCAGAGTTCCAGCTGAAAGCACGATTGACGCTTTCAACAGTACGTTCAATACCTGCAGCGTTGTAAAGATGAAACGGTGTCGGGAAATCCTTTGCGATTTTCTCGACGGTGGATAAGTCAACAAAAGGTGTTTTGGACATGAATAATCCCTCCTCTCCCCATAGACAAGGATGTCTTTTTAAAGATCAAACATCCCACCAATATTACCGAGTAAATTATAACATAAGTTGGTAGAATATGGTATAATGTAGAGATAAAGAAAGGATAAAGCTATGTGCGAACAAATCAAAGAAGTAGAAAAAATGCGTCATAGCCTCAGCCACGTACTGGCGGCTGCGGTGCAGGAGCTTTATCCAACAACAACTTTTGGAATTGGGCCGGCGATTGAAAATGGTTTTTATTATGACATTGATTTTGGGGGCGATAAGGTGTCGGACGCAGATCTTGCGAAGATTGAGAAGAAGATGCGGGGGATTATTGCGCGGGGGGCAAAAATGGTGCGACGCGAGGCAAAACGCGATGAGGCGTTAGACTGGGCGAAAGAGAACGGCCAGCGCCTGAAAACGGAGTTGATTGCGGAGCTGCCGGATGGGGAAACGATTACGTTTTATGATATGGTGGCGCCGGATGGCACGGTGATTTTTACGGATCTTTGCAAGGGGCCACACGTGGAGGATTTGAAAGAAATCGGCGCGTTCAAGCTCTCTAGGGTGGCGGGGGCGTATTGGCGGGGCGACGAGAAGCGCGAGATGCTAACGCGGATTTATGGGGTGGCATTTGAGACGGAAGACGAATTGAACGAATATCTGAAGCGTCAGGAAGAGGCCAAGGCACGCGATCACCGGAAACTGGGGAAGGAGCTAGAACTTTTCTGCTATTCAGAACTGGTGGGGAGTGGATTGCCGCTCTTTACGCCGAGGGGTACGGTGCTTCGCGATAAGCTAAACGAGTTGACGCAAGGGTATCGCTTGCGTTGCGGATACAAAAAGGTGACGATTCCACATATTGCAAATATTGATCTCTATAAAACGTCGGGGCATTATGAGAAGTTTCCAGAAATGTTCCAGTTTACTAGTATGGAGAGCGGGGACCATTTGGCGATTAAGCCGGTGAGCTGTCCGCATCATTCGCAGATTTTTGCGAGTGTACCGCGGAGTTACAAGGAGCTACCGATTAAGTACCTGGAAAGTACGATGGTTTATCGGGATGAACGTAAAGGAGAATTGGGCGGTCTGTCGCGCGTTAGGGCAATCACGCAGGATGATTCGCATATTTTCTGTACTGAAGATCAGGTGGAGCAAGTATTTGGTGAGCTGATTGAAGCAGCGCGTGATCTTTATAAAGTTGTAGATATGAAATTGCGCTTGAGGCTAAGTTTCCGAGATGATGGTGACGGCTATATTGGTGATGCCAAGATGTGGGAGAAGGCACAAAGTTCGATTCAGCGGATGGCAGATAAGTTCAAGATGGATTACTTTGTGGCAGAGGGTGAAGCGGCGATGTATGGACCAAAGATGGACTTCATGGCGACGGATGCGATGGGAAGAGAATGGCAACTCGCTACAGTGCAGCTGGACTATGCTTTGCCGGAGCGGTTTGAGCTAGAATATGTGGACCGAGATGGCACGAAGAAACGTCCGATTATGGTGCACTGTGCGCTAGTCGGTTCGATTGAGCGGTTTATGAGCGTATTTATTGAGCACACGGCGGGGTGGTTCCCACTATGGTGCGCGCCGGAGATGGTGCGGGTGATTACGGTCAACGACGCGGCGTTGGAATATGCCAAAGAGGTGGAAAAAGTGTTGCAAGGAGTAGTACTGGAGAAGCCGCTCGAGAATAATGCTTTGCGCTACGAGGTGGATTATAGTGACGATAGCTTGGGGAAGAAAATCAAGCGGGCGACGGAGCTGAAAATTCCGGTGGTGCTGATTGTGGGGCCGAAAGACGCTGCCGATAAGGTGGTGAGCGTGCGGACGCGCGACGGGGAAGAAAAGGTGGCGCTTAGTAAGCTTGCTGACTGGCTGAAAGAACAATAAAAAAGGTTGCTTCTTAGGAAGCAACCTTTCCTTAATCCAAGGATTCGTCAGAGTTTTTGACGGTCTGCTGATGTTTCAGCATAGCGCGGATTGAGCTCTGTCCTTCGGACAGAGATGAAAGCAGGGCCAAAATAAAGCCAATCGGTAACATCAGTAATAACACCCAGGTTCGGCCGCTCAGAGTGAAAGAAGTGGCGAGATTTAAGTCGACGCCAAGGGCGTTGAGACCGGCAATCATAGGCACTTCATAAAGACCGATACCGGCCGGTAAGGGTGAAAGTTCACCGATGATGTCGCCGGCAACCGTCCCCACAAAAATAGCGGGGAAGAACTCGGGATGACCGAGGCTAGCGGCAATAACCCAATATGAGGCGTCTTCGGCGACGGAATAAATCAGACCCCAAATCAAGAACGGCAGCACAGACCCCTTCGGTGGACGATAAAACCACAGGAAGATGACTGCAAGGAGAATCGTGCAACCGATGATGAAGCCACCGTTGGTGAGGATGACGGCCATACAGAGGCGACTGTCGACAACCCCTTTGGCATGGATCCAGAGAACGGACAGTAGCGACAGCAAGTTATTGGTGAGAATAGAAATCGCGTAACGCAAAATAAAAACGTAGCGTAATTCTTTTCTCTCTGTACGGGTGCGTCCGAGTCGCTGGAGCCAGAGGAAGCCAAGTCCTTCGCCGTAAGGTATCGCTGTGTTGATGAAATTCAATTCGATAGCGATCCGGAAGAGCGATGAACGAGGATGACGATGCCGTAAGGGGTAGTAGAACAATTGAGCGTTACAGTAGTACATGAAGAGCTGGCTAATAAGGAGCAGAAGAATGCTCCAGGCGGGAATCGACTTCATGATGGACCACGAATCGATTAAAATAGGATGCCAGCGATAGATTGCAAAGAGACCGAATGCGATTACAGCAATGGTCTGCAGGACTTTGAATAGGACAGAATGGTAGAATTGGGAAACCTTGGTCATAATATGACCCCCTTTCTTGTAAAAGTACAAATTTTGACGAAAATCGTCACTATTATTATAGCACATATTTTGTAAATATGCTAGAATATATTATATGAATGAGCCAAAAACGATTGTGATCTTAGGGCCGACGGCGAGTGGTAAAACAGGGGTGGCAATTAGCATAGCTAAGGAACTTCGCGAGAATCCACAGAAGTACTTTTCTCGAGCAGTAGAGATTATTTCGGCGGATTCGAGGGCGATTTATCGGGAGATGGACCTTGGGACGGCGAAACCGAGCCTGAAGGAGCAAGACGGAGTGCCGCACTTTGGGATTGATTTGGTGAATCCGGGGGAGCGTTTCACGGTGGCGGATTGGAAAGAGTACGCAGAGGGAAAAATTCAGGAAATTCGCGGGCGAGGGAATTTACCAATGGTGGTTGGAGGAACAGGATTATATATTGACGCGCTGGTTTATGACTATAAGTTTGGTGAACACGAAAAATATAGTCAATGTGACCGAGAAGAAATGTGTTCACAATTTTTAACCATAGGCGTGAAGACGGACCCGGAAGTACTGAGAGAACGGATTAAACAGAGGGCAGATAAATTATTTGTCCAAGAATTATTTGATGAGACGCAAAGGCTAGTGGAGCGATACGGCTGGGGGTCGCAGGCGATGAAAAGTAATATTTATCAATTTGCGTGGGGCTATCTGCAGGGTGAATATAGTCTGGAAAAAGCCAAAGAATTATTTGTCTACGATGATTGGCATCTAGCAAAACGGCAGACGACTTGGTTCAAGCGGAATAAAAATATTATTTGGTTGCCACTTGAAGAAATAAGGGGTTTTGTGCTAAAATGTATTCAAGATGAACAAAGAAAATAACGTCTCCAATGAAAAATTGTTCGGCTCGAAGACCCGGGCAAAACTCTTGGAGCTATTCTTTGCGAATGTGAATAAGACTTTTTATGTGCGGGAAATCACGCGGGTGATTGAGGAACAGATCAATTCAGTGCGACGAGAGCTGACGAATCTGGAGAGTATCGGGGTGATTCGGAACGAAACTTATGATAACAAGGTTTACTACGCGGCAAATATGCGGCATCCATATGCGCATGCCTTTCAGGAGATGTTTGGGCAGCGCGGAGCGGTGACGCCGGCGCGGATTCAGCAGGTGCGGCGGACGCCATCGAATAGCTGGGATGAGTATATCAAGCCAGTGACGAAATATTTGAAGGCGATGATGTTAATGAACCGGGCGCCGGGGCAGGATGGAATTGATCTTTTGATTATCGGGGATGATCGGACGAAGAAGTTGACGCGTTGGGCGGAAGTAGTGGAGCAGAAACAGGGGAAGCCGCTTGATTATGTGATTTTGTCGCGAGATGATTTTCTCTATCGTAAAAGTGTGAAGGATCGTTTTGTGATGGATATCTTGGAGATGGAACCGACGGAAGTGTTTGACCCGGAAGGAATTATCGCGGGTGAAGGAACGTATTAGAAGGAGGTAAAATGTTTGAAATTGAAAGTAAAACGCTAGATGAGATCGTACTCAGGACGAAGGCTGCGAATGCGAAATTCGACCTTGCCGAGCAGACGGTGGATGGGGATTTGCCGGTGGGGAAGATTGAGGGGCCGGGGGAGTTCGAGATTGGCGATATGGCGATTCGGGGGATTCAGACGGGCGACAGGACAGTGTATGACGTGATGATTGGAAATGTGCACATTGGGATTATTGGTGGGATTGAGGAAGCAATTACGCTAGATGAATTAGGGGTGGCAGACATTCTTTGTACGAGCTCAGTCAGGGCAGTGCGGGAGATTGGTCCGAAAGTGGTGATTGCGATGGGAAATGTGGATGGAATGGTGACGGAATTGAAGCTAGCACCGAGGGTTGAGAAGAAATATAAGGTAAAGAACAAAGAGTCGCTACCGATGGCGATGGAAGTGATTGCACTAAACTAAGATGGAAGCGTTGCTAAGCGTAGTAATCACGCTGGGGGTGATTCTGATTTCGATGGTGCTACACGAGTTGGCGCATGGATTTGTGGCGTATAAGCTGGGTGATGACACGGCAAAAACGGACGGGCGCTTGACGTTGAACCCATTGAAACACTTGGATCCGGTCCTATCGATTGCAATGCCGCTTTTATTGCTGCTCTCGGGTGGACCGGTGTTTGGTGGGGCGAAGCCAGTGCCGGTGGATTCGCGGAAATTGAGACACGGACCGTGGGGAATGGCGTTAGTAGCGATTGCGGGGCCGCTGACGAATATATTACTGGCGTTTTTGGGGTTTTTGCTGGGGTATTTCACGGGAGCGTTCACGTTGACGGGAATTACGACACTGTGGGGGCAGGTGATAAGCTCATTTGTGATGGTGAACTTAGGATTTGGGATTTTTAACTTGATTCCGATTCCACCACTAGATGGTTCGCGGGTGTTCTATGCAATTGCTCCGGATCCGGTGCGAGGGCTACTAGGGAAATTGGAGCCGTTTGGGATGATCATTGTGCTGATTTTGGTGGTGGCCGGCGGCGGGTTGCTAACAGGGGTGATGAGTTGGGGGATTGAAGGTTTGCTGGATGGATTTTATTGGGTGGTTGGGGCTAGATAATCTATTTGCTAGGGTAAAAAGTCTAGACAGTTAGGGAGATATGGTATAATGGAAGTAACCCCAGTGGCGGCATGATTTTCCTGAATAATCATGTAAAGGGATTTCGTGGCTATCCTCTGTGGAGGTGCGCATAAGAATTTACCCACCTGTGACATACACAGGGAAAACATCGTCACCGGGGTTTTATGTCGGAAGATCCGGCACTAAAAGATTTATTTAGATTATGAAACAGCGAATACGAGTAGCCGGTATTATTCAAAACGAGCGCGAAATTTTGATTATGAAGCGCGCGCAGGGGCGAATGGATGGGCAGCCGACTTGGGAGTTACCAACGGGGAAGATTAAATTTGGTGAACAGCCCGAGGAAGCAATGGACCGGATGCTGGAAGAATATCTGGGGGTGGAGATTACCGAAAAGACTGAGCTGAAGGATGTGATTACTTTTTTGGCGCCGCAGGGAGCGAGCCAAATGAGCAATCTGTATATTATATATCGGATTATTTTGCCAAAGGGGACGAAAATCCAGGCAGCGGAGCGCTATTCGGCGTATAAATATATCAAGCCGGAAGAGGTGGGGTCGTATAAGCTGGACGAAGCGAGTTTAGTAACACTAGAGATTGAGGGGCGCGAGAGTGGCAGACTGCGGTCGCGAGAAGTGGCGCATAGTGCGATGGTTTATATTGATGGGGCGAGCCGAGGGAACCCAGGGCCATCGGGAATTGGTTACTGCGTGGTGGGTGAGGACGGAGCGGTGCTGGCGCAGGGCGGAGAGTTCATTGGTTTTGCGACTTCCAGGGTGGCGGAATATTATGCGCTTAAACGTGGTGTGGAAGAAGCGTTGAAACTGGGGCTGACTTCGGTGAGATTTATGGGTGATAGTTTGATGATGATAAATCAGATGAAGGGGATTTATAAAGTTAAGAATCAGGATCTTTTGCCGATTTATGACGATATTCAGGAACTGCTTAGTAAATTTGAGGCGGTAGGGTTCACGCATGTGATGCGAGAACAGAATACGCGGGCTGATCGGGAAGCCAATAAGGCAATTGACCGACAATTTGGACTAGATTTGTAATTCTAGGAATTTGTGATAAAATAGGCGTGAGCCTGAAAGACAGCCGCTTGGTAGTCCCAAGAGGAAAGTCCGGGCAGCAAAGGACACGGTAGTCGCTAACGGCGACCGCCCGCAAGGGTCGGGAAAGTACCACAGAAACTTATACCGCCATTTTGGTAAGGGTGAAAAGAGTGAGGTAAGAGCTCACAGCGTTTTATGGTGACATGGGACGAGGGCAAACCCTACCGGCTGCAAGGAGTGCTAGAGACCTTGGTCCGAGGATGCACGCTCACCGCTAAAGCCGTAAAGTAATTTGCGGATTAGATAGATGGTTGTCGGCCAGCCCGAGAGGGAAGGTTACAAAACCCGGCTTACTGAAGGCTCAACAAAAATCCCCAAGTAATTGGGGATTTTTGCTACTAGGGTTAGTGACTACTTAACTAAGCCTTTTTTCTTCAGAGTGCGAAGGGTAGAAGTGGCGACATTGACTTTGACCTTGTGGCCATCGACAATGAGGGTTTTCTTCTGGACATTTGGTTTGAAGACTTTGCGGGTTTTGCGCTGGGAGAATGATACGTTGTGACCGTACATTTTGCCCTTGCCGCTGATTTCACAAATTGCCATTATTTAGCCTCCTTCACAGTATTAACGATAGCTTTGAAGGCCTCAGGCTGATTGACGGCGAGTTCGGCCAAGATTTTGCGGTCGATAGTGGTGCCGTTCTTTTTGAGACCAGCCATGAGCTGCGAGTAGGAAAGACCGAGCTCACGGGAAGCATTGTTGATACGAGTAATCCAAAGGGAACGAAGATCGCGCTTCTTGCTGCGGCGATCGCGGTAGCTATAGCGAAGGGATTTGATGACACCTTGCTTGGCTAGGCGGAAGCTGCGGGTGCGATAATGTTGCATCCCCTTGGCAGCATTCAAAATTTTCTTATGTTTAGCCCGTGCGGGCACACCACGTTTAACTCTCATCTTAGACTCCTAGGGCTTTCTTAACGTTTTTACCGATTTTGCCATTTACGAAAGCGGCAGTTTTCATGTTGCGCTTGCGAGCCTTGGACTTTTTGGCGAGAATGTGGTTACCATAGGCACGTTCGCGAGAAAGCTTACCGGAGCCGGTAATCTTGATGCGCTTAGCAGTGCCTTTATGGGTTTTGAGTTTAGGCATAAATTCTATACTCTTTCCTTTAGTTTGATATTAGAACGTGCGATCAGAGGACCGTGGAAGTAGGAATTACTTCTTCCGAATCCCGACTGATAAGTTGCGGCCAGCAAATTGCGATTTGCCTTCTTGGACGACTTCGACGCGTTCGGAAATGAGACTCAGAACTTTATCGAGGGTGATCTGCCCCATTTCTTTGTGGGCCATTTCACGGCCGCGGAAGATAATCATAATCTTGACACGGTCACCATCTTCGAGAAACTCGCAGATTTTGCGGACTTTGATCCCGAGGTCGTTGTCGCTGATTTTGAGGCCGATTTTCATCGTTTTGAGCTCGGATTGCTTTTCACGGGCTTTTTTGCGATTTTTCGCCTCTTCTTTCATTTTCTGGTATTGGTATTTACCCCAGTCGATAACTTTGACAACGGGCGGGTTGGCATTGCCGGCGATTTCCACCAGATCAACACCCTGTTCTCTAGCGATTTTCTGAGCGTCACGGCTGGACATGATGCCAAGCTGTTCACCACTAGAACCGATTACGCGTACTTCTGGATAGCGGATTTCTCCGTTTAATTTCGTGCGTGATGGTTTGCTACTGATGGCTCATCCTTTCGTTAATTTGAACTAAGACTAATTATAACAAAAATTGCTAGGGCTGACAAGGGGGAAATGAGGGAATTTTGGTATTTTGAATCGTGGTAGGGGCAATTTTGAAAGTGGGGGCAAAAATAATTAGCACTCTGCTAGTGAGAGTGCTAATTTGGCCAAACGGTCATCTAGGCTGCTACAGGATATTCTCCAGTGGTGGATTCAGGAGGCGTGGCGATGGGCGTCTGGCCGGGGATAGGGTGGTCGGCAGTCTCGGCTAAAGCTTCGGCAATGGCAGTTGCAGCGTCAGGAATGGTAGGTTTTGGGGTGGTTTCGGGAGTATTTTGGGAGGTGTTGGATGCGGCTGAAGAGGGGGCAGATTCAGAAATTGTGGCAGATTTGGGAGCTGTGGCAGATTCAGAGGTTGCAGTAGGAGCAACAGATGGGGCAGACATTTGATGGACTACGCTGCGTTGGTGACTGGCACTGTCGACGAACTGATGGAGTAGGTCGGCGAGTTTCAGATCTTTTTTAGCGCCATTTTCGAGTTGATCGGCATATTCTTTGACGCCAGCAAGTTCTTCGGGGGAGAAATCAGGGGAAGTTTCAGGAGTGGTTCCAGTTGTGGCTGTTTTGGGAGCTTCGGTTGTCGCAGTTGCTCCAGCTGTTTCAGCTGTTGTGGCTACTCCGGTAGCTCCGGTCGTTTCAGTTGTTTCGGTTGTTGCTTCGGCTGTCTCGGCTCCAGTGGCCATAGGTGGGTTATCAGCTGGCGCTGATTCACCGGTTGGCGCTAAATTAGGGGCCGGTGCTGGTGGTGAGCCAGGGGCGGGAGCTGGCCCGACTTGACTGGCGATGTGCTCGTCATAGGATGGCATGGATGCGGCCATTTCGGCGAAGGCATCGATGCTAGAACCTGAACTAGACATTTCTGGGTTCATTTTTATCTCCTTATGTTTGTTTTGGTTAGTATTGTGTTTATGATTATAGCGCAAAGAGGCGGAATTGGGAAGAGGTTTTATGAAGATAGAGCTCGAAAGGTGAGATTTGTAGAATGTTGTAAAAAATACTAAAACAGAGGTAGAGATGCGGATTGGAAGTGTTGTAAAAATTACTTGCTCAGATTGAAAAAGATTTGTTCAGATAAAAAATCTTGTGTTCAGGCAATGAAATGTTGTAAAAAATACTTGAACAGTGGTGAAAATTAGTGTTCAGGGAGAACTTGTCGAAAGGACAGGGCTTCGGACAGGTGTGCTGGTAGGATTTGGTCAGAATTATAGAGGTCAGCGATGGTGCGGGCAACGCGCAGGACCTTAAAATAGGCGCGGGCGGAGAGATCAAGGCTAGAAATGGCTTGCTTGAGAAGCTTGGCGGCGTCAGGGGTGAGAGGGGCATAGGTGAGGATTTCGCTGGGGTGAAGGGTACTATTATAGCGAGTGGTAGTGCCGTAGCGTTTGAATTGGCGAGCAAGAGCGTTTGTGATAGAGATGAGGGCGGCGGTATGCTCAGGATGGGGGTCGTGAGGCGAATTGGAATCGTGTGGGTGATTTGTGTTTTTTGGTGGTTGAACAGAGGTGATGAGTTCAGAATTTTTGACCCGTGAGACGTTGATGATGAGATCGATGCGGTCGAGGATGGGTCCAGAGAGCTTATGGCGGTAGGTTTGAATCTGATTGGCGGTGCAGGTACAGGGATGGGATGGATCGCCGAGATGGCCGCAGGGGCAGGGATTCATAGTGGCGATAAGCATAAAATCGGCGGGGTAGGTGGAATGACCGCGGGCGCGGGCGATAGAGACGGTTTTGTCCTCGAGGGGGCCGCGAAGGGCCTCAAGGACGGAGCGGGGGAATTCGGGAAGCTCATCCAGGAAGAGGATGCCGTGATGGGCGAGAGAAATTTCACCAGGGGTGGCAGAGGGGCCACCGCCGATAATTGAGATGGGGCTAGAAGTGTGATGCGGTGCGCGGAAGGGGCGTTTGACGAACTGAAGATTGGGTTCGGCGCCAGAGAGGGAATGAATTTTGGCGATGGAAATTTGCTCTTCAAGAGAAGGGGCGGGTAAGAGATTAGCAGCGACGCGAGCGAGCAAAGTCTTTCCGGCGCCAGGTGGTCCAGAGATGAGGAGATTGTGATGGCCGGCGAGAGCGATGATGAGGGCACGTTTGGCGAAAGCTTGGCCGCGGATTTGGTCAAGGTAATAATTAGCGGTAGATGAGGTCGGCGTATCTGTTTTAGTATTTTTTACAACAGTTGGCGGAGTGGGTGGGGGAATAGGTTTGACACCTTTGAGATGAAGGACGAGTTGGAGCAGAGACTGAACACCAATGATTTTGGCACCAGAGAGGAGCTGGGCCTCGGAGAGATTATCGAGGGGGACGTAAACCTCGGTAAAATTGGCGGATTTGGCGGCTTCGATGATGTTGATGACACCGCGAACGGGGCGGATTTGGCCGTCGAGAGAGAGTTCGCCAACGAAAAGCTTTTGGCTGAGGTCAGAGATGAGGAGATTGCCGGAGAGGACGAGAACAGCCAAAGCGATTGGTAAATCAAGGTGGGAGCCAGTCTTTTGAAGTTCGGCTGGGGCGAGGTTGACGGTGACCTTTTTGGTGGGGAAACTGAGGTCGGAGCTGGCGATGGCGGCACGGACGCGTTCGCGGGCCTCGGTAATGGTTTTGCTGGCCATGCCGACGATGTTGAAACAGGGAAGACTATTAGCTGTAGTGCCTTCGATTTCGACGAGGTGGCCGTCGTAGCCGTCGGGGATGGCGGAATATACTTTTGCGATCATAGCGCGAGTATATAGCAGATTTTAGAAAAACTACAAGGAAATTCGGCCATTTTAGGAAAAAATTGGCGATTTTGGATCATGCGCCTCTGTTTTAGTAATTTTTACAACGTTTTTAGTGAACACGGGAATTATGGTTTGAAAATACTAACAGTTAAAATATTTAAGCATAGAGATGGTTATGATTAAAAATTTTAAGCATAATATCTCTTGTAAAAGGGGAGAAGATGTGATAAGATAAGCTCATCTGGGGCTGACAAAGCTTAGACGGATAATTAACAGATACCAGGCGCGTCGATTGATACCGTAAGTATTATGAATAAGTGTGAAATCCACTTCTAAGCATGTGCTTTATGCACCTGCATATGCCTAAGAATATTTACTAGGCTGGTCTGAGGTCAAGGTACCGTAGGCTGAAGATTATCATACAACGGTAATAAGGTTAGAGATTTGATGCCCTCTAGCTCGAAAATTAATCAGGGTTTTCGGCAGTTTTGTCTTTTGCTGCTGCCGAACGATACCGAGAGAAACAAAAGACTATGCGTGTAGAATGGTATATTGGAGATTTTTCGGACCCGGAGGCAGTATCCGGCAGCTCCACCAGATCAAAGAGAGGGATAGCCAGGCAGAGATGCGGGCTATTTTTTGTGGGTTTAGGACTGGATTTTGCGGAATGGGCGTAATGGTGGTATGTGGCCCGGGGAATGGCAGAAGGACGCGTTTAGAGGCTCGTGGAGGGGCTCCTAGGCCGAAAGATGAGAGTGAGGGCGATTCTGGGCCCGAAAGGGCTTGTAGGGCCTGGAAATGCTTAAGTTTGGTAATGGTTGGCTAAGCGCGATGGTTCGGCGCGTGGACGGGTGGATTTAGGTGTTTGATAATGCGAATTTTGGCGCAGGCAGTGCGGACTTTGATGCGCGCTAGGCGCAAATTTTTGCGACGCGAAGTTTAGAAAAAATGTGTTAAAATATGGAAATTTGGAATTTGCAGTATGGCAAGAAATGTGTTGAAAATGGAAAATGGGGCCGCGCGAAAAATGGCAAGCCGAGCTTAAAAATGGCCTGTGGAAAACTCCGCGGAAAATGATAACAAAATTGTTCAAAAAGTTATTGACTTAAGCACAATCAGGGCTTATAATAGGGATAACTTTTGAGTACAAATTTTATTCAAAAGTCAAAAATAAAAATTTGCCAAAATAACTCCACACTCTACAGAAGACCGGTTTTCCTCGCAGTTACCGGTCTTCTTCTTTGGTTGATGGGTAGAAAACCCGCTTAGGAACGATCCAGGCGGGGATTTTAGTGGGTAAGATTATGAAATATAATGCTATTTTGACAATAGGGTGGACGAGGCGGTTTTGATTGACAATCCGCAATAGTCGTGATAAAATATAAGTGTTGATATTGGCGCTGCGAGGACGCTAGAAAAGCATTGCATGAGCATTGTGGAAGCGAGAATCGCGGCAGTTGCGTGTTGGTGAGAGAGCATCAGCATAGGGGGCCGAGAAGCCAAGGCTCTTTAAGAGAAAGGAGAACGGTTATGTTTGAGAAGAAAGAGATGTATTTGACAGAGACGACTTGCGGCAAGGTGACAGAGAACACGGTGGCATTTCAGATTTCGACTATTAGGCCGGAGATTTCGATTCCGCGCTATGGGAACTATGAAATGTGGGAGAGACTGAGCATCCCGACGGTACGGAATCCGAGAAGGCTGATGATGACGGGTAATTGGGATGAAAGAATATGCGCTCACCATGTCGAGGAGATGTGCGCGGCGTTGGCACCAGGGGAGCACTATTTTGCAGACGAAGACCTGGAAGAGAAATTGCGCAGAGTGCTAATTTGCCCGGCTCTTGAGAAGTATATGCGTCTTGTGGCGATCACGATTATGGACGGCAGGTTGTTTTTCAAAGTTTGGGAAAAAGGCGCAGGTGGAGGCAGAGGTGTGTTCACAGATATTAAGATTCTGCCGACAGAGTTGAGGGGGTGCGATCGGTTTGCGCTTGCCCTGCAGGGGGATTTATATGCGCGTAGTGCGATTACAGTGCGAATCGCGTGTAGTTTGGACGGGACGAATCAGCACAGCTTCATGGTGGAACAGACCAGCGGCGGAAGACGTAATGAGACCGTGATGGCAAAACAGATTCACTACCGCTTGTTGGGCGACAGCGGAGATGAGCGGCCGCATTTTAGCGGCTACATGAACACCTTGACCGTTCGATAAGGAGAAAACCCGGGCCTAGCCCGGGTTTTTGACGTGGTGGGGAATGGCAGATGTTGTGCCAAAGCGTAGTGTGAAATGATAGATGTTGCGCTAGAGCGTGGCGTTGGTGGATTTGTTGTAAAAATAACATAAATAGGGGTGATCGTTGTGGAGATAACAACAGTGATTGTGGAATTAACATGCTCATGTTGTTATCCTGACAACGGTTATAAGCAAAAACGTAATAAAATGTTGTAAAAATGACAACAATATAATTATGGTAAATAACAGATATAAAATAGGGAATGTTGTAAAAAATACAACAGATTTTGGCAAAAAAGTCTTGAAATGTTAGCATAAACGTGATAGGATGGGGATAAGTCCAAATTCAAACAAACACGGACAAACAAAAATGTACCTTACTAGATAAAAAACGGTTTCGGCAGGCCCAAAGGTAATTTCTAGCCATAAATTACACACACTCCTAGGAGTTACCTCAAGTTTGCGGAAAGCGCAAACCATAAACTACGTTCATCTCATCGCACATTGAAAACAATAATGAGATCTACGGGAGTTTACACGTATGCTTCACTACGCGTGGAGCGATCAAACGGGGAATGGGGAAAGTTGTGGCCCAAAGTAATATTTAATTTTTGCCAGATAACTTACCCATTTCCTCCTTGATGCCTTGAGTGCCACGATGTACGAGAGGTGGAAAGGAGGAGAAAATCTTCTTGAATTAGAGGTGTTAATGAATGTTTAGTTGTAACGACCGGATGGCGGGAGTTCTTGAAGGGGCTACTGATTGCGTTTCAGATTCGGCGGTGATAGAATAAAGTTATGCTTAAACGTCTAATTCCAGTTTTGAGTTTAGCGGCAGCAATTATATTGCTGGTGATGTTGAACTTTACCACCCCTGCGGGCGTCGGACCGCTAGGGGTTTTGGTGTTTTTTGGGGCGGCCTATCTCCTGATGTATGGCATTGCATATCTGGTGGTGAGGGTTTTTGCGGCGGTGGGGCGACATCGGATGGGGCGAAAACAATATCTCTATGCGGCGGTGCTGGCATTCGGACCGATTATGTTACTACTGGCGCAGTCACTGGGATCGGTGAGTTTTTTAACGGTGGGGTTGATGGTGGTATTTGTGTTCCTAGCCTGCTTCCTGATCAGCAAAAAGTGAATTGTCTAGCACCCGATATATTTGAGTGCTAATCTTAGGGCAAAAATCCGAAGTTTTGGATAACTTTTATGATTAAAATTTGTGAACAAAGGCAGAAAATATGGTAAAATAAAGCTAATGAATATTTTCGGAGGCAGAGAAGCGAGAGATTTGACCGCGGAGATTGACCGGGAGACGGACGCGGAGATGTTGGCTGGAGAATCGGCGGGGGATTCGACTGATGATTTGGCCGAGAAGGCACGGGCAGAGGCGGCGAAGACTGAGGTACACGAACTGGAGCAGGCTGGCTGGCAGGCGGGGGAAGTGTCGGCGGAGACGCGGGCGCTAGGGGGTGCAGCGCTGGAGCAGGCGGTAAAAGCGAGTAATGAGGCAATCAAGGAGCAGGTAGCGGTCGAGAATGGCTATGTGGACACCGGACTAGAGGCGGGACGAAATGTGATTGGGGGTGAGAGTGAGAAGCAGATCAAAGAGCGCCTGAAAGACGACCTCGAGGATGCAAAGATGGAATCGGGGGTGGATTTGCCACCGGAATTACAGGGGCAGGCGGCGATTTTGTCGAAAAATCAAGAGGGTCTATCCAAGGGAGCGGTGGCGGCGATGGACCGAATTATGCGCCAGCGCGATGTGAAGCCGCTAAAATTGGAACGGCAGGTGTGGCAGATGCGCATGAAAATGCTTGAGACGATTGGACGGAAGTTTGGGGAGCGGAACTGATGCTGGAGATGTTGATTATCCTAGGGGTGGTACTTGCGGTAGTAGTGTTATTCGTAATGGTGCGAGTGGGGCAGAAGCGCAAGGCGAAGGACTACGAGCGGGGACTAAAGATGGTGCCAATGCTAATTCATTTGCCACCGTCAACGGATGATATTGAGGGGAAAGGTCGGGACGAGCGCGATGTGACGAACGAGGCGATTAGCCAGGCCCAGGTGATGTATGCGATTATTGCGTCGACGCTGACAAAAGGCTTTAAGAGTAAAATATACGGTCAAAAGCATCTGTCATTTGAAATTGTGGCGGCGAATGGGCTGATTAAATATTATGCGGTGGTGCCGGCAGTGATGACCGAGACAGTGAAACAGGCGGTGCTTTCGGCTTATCCGACGGCGCGGCTGGAGGAAGTGGAGCCAGATAGTATTTTTACGGAAGAGACGACGATTGACATGCTGGCAGGGGGCGAGCTGAAGCTGAAGAAAGAGTATATATATCCGATTGCGACTTACGAGGAGACACAGCGGGATGCGAGTCTCGCGATTCTGAACGCGATGGCCGGGACAAAGGCCGGGGAAGGTTTGGCTTTGCAGGTGCTGATAAGACCGACGGACGGGAGCTGGACAAAAAATTCCGAACAGTGGGTACAAAATTTAAGTAGTGGCAAGAAACGGTCGGCGGGGGGTGCAAATTTTGTGTCCGGTGTGGCGGATTTTGCGAAGGATGCGCTGTTTGCGTTTTGGCGGGCGCCGGAAGTGCATGAAAAATTGGCAGGTGAGGACTCGCAACTATCGAATTTGGATCGAGATGCGATGAGTGCAGTGGAACAGAAGACGAAATATCCAGGATTTGAGATGCTGGTGCGGATTGTGGCAAGCTCAAGTAATAAGGTGCGTTCAGAGGCGATGCTGGGGAGCGTGGTGGCGGCGTTCGCGCAGTTTGATGCACAGAATTATAATGGTTTTGAATACGACGCGATCAAAGATATGCGGAAGCTGACGACTGATTATATATTTCGGTTCTTTGCACGCAAGGAGCGCAATAATATATTAAATAGCGTGGAACTGGCATCGATTTTCCATTTGCCGGCGCAGAATGCAATTCCAACTTCGCAGGTGGAACGACAGGCAACGAAGCAGGTAGAGGGGCCGGCGAAACTGGTGACGGACGGAGTGATGCTGGGGGTGAATGAATTTCGTGGGGAGATTAAGGAAATTCGGCTGAGCGAGAACGATCGCCGGCGGCATACTTACGTGATTGGTTCGACTGGTATGGGTAAATCGGTACTTCTCACAAACGTGGCTTATCAAGATATGCTGGGTGGACGGGGATTTGCGTTCATCGACCCGCACGGGGATGCGGTGGAGCTTTTGATGAGCAAGGTGCCAGAGGATCGGATTGATGACGTGATTTATTTTGATCCGGCGGATATTGAGCATCCGATTGGGATGAATATGTTTGAATTTTCGACGCCAGATCAGAAGGATTTCATCGTGCAAGAGGGGATTAATATGCTGCAGAGCCTATTTGACCCGGCGAATCAAGGGTTCTTTGGTCCGCGTGGGCAGCATATGTTTAGAAATGCGGCTTTACTCCTAATGAGCGATCCGCACGGGGCGACTTTTATTGACATTCCACAGTGCTTTACTGATCCGGCGTTTGTGAAGTCGAAATTGAAATATGTGACTGATAAGGCGGTGTATGACTACTGGACGAAAGAATTTCCGGCTTCGCAGAAGTCGAATGATGCGGGTGAGGTGATTACGTGGTTTGCGTCGAAATGGGGGCCGTTCCTGAGTAATACAACGATGCGTAATATTCTTGGGCAAGCCAAAAGCGGTTTTAATATTCGAGAAATTATGGATAGCAAGAAAATTTTCCTGGTGAACTTGTCAAAGGGGCGACTTGGCGACATTAACTCGCAATTGCTGGGTATGATTCTAGTGATGAAATTTCAGCAGGCGGCGATGAGCCGGGCGGACATTCCGGAAGATCAGCGGCAGGATTTTTGTCTGTTTGTGGATGAGTTCCAGAATTTTGCGACGGAGAGTTTTGAATCGATTTTGTCTGAGGCGAGAAAATATCGGTTGAACTTGTTCCTGGCGAACCAGTTCATGACGCAGTTAACAGATAAGATTAGGGAGGGAATTTTGGGGAATGTAGGGACTTTGATGGCGGGTAGGCTGGGCGTGACGGACGCGGAATTGATGGAAAAGGCATTTCAGCCGGTTTTCAACGCGGAGGATCTACATAAACAAGGGAATTATCAGGCGATTACAACGGTGATGATGTATAATTTGCCGAGTTCGCCCTTTACGATGAAGCTTTTGCCCCCGATGGGTGAGGCGAATCCAGAGTTGCTTAAAACAATGAAAGCTTATTCGGCGGCGAAATTTGGGAAGACGCGGGCGGAAGTGGAAGAGGAAATCAAGCGGCGCTGGCAAGTGGAAGAGGCGGAAATGAAGGAAGCGCAGGGTCAGACGGGTCCAGAGGGACCGATAGGGAAATTAGAGGCGGTGCAAAGCTCCGCGGTGGACGAGAAAGAGAGTTTCCTGGCGGCCTGGGAGAAGAAAAAGGCAAGGATGGGGATGAGCCAAGCGGAAACGGCCTCTGTGGGCGCACCAGAGGCTGCAGGCGGGGCTTCTAAAGCGGAGGTGCTATCCAGTGGCTCTCAAAATGTAGAAGCGCAGGACGAGGCGGTTTTTAAGGTTAAACGGTAAAGCCTAGGGGCATGTGAAGCCGCTTAAGTTTGCTAGAGCGGTGATTTTTTGTTATAATTGGGGATGTTTTGTCGACAAAAATGAGGGGTGAGGGAGACAGATGAACTTTAACACCCCAGAAACGGAGGAGAAAATGGAAGACGAAAGAAACGACGTGTATGGCTATGACGAGGATGGGGAGGATGTGCGTGAACTACAGAGAATGTTGGCGGCAGACGCGAGACGACCGGAGTCGAAATATGACTACGAGGAAAGCCCGCTGCTCAAAGCAGTGCTGTTTACCCTGGTAGGCTTATTAGTACTGATCTTATGTTGCGGAATTTGCTATGCAGTTGGCTATCAGAAAGCGCTCACATCGGATGAAGCACGCGAGCTCGCGGCCGAATCGCTGTATGACACAAGGACGAAGAATGGCGATGTGGTGGAGAAATCGTATATGCCCGAGGGCGGATTTACGTTCGATT
Organism: uncultured Candidatus Saccharibacteria bacterium; assembly: GCA_964499245.1. Lineage (GTDB taxonomy): Bacteria > Patescibacteriota > Saccharimonadia > Saccharimonadales > Saccharimonadaceae > Nanosyncoccus. The sequence continues at coordinate 20,745 of CAZCIN010000005.1, forward strand.
CGGACACCATGATGCTGTCGGAATTCTACAAGTCAACTAGCCTGGATGGAACTTTCTATATATTTAACAATGATGGAGAGTTCTTGCAGCACCTGCAGGAAGAATATCCGGAGGCGCTCTATCCGTCGAACGACTGGACGCCGGATGAAGTTTTGGAGTTCTATCATAATTCGCTGGAAAGTTGGGCTTTTTATGATTCGGCATATTTAGAAGGTAAGGGATATTACGTCTGTTGCACGCCGGATTATAAACATTGCTTTGCGGTGAAAGACGACCACTATAGTTATGGCGAGGGAACGACGACAGGTTGGTTGATTATCGATGGCGTCTACACGACGGTGATTGATGAGCAAACGGCTGATTCGTTGAAACCGGATGATCTGATTGCGCAGTACCGCGCTGGTACTTGGGACGGCAGTTTGCTGAGGTCTAAGGATTACGGCACGACAGTTTTCTTAGCATATGACCAAACGGAACTTTGCTACTCTTATGAGAAGCGGGTTTACTCGGAAGAGCAGGACCCGCTGGGTTTGGCATATGATGGTTATGAAAACCCGTGGTGGTACGATAAAAAACTGGCGCGGAAAATATGATCTCGGCGATTATATGGAGCTGGTTTGCGACTTTGGCTACTGGTCGATGGCGAGCGTGGAATGCTACCCGGATTTGCCGGACAACTTTGAAACGGAACGGATTATAGCTACGGATTCTTCAGCCGATTATACGTTAGACGTGTTGCTTAATGACGGTCATTTACAGAGGTATAGCCGTGTGGAATTGCTGGATGAATGGGATTTGTCCAATATGACGCAGGTGAGCCTTGATGATGAGGTGATGTGCTACGCGAGAGAGTCTTTTAACCTGGGTGATGAGATTTACTATCTGGACGATGGCAAACTTTATGCTTTGAGGAAGGGCGGAGAGATTGTCGTAGTGCTGGATCATGCCGATATTGTTAGCTGCGAGTCTTATAGTCGGAGCTTACGGTGGTCGACGATCTTCGTGCTGGAAGAGGGTGAACTTTGTTGCTATGACGTGTATAATGGCAAGGCTTACGTGCTGGATCGTGATGTGCTGGAGCTTGATTTCGATGAAATTATGGCTTATAAGAAAGCGGATGGCTATTATACTTTGTACCACGTGCGTAGCGAGGATGGTCCGAATTATGCGACGCTATATCTTGGCGATAAGACGTTGGATTATTATGTGAAATATCGTCAAAGTCTCTGGTCGGCGTATTGGGAAGGACGCTGAAGTTTCAAGGGGTGTAAATGTCTCGGCTGAAAGGTCGAGACATTTTAATTGGAAAAATTGGAGCTAGCTAGGTAAGCTTGACTTTATAAGATATCTGCGCTAGAATATAGAGGTAAGTAAGCTGAGGTACAGTCATGTCTGAAAAACAAAAAAGTGATGGGCAAAAGTACGGGGCAGAGCAAATCCAAGTTTTGGATGGGCTTGAGCACGTGCGCGTGCGCCCGGGGATGTACATTGGTTCGACAGGTTTTGATGGTTTACATCATCTCTTGAAGGAAATTGCTGATAACTCGATTGATGAAGCGATTGCGGGTTTTGCTAACAAGGTAGATATTACGCTCCTAGCAGACGGGGGTGTGAAGGTAGTAGATAATGGTCGTGGTATCCCAGTAGACATCCATCCGAAGACGAAGAAATCAGCGCTTGAAACGGTGCTAACAGTACTCAATGCTGGTGGTAAATTCGGTGGGGGCGGTTATAAAGTATCTTCGGGTTTACACGGTGTGGGTTCGAGTGTGGTGAATGCGCTCTCGACGCATATGATTGCGGAAGTTTATAAAGAGGGGAAGACGCATCATATTGAGTTTAATACTGGTAAAACTTGGGATAAAGGTCTGGTGGTAACGCCAGGGGAGAAGGATCGAACTGGCTCGGCGATTACTTTTTATCCAGATCCAGCGATTTTTAAGGAAACAACGACTTTTGACTATGACTGGGTATCGAATTATGCTCGGCATCAGGCCTATCTGACGAAGGGCGTGCTGATTACCGTCAAAGATGAACGGACGGGCCAGCGTGAAGCGTTCTATTTTGAGGGGGGGATTCGCAGCTACGTTAGGCGTTTGAATGAGGGGAAAGAGGTGGTGGATGATGATATCTTCTATGTCGAAAAAGATATTGAGGATTCGCAGGTGGAAGTGGCCTTGCAATATAATGATAGCTTCGCAGAGGTGATTAAGCCGTTTGCTAACAACGTGTTGACACCGGAAGGCGGTATGCACGTGGTGGGATTCCGGACGGCGATGACGCGTGTGATTAATGATTATGCGCGCAAAAATGGGCTTTTGAAAGAAAAAGAGCCGAATTTGACCGGTGATGACATCAAAGAAGGTCTCACGGCGGTGATTTTGGTGAAATTGCCGGATCCGCAGTTTGAAGGTCAGACCAAGAACAAACTCGGTAATCCAGAGGTGCGTGGCTACGTCGACAAGGTGATGACGGAGTATTTTGGCTACTATCTGGAAGAAAATCCGGCGATTGCAAAGAAAATTATTAGCAAGGCGACTCTCGCAGCGCGGGCGCGCAAAGCAGCGCGGGCGGCACGTGATAACGTGATTCGCAAGGGTGCGTTTGAAGGGTTGAACCTACCATCGAAACTAGCCGATTGTTCGAGCCGAGATCGGGCAGAATGCGAACTCTTTATTGTAGAGGGTAATTCGGCGGCTGGTTCAGCAAAAGAGGGGCGCAATCCGAAGATTCAGGCGATTTTGCCACTCAGAGGTAAAGTGCTCAACACCGAGCGGGCACGGCTAGATAAGATGCTAGCAAATCAGGAGCTAGTGAGCTTGATTAAGGGTCTCGGGGTAGGGATTGGTGAGCAATTTGATATTGGCGGGTTGCGCTACGATAAAATCATCTTCATGACGGATGCTGATGTGGATGGTCTACATATTGCAACGCTGCTAATGACATTCTTTTTCCGCTATATGCCGGACGTGATTAAAGCAGGTCATGTATACCTTGCGAAACCACCGCTATTTGGCCTGACGAAGGGAACGGGTAGTAATCGTAAGATTGATTATGTTTATGATGAAGTGGCACTAGAGAAGAAGCTGAACGAGAAGATTGAGGAGCGACGCAAGGCAGGTACGAAGATTGACGAAAGCCAAGAACGTTTTAAGCAGGCGGGTTATACAGCGCAGAATCGCTTCAAGGGTCTTGGTGAGATGGACGCAAAGCAACTTTGGGAGACGACGATGGATCCGGAGAATCGGATTTTGGTGCAAGTACATATTGATGACGCAGAGAAATGCGACGCGGTATTTACAAAGTTAATGGGCGACCAAGTGGACCTGAGGAAGAACTTCATTCAGGCGGGGGCGGCGACGGTTGATTTGGACGAATTGGATTTCTAAGGGAAGGAGTAGAAAATGGCAGAGAAAGATACAGAAAATATGGACAAAAACCCTGAGGTAAATCCAGAGGTGAATTCTGAAGCGCAGGCAGATGGCGTGATCAATGGCGTGGTCGAGGGGGTGAAAGACGGTATTGAACAGCGTGACGTTGAAAGTACGATGGAACGCTACTTCTTGCGTTATTCAATGTCGGTGATTATCGACCGGGCTTTGCCAGACGTGCGTGATGGTCTCAAGCCAGTGAACCGGCGGATCCTTTACGCAATGAATAAAAACGGCTGGAAAGCGCCGCATGCGACAGTGAAATCAGCGCGTATCGTTGGTGAAGTGATGGGTAAATATCACCCGCACGGCGATTCGTCGATTTATGATGCAATGGTGAATTTGGCGCAGCCATGGAAGATGCGCTATACCTTGGTGGAGGGGCAAGGTAACTTCGGTTCGATGGACGGGGATGATCCGGCGGCCTCACGTTATACGGAGGCGCGAATGGACAAGGTGGGGGCGGAACTTTTGACCGACATTGAGAAGGAAACGGTGGATTTCCGCGATAACTTTGATGGCAGCGAGCAGGAACCGGTGGTCCTGCCGGCGGCGGTGCCGAACATTCTCCTCAATGGGCAAATGGGTATCGCGGTTGGTATGGCGACTAATATCCCACCGCACAATCTCTCTGAAGTGGTAGATGCGACGGTGGCGCAGATTGATGATCCAGAAATTAGCCTAGAAGGCTTGATGAAATACGTGAAAGGGCCGGATTTCCCGACGGGGGCGGAAGTTTATGGTGGCGCACCGATGAAGCAGGCTTATGCGACTGGGCGCGGTTCGGTGACGATTCGGGCAGTAGCGAATATCGAAGAGAAGAAAAACGGGCGCTATGCGATTGTGATTACGGAAGTGCCATATGGCATGAGCAAGGAAGCCTTTATTGAAAAGGTGCGAGAACTGGTGCTGAATAAGAAGCTTGACCATATTGCCGATGCGCGCGATGAATCGGCGCGGGGGAAGATTCGCGTGGTGGTGGAGCTGAAGAAAGATGCTTTCCCGAAGAAGATTTTGAACCAGCTTTATCGGATGACACAGCTGCAGACGACGTTCCATTATAATATGTTGGCGCTGGTAGACGGGGTGCAGCCACGGATTTTGGGTCTAAAAGAAATTTTGGCGGAATTTATTAAACACCGTCAGAAAGTGGTGCGACGCCGGACGGAATTTGACCTGAAGAAAGCGAAAGAGCGTGCGCATATCTTGGAAGGTTTGAAGATTGCGTTGGATAACATCGACGAAGTAATTAAGACGATTCGTGAGAGTTATGATGATGCCGACAAGCGTTTGATGGAGAGATTTGGGCTGTCGGAGATTCAGGCAGCGGCAATTCTTGCGATGCAGCTACGCCGACTCCAAGGTCTAGAACGCGATAAGATTGAAGAAGAATTGAAGGCTTTGCACGAGCTAATCAAACAACTCGAAGCGATTTTGGCCGATGAGAAGGAAGTACTAAGAGTTGTGAAAGAAGAGCTAATCGCCATGAAAGAGAAATATGGCGATGAACGCAAGAGCAAGATCATCAATCACGAAGTCGGGAAATTCTCCGAGGAAGAGCTGATCCCAGAGGAAGATAGCGTAATATTGCTGACAACCGAGGGCTACATGAAGCGGGTTTTGCAGGACGATTTCAAGCGACAGGGGCGCGGGGGTAAGGGTCGCAAGGGTATGACCACCAAAGAAGAAGATGTGATTTCGGAGATTGTGACGGCAAGTTCGCATGATTATTTGCTATTCTTCACGAGCCAAGGGCGGTTATTCAGACTAAGGGCATTTGAGGTGCCGCAGGCGTCGATGACGGCGAAGGGGACGGCGGCGGTGAACCTGCTGAATATGCATCCGGATGAGAAAGTCACGGCAGTGATTAAGCAGGGGGAGAATCCGGAAGGCTATCTCTTTATGGTGACGAAGAAGGGGACAATCAAGAAAACCGCGGTGAAAGAATATATGAACGTGCGGGCGAATGGTCTGATTGCGATCAAGCTCGATGCAGGGGATGAACTGCGTGGTATTCAGGAAACGACGGGCGAGCAAGAGATCATTATTTCGACTTCGGCGGGGCAGGCAACACGCTTTAGTGAGAAAGATGTACGCTCGATGGGGCGGTCGGCGATGGGGGTGCGAGGAATGCGCCTGAGGCCAAAGGATGAGATTGTGGGGATGGATATCGTGCGTGATAAGGATCAGAAATTACTGGTGATTGCGGCAAATGGTTTTGGCAAAGTGACACCAGTGGAAGGAATTGCAGCGCATAGTCGTGGTGGCGTGGGGGTGAAAGTGGCGGCAGTGACTGAGAAAACTGGACCGATTGTGGCAGTGCATACGCTGGATCCGAAAGCGAAAGAAGTGATCATGATGTCGACGAAGGGGCAAGCGATTCGGGTGGCAGTGAAAGAAATCCCGACGCTAGGTCGCGCAACGCAGGGGGTGCGAATTATGCGCATGAATGACGGTGATGCGGTGGCAAGCATTGGGATAGTGCTGCCGGATGATGAAGAAAAAGAGTAATGAATAAGAAAACTGGTTTTATTATCGCGGGGATTGTGGTTGTTTTTGGCGCGTTGCTAGGGGTGTCGTTTTTGCAAAAGAGACCACGGCAAGAACAAGAGACCGATTATGGGCGGTATAGGCTAGAGGTTATTACGAATTTAGCCAGTAAGAATGATTATAAAGGCTTGGATCTACATAGTGTGTTGCCGGCTATGGATGCGAGTGGAAATTTGCCAGAGAATATTAACGGTGATAAAGATGCGCCGGTGAAGATTTATGAGTATGCCGACTATCCGTGTGGATACTGCGGGATGATGAATCCGGTACTCAACGAAATAGTCGAGGATTATGATGGAAAGGTGGCGGTGGTGTTTCGGTCTTATATTCTGTCGTATCACGAAAAGAATGGTATGCCGGCGGCTTCGGCAGCAAATGCGGCGGCGATTCAGGGGTACTGGAAGAAATATAAAGATCTATTATTTGAGAATCAAGATGATTGGTTTTATTCTACGGGGGCGGATTTGCAGGAGCAACTAGAGAAATATTTTGAGGAAGCATCTGATGGCAAGGGGGATTTGGAGAAGTTCCGGGAAGATATGAAGAGCGAGGCGGTGGCGAAGAAAATTGCCTTTGACTATGGAATTGGAGATAAGCTAGAAATTGGCGGAACGCCCTGGATTTATATTGCTGGTGCATGGGTGGAGAATAAGGGAAGTGATGGTAAAGGATTGTCTCCCGCTGAATATGGTAAGAAAATTCGCGCGGTGATAGATGAGCAGTTGAGCAATTAGATAGCTTTTTAGTAACGTGCTTATAATTAAAATTTGTGTTCAAAACTGGTAAAAATAGCTGAAAAAGTGCCAAAAATGAGATTTTTGGCACAAAATGGCCGAATTTCCTTGTAGTTTTTGCAAAATCTGCTATATACTCGCTCCATTATTAAAAAATGGAGGAAATATGTCCAAAGCAAAAACAATTTTAAGTGCGGCAATGGTAATGGCGGGGGCGCTTGGTGGGCCTTTAGCAACGATGGCAACAACGGAGCCAGTCCAACTACACGAAAATATCGAAGACGGGATTTTTCGGGTGATGCGGCTAGATCCGTATGCGGGGATGATGCGGCTATATTTGACGATCCCCGAGGGGCAGGTCATAAAAAGAGTGGTGACGGCACGGCCAGGTGACGATCGGTACCGATTGATGCCGGAGCTGGACGCGGCGGCGTTAAAAATGCTGGATGGGGATGCGGAGGGGCTGATTTTGAAAGAGTTTGAGAACCCGGGGATCATGGTGCTGGGGCAGACGTTTGATAACTGGGCGGGGTTCTCGGTCTATGATTATATGGATACGGGTTTGAGATTCTTTGACTTAAATCCGGCGGACGTGATATATGTGGGAATAGTTCTAGAGGATGTGAATACGGGGGAGGAAACTAGATATTATCATAAGGTGGATTATCGGAGTTGCGCGCACGAGCAGGTGATTAAGACGGGGGAGATTATTATGTGTGAGGTGGAGCATGAAGCGGGGAGGACGGTTTATGTGCCGGAGGCCTCAAAGCTAACTGCCGAGGCGCCGACTTGGGAAGAAGAACTGGCGGCGCTGGCAAAAGAGGCAGTGAAAGAAGATTTTGATGAATTGGAAACGCTAGAGGCGGTGCAGGCTGAGGGCGGAAAAATTGAGGCGAAGCAAGTTGAAGCGCTGGAAGCAAGGGGGAAGGCGATGGATTTTGCGAAATTTCCAGAGATGGCTGAGATAGAAGCAATTAAGACGGATTATTCGGTGCGGGTGGCAGCGCTGAGGCAGGCGGTTACGACGGAAAGTGAGCAGAAACCGCAAGAGCCACAGAAACCTCAAGAATCGCAGAGGCCGAGTGTGCCGAGTGCTTCGGGCGCCGCGGACGTTTCGGGTGCGTCAAGTGGGTCGAATGAACGCGAACTAGTAAAGTCGGTACAAGTTCAAGATAATTCTACCCCTGTAAAACGGGTTAATTCTGAGGTTGATTCGCGGTCAAGTAGTGCGGAAGGATCGGAGGAGGTGGCCCAGGTGGAGGTGCCAGAATCAAGTGCGGAGCGTGCGGAAGAATCTGAGGATGTGATGGCGATACCAAAACTTGGGGGATCATGGCTGGAGCGGTACTGGTTGGCATTAGTGGTGGCGGGGGCAAGCCTAACAGGGGTAGTGGGCTGGTTCTTGATCGGGGCGCTGGCCAAGAAGCGCAAGCATAATGAGAGGTAGTATGCTATAATGGGGGCATGAGAGAACCGTATTATATCTTTATAGCTTATATAGCTGGTTTTGTGATAGCGCAAGCTTTGAAATTTATGCTGACCCTCTTTAGAAGGGAGAATCGAGGGCGAAAGTGGAGTGCGAAAGAATTATGGTGGGTGCTAACGCGTCCGGGTGGGACACCTTCGGGGCATGCGACAACCCTGAGTGCGGCGACGACGGTGGCACTGATGGGGACACTCTCGAGTGGAGCGCTCGGAGGAATGTGGCCAGGAGGGTTGGATCTAGGCGGAAGCGGGGCAACGGCGCTATTTATACTACTTTGTGTAGATATCACGGTGTTTTATGACGCGGTGCATGTGCGCTGGGCGGTGGGGGAACAGGGAAAAGCACTGAATAAGTTGCTGAAAAAGGCAGGTGAACCAGAGGTGAAGGTAGTGGAGGGGCATACTTTGCGTGAGGTGATAGCAGGGGTGGTGCTGGGGGTGATAGTGGGATATTTGACATTATATATTGCGCAGAAGCTTGGTCTGCCGATGCCGTGGTACGGGGGATAAACCCGAAAATGGCCAAATTGGCTTAAAAAATAGCAAAAATAGCGAAAAAAGTTGAAAAAAGTCCTTGACATGGATGACCCGGTGCGATAAAATGGGAATATCTAAAGACTGCGAGGAGTTTTTAGCGGGGATTTATGGCTTAAAACCGGTCTTTAGGTGTGAAATTTAACAATTTAATTGTGCAATTATCATCGTCAGTCTTTTATTAAGAACTAAGGTTCTAACTCGTGACTTCAAGTCACACTTTAATGGAGAGTTTGATCCTGGCTCAGGATGAATGCTGGCGGCGTGCCTAATACATGCAAGTCGAGCGGTAGCAGGGCTTCACCGTTCTCTTGTCGCACTTGGCCTATGTGCAAGTGGTCTGATACGAGGGAACAGTGAAGCTGCTGACGAGCGGCGGACGGCTGAGTAACGCGTGGGAACATACCCCAAACTGAGGGATAACTACTCGAAAGAGTGGCTAATACCGCATGTGATCTTCGGATTAAAGGATTTATCCGGTTTGGGAATGGCCTGCGTACGATTAGATAGTTGGTGAGGTAAAGGCTCACCAAGTCGACGATCGTTAGATGGTTTGAGAGGATGATCATCCAGACTGGGACTGAGACACGGCCCAGACTCCTACGGGAGGCAGCAGTAGGGAATCTTTCACAATGGGCGAAAGCCTGATGGAGCAACGCCGCGTGCAGGATGAAGGCCTTCGGGTTGTAAACTGCTTTTATAAGCGAGAAATATGATGGTAACTTATGAATAAGGATCGGCTAACTACGTGCCAGCAGCCGCGGTCATACGTAGGATCCGAGCATTATCCGGAGTGACTGGGTGTAAAGAGTTGCGTAGGTGGCATAATAAGTAGCTAGTGAAATCTGGTGGCTCAACCATTTAGACTATTAGCTAAACTACTAAGCTCGAGACCGTTAGGGGCAACTGGAATTTCTAGTGTAGGAGTGAAATCCGTAGATATTAGAAGGAACACCAATAGCGTAGGCAGGTTACTGGGACGGTTCTGACACTAAGGCACGAAAGCGTAGGGAGCAAACGGGATTAGATACCCCGGTAGTCTACGCTGTAAACGATGGATACTAGCAGTTTTGGGTATCGACCCCCAGAGTTGCGAAGCTAACGCGTTAAGTATCCCACCTGTGTAGTACGATCGCAAGATTAAAACATAAAGGAATTGACGGGGACCCGCACAAGCGGTGGAGCGTGATCTTTAATTCGATGGTAAACGATAAACCTTACCAAGGCTTGACATCCGAGGAAGGCTCTCGAAAGAGAACTGTGCCTTCGGGAACCTCGAGACAGGTGATGCATGGCCGTCGTCAGCTCGTGTCGTGAGATGTTTGGTTAAGTCCATCAACGAGCGCAACCCTTGCAACCAGTTGGATTTTTCTGGTAGGACTGCCCCGGTAACGGGGAGGAAGGAGGGGATGATGTCAGGTCAGTATTTCCCTTACGCCTTGGGCTAGAATCGCGCTACAATGGCCGGTACAATGCGAAGCGAAGCAGTGATGTGAAGCAAATCGCACCAAAGCCGGTCCCAGTTCGGATAAGAGGCTGAAACTCGCCTCTTTGAAGTCGGAATCGCTAGTAATCGCAGATCAGCATGTTGCGGTGAATACGTTCCCGGGTCTTGTACACACCGCCCGTCAAACCATGAGAGTCACCAACACCCGAAGTCCGCTTTGGCGGCCTAAGGTGGGGGAGATGATTGGGGTTAAGTCGTAACAAGGCATCGGTACGAGAACGTGTCGATGGATTACCTCCTTTCTTGAGAAGGATATGATGCGGGCATTCTAGTGATAGAGTGTCTAGCTAGGTCGGTTGTGGTTATGGCTGAAAGCTTGAGCTATAACGAAGCTTGAAAAAGACACAACATAAGCTTTTGACTAACGATGGTATGCACAATTAAATTGTTAAAGCAAAGTCGCCCGAGAGGGCGACTTTTTGGTGAAACCTGGTGTTGTTTATTGAAACGTGGTATAATAATGGAAAATGGACGCAAAAACAGACACCAGAAATTTGCAAGATCAGTATAAGGGGCTCAGTAATGAGCAGGTTTTTGCGGAGCTGGAACAGGGGCGGAATAATTTAGAGGTAGCGATTGAAAATGTGACGCATGATTTTAATGCGGGGACGATCGTGAGGAGCGCAAATAATTTCAACGCAGCGAAGGTACACATTATTGGGAAGAAGAAATATAATCGGCGTGGGGCGATGTGTACGGATAAATATCTAGAGATTGTGCATTGGTCGAGTTTAGAAGAATTTACTAAGGATCAGAAAGCGCGGGGGAGACGAGTGGTGGCGATTGAGAATCATACAGAGAGGGCGGAGCCACTTAGTCAGGCGAATTTTGCAGGTGAGAGGGGAGTGACTTTGTTATTTGGTGGGGAAAGTGATGGGCTAAGTAGGGAAGCGCTAGCGGAAGCGGATGAGGTGCGGGAGATTGAGAGCTTTGGCTCGACGCGATCAGTGAATGTGGGCGTGGCGGCTGGGATTGCGATGTATGAGTGGGCGAGGCAGTGCGTACTATGACGAAAGCTAAGGGGGCAAAAGCGAAGGTAGCGAAATCTAGGGCGTCAAAACCGAAGAAGGTGGAGCCGGAGATTATTATCTTGGAGCGGACAAAGCCGGAGGTGAAGAAACTGCGGGAAGAGGACCTAGAAATAGAGATAGAACCGAACAATCCCGAACAAACCCGAACAGACAGCAAAAAGGTGGTGTGGGGGATTTTGGTGGGGCTCGTGGTGGCGGGGATTGGGCTGACAACTGGGAGATTGATGGCCTGGCGAGATGAATATCAATGTGGGCATGATGTGGAGAAAGTACAAGAAGTTGAGCTGGAGCCGGAGATAACAGAGGAAGAGAAAGTGGTAGAAGCGGAACGGCAGCGTCAGGCGGAGTTAGACGCGCAGGAGCGCCAACGCCAGGAAGAGCTGGCGAGGGAACGGGAACAGAGGGCCAAGCAGGTGACCAAGGCGGCTACGACGGGGCAACCGTTAGTGGCGCTGACCTTTGATGACGGGCCGAGCGGTGCGACGACGCCGCGTTTGCTAGATATTTTGAAAGAGAAAAACGTGAAGGCGACATTTTTTGTGTTGGGTGGGATGTTGAATGCGCGACCGGATATTAGCCAGCGCGCGGAGGCGGAGGGGCACGAGGTAGAGAGTCATACGATGACGCATAAAAATTTGGAGAAGGCGACTTTGGGGGAGATTCAGTGGGAAGTGGCGGCGATGAATCAGGTGTTTCAGGAGAAGTTAGGGCACGCACCGAAATTAACTCGGCCACCATATGGTAATGGAATTCGGCGAACGGAGGTGACTGGGAATATTGGCACGCCGATGATTTATTGGTCGGTGGACACGGAGGATTGGCGATCGCGTAATGCGGCGGCGGTGCAGGAGCGGATCCGGTGCGATACCTATGACGGGGCGATTATTTTGATGCATGATATTTACCCAAGTACGGTGGACGCGGTGGCGGGGGCGATTGATGAACTAAGGGCGAAGGGATATGAATTCGTGACAGTTGAGGAATTGGCGAGAGCAAGGGGAGTGGAAATGGTGAATGGGGTGACGTATTTCAATTTTAGACCATAGGATACTAATGTCTCCCCTAAAGCTAACCAACTAGCTAACTTCCCCCTCAATTTCCTGCGTACCGGCGAGTACTATTACTCCGACGGTAAGATGTACAATCGCACGACGCATGGCAGCTGGTGGTCCGCTACTCGTAGCTCTGCGACGTATGCTAACTACCTGTACACGGATACGTCTGTCGTCTACCCGCAGCGCAGCTACCATCGCGGCCTCGGGTTTGCTCTGCTCTGTGACGCGAGTAAATGGATGTGGCATAACTAGGCTAGGTGCCAGTGTCCCCAACTACAACCGTATTAATGAATGGCCTCTCCAGTTCCTGCGTACCGGTAACTACCGCCGTTCCTATGGCTATCTTTATGGGCATACAACGGACGGTGACTGGTGGTCTAACACGGCCAGTTCGGCTACTTACGGACACATTTTGGGGACATGGCCAAGTAATATTTATACCCATCATAGTAATTTTGGAGGCGGCGGTGTTGCTCTGGGCTGCGTTTTTTGGCGGAAGTGGCACTTGATTTTTGCGCTGGGTTGGGGTAAAATAGAGGGAATGGGGATATAGCTCAGCTGGTTAGAGCGCGTCACTGATAATGACGAGGTCTGTGGTTCAAGTCCACATATCCCCACCAATTTAGGGCTAAAATCGCCTATCTCGGCGTTTTTCCACGCTCGCTCGTCCAGAAGACGCGCTTCGCGAGGAGAAAATATCAATCTAGACAATTTTATCACCTAAATTAGCGTTAATAGGGGGTAATAGCTCAGTTGTTTAGAGCGCCGCCTTTGCAAGGCGGAGGTCCAGGGTTAGAATCCCTGTTACTCCACCATGAAAATCCCACTATCTATATAGTGGGATTTTCTGTTGATGGATAATGATTTGTAGCCGGTGCCAGTGTCCCCAACTACAACCGTATTAATGAATGGCCTCTCCAGTTCCTGCGTACCGGCGTCTACTACCGTTCCTACGGCTCCCTAACTGGGCTTACGACAAATGGCTTCTGGTGGTCTAGCACAGCCAGTTCGGCTACCAACAGTAGAGCTCTGACTTCATGGAGCAACTTTGTCAATGCTCAGCACAAACACCTTGAAGGTCATGGTTTTGCTCTGCGCTGCGGAGCGCATTTATTTAGGAGAAGTAAAAACGCCCCAAGAGGCGATTTTAGTTGGTTCGGGCAACCTCGCAGTGGTTTTGCCCGAAGCTATCTCTATTGTAGCGCAGAAATTGGATAAAGTCAAGCGTTTTAGCGTAAGATTTATGATAAATCGTCAAGGGGGAATTTCACATAAAATATATCACCAGATGAATAAAAAACACAAAAGTTTTGCACAGGCGGTGGAAAAAAGAAACCCGCCGAAGCGGGTGGTGGAGAAATGAATTAATCGGAAGTTTCAGAATTGATAGAGGTGAAGCGCACCGAGAAATCACCGTCAAGATAATGGGAGATGGCGTCTCGGTATGCGGGATTTGTCTCCGACTCGGCGGAACTCGGCTGATAGCTGGGGCGCCAGATTGGCATGCCATTTGACGGAAGGGTGAGCGTGGAAGCATAACCACCCATATCAACCAGATAGTAAATAGCCGCTTCGTCGGTCGCCTGGATGCCCATGATCTCAAAATCCTGAAAGGTTGCATTTCTGGGGTGGAGCGAGTCAGTAAAGGTGACGAATTCAAGGCGGTAATCTCCCGTGAAAGCCGGAATGCCGTCCTCGTGTAGGTCGGCCAGTACGCTCATGCGGGTTTCGGTGACAGCGGCAGCGGTTTTGGCGTCTTTGTGGTTGGCGTACTTAACGCTGCTCACAATGACGGTTATGATAGCGAGAAGTAAAATTATGCCAACGTAGTCACCGCTAACGCGGAAGCGCCGTAATCTCTCGCGCCAAGTGGGCTGGCGGACGATGAGCTCGCCATTGGGGCCGTTATCGTACCAGGGGTCGTTATAGGGTAACATAGTCAATTCCTCCTTTTTGAAAAGTGAATGTGCTTCAGATATAGATCAAACTATTTCTATTTTATCATACTTCTCGGAATAAGTCAATAAAAAGCGTAACAGGGGTAGAATTTGGCGAAAATGGAATAAAAGTTGAAAAATGTAAAATTAAGCAAAAAAACTATTGACAAAACTGAAGCGGTATGCTAGAATGGTAGTAACATCGAATTTTGATGGTGTTTATTAGTAATTGGTGGGCAGAAAGAGAGATTTAAGATGTCTGGTACGAAAGCTGGCGGTCTTAAAGCCGCACAAACTAACCGTGCTAAGTATGGCAAGGAGTTTTACTCCAACATCGGTCGCAAGGGCGGTCAGATGGGCCACACTGGTGGGTTCGCTGCGAACCCGGCACTCGCTCGCATCGCTGGTGCGAAGGGTGGTCGGATTTCTCGTCGTGGCCCAGCCAAGAAAACGGCAAAATAAAATTCGATTAAAAATAATAAATAACAAAAAATCGGCTCGAACTGGGTCGATTTTTTGTTGTATAATTAACTGAATGGACTGCGCAAATTTAGTGGAGCGACTGAGCAAAGATTTTCCGAAGCTAAGATTTCGGCAGGGAAGGAAGTTTGCTTTTCGACCGCCGAGGACGATAATTTTTGAGCCATTAACGAGGGCGGAGGCTGAGTACAAAATTTACTCAATGCGACTTTTGCACGAGGTGGGTCATGCGATTTCGGGGCATCGGGATTACACACAGGATCTAAAACGGGTAAAGATGGAATGTGAAGCTTGGCAGAAAGCGCGGGAACTGAGCGAAAAATATGGGGTGGAATACGACGAGGAAATCGCAGAGGGGGAGCTAGAGAGTTACCGGGAGTGGCTACATCAGAAGTCAAAGTGCCCAAAATGCGGATTGACTCGGTACCAGGCGGGAAACGGGGAATATCACTGCCCATTTTGCGAAGCGTAATCGGTTAAGTCCCTGTTGACTTCGGGGAATGGAAGAGATATAATATAGCAAATGCGTCTCGCAGTGAAGCCAAGATTACCGATAAGAACAGTGATACTGGTGACAGTCACGACGGGATTGGTCGTGCTGCTGGGATTCTTATTTCGGGCCTTAAGGGTGGAGGCAGTGGCGGCGGAGCTGCCAGAGGCGAACTTTGGCTTGGTGGATGATACGAGCAAATATGTCTATTTGTCGGATTTGGCCCTAGACACTACGCATCGATCAAGCGTGGGATGGGGACAGTTATTGTTTGACCAAGCTGGCAACGGTGGAAAGATTACTGAGCGCTACGAAGGGAATGTAATCACTTTTGATAAGGGGATTTGGGCGCACGCCAGCTCGAATGTCTATTATAATTTGGAAGAGGTAGGGATCCAGGGGCAGTATGATTATTTGACGGCATATGCGGGGTTAAATACAACAGCAGCTGGTAGTAGCAATGGTGTGATTTTTAAGGTCTATGGTTCGGTGGATGGTACAGAGTGGAATATACTCTATAATGAAGAATCAAAGGTGTCGCGGCCAGGGATGAATGCAGACTTTATCAAGGTGAATATTAAACCATATAAGTACTTGCGTTTGCAGGCTGATGCAAATGGCAGCAATGGTAATGACCATTCGGTATGGGGTGATGCGCGGCTGGTGAAGGAAGGGTATAATGCTTCGGTGGTACCGGCGGCGAGTGATTTTGACGCCTATTTCCAGCAGATGGGGATAATTGATCCAAAGACAAATAGCGAATATGAACTGGCCCTGCTAAGGCGGAGTTTGATTAAAAAGGTGGGGCAATACACGCTGACGCAGTTCGTGCGGGGGAGTGAAGTGAAGCGGCAGACTTTGGAGTGGCTATATAATAATTTGGATGTTCTAAGGCTATATATCACTGGTGGGGCGCCGATCGGAAATAATTATCAGAACTCGCTGAATGTACTAGCGCAGTTATACGAAGCACATCAAGCGGATCTTGCGAATAATACGGTGACAGAAAACGGTACTAAATTGGGGGAACTTTACACGCGGATGATGATTTCCGAGGTATTGGTGTACTCTGGGCCGGTGGTATCGTGGGTTGGGGGCGGGCAATATTCGGATCCAGTGAAGCGCTATGAAGTGTTTAAGATGTTGCACGCAGAGGGGCGGTTGGATCGCAAGGTTTTTGAATCACTAGAGATTGAGGAAATGCGCTGGGTGCTGGGCACGATGACGACGGATGACGAAGTGAATTGGCTGAATTATTACAGCAAGAAAGAAAAAAGTAGCGACCCGTATCATTATATTAGATACACTTTTGGTTATAATTATTCTTTGCCACAGTATTATAGCGAGGAAAATCGGGCATCATGGAATGATAAATATAATTTGGCGGAATATGATGTCGAGTACGGCGTGGTGGGGAAGCCGAAGCTTTGGATGGTATTTGAGCAAGGTTCGGTGTGTGGTGGCTTGTCAAAAACTGGGACAAATATTTGGAACACTTGGGGATATCCGGCGTCGGTGATTGGTCAACCAGGGCATGCGGCGTATTTGTATTATACCCAAGACACTAATGGAAATGGTAAGTGGGGGATTGGGAATAATATTTCGGGCTGGACTGGCTCGGAAAAGAGCGAACGTTTGCCGCTCGGCTGGGGGTCAAATAGCTGGGATAGTTATTATCAGGTGAGTTATGTGCCATACGCACAGGCGGCGCTTAACGATATGGATAATTTAGTGAAGGCGGAAGAAACAATGTTGCTTGCGGACATTTATAGTGGGAACTATAGGAAGCAGGAAGAAATTTACCGTAAGGCGCTTAGCTATCAAAATATCAACATGGACGCTTGGTATGGCTTGATTCAGCTTTATAATAATGACGCGAGCAAGTCGGAGACGGATTTTGTGCGTCTAGCGGAGGAATTAGCTGGGGCATTGACGTATTATCCATTGCCGATGTGGGATTTGATGAATTTAATTAAGCCACATGTGACGAGTTCGGTGGGGCAGGCAGATTTCTACCGGGCGCAGCGCGAGGCGCTAGACGCAGCGACGAAAGCGACGGCAGAGAATACTTTGCAATATGATATTGCAATTGTGATGGCGAGGTATTTGCTCAACCAGAATGACCTCTCAATGGCAAAGTTCTCCTTTGACGGTGAGAACGCGAATCAAATTGTGATGGCGGAGCGGTATTTTACGGATTCGACAAAAACGACTTGGCAATATAGCATTGATGGGAAAAGGACTTGGTCAGAGCCGATTTCGGTGCGAGAGTGGCAGCTGACGCCGAGCGAAATAGCGAAGGTGAATGTGGAAGATGATATTGCGATTTGCATTGTAGGGACGAAGTGTGGTAGTGCGTATGAATATGATGGGAACGGGCAGAGAGAGGATGATAGCTATGCAATTGATATCGTAGCACAGGCTGCGCCAACGAATTTGTATGCGAATGATTTGGAGAATCGAGTGGTGGGGGTGAGCAATGTGGCGGAGTGGCGGTTTAGTGAAAGCGAGCCGTGGACTTCATATGCGGTGGCGGCACCAGATTTGACGGGAGACAAGACAGTGCAAGTGCGCAATGGGGCAACTGGTACGAAGATGGCGAGCGAATATGGCACGTATGCTTTTACGAAGGATATAGTAGATGAAAAGAAAGTGTATATTACGGTAGATCATCTGGCGATTGCGGGAGTTTCAACAGAAGCGACAAGTCAAGGCGGGCAGGCAGCGAATACGATTGACGGGAATTATAATACACGCTGGCATTCGGCTTGGAACGGGTCGGATCAGGCGAAGTGGATTACGGTGCAATTTGATGAGCCAGTGATGCTTACGGCGATTGATTATGTGCCGGCAGGGGGTGGGAATGGCAAGATTTTGGATGGGGAGGTTTGGGTGAGTGAGGACGGGAATAACTTCTCTAAGATCGCGGAGATTCATAATTGGGCGAATAATGAGGTAGTAAAGACGGTAGAGATCACTGGCCTTGAGAAGCCGATTAAATATGTGAAAATTGTAGGAACGAGGACATCTTCGGCGGGCGGTGGAAGCTTTATCGCTGGGAGAATGTTTAATTTCTATAAAGATGGAACGTACGTGGTGGAGCCAGAACCGGAACCAAAGCCGAATCCGGATCCGGAAGACCCGAATAAGCCGGAGCAGCCAGGTGATTCAGAGAAGCCTAATGAGCCAGGTGAGTCTGATGACCCGATTGATCCGAGTAAACCTGATAAACCGGAGCAGCCGAGTAAGCCGGGTGATCCTGTGGATGAGCCAGGTGGGGATGATTCGGAAAAGCCGGAGAATCCGAGCGCGCCAGGAGACTCAGAACGGCCGGGCGAGGGAGATGATGGTGGCAGCAGTATATCGCCTCAGGATCCAAAAGGTGAGCAGGTGGGTGGCGTGAAGCAAGACACGACGGAATTGCCACAGACGGGATTGCACTTCCAGGTATGGTGGTTGGTTGCTGGGGTTGGAGTGACTGTAGTGTTATACATCGGTGGAGCGATGGTCCGTAATCGACGCCGGTGACTAGACAGAGTAATAAAAGTTTGATATAATAGAAAGAGTTTTTGGGCTCGTTCAAGAGGATCGATGGGGGTCGGTTTTGCTGAACGAGTCTGAAGAAAGGATAATATAATAATGGCAAAAGCCAAATTAACGATGGATGAGCTACTTGCAGGCTCAGAGGAGAGCGTCAAGCCGGTTGTTGCGGGCGAAACCGTGACGGGGAAGGTGCTTTCTCTCAAAAAACACGAGATTTTGATTGATCTCGGGGCACGGGGGATTGGTATGGTGCCGCGCCGTGAGGTATCGTTTGCACGGAATTTAAATGTGGGCGATGAAGTGACTGCTTCAGTGATTGAAGCAGAGATGGGTGATGGTTCGGTGCTGCTCTCACTGCGCAAGGCCGCCAAAGAAAAGGGTTGGGACGAAATCCAAGCTCGGATTGATAATGCCGAGGTAATTGAGGTGACGCCGTTTGACGCAAATCGTGGTGGTCTTTTGGCTGAGTACGAAGGGATTCGTGGTTTCTTGCCAGTTTCTCAGCTTTCGGCAGAGCATTACCCACGGGTTGGCTCGGCTGATAAAGACGAAATCTTGCAGCGCCTCAATTCTTTGGTTGGTAAGCCAATGAAAGTGCGCATCTTGGATGCAAATCGCAAGGACAATAAGCTGATCTTCTCGGAGAAAGAAGCTGTGAAAGATGGTCTTGCGGAGCGCTTTGCGGAGCTACACGTTGGTGACGTGGTGAAAGGCGTGGTGACCGGTGTGGTTGACTTTGGTGCTTTCGTGAACGTAGACGGCGTGGAAGGTTTGATTCACATCTCAGAGATTTCTTGGGAACGCGTGAACAATCCGTCTGATTATGTGAAAGTTGGCGAAACGGTCGAAGCGAAAATTATCACGATTGATAAGGAACGCCTCAGCCTTTCGATGAAGCAACTAACGCAAGACCCATGGCTATCAGAGGTCGAAAACCTGAAGAAGGGCGACGAAGTCGAGGGAACGATCACGCGAATTACGCCATTTGGCGCATTTGTGCAGATTTCTCCGGCTGTTGAAGCCTTGGTGCACGTCTCTGAGTTGGGCGGTGGCAATGGTGTAGACCCAGAGAAAGTCTTCACTCTGAACGAGCGCAAGAAGTTCAAGGTGCTCGATATCGACAAAGATGGTCGCAAGATTAGCTTGACAATTGCAAAGTAAGAGCCTTAGGCAAATAAAATACCCCTGCTATGGGGGTATTTTTGTGAGGGATTACTTTTTGGACTTTTTGCTATTTTTAGCTGTTTTGTTAGCTTTGTGAGTGCGGCCGATACGGCTGGTTTCGTAAACTTCTTTACTGAATTCATCAATCAGATAAGAGCGATTAAGGGTTTCGGGCTTGGTGAGGTAGACAAGGGGAAGATGGGCAGATTTGAAGAATTTTTTGAGGTCCTGGGGAGTGACGTCAAGAGGGCCCAAGGAAGCCTTTTTGGCAGGCTTGTCAGTTGGATCGGCGAGTTTGACGGCGCAGATGGGGCAAAGGGAACGCTTATTGCAGAGGACGAAATCGACAGTTTTGTTCTCGATGAAGCGTTTGGCAGTTTGGCGATCTTGAGAGCCGACTTTGTGATTGAGAAGCGCGGAGACTTCAACTTGGGGGATAACGTAGAATTTTTCGCCAAAGAGTTCGATTAGAAGTTGGAAGCAGAGCTTCTCGGGGCCTTCCATGAGACGCTTACGAGGGCGATAGCGGGCGCGGGCTTTGAGACCCTGGCTGCGTTGGCGAACGCTGACGCCGGCGAGAATAGATACGAAAAACAGGGCCACGACAGCGATAGCTGCAGTAGTCAAGTAGATTTTATCAGGGCTGAAGAGTTCTTCAATGTCCATATCAACTATTCCCGTATTTGTCATTTATTATAGCACGGAGAGAGAATTTTGGCAAGACGTAGCGACAAAGATGCCTTAGAACCATAGTTTCTGACTTACTCCTAGGGGGTGTGCCTCTCAAAATGCTCCCCTTCGGGGTGGCATTTTGACCCAGCACAGCCCCAAATACTACCTAGAGATTAGATTCTTAACACTACTATACAATAATATAAGCGACACAGCGCAGAGCGAACCCGTAGCCGCGATTGTAGCTGTTCTGCGGGTGGACGTAAGACGTAGTCGTGTCCAGGTAGTAAGCAGCCGTCGCAGAGCTACGAGTAGCGGACCACCAGTAGCCATCCGCCGTGCGACTGTACATCTTACCGTCGGAGTAATAGTAGAAGCCGGTACGCAGGAAATTGAGGGGGAAGTTAGCTAGTTGGTTAGCTTTAGGGGAGATGAAAGGGCGCTACTCCGCGCAGAGCAAAGCCGTTACCACGCCAGTTAATACTCTGAGCACTGACGTAACCAGTACGTGTATCCAAAGAATGTCCAAAGAGAGCGGAGTTGGCCATACTGGACCACCGGACGCCATTTGTCGTAAGCGCGTTAAGGTAGCCGTAGGAACGGTGGTAGAAGCCGGTACGCAGGAACTGGAGAGGCCATTCATTAATACGGTTGTAGTTGGGGATTTTGCGAAGAAGGGTATTGTTTTTATAGAGAATGTGATATAATAGAAGGAGTTAATCCCCGGTAGCTCAATGGTGGAGCAAGAAGCTGTTAACTTCGAGGTTACTGGTTCGAGTCCAGTCCGGGGAGCCAAAATATTGCCTTTAGTTAAGCTTGAGGCAATATTTTTTGTTGGGATTCTTATCGGCTTCTGTGTTAAAATCGTAATATGAGCGGACCGAGATTATTAAAATTTGTGCCAGCGGATGATCCGATTTTGCGGAGGAAGAGTCGGGAATTGACGCCGGAGGAAATCAGGTCGGTGGAGATTCAGGATTTGATTGGCAACTTGTTTTATACGGTCAAAAATAGTGCGCGCGGGGTAGGGCTAAGTGCAAATCAGGTGGGGCGGGAAGAAGCGATTAGTGTGGTGGCGGCCAAGCCGACACCAGCGCGACCGGAATTAGAGATTTTTGAGAAAGTTTTTGTGAACACTAAAATTGTTCAGACTTTTGGCGACAGAGAGCCGATGTGGGAAGGGTGCCTGAGCACCGCTGTGGACGAAAATGGCGAACCTCTGATGGCGCCGGTTCCGCGTTACCGGAAAATTGAGGTGGAATATTTCGATCAACAAGGTGAGAAAGTTCGCGAAACTGTGGAAGGATTTGTGGCGCAGGTGTTACAGCACGAAACCGACCATTTGAATGGGATATTATTTACGGATTTGGTGGATAGGGGCGAGATGATTTCGTATCAAGATTATATCAAGCAAATGAAGAAATAGCACTATGGCATTTGATTACAAGAAGGAATATAAAGAGTTTTATTTGCCGAAGAGTCGGTCGAGCATTATCAAAATCCCACAGATGAATTATCTAGCGGTGCGTGGTCGGGGCGACCCGAATGACGAAAACGGGGAATATAAACAGTCGATTGGGCTGCTTTATGCGATTGCTTTTACGATTAAGATGAGCTATAAAAGCCTGCATAAGATTGACGGTTATTTTGAATACGTGGTGCCGCCGCTAGAGGGGTTTTGGTGGCAGGATGGCGCGACGGAGATGGACTATAGCCGGAAAGAGGATTTGAATTTTATTTCGGTGATTCGGTTGCCGGATTTTGTGACAGAGGCGGATCTTGCGTGGGCGATCCAGGAAGCGACTGAGAAAAAGCATCAGGATTTCTCAAAAGTGGAATTTTTGACCTACGACGAGGGCGAGTGTGTGCAGTGTATGCATATTGGTAGCTATGATGATGAGCCGGCGACGGTAGAGCTAATGCACGCCTATATGGCGGAAAATGGCTATAAATTGGATATTCAGAATCCGCGTTATCATCACGAAATTTATCTAAGCGATCCGAGAAGGTGCGACGTGAGTAAGCTAAAAACCGTGATTCGACACCCGATTGTAAAAACAAAATAACCCTTGCCGAACAATCGGCAAGGGTATGATATGCAGAGATAGCTAGCAAGCGCTAGTAGCTGGCAGCGGGAACTTTTCGGCGAGAGTTTTGATCTCGGCGCGGAGTTTTTTAAGCTGTGGTGCAGATGCGTCGAGGGATTCTTTGAGCGAATCGAGGTCGTCGGGAGCAAGGCAGGCTTTCTTGGCAGCGACACAGAGGTCGGCGACGGCGCGCATAGCGTCGGCGATTTGCTGCATTTCTGGTTCGCCGAGACCGCGGGTGGTCATGGCCGGAGTGCCGAGGCGAACACCAGAAGGACGGAAAGCGGCGCCTTTATCGGTGGGGA
>CAZCIN010000006.1:0-33059 GCA_964499245.1 uncultured Candidatus Saccharibacteria bacterium
AACTACAACCGTATTAATGAATGGCCTCTCCAGTTCCTGCGTACCGGTAACTACCACTATTCCTATGGCTACCTTCGTGAACGTATGGCACATGGTAGCTGGTGGTCTAGCGCGGCCAGTTCGGCTACTTACGGACGCCACCTGGGTACGTGGGTTAGTGGTGCCTACGCCCAATCTAGCGCCTTTAGAGGCTACGGGTTTGCTCTGCGCGGAGTAGCGATGCTATATTCTTTTCATAAAAAATACAGCCTATGCGACTGTACTTTTTGAAGCATTTTAGCGGGCGACGCAACGAATGGCGAGTCCGGTGCTACTATCGCTGTTGCCATTGGGGTAGACAGCGCTAGTGGTCGTGTTCAAGAAGCGTAAATTAGTCACTTTGTCACCGTGAGTGCTGGAGGACCAGTAGCCGTACATCGTGCGATCGCCAACGCTACCGTCGATGTGGCTATAGTACCCGGTACGCAGGAAATTGAGGGGGAAGTTTGCAATCTTGTTGGCCGAGGCTCTGTCGGTATCCGTACCATAAGTGCCAAGTAAGTTATAGAACGAACTATCGCTGCTACTACTAGGTAGCTTCCAACCCTTGGGGCAGATGGAATCAGCTGCATCTTGACCATCAGACGTTACTTTAGCATTGGAGCCAAGCGTTGCTGTTGTCCAGTTGTAAAGGCTACCAAATCTTTGCCAAGACTCACCAGTATTCGCTGTACCGAATTTAGGATAAGAGCCGTTTTCGTAAGCGGTCTTGGTGGAGTAAAGAGCATTTGGATAGCCAGCGGCGCTCGAGAAGCTTCGTAGACCATCGACACCACCTCTTTCTCCCCAGGGTACGCCAGTAATTTTTTGGGTTTTATAAACCGTACCCATAACCCCATAAAGCTCCGTAGCTATCTCTGGTGTCCAAGTTGTGATGGAGTTAAGGTCGGTGTCCTCATTTGTCAGAGTGATTTGCGCGCCGGTCAGTTTGTCGGTGCCGTTAGTGCTGAAGGCGCTTGCTGGCGTTGTTCCAGCGGTTATATCCTTATCGACCGTTGGTACGAGGTCGAATTCGAGGTTAGAAACCATCCAACAATTCCCGTCGGCAAGCTTGCGGATTGTGTATTTCTTGCCATCGCGCTTATCAATTAGCTCCTTTTGCGGTACATAATCGGTGGCATTGGGTAAGGACTGTTTTGAGCCATCAGTGTCAATTAAATCCGTATAAGGTTCGCCATTTGGACCAACGTTAATATCGGCACCGCTGGAGATCGTCTTGGTGGTGGGGGTCTTGGTATTATAACAAATATCCGTGGTCATGTCCTGCATGTAAGTAATATCAAAAATCGTTACAGTGCGTGGAGTGGCAACTACTGAGACAGTGACTTCATTAGTATAAGTATCAGATGGAGTTTCTCCGGTTACGCCCACACCGAAACCGAGGGTAAGATATTTAGTGACAACACCACTCGTGCTAGCTATACCGATTGTATCAAGTAAAGTCGAAGTGGTGGGCATTTGCTGGTAGTTTTTAGGGCTAGAGCCGCTGTTTGGGGTATCATCGATTGTATCGCCAATGTTCCAACGATACCCCCATTGATTGTTCATCTGACCGATAGTATATTCTGCGCCGCTTGGTACTGGGGAAATCTTGTTCGTACTACTGGCAGTGCCGACCAAATCCGCATTTTTTGCGTTAACGGAGATGGAAAGAGCGCTGGCATTTTCGGTATCGATCTTTACTGGTACATAGAAGTTGCCAGTGCTGCCAGCATGCTGGCCAGGTTGCAATGTGGTCGTGCCAACTGGATCCATGAAGGTCGCAGTGACGGTGGGTGAGGAAGCAGCTTCTGCGGATGTGGAATTTGTCAAACTAATTTCTGCGCTGGCTAAGAAACCGAGTAGTACCAACACCCCTACCCGTCGCTTAAATTTAATATTCTTGATTCTTTGCATCCTTGCCTCCTATGGTTAGAATATATAATCTCCCCGGAGTAGTGCCATGATTGTTGTTCATATATAGATTAGAGCTCTATGTAAGTTTTGAAATATAGTGATAACTAAGGTGCAGGAGTCTAAACCATGGATAATTACCATAACAAAAATGGCACCACGAGGGTGCTAATACATAAGATCAACCATTCGTAAAAAAGGGACCTATGCGCCTCGTAGCGCCATTCTATCTCTTTTTCACGATTAGTTGTAATTTTATAAAATACAAAAATCGGTTGATCTTTTACTTATGTATTAGCACTTCTATTGTACCATAAATTTCATGAACGCAAGTGTAAAATGCATAGGCGTGATATAATTAGATTATGGATATGGTTATTCCCTTCGCGGAGGTGTTGCTGGCAGCAGCGGTGCATGCTACCCTACAATTGGGGTTGGGAGCGTTTTTGTTGCTTTATCATGCGAGCCTCGGCAAACATATTCGTCAGAAAACTCGCAACGTGGTGGATAGTTATATTGCGGGGGCGGGGACGATGGTATTTATCATGCTGGGAGCGATGGCGTTTATACTGGCGGGATATTTTGGGAAACCACTTTTTGCGGAAGAATTGCTGATCGTGGTAGCGATGCTGATTGCGATTGCAGTTGCGGTTTGGGCGATTTATTATCGCAGGGGGCGTAGCACGGAACTTTGGCTGCCACGGACGGTGGCACGGTTTATCCATCAGCGAGCAAAAAATACAGATAGCAATACCGAGGCATTTTCGTTAGGTTTACTAACAAGTTTGGCAGAGATGCCATTCACACTGGTACTAGTGGTGGTAGCGGCGAATAGTTTGCTAGCACTACCGCCGATACAACAAGTTCTAGCAGTGGCGTTATATACAGTTGTGGCGATTTTGCCGCTAGTAGTGACACGATTACTAATACGACGAGGCAGCACCGTGGTAGACATACAACGTTGGCGAGCGAAAAATCACACTTTTTTGAAAGTTATGACGGGTGTGGGATTTGTGGTGCTGGCGATTTTTGTGTTTGCTTTTGAGGTACTAAAATGAGTGAAAAAATAGCTCTAGAAAGCGTGGCGCTAGAGAAACAAATTATTTGCGATGCAAAGGGAGTGGGTATACCGGCAGGATCGGCTAAAGCGATGGCGGATCAGATTGCGAAAAAAGTGTTAGGCTGGGCGGAAAAGCGTGGTACGATGACTGAGGCAGACTTATATAGGCAACTAGCAAAAGAATCAAAGAAATATAGCGTGGATTTAGCTTACGTTTATGAAAATCATGATAAAATAATATAAAATGGGTTGGGACAATGGTAAAAGGTTTTGATTATCAATACGTGGTGATTGGCAGCGGAGCAGCGGGGAGCGCCGGGGCATTGCTTGCAGCAAGTATGGGGGTGAAGACGGCAATCGTGGAGGCTGACCGTTGGGGCGGTACGACTCTGAATTATCGTGACGTTCCCTATCAAGCGGCGCTAGGATTTGCGCAGCGTTATGCCGAGGCAGTGGCGGGAGCGCGATTTGGAATGTCAAGCGCTAACTTACGTTATAATTATCCGTCACTGCTTAACTGGCAGGCAGCGGCAGTGCGACGGGCTGGTGGTGGCAAACGAAAATTGTTTGAAGATTCCGGCATTGATTGTTATCATGGGTTTGCGCAGTTTATTAGCCCGCATGAAATCGCAGTGGATGGTAAACAAATTAGTGGTGAGAAGTTTTTGCTGGCGACTGGTTCGGAACTGGCCGTGAGTGGGATCGCAGGCATTGAAGCGGTGAATTGTTGGTCACCCGATACGGCGCTAAGAATGTCAAAGGTGCCGAAGGCGGTGATGATAGTGGGAGGAGGCTCGACCGGCTGTGAGATTGCGGAATACTTCTCGGCGCTAGGTTCACAAGTTTTAATTACCGAAGCACAAGATCGGCTTCTGCCGCGCGAGGATAAGGAGGCTGGTGAGGCGATTGCGGAGCATCTGCATAAACGTTTCCAGGTGCAAGTTTTGACAAGTTCACGGGTGATTGCGCTGGCGGATGAAGGTAAGGACAAAAAAGTGATATTTGTGCGGGGTGGACAAGAAAAATCCGTCAAAGTGGAAGCGGTGGTACTCGCAACAACGCCGGAACCAGGTATGGATTATGGCCTAGAAAATGCTGGGGTGAAATATACACCGGGTGGTGTGGAAGTGAATGACAATCTACGTACAACTTGCCCGCATATTTATGCAGCGGGTGATGTGCTGGGTGGTGAAAGTTCGACTGAGCGGGCAACCTACGAAGCAAAACTCGCAACGACTAATGCTCTGAAGAAAAGTAATACTGTTATCAACTATGCAGGATTCACGCGAATGACCGATACTTTGCCAAAGGTGGCAAAGGTTGGGTTCAACGAAGCGGATTGCGCAAAGATGAACTTCAAATTTAAGTCGGCTTTGGTGCCGATTGAATCAGTGAGCGCGGCCAATACGAATGACTTTAGGACTGGTTTCGTGAAAATTTTGGCAGATACGCGTGGACAAATTTTGGGGGCAACAATAGTTTGTCCAAATGCGGATTTGGTGATTCAGGAAATTGCGCTAGCAATGCGCAACGCCCTTAAAGTTGAAGAATTAGCAGCGACGCCGCACGTAGCGACGAGCTGGAGCGAAGCGGTACGACTTTGTGCCCGCGAATTAGCGGCTTAAATTATCCCCTTATAATAGTACCAGTTTTTTGGCGCAGAGCGTTTTCGAGATTGGCAGGATTCGTGATGATGCCAACTCGGCGAGTGTTGGCGAAACGAGTGACAGCCTCGATTTTGGGCAGCATTGAACCAGCAGCAAATTCACCAGATTTGATGTAGTGATTAGCTTCGTTTTTGGTGATGAGGCCGAGGGCGATTTGATCGTCGCGACCAAAATTAATATAGGCATTTGGAACGGCGGTGACGGAAACGAAAATATCAGCTTTGACGAGCTCGGCGAGTTTTTCGGCGGCGGCGTCTTTATCAATCACGGCGTCGACGCCGCGCAGGAGTTTAAGAACTTTGCTGCGGACAACTGGAATACCGCCACCGCCAACGGCGATGACAATGGCACCGGCTTCGACCAAAGTCATAATTTGTTTTTTCTCGATGATATCAATGGGCTGCGGCGACGGGACAACTCGACGATAACCACGACCAGCATCCTCGCGCATTTCCCAACGCTTAGTCTTGGCAAGTTTAACGGCTTCGGCGGCAGTGTAGAACTGGCCGATTGGTTTGGTGGGATGGCGGAAAGCTGGATCGTTACGATCGACTACAACTTGCGTAACAATAGTCGCGACATCACGACGACGCTTTTCGCGCGCAAAAGCATTAGTGATGGCCTGCATCAACCAATAACCAATCTGGCCCTGGCTCATAGCAACCGCAGTTTCGAGAGGCATGGCGGGAGCGGCGGGAGTGGCGGCGGATTCTTCGTGGAGCAAGATGTTCCCGACCTGCGGGCCGTTGCCATGGGCAACAATAATTTCGTACTTGCCGGATAAACGCGCAATGGTCTCGCCAACTTGACGCGCAACCGCCTTTTGGGCTTCAGCAGAAACTTCCCCGTTCTGTTGAAGGGCGTTCCCCCCGAGTGCGATAACCACCCGTTGCTTGCTCATTTGCGACCGCGCTTAATATAAGTATCTTCTTTTTCGAGCTCGGCACGGAGCATGAATTCGCGACATTCGTTCTTTTCGTTGCAGTTGGCTGGCTGATAAGTGTAGGTGCTGGCATCATTACCAATATTCATACCGAATGGGTCAGTAAAGAGGGCTGGGTCGACCACGGGCAAGATTTCCTCAGAAATCTCGGAAGGATAGTAGCCGTACTTAGGGTAATAATATTCTTCGAGGGCATAGTACATAGCATTGATGGCGGTCTTGCGAGCGTCGTCGCGGTTCATGGCGTCGACATTAGACTTCTGGATGAAGAAAAGAATTACGAGCAGTGCGGCAAAAGCGCCAACAATCATGATTTCGAGCAAAGTAAAACCGTCTTTAGACTTGTTCATATAATATATTATAGCACACGGAAGCGGTTTTACTAGAGGAGAAGTATGTTATAATAGATAGGTGGAAGGGTGGCCGAGTGGTTGATGGCACTGGTCTTGAAAACCAGCAGGTTAATAGCCTCGCAGGTTCGAATCCTGTCCCTTCCGCCAGGAAGATTTTGGAAGACCTTTAGGTCTTACAAAAGCTTTCTATCAGAAAGCAGGTGGGATTCTGAGCGTAGCGAAGTTTCCTTTTCCCGTTATAGTAGTGTATGAAGAACAAAAAGACTTTGGCTGCATTATCGCTCTTGAGGAAAATTTTTGAGATTTTTTCTAGTCTTTTCTTAAGCATTTATCTATTCCAACTAGTCCAGGGTGATTTTAATTTCTTGTTGCTTTATGCGGCATTCAATGCTGTTGTTGGTTGTATTATTAACTTTCTACTAATGAAAGTTATGCGGCCGGATAACGCAAACTTTATTTTTAGGTCGAGTATCGCATGCGAAATTATCGGTATCCTGATGCTTTTAATCATGCGGGAGAATTTGCTAAGCGTGATTTGGCTATTCGCGCTAGTACAAAGATTTGCCAAGAATGCGCATTATGTCGTTTACGAAGTGACGCTAATTAGGTCTACCAAAACGCAAAGTCTGAGTAGTTATGTTGCTGGTATAAATATCCTTGGTGGTATGATTACTCTTATTGCTCCGCTGGTGATGGGCTATACAATTACTAACTTTTCTTGGCATGTGGTTTTTATTTTGATGTTGATTGATGCCATAGCTTCTGCCGTCATTGCAACAAAGGTTGATTTTAGTGTTATAGATAATGGCTTTCGCCCGGTCAAGTTTTGGAAAAAGGCTTTTAAGAACAAGACTATGCGTAGTGCATATTTTATTTTCTACCTTAAGAGATTGAGCGGTAGCGATGGGGTGCTTGAATATCTGCTACCTGTCGTATTGTTCCTAGCTCTAGGCACGGAGTTTAGCATCGGAAATTATGATAGCTTGTTCTCGGTGGTCTATATTATCATGCTTGAAATTGTCCGTGTTCTAAATAAGAAGGGCATGGCGAAAAAGTTCTATGTACCGCTGGCGCTTCTGATGCTAATCAGTGCGGCCAATATGGTGGCAGATTTTAGCACGTTTAGCATTTTGTTATTCTATTTCACGATGAAAACTGGCGGGGCTCTCATTGCATTGGAAGGGAGCAGTATGATTTACACCGTCATTAATAAAGAAAAATTATCAAACTACACGCGCGAGCATCATTTTACTTGGAATCTTTTTCTGTCGCTAGGCAATTTAACGGGCATTGCTATCGCCTATATTATATATAATAACTTTTATAGCCAAGAAGTTTTTGCATCGGTGATCTTAGTATTGATGATTTTCTTCGTGATACAGGCTTATGCTCTACAAAAAATTGAGCAAAAGCTTCAGAATGCTTAATTCTGTCTAGGCGGCGTAAAAATCTCCCACGATTGGGAATTTGTGTTATAATAATGGGAGTGGTACCGTAGCTCAGATGGTTAGAGCGTGGGACTCATAAGCCCAAGGTCACTGGTTCGATCCCAGTCGGTACTACCAAACAATGAACTCGACAGGCTGTCGAGTTTATTGTTTGGCGGAAGTAGGTTCGGTAGGAGCAGATTCGTCTTTTTTGTCGAAGCGGTGGAAAAATTTCATGATGCGTTCGCGCTGCCAAACGGCGAAACCTAATATCAGTACACCTATGACAGCGCAGGCGGCGACGAGACCTGGATTGGTACTCAGACCAGCGCCGAGGTAATTGGTGAGGGCGATGGTTGGAAAACGACCAAGCAGAATGATGACCATGAGTTTCTTGATGGAAAGATTGGTGAGACCAGCGATATAGCAGACAATATCATCGGGGAAACCTGGCAATAAGAAAATTGCAAAAAGAATCAGAGCGGACGACCGAGAGCTAAGAATAAAGTCAAACTTAGAGATGGCGGACTTTTTAAAAATCTTTTCCAGCAACGGACGGCCGAAGCGTTTGGAGAGTAACAAGACAATCAGATAGCCAATAGCACTGCCAATTAAGGTCCAAAGAATTCCCCACCAACCGAAGAGTAATCCGCCGATACTACCGACAACTTGTCCGGGAATAGGGGCAACAACGGTTTGGACAATTTGGAGCAAAATATAAGCAAGTGGCGCGAGCGGACCACAAGAGCGGATACGCTCAAGCAAGAGATCCTTATTGGTCCAAAGTTGGAAAAATGGACCATGGAAAGCGACGTCCCATGCGAGATAACCGATGAGAGCGACAACTATAATCGTGACAAGGGCGGCTTTGAACCAAGTGCGGCTAGAAATGCGCGGCTTGATGGGAAAATCGGAAGACGAGGTTTTACTTGGCATACTCGACGGCGCGGGTTTCGCGGATGACATTGACCTTAATTACGCCAGGATAGGACATAGTAGCCTCGATCTTATTGGCAATGTCACGGGCGAGTTTGAGAGCGGAGAGATCATCAATTTGCTTTGGTTCGACAATGACACGAATCTCGCGGCCGGCGGAAATGGCATAGGCTTTGTCGATACCAGGAAAGCTGGTGGCGATGTTCTCGAGATCGCGCATACGCTCGGCAAAGTTCTCGGCGGAAATATTACGGGCACCAGGACGAGCAGCGGAAAGTGAGTCAACGATTTTGACGATGATGGCTTCAGGAGTGGTGGGCTCGATATCGTCGTGATGGGCGGCCATAGCATGAACAACGTCATCGGGCATACCGTATTTTTTGGCGAGTTCAGCGCCAATCTCAGCGTGCTTCCCTTCGATCTTGTGGGTGACGGCTTTGCCGATGTCGTGGAGAAGAGTGGCGGTCTTAGCAACGCGCTTATTGGCGCCAATTTCTTCGGCAATCATACCGGCGATATGGGTCATCTCGACGGAGTGAAGCAAGACATTTTGACCGTACGAGGTACGGAACTTCAACTCACCGAGAAGATGAATCAGCTCGCGAGGCAGACCAACTACGCCAACTTCGCGGGCAGCGTCTTCACCGGCACGGACGACTTCTTTTTCGATTTCACGTTCAGCTTTCGCGACAGCTTCCTCGATGGAGGCAGGATTGATGCGGCCGTCTTTCATTAAGCGTTCGAGTGCGTAGCGAGCAACTTGGCGACGAATTGGGTCAAAGCTTGAGAGCACCACCATACCAGGAGTGTCGTCAACCATAATATCGACGCCAGTGGCACGCTGCAGAGCCTGGATGTTGCGGCCTTCCTTACCAATAATACGGCCTTTCATATCGTCATCTGGAAGCTTAAGGGCGGTAACGGTACGATCGGCGGTGACTTCGGAGGACATCCGTTCCATAGCAGTGAGCAGAATAGCCTGAGCAGCTTCGTCAACTTCGTGTTTGATCTCTTTTTGTTCCTTAGCGACGAGGCCAGCGAGATCTTGCTTAATATCGCGCTCAGTCATCTGCATGAGTTTGTCACGAGCATCGGACTTACTGAGACCGGCAATTTTTTCTAGCTTTTCCTGTTGCTTGGTGCGAATATCACGAATTTCGGTCTTGAGATCGTCGAGTTCTTTTTCTTGCTTAGTGAGGCGCTCGGTCTTTTTCTCGAGTTGATCGAGCTTATTGTCGAGATTATTCTCGCGCTCAGAAAGTCGCGCTTCGGTATTCTTCCACTCGCGACGACGTTCGGCTTCTTCTTGTTGGGACTTGGCAGCAATATCGGCAGCGTCAGACTTAGCTTTGGAGACAATGTCAGAGGCTTCGTTTTTGGCTTTGCGCACGAGATCATCGGCCTTGGTCTTGCCGCCATTTTCGTTCTTTTTGTTGTAGGCATAAATACCGCCCGCGCCAACACCAGCGCCCAGGACGAGGGCAATAATAACCGCAAATACTTCCATAATAACCTTTCCAATTGTTTATCGGTATTTTTCTCTATACCGATGGGGTAACAAAAATATAAATTAATAAAATTCCATATTAATTATATCATACTTCGTAGAAATAGCTGCGTCATTTCGGAAAAATATGCGAGCATATTTTTCGCTCAATTCCTTGCTATATCATACTTTGGGCAAACTAGCGGCAACTTTGCTATTTGCGTGGTTTTGAAATATTGGCGGGGCGACCGTAATCGGGCAAAATGATTTGATGACGAACGCCGTGGTGGTCATAGAGCGGAATTTGGAGCTGGTCGGCGAGGGTATTGACGATGGCAGCGCCGATACGTAGACCCGTGAACGAACCTGGTCCGGAAAAATAAGTAATCTCCGTGATTTTTGGCCAATCGGCAGAATTTTCACGCAGTTTATCGTGAATGAAGCGGAATATACCCTCGGCCATGCGGCCACGCTCTGGTTGCCAGGTGTATTCGTGGTCGTCAAGGCGCAATTTGACAGCATCGGTAGAAGTGTCGAGATAAAGTTTCATGCGGGAGCTCCTTCGGTGATAGTGCGGGAACCGTCATCATTGATGGTGAAATTGAGAAAATAAGCGTCATCTGGCACAAGATTGAGAACATTTTGGCCCCACTCGATGACGGTGAGCGAACCGGGGGTTTGGATAGCCTCAGCTAGGTCCTCGACCATGAGACCAGGATCGTCGAGACGATAAAAATCGTAGTGGATCAGTTCCCCACCAGTGGGGAGAGCGTAGCGCTTGGAAATGGTGAAGCTAGGGCTAGTGACAGGCTCGGTGACGCCGAGCTTGGCAGCGAGAGCACGAGTGAAAGTGGTCTTGCCAGCGCCAACATCACCGGTCAGGACAATTACGGCCGGTAAACGCAGGTTTTTCGCAAAATTCTCGGCAAATTGAACCATTTTCTCTTCGTTTTCGATGTTCATGATATATATTATACAATAAAACTGCTAATATTGGTAGATAAATTAGGTAGACGAGCGGATTGCCGGAGGCAAAAGTGAGGATAAAGGTTTCCTGCTGACTGAGAAAATCGACTACGAAAATATGTAGGCGCAGGAGTGCGGAGGCAAGAAATGCAAAAACGCTAGGCAGAAGTGGTAGAAAACTAGTAGCGCCAGTGAGAAAAACCAGTACCATAGCATAGGGCAGAGTAGGGAGAATGATGAGATTCGCGATGAAGCTAAGGAGTGAGAGACTACCAAAATTAAAAATCATGACTGGGGCGCAAATTAGAGTGGTAGAGAGGCTAGTGATGAGCATGCTGGCAAGCCAAGGGGGATTTTTGCCGCCGTAAAAATGGCGGGTGAGGCGTGGGGCAATAACCATGATGCCGAAAAACGAGGCGAAAGAAAGTTGCCAGCCGAGGTTTTGAAGATTAGTGGGACTGATGAGAAGCGTGAGGGCGGCGACGAGACTGAGGAGACGGAAGGGTGAGAGCTTGCGGCCGACGTAACCGAGTAAAAGTCCGAGAATTGCCACGAGGGCGGCGCGAGTCATAGAGGGCGTAAAACCGACTACGAGCACAAAAGCGGCGATGGCAAGGACAGCGAATAGTAGCTCGGCGAATTTGGAGAGTTTACCAAATATTTTACGAATGGTGGCAACGATGATGGCGAGATGGGCGCCGGATGCGACCACGACGTGCGTCATACCAACGGCACGGAGCTGCTCGGAAAAATCTTTGGAAAGACCATTTTTCTGGCCCATTAAGTAGCCGAGGCCAAGGTCAGAAGCGGGTGCTGCGATCTTAGTATGGACAAGATTGGCGAAAAATTGCTTGAACCGGGCGAAAATATCGCCAGGATAATCGCGTGTGAAACTAATAATTTCCGGTCGATAGAGCGATCCAACAAAAGTGCCAAAACCATCGCCGAATTTTCCCCGCAAAGTGAGGCGGTCGGAGCGGAGAAAATCGTAATCTTGGCTGGAAAGTTTGACATAGAGCAGGCCGGAAAAAGTGCGATCATCAATAGAAAGTCGTGAGAGGCGAAGCGCAGTGCCGGACTCACTAGAATCCGGGTCTTCAGCAATGGTGCCGGAAACGGTGACGGTTTGACCGGCGAGCGAGGCAAGAGTGTGACGGTCGGCAAGTTCGGGAGAAAAGCGAAATCCGGCGAGCAAGAAACCGGCGGCAAAAGCTAGGGGCAAAGTGAGACGACAAGGCATAAAAAGGGCGACAATAATGAGGCTGAGGGCGAGGATAAGCCATAATAGAGCTTGAAAAAGTGGTTGGCTAAAAATGGTAAGAAAAACGATGCCAGCGATTACGCCAAAGACGAGGGTATAGAAATGCCATGAGGGATGCAAAAACTTCATGCGCCCAGTATATAGCAAATTTTTTGAAAACTACAAGCAACAGCAGTTTGACTAGGACTTTTCGTTATATTCTTGGCTGCTACCGGAGAGTTCTATTTTTCTTCGTCGGTGAGTTTTTGGTCTTTGGCGGCGAAGTCAACTAGATTGTCGTAGAAATCACCACCTTCAAAAACGGCGACTTTGGAAAGTTCGCGATTGATGATGCCCTTTTCGCTACAGAAATCGCCGGATTTGACGACGAATTTGTTGATGCCGGTGGGCTTGCCGAGAATAGTAAGCGCATCGGTGCTTTGGAAGCTACCGCCGTCAATGGTAAGGCTGAGGCCGGCGCCAGCGTCAGTGTCGAGCAAAATTGCAACACTGCCGGTGGCGATACTAGAATTGCTAAGAGTAAAGCGACCAAACTCGGCTTTGATACCAAGAAAACCGCGGATCTTAGTGCTAGCGATGTTCCAATCGCCAATGCCGGATGCATCGATGGCGGTGCCGGAATTTTCGTCGACGGTGATACTAGAACCACTGCGCAGATAGATGGCTGGGCGATAGGACGAGCGGCCGCGCACACCGGAGGCCAGATAAATGCCACCGTGGGCAGTGATAGAGCCGGCGAGATCAATAGTGAGACCGTAAGCAGCGCCGAGATTGGAAGCGATGTAAATACCAGTACCTTCGGGGGCGTAGAGATGGACTTGCTCGTCGACGGTGACGACGGTGTAATCAGGCACGCCGGTGCTGATGGCGCCAAAAACGCGCAGAGCGACGCTTTCTGGGCCCATAGCAAAAACGTTCCCTTCGCCGGTGAGAGTGAACTCGCCGTGACGAACGTCAAAAATCCGCATCATCGGCAGGTCGCGTTCAGAGACGACGTTATAACCGCCGAGATTAATAGTGACATCGTAGTCGATGAGGATGTTGTGCTTGACGATAATATCGTCGCCGAGGGTGATGGTGGACTCGTGATTGTTCAGGGCGACTAATAGTTCGTCGAAGGTGTGAATTTTGTTCTCGCCATCGCGCTTGTGGCGACGGGATTTGCGCGATTTGGAGCCGGCAATGGGAACAGGCGGAGCGAGCTCGGGCAATTTGGAATAGGAACGAGCGAATTTGCTAGGGCGGAAAGGCTTGGTGGCTGGGGCTTGACCGCGCCAAGGGGTTGCAAAAAGTGGCATAGGTGGCATCGGCAAGACAGGGCTCGTGGCAACCGACTTATGGAAAAGGCGCCGCTTTGAAGTGGCCATGCAATTTTTGTCTGCTTTCTTGCTAAATATAGTCATATCACCTCTACTGCTTTCGAGATAGATGTTCCCTTTTAGTATGTTAGTGCGTGAACGCGTGGGCACATGGGTATGGGAAAAAATACCTTCGAAAGGATTACTAGCATTGTAGCACAGATAGGTGTAAAAGTCAATGCAGTATAGAGTTCTAGCCACCCCTTATCTCTCAGTGAGGGTGTCGCGTATTCATCTGAAGATGAATACTTGCGACAGCCCCGAAATGTTTTATCACTTCGAGATAAGGAGTAGCTAGAGCTCGTATTAGTATCAACTTTCTCTTATCCGCCTGGGCAACAAAAAGGCCCCTTTCGGGGTCTTTTTGTGCTTTTGGCTATAAATTAGCGAGTGCTAATTATTTGCGGCGAGCAGAGCGGTAAGCAACTACACCAGCACCAAGGGCGGTCAATGCGGTAGCAAGACCAGCAACGATGGAGACGGTAGTAGCGGTACCTTCAGCAGTACCGGCGATACCAGTAGCTGGGGCGTTGACATCATCCTTGTCGTCAGGGGTGGTGGTACCATTACCGGTGCCAGCAACAGCTGCGTTCAAGATGCTAACCAATTTGGCGATTTCATCGTCAGTCTTATTAGCACCAAGAGCGGTGTTGAGGTTAGTAATAGCAAGGGCAACAGCGCGATAGCGGTTCATCTGAGGAAGAGCAGCGTTGACTTTGCCGACAAGACCGTTGAGGCCGGCGACAGTTTTGATGTCAGCTGGAGCAACTACTTCACCGGTGAGTCTTGCGAGTTCATCGGTGAGGGCCTTAACTTCAGTGCCCTGGGCAGCAACAACAACGGCGTCCAATTCTGCCTGAGCGTCTTTAATGGCCTGCTTGATAGCAGCGACAGCAGTAGTAGCTTCATCTTTCAATGCGGAAACTTCCTGCTTGGCAGTGTACTCAGCGAGGACCTTATTAGCAATTTCAGTAACTTCGGCGAGCGTACCAGCAGTCCACTTGGTAGAAGCAATAGCATCTTGAGTCTCTTGGCTCAAAGTGATGTTGGTAGCGGCAGCCATAGCAGTGTCAACGCCATCCTTCAAAGTTTTAGCAGCCCCAGCATTGGCAGACGTGATGGCTTCGGCGTCGGTGACAACCTTATTAGCATCATCAATGTCGCCAGCAGCGCTTTCGTACTCAGTGTAACCGTCGACTTTTTCACCACTTTCCAAAGTGACAGTACCGAAAGACTTCTTTGCATTCTCGATGTCTTTCTCAGCGGCCGTCTTTGCATCGGCAGTAACGGCACTTGCGTTTTCAGCAACTGCGATTGGTGCGACAACACCCAAAGCAAATGCTAACGCGATAGCACTCAAAATTTGAGTTTTCTTCATTTGAGGTTCTCCTCTAATTTAACTTATATCTAGGTCTTATTTTATACGACCGACGTTACAATGTCAAGCATTTTGTGTGGATTTTTTGAAAAATCGAGCAAACAATGAGCATTTTTGGGCAAAAAATCGTGAAAAAAGAGGCGAAATTGGGGTGAGGCTGTGGAAAAAGGTGTGGAAAAGTAGGAATTATTCGCCTTTTACTACATCAATGTCAGTAAAATCTTTTCGTTTCAATAAGATATGTCCCCACCAATGGTCGCGACCAAAGTCGTTCATTTTTTCTACTGCGTTTGCAAAAACCTCTGCGATTTCTTGTTCTTTCAATCGTTTATGAAAAATTGGCAAAATTGCCTTCCTAATTTTTTGATTATAGTGAATCTCATCAACGAATGGCATCACTTTGGTGATGTCATAATTATTGTATGCGGAATAGATTGGACCGGTGGAATCAGTTTTAGCAGCACATAAACATAGGTTTGCCTGAAGAACTAACGACTGCAAGCTAGCTTTGTCGATGCCTAGGAGCTCATATAGCCACTTTTGTTGGCCAAAAAATCCAAATACATGGTCAAAAACAGTCTTTGCATTTCTGCCTAGCGAATCGGCGTAATGTAGGCCCTCATAATCAACGAGTTTTTCTGGCGGGTTCACTTGATCTGCTCGAACTGTACAATCTAACAATTTACCAAGAAAGTCGAAACTGCCCGAATAGATTGAACAAATTGCGACAACATACTCTAGGAGCAAGACGATGATCTCTGGAGTATTGATTGCAATCTTCGTGCCACCTTGACCTGCTTCCCAACCCAAAATTATTGGCACTTGGCGGCTGATAATATCAAAAACAGTGTCTCCCCCAACCAAAGTTGCTACTGTGACTAGTACAACCAATTGTAGGCAATTTGCTTCAGTATCGGCAATGATGTTCTCCATTGCAGCCATATCGTATATGTCTTTTGGTTGCTTCTGATACTGGATGCGGATATTATTAATTATGTGCAATAGATACGATTGATAGGCGAATAACGCTGCTCTGCTCGTATCCGCCACCCTAGTCAAGGACATGCTTTGTTCAATCTGCGTTTTCATGTCCTTTTCACTAATAGTCAGCTCCGGAACTGCATTTGCAATACCACTATCTTGCATTGTTGGCACGGCAAGAAACTCGGGCGAGCGTTTCAGACTTTTTCTGACGGTGGGAATGCGAATTTCACCCTCCTGAGATAGATAAGAGGTTGGGATTTGCACCATACCTACGTTGGTCACTATAGTATCAATGGCGTTGTTGACCGGGCTAATAATGTTTGAAACAGCAACGCTTTGTTCGCGTCCGGTTCCTTTAGACAATTCGTCGATAAGACAATGCGTGAACACTCCGTGCCCAATTGACGGCAATTCATAGGCTGATTCGTTGCCTCTACACGCAGTGAAGATAAAAACGCCTTTACTCAGGAATTCCATCTTGTCGATGGTTTTAAGATTTTTTGGGCTCTTTGAAGTAGGTCTGGCGATGGATTTCGCATTAATCCCACCACTGTAGCAGCAATCCAGCAATATGATCTTAGTCTTATAATTTGAATCATCAATCCATTTTTGCAATTCACCGCTAGGAAGGCCTGTCACTTCCACGTTGTCTAAAACAATATCATATGGTGCCAAAAAGGTAGAATTTCCTTGATACGTGCCGTGGCCAGAGAAATAGAAAATGAGAGTGTCATCTTCTTTGGCTTCTTTGCTTGCAGAGTTAAGGGCTACTCGAATATCAGTCAGTTGAGCTTCGTTATTCGTTAGAAGCCTTTTGTAAGAAACGTCATCTGCTAGGTTAGACGAAAAAGATTGCATAACCAACTCGGCATCATCTGCCGCATATTGTAAATTATTGCCACATCGATACGAAGATATTCCGATACTAATAATATGAACAGACATGCGTTTCCTGTTTACTGCGGTTATTTTTTCACTCTTTTCGCCTTGGGCGTAGCGAGCTCGTTTTGGACGTGACAGACGATGTGCTGCGTGCGTTTGATATACGCAATCATAAAGACAACGATGAAGAAAGTCGCTAGAAGCACCAAGGCGCAGAGGGCGTTGCCATTACCCATGCCGAGCAGCCCAATGAGGGGTGCGCCGAGCAGCAGGCAAGCGCCGGTGGCGACAAAAGTGCGGTAAATATTATTCTCGGTGTTCATGGTGGCGAGCTTGGGATAGCGCTTTTCGGCCTGGCAATAATCAGCATAGGGCGCAAACTCCAGCTTGAAGGCCTTCCTCGCCACTGGCTCGACGATAATCGAGCCGAGCCGGGACAAAATCACCCCTGCAACGTAGCTAATTGCCAAGATAAAAATGAAATTCACGTCGCTAGACGCCCAACCTCCGGCCCAGGAAAGGACGCCGACAAAGAATCCTCCAGGGATCAAGTTGTTTAATAATCTATATTCGGAGATATTTTGCAAAATACTCTCCATGTACCTCCTCTTTGTATCTATGATACCGGTCGTCGCTTGAAAAGTCAATGTTTTGTTGTGTTTTTATTGCGGTTATGGTTATTTTATGGTGCTTTTGAAAGACCCCCAAAACATAAAACTCTAACATGCGTTAGAGTTTTGACTATGGTCAATAGGGGTGGAGCACATGAAAACTCTAACACGTGTTAGAGTTTTCATGTATCGCTAACTATGCACCGACGCGATCTTTGGAATTTTTGCGACTGGCGTTATGTTCGACGTAGTCAATGATTTTCTCAGCGACATTGCGGCCGGTAACTCTCTCGATGCCGAATCCAGGCGAAGCATTAACCTCGAGCACGAGCGGACCGCGACTGGAGCGCATCAGATCAACACCAGCAATGTGTAGACCCATGGCCTTGGCGGCTTTAACGGCAATGCGTTTTTCCTCATCGGTAAGCTTGATACTAGTTCCCTCACCGCCCTTGTGGAGGTTGCTGCGGAAATCGTCGTCGAGCGACTGGCGTTTCATGCTGGCAACCACGCGAGAGCCAACCACGAAGGCACGGATGTCCACGCCGGCGGATTCTTTGATGTATTCTTGAAGTAAAATGTTCGTTCCCTCTTCGTTATAGAGGTAAAAGGCTTGGAGGGCGGACTTGGCGGCTTTTTTGGTCTCGGCCAAAACGACACCGTTGCCATGGGTGCCAGAGGCGAGCTTGATGATGACTGGGAGACCGATTTGTTCCAAAAGGTCGTCAAGATCGGCGGTATTGCGCGAAACGAGGGTTTTTGGAGTATCGATGCCAGCTTTAGTGAGGATTTGCTGAGAGCGCAATTTGTCACGAGCGCGAGTGATGGCGATGGAGCTAGAGGCTACCCAAGCGCCCTGCATCTCAAACTGGCGAACAATGGCACAGCCGTAGCGAGTCATATTATTAGAAATACGGGGGATGATAGCGTCAAAACAAGGGAGAGCTTTACCGTGATAGTAGACATTGGGGTGCTTGTCATCGAGAGAAAGGTAGCAATTCTTGTATTTGATGACGCGAACCTTGAAACCGCGCTTCTCGGCTTCGGCAACGAGGCGCTTAGTGGAATAATTGGCATTGCCATTAGAGAGAATTGCAATATTCATAATGAAAATATTGTACCGCGAAAAGTGAAATATGTCAATATGGAGTTTGCTAGGGAGTCCCCTAACCCCTAGACAAGCTGCGGTAGATATATAAGTTAAATTAGAAACCTCATAATGAGACTGGCTCAAGATAAGTTCAAATTTAAGTGCAGTTGTCTAGGGATGAGGAGAGAAAAAGCCTCGGGTGAGGCTTTTTCTCGGGTTGTGCTTTGCTAGCTAGTCTTAATTATTTGCGGCGAGCAGAGCGGTAAGCAACTACACCAGCACCAAGGGCGGTCAATGCGGTAGCAAGACCAGCAACGATGGAGACGGTAGTAGCGGTACCTTCAGCAGTACCAACGACACCAGTAGCTGGAGCGTTGACACCGTCATTCTTCTCGTTTTCTTTGTCAGCTTCGTCTGGGGTGATTTGACCATTGACGAGCTTCTTCAAAGTAGCAACATATTCGTTCAGGGTAGCATCGCTGGTACCGTCGCCAAGAGCAGTCTCGACTTTGGTGACCTGCTTGTTGATGCGGTTGTAAAGGTCAACCTTTGGAAGGGCGGCCTTGACAGCGCTAAGAACGGTGTTCAAAGTAGCCTCATTGTTGATGACCGGGCTAGTTTTGCCGGTGACCTTAGCGTAAAGGGTCTGAAGAGTGGTCGACTTAGCATCACCTGCGATAGCAGTGTTGATGCTGTTGGCGATAACGTCATCTTTGACAAGGTCGTTGATAGACTGAGCAACTTTGCGAGCAGCTTCGACTGCATCCTCATCGTCAGCATCAGCAGAAGCCACGATAGCGTTTGCGATAGCCTTAGCGTTAGCAACTACGGTGCCGAGATCGGCGCTAGCCCATTTGTTAGCATCGCTAGTGATGTCTTTGACAGCTTTGACATCTTTGTAAGTGTCATAGTCAGCAACACCGACAACAGCAGCGCGAAGAGCGGTAGCGATAGTGCCGTCAGCTTTCTTAAGGTCGCTAACAATTTCACTTGCGTTAGTGACGGTAGCAGCATTGTCTGCGTAGAATTTGTAGGCATCAGCACCAGTCAAGGCTTCGTCGTCAGCCTTACCGTCGGTATAGGTGGTGATAGGACCAAAGCTTTTCTTGACGGCTTTGATTTCGTCAGAAGCAGCTTTTTGTGCGGTAGTCTGTTCGGCAGCATAAACGCTGTTCGCAGTAGACGCAACTGGCGCAACAACACCCAAAGCCATAGCGAGGGCGATAGCGGCCAGAATTTGACTTTTTTTCATCATTATTCTCCTCAATTTATTTGATGATGTATAGTTCCATTCTATAAAATAAAAAAAAAAAATGTCAAGCATTTTGTGACAATTTTGTGGAAA
This sequence comes from uncultured Candidatus Saccharibacteria bacterium, assembly GCA_964499245.1. Taxonomy (GTDB): domain Bacteria; phylum Patescibacteriota; class Saccharimonadia; order Saccharimonadales; family Saccharimonadaceae; genus Nanosyncoccus. Next base: position 19,680 of record CAZCIN010000006.1, read on the forward strand.
ACTTAGGCAAAACAGGGTGGAAAAAGGTCAAAAATAGGCTGATTTTTGACAAAAGGGGGAGAAGGTTATGACAGATTGTCTTGATATTCACCGTCAATCATCCAGCGCCCGCGCACCCGGAAAGCTGGAATAGTGCCACGAATTGCCTTGTTGGTGGTAGATTGAAGATTAGCATTATTATCCTTTGCCCAGTCGGCAACTGGGATAATCCTTTTTGCAGTCAGTTTAGTGATACGACGATACAAAGCTTCAATCAGCAACTTAGCAAACAACTCTGTCAGAGCGTCAGTCTTCCCTGTCTTGACATACTCGTCAAGAGCTGGGTAATATTCATCAAATTTAGACTTATTGGGAATGATAATTGGTGGCAGGCCGAGCAGGTCTAATTGTTCATTCGTAAGTAGGCGCCCAATGCGGCCATTACCGTCGCCGAACGGGTGGATACTCTCGAACTCAGCGTGGAAATAGGCAATTTTATCAAGAAAGTATCTCTCGTCATTAGTATTATATTCTTCGACGAGTTCACGCATAAGACTATCTACAAATTCCGGATTTGCCCCGATGTGCGCACCAACCCGCACCCACTCCTTACCAAGCCGAAAGCGCCCGGCAATTTCATCGCGGATATTTTCCAGTAATATACGGTGCAGCTTGAGAATGAGCCCGATTGAGATTCTGGGCTCGGGATTATCTGCTAAGTATTCCATGGCCTTAGCAAGGTTCTTCGCTTCATAAATTTCCCTGATTTCGTGATCGGTACGAATTTGATTGCGGATCAAAATGTCTTCTGTATCTTCTAGAGTCAGGGTAGAATTTTCGATGGCGTTAGAGTTATAAACCATCTCCGGCAGCTCAGTGACCGCTATCTCCCTAATAGCCACTGTGTGCTTAGCTGCTAATTCGCGGTACTGATTGGAAAGACTGGCAATTTTGTCTTTCGTAACCTGGTTAATCATACACCCATTATAGCAAACTTTACGTTAAAAGTCAATGTTTTTGTTGATTTTAAACGGTAAGTTGGGAGCAGAACTTCTTCTGTTAGTGGATTTCGCGCAGACGATTGCTACACGTAAAACTCCCAAACGAATGAGCCATCAGTAGATATATAAGTTAAATTAGGGAGCCTCAAAGTAAAACTCGAGATTCCAAAATTTATGACAGCGATTCATTTGGGAATTTTACGGAAGGAACCCCGAAGACCGGGGTTCCTTCACGCAGTAGTTTGCTTTTTAAGCTACTCGGCAATTATTTGCGACGAGCAGAGCGGTAAGCAACTACACCAGCACCAAGGGCGGTCAATGCGGTAGCAAGACCAGCAACGATGGAGACGGTAGTAGCGGTACCTTCAGCAGTACCAACGACACCAGTAGCTGGGGCGTTGACGTCATCGTTTTTGTCACCAACGATTTGATCGCTTGGAGTAGTAATGGTAGTACCATTGTAAGCAGCCCACATGTTAGCAATCAATTCTCTGATTTGGCGATCGTTGTAGCTAGCAGTATTGAGGTTCTCAAGACCAGACTTGGTAAGCTCCTCACTGACACGGCGATAAGCAGCCATCTTGGGGAATTTGCTGGTAACAGTGCTGATGATGCTATTGTATTCAGCAAGAGTGGTTGGGGCAGCTGGTTCGGTACCAGTCAAAGCCTTAACTTCAGCACGAATAGCGCTAACAGCAGCGTCGTTTTTGTGAGCGGCAGCGGCTACGTCTACTGCGGTTTGGGCAGCAGCAAGATAGTTTGTGCTGGGAGTGTCTTTGATATCAGCAATCTTGGCTTGCAACTGATTGTAGACAGTCGTACCGACAGACGCTTCGGTCTTGGCACCGAGTTCGGCAACGATAGTAGCAGCAAGAGCTTTTGCATCAGCGTAGGTTTTGATCTCACCGTTAGCGTTGGCAAGTTTGGTCTTAGTCTCGGTAGATAGATAGTTGGTGAATGGAGCAGCGTTGACAGTGCCGAGGGCGCCTGCGGCCATCAAGCTGTTGCGACCAGCGTCGTCAATAAGCTTAAGCTGAGTTTCAACGTTAGTCAGCTTGGTATTGACTTGGCCGTAGTAAGTATAGCCGTTGTTAATGCTGGTGGAACCGTCAGCGTTGTAGGTGCTGATGGTGCCGAATTCGGCTTTCATCTTGGCAACTTCGCCGTCGACGAGCTTAGCAGCTTCAGACCCAGCTGGAGTTGCAACTGCGCTTGCGTTCTCAGCGCTTACAACTGGAGCAACTACACCCAAAGCCATAGCGAGGGCGATAGCGGCCAGAATTTGACTTTTTTTCATCATTATTCTCCTCAATTTATTTGATGATGTATAGTTCCATTCTATAAAATAAAAAAAAAAAATGTCAAGCATTTTGTGACAATTTTGTGGAAAACTTAGGCAAAACAGGGTGGAAAAAGGTCAAAAATAGGGTCAAAATGGCCCATTTTTTGACAAAAGGGGGAGAAAGTGGCTTGCAATTTTGCAAATTTTAGCTTTTTTGCATGTAGGTTTTGTGGAATTTGTAGGGGTCCTTTTTGAACTCTTTCAGATTGAGTTTTTGTTTAGGTTTGAAATCAAAATCAACATCTGGCAGGGAGACGTCAACGACAAACTTCCCTTGCAAAGTGCGACGCCCGATCAAAACTGGGAAACTATTACGACTGCGGTCAGAGAGGGAAAAGAGGACGTTGATGGTGCGACCTTTGATTTTGATAGGCAGGTGCACCCGATAGCGTAGTTGCTCCTGGCCCATGGCGCTACGCACGACCATTACTTTATAATTCTTACATTTGACGATTTTGCCATTATAGAAGGGGCTAGAGGGGCCAAAAAGTGAAAATTTGAGTGTGCCGTCCTTGTCAACGCGGATCTTAGAAGCCCAGATTGACGAGGCTTCGGCGCCAGTGTCAATTTTGGCGGGGACTTTTGTGCGATGAGCCACAGAAATATAGACCGAAGGCCCGACGACCGGGCGAGAATTCGGATCTACTTGGCTGGATTGGTTAGGTTTTTTACTCATGCAAAATAATCCCAAATCTATTGGTATACTATCATTGTAGCATAGATCGTCTATTTTGTCAATAGAATACTAGCCCCAGAAGCCGCGCTTCTTGCTTTTCGGGTCACGGAACTCTTCGAGGAGTTCTTTTTGGCGTTTGGTGAGATTCTTCGGAGTTTCGACGATAATCGTGACGATGTGTGGACCGCGGTCGCCGTCGGAGCGCATCAGAGGCACACCATGACCGGAAAGCTTGAATGGAGTGCCAGATTGAGTGCCAGCAGGGACTTTCATACGGACATTGCCGTCGACGGTCTCGACGTCAACTTCGGTGCCGAGAGCGGCGTCAACCATAGAAATTTTGCGTTCAGAGAGGATGATGTTGCCTTCGCGGGTGAGGTGTTTGTGAGGCTTGACTCGAACAAAGACATAGAGATCGCCACGCTGGCCACCTTTGGGAGCGGCTCCACCTTTACCATTGATGCGGATTGACATACCGTCGTCGATACCAGCGGGGATTTTGACCTTGAGATCTTTACCATCGGCCGGGACAACCTTAGTAGTACCAAAAACGGCCTCCTCGAAGGTGAGGACGACGGTGGTGCGATAATCAGCGCCGCGGGTCGGGCGACGTTGCCCGCCAAAACCGAAAATTGAACTCAGAATATCGTCAAAACCACCAGCACCGCCGAAGTTGAAATTGAACTCCTGGCCATTGAAACTGCCACCTTGGAACGGATTACCGCCGCCACTAGCGGCACCACCGACGCCGGCGTGACCAAATTGGTCGTAGCGGGCACGCTTTTGCTTATCGGAAAGCACTTCGTGGGCTTCGGAAACTTCCTTGAACTTCTCCTCGGCTTCCTTATCGCCAGGATTTTTGTCGGGATGGTATTTAATAGCGAGCTTGCGATAAGCCTTTTTAATTTCATCATCAGAGGCGTTTTTGGATACGCCAAGAATTTCATAATAATCTCTTTTGGCCATAACTAAATGTAATTATACCACGTTATCTCAGAATTGCTAAGGTCTGGAAAACGGTGAGGCAATACTCCGGATGTTGTTGCAAGAATTCATCGACGGCCTGAGTAGCGCCGGGGAGTTCGGGGTTATTATAATCGTGGCAGACGATAATTCCCTGCGGGACGAGGCGAGGCTGGACGAGAGCGAGAGCAGTGTGCTGAGATTCGTAGAAATCACCGTCGAGAAAGGCAAAAGCGATGCTCCCCGGCAAATCTTGAGAAGTGAGGTCAGAAAACCAAGCTTTTTTGATGATGGTATTAGTAAGCCCATGTTTTTTGAGTTTGTCAATGAGAGCATGGCGGGAGACGTGAAGTACGCCAGGTTGGAAATTGATGCCGGCGGCGGATTCGTCCTCGGGGGATTTGGCGGGAAGACCTTCGAAGCTGTCGTAGGCATAGAGGTGCTTATTGGGCAGAATCGCTCCTTTCTTGACCTGCGCTCCGGGGCGCGCGCCCAAGTCTTTATGGTCTTCGAAAGGACGATTCTGCCCCCTAAGTATCTTTTTCTCGGATTGTTTCAGGATCTCTGCCAACTCGACAGATGTATCGCCGCGGTAGCAGCCAAATTCCACAAAATCCCCGTCGAGCTGGGTGCAGGTCTGAGCCAGCTCGAGGATTTTGGCGGTTTCGATGGAAGCGACTTGGTCGTTCATCCGGCGGAATTTACCCGATCAGCAACTTGGCTTTTCTGAGCATCTCGGCGGTTTCGTCGGTGGCAATCACGTAGATTGGCTTGCTACCAGAAGCAGAGATGAGAGCGTGACGCTTGTCAGTGAGGCCTTCGTCATTCTTGGCGGCACTAATCTTGAAGCCAAGATATTCAAGGCCAGCAACGACGTCGCGGCGAATCATGCTGTTGCGCTCACCAACAGTAGCGGTGAAGACGAGAGCATCAATACCTTTGAGGGCAGCAGCAAGCTGGCCGATGATAACTTGCAGGCGATAGATATACATATCATAGGCAAGAGCAGCCTTCTCGTCGCCCTGATCGCGACGACAAATGATCTCACGCATGTCGTCGGTGCCGCCCATGCCCTTAAGGCCACATTCCTTATTGAGGTAGGCTTCAAGTTCTTCGGGGTTCAGCTTTAATTCACGAGCGATAGCCATGGCAGCAGCCGGGTCGATGTCACCACAACGGGTAGCCATCATGAGGCCACCATTGGGTGAATAGCCGATGGTGGTATCGATCGATTCACCGTTCAAAAGGGCGGTAGCGGAAGAACCGGAACCGATGTGGCAAACCACGACCTTTTCGGCTTCGAGGCCAGCTTCTTTCAGATATTCACGAATAGAACCGATGGAAAGACCATGATAACCGGTGCGATAGACATCGATTTTATCAGCCAATTCTTTGTCGATGGCGTAATATTTATGGACATCGTCGCGAGTGGTATGGAAAGCGGAATCAGAGACAGCGATGACTGGGGTGTCACCAAAAGTTTTGACACAAGCTTCAATTTCGGCAGCGGCAACTGGGACGTGAAGCGGAGCACGCTTTTTGGCGGCATCGAGGCGCTTCAAGCATTCATCGTCAACAATATGGTCCTCAGCGAAATATTTGCCAGGGGCAGCGACGCGAGCAACGATAGCGTCAAGCTTGGAAGTGGCGCTGATATACCCTTCGTCATCGAGGATGTCGCGGACGTACTCGACAGTATCGGTCAATTTCTTGAACTTCTTGTCAAGTTTAGTCTTGACGCCGTCTTTTTTGATAGTACAGACAACATCATTGCCTTCCATCTCGAAGTGAAGACTACAGACTTCTTGATCGCCTTTGTAGAGGCCGTACTTGCGCGAAGACGAACCAGGATTGGTGACGAGAAATAGTTTTTCCATGTTTATAACTCCTTATCTAGAGAATATTATATCACATATTGATATTGCGTAATGGTTCCAACCATCTCTTTTTTCCGCGAGGGTGACGCATGCTCATCTAAAGAATCACATTCGCGTCAGCCCTAAAAAATTTATCGCTTCAAAAAGAGGTAGTTAGAACCTTTGCGTGTATTATTATGTCTATAATTCTTCTTTTGGTACGGAATTAGAATCTGGTTTTTCGCTGGGTTTTTCTTTGGGTTTTGTCTCGGTCTTTTTCTCAAGGAAGGATTTAAGCCATTCGAGACCAACAATAATGAGACCGCCGAGAATAAAGAAGAGCGGGCTAAAGGTGGCAAAACTGAGCGGATCAACTGGGGTGGAAAGGGTGGTGGGGCCCATAACGATGGCGTAAAGCGAGCCGAGCATGAGGCCGAGAATGAGGTAAATCATGGCGCTGCGGTGTTTTTTGAGGGCGAGTTTGAGAAGACGGGTGACGAGAACGACGCCGGCGATAACGCCTAGGCCGAAAATGATAAGGGCCGGCAGAGAGCTGAAGTTGAAGTGAAGTAGGTCTTTGACGCCGGTGATGATAGGCAGATAAAGCCCGAAAATTAGAAGCAGAGTGGAGCCGGAAATGCCGGGGAGGATCATCGAGGAAATGGCGACCACGCCGGCGAAGAAAATATAGAGAATGAGCCCGAAGTTCAGGGACGTAATATCGGCGCCGGTGCCCCCGGAAACGGGGTTGAAATAAGTGATGAGGGAGACGACGGCAATGCCAAGAAGTAGAAAGATGAGATTGCCGTAGTGACCACGGAGGGTTTTTCGCTCCTCGCGGATGATGAAAGGAATAGCGAAGATGATAAAACCGAGGAAAAGCGAGCTGACGGCGTAGATGTGGGACTCGAAGAGATTAGTGAGAACGATGACAGCAACGCCCATGCCGATAACCCAGCCGAGGCCGAGTTTGAGAAGGAATTTGAGGGCCTCGATTTTGTCGGCTTTTTTACCATAAATAAGGGCGTCGAGAGAATTGATAAATTTATCATAAAAGCCGAGAATAAAAGCAATCGTGCCGCCGGAAACACCGGGGACGCTGTCGGCGAGGGCCATCATAAAGCCACGAAAAGCGTTAAGTAAAAGTTTCATATTATATATTGTAGCATATTCGACGACGTTTTTGGTGGTGTGGAAAAGATGGGCTCGCGTGTAGCCTATATTTCTATTGTAGCACAGATTGGTGGGAAAGTCAATAGGTTTATGCCAAACGCAAAAAAGTACCCCAATTTGGGGTACTTTTGGTTGTGTGAGGTGGGATTTTAGGTTCGTCGTGACCGGCTAGACCACGACGATTTTGCGAGACTATTTCTCGTCGACGACCTCTCCTTCGACAGCTTCGTCGCCACCGGCGTCAGAGGTAGTTCCCTCTTTATTCTCGTCAGCGCCGGATTTGGCGTCGGCGGTTTGATACATCTTGGCACCGATTGGCATCAAGACGTCACTCAGAGTCTTAGTAGCGGTTTCGTAAGTATCTTTGGTGGCGGTTTCGTCGGCGATTACCTTCTTGGCAACTTCGACGGCTTCTTTGATGGCTTTGGTGTCATCTTCGGAGATCTTGTCTTTATATTCATCAGGCATCTTTTCGGCTTGATAAATAGTGTTCTCGAGCTGGTTCTTGGCGTCGATAGCTTCGCGCTTCTGCTTATCTTCCTCGGCATGAGCTTCGGCTTCTTTCTGAGCTTTTTCGATGTCTTCCTTGCTCATGTTGCCAGAGTTCTGAATGGTGATGCTCTGTTCTTTGCCGGTGCCCTTATCCTTGGCGGTAACGTTCAAGATACCGTTGGCGTCGATATTGAAAGTAACTTCGATCTGAGGTACGCCACGAGGAGCGGGAGCGATACCATCGAGCACGAAACGACCGAGGGATTTGTTGTCCTTGGCAAACTCGCGCTCACCTTGGAGAACGTGAATCTCGACCTGGGGCTGATTATCGGCAGCAGTGGAGAAAACTTCAGATTTCGATGTCGGGATGGTAGTATTACGCTCAATAAGTTTGGTGGAAACGCCGCCCATAGTCTCGATACCGAGGGAAAGCGGGGTAACATCGAGGAGCAGCACGTCCTTGACATCGCCCTGAAGCACGCCGCCTTGAATGGCAGCACCGACAGCCACGACTTCGTCCGGGTTGACGCCCTGCATTGGGTCTTTGCCGAAGATTTTCTTGACTTCTTCGACCACGGCCGGCATGCGGGTCATACCCCCGACCATGACGATTTCGTCGATATCTTTGGCGGAAAGTTTAGCGTCTTTCAAAGCCTTTTCGACTGGGCCAGCGAGACGCTCAAGGAGCGGCTTGACCAATTCTTCGAGCTTGGCGCGAGTCAAAGTGTATTCAAAGTGCTTTGGACCTTCAGCATCAGCGGTCAAGAATGGCAAATTGATATCGGTCGAAGTGGTGGTAGAAAGTTCTTTTTTGGCTTTCTCGGCTTCGTCTTTGATGCGCTGCATAGCGGCGGCGTCATCACGGATATCAACACCGGATTCTTTCTTGAACTCGTCGCAAAGGAAATTAACAATAATATTATCAAAGTCTTCACCACCGAGGTGAGTATCACCATTAGTGGATTTCACTTCGAAGACACCATCGCCAAGTTCGAGGATACTCACATCGAAAGTACCACCACCAAGGTCGAAGACAGCAATTTGCTGGTCTTTCTTGTTCTCGAGACCATAGGCAAGAGCAGCGGCAGTTGGCTCGTTGATGATACGCTTAACCTCGAGGCCGGCGATTTTACCGGCGTCTTTGGTGGCTTGGCGCTGAGAATCGTCGAAATAGGCCGGAACGGTGATGATAGCTTCGGTGACAGGCTCGCCAAGGAAGGCTTCGGCGTCAGCTTTAATTTTAGACAGCACCATGGCGGAAACTTCTTCAGGAGTGTATTCCTTGCCGTCAAGTTCGACGGCGACAGCGTTGCCTTTTTTGACAATCTTATAGGGCATAATACCGAGGTCGTGTTGGACTTCGTCATCTTCAAATTTGCGACCGATTAAGCGTTTGATGCCATAGATAGTATTCTTTGGATTGGTGACGCGCTGGCGCTGAGCGACTTTACCGACGAGACGGTCGCCTTTTTTGGTGACAGCGACAACGGATGGAGTAGTGCGATCGCCTTCGCTATTGGTGATAACTTCAGGCTTGCCGGCTACCATGTAGGCAAAAGCGGAGTTGGTAGTACCGAGATCAATGCCGATGATTTTTGACATAAATATTCCTTTCTTTAATAGCACGTAGGCGGAGCGCGATTTATAAGCGATTTCTCAAGAAAGCACTTGCCAACCCGTCTTTACGGGTGGCGCGTGCTTCTCGCTCAGCTTTCGCTCGCTTTTATTCTTTCGTAATCACTTATAAATTGCGCTCGCGACTAACATACTCTTAAATAACCTATTCTTATTTCATTGTATATCGTTAGCAATCATATGTCAAGAGTGCTAATTAAGATTATTTTAGCAAATTGGCAGTCGAGTGTCAAGATCGCCAATGTATTATTGTTGCAGATGTTAAATGTGGTATAATTTAGCTAAAGTTATTATGGTTGACGAAATAGCAACAGCGAAGCAATCACGGGGGCAGGAGATTTTTAATCATATTGTGCTGTATTTTACGATTGGCTGCGTGTTTGGGACTTATTGGGAAGAGATTATGTATATGGTACGGAGCGTGATTGAGACGGGGGCGCTTGAGTGGGTGTCGCGGCGAGGTCTACTCTACGGGCCGTTTAGCCCGGTGTATGGGATTGGTGCGGTGCTGATCTATTTGGCTTTTGGAACGGCGTTTCGGAAGAAAACGCCGAGCATTCCGGAATGTTTTATCGGGGGTGCACTACTAGGCGGGGTGGTGGAATATGTGCTGAGCTGGGCGCAAGAAATGCTGTTTGGTACGATTTCTTGGGACTACTCGGAGAAATTTCTGAATATTAACGGTCGCACGACGATTCCCTATATGATTGTGTGGGGAGCGCTGATTGTGATTTTTGCGAGATTTGTGTTTCCGCTGGTGGAGAGACTTTATCAGAGCGTCAATCCGCGAACGGTGAATATCGCCTGCGGGGTGCTGGCAGTGGTTTTGGCGCTAGACATTGGGATTTCGGTGGTGGCAACGGCGCGACAGTCGATGCGACGAGCGGGTGATGCGGCAGACAATGTGTTTGAGGTGGTGCTAGACAAATATTATGACGATGAGCGGATGCTGAAGACTTATAGTAACGCACGGACGGTGCGAGAATGACAAAACCGCCGGCGGGCGGCGGTTTGTACTTGGTTAGCGCAGATATTATGATTTCAGATGTTTCTCATAAGCGTCAATGGCGCTCATAACGGAATCCGGACTACGCAGGACGCCGGCGTCATGCAAGGCACGGATACCCTCAACCGAAAACCAGCCGATACCCATAGTTTCCGCGGTGGTATAATGTTCCGGTCCGGAAACATCTTCTGCCAGATAAACCGGCATGATGTAGAGATTGGCGAGGTTGTCGCTCTTGCGAACGCATAAAACTTTCTTGACTACGATCTGGTGACCGCTTTCTTCCTTGACCTCACGCAAGGCAGCATCTTCAAAGCTCTCGCCCTCGCCCGATCGCAGGCGACCCGACGGCAAATTCCAACCGCCGTCACCATCCACCCATGTGCTGTCGCTACAGCCTTTAGTGTCACGATAGTAAGACTTCAGGACGGGGTCTTTGATTTTCTTGACCTGAACGCGCCCTTCGTGCATGAGAAGAATCTTGCCTTCGGAATTCACGACTACGGCAGCAGACCGAAACCACGGTAAACCCCATCGGTCAATGGTCGGCTGCAGGTCGGGATTGTATTCGGGATTAGGCCCGAACTGCGCTCGCACCCACTCCTCGACATCCCGCTCCAACTGATGAAAACAAGTTCCCGGTATAGTAATTTTGGACATATTCGTCCCCCTTTCTTGGCTCTTAGCCAGAATATAATAGTGTCCAGTAGCACAAGGCGAAATAAATATCTTACGCTTGTTAATGTGCTACTTTTAGACGGCTTATACCTCTATGTGGTTTATGGCCGTCAAAATCCGCCCTCATGATGAGGATTACTTTCATTGTAGCACAGATGTGTGATTTTGTCAAGATGGTCATAAGCATTACGGGGGTTTGAGGAGTTTTGGGGGGTGATGACTTGACTTTGGGGAAAGATGCGCTATAATGAGAATATACAGATATTGACCGACCCGGAGAGGGGCGGTATTTTTAATTTAAGAAAGGACAAAATGGAAGGATTAGATCTGAAACAGCTCGGCGAGATGGTAAAAATCATCGCTGACGAGAAAGGCCTGCCGGAAGAGACGGTGCTGGACGTGGTGCAGATGGCGATTGCGGCGGCTTGGCGGCGGGAGAATGGTGACCGCGAGATGGAAGTGCGGGCGCTGCTCGATACGCATACTGGTAAGGCAAAAGTTTTCGTGGCTAAGCAGGTAATCGAAGATGGCTTGGCTTATAATCCGGCAACGGAAATTCCGCTGAGCGAGGCGAAGAAATTGGACAAGAACGCCGAGCTTGAGGGCACGGTGGAAGAAGCGCACGAAGTGACCGAATTTGGGCGCGTGGGGGCAGTGGCAGCCAAACAAGTGGTATTGCAACGACTACGCGAGGCGGAGCGCGATGCAGTGCTTTCGGCCTTCGAAGACAAAATTGGTACGGTTGTGACAGGGGTGGTGTCGCGCGTAGAACCAAGGCTGATCCGGGTCGATCTAGGTCGGGCAAATGGTATTATGCCGCGTAGCGAACAGATTGATGGCGAGCACTGGAATGTAGGTGAGCGCATTAAAGTTTACATCAAGGGCGTGGAGCATGACGACGCGAAAGCGCAGCTGATTCTCTCGCGTGGGAATACGGAGTTTATTGAATATCTATTCCGTCAGGAAGTACCGGAGCTGGATAACGGTTCGGTGGAGATTCGCGGGATTGCTCGTGAGGCGGGTCGCCGAACGAAGATTGCTGTGATGTCGACCGTGCCGGGGGTGGATCCAGTGGGAACTTTCGTGGGTGGCCGCGGGGTGCGGGTGCAGGCAATCACTGGTGAGATTGGCGAACGCGAGAAAATTGACATCATCAACTGGAGCGAAAACCCCTCGGAATATATCCGCGAGGCGCTCAGTCCAGCCGAAGTAACGAAGGTGGAGATCAACGACAAGAACGCTAAGGTTTACGTGACGGAAGATCAGCAATCAATTGCGATTGGTCGTCAGGGGCAGAATGTGCGCTTGGCATCGAAATTGACCGGCTTTGACATTGATATTGAGCTAGCCAAGGCGCCGGAAAAGAAGAAGCGCAAGAACGCAGAAGATTCGCTGCTAAGTGCGATTTCTGAGAGTGAAGACGAAGAACCGTCCGACGAGCTCGACAAGGACGTCGACGTAAATAGCGACGAGGAGATGAGCGGAGAGACGGAGTAAAAACTCCGCGGACAAAGATTGGGAGCGCCGCTTAAAACGCTCCCTTTCTAATTTGTATCAGTGCCTAAATATGATATGGCCTATATCTTCAACGAGATTCGCTACGTCTCGCAAGGTCTTGGTGCCGTCATTAAAATATGTTCCCACGACGATGAGACCAAAGATAATCAAAAAACACGTGACAGCGATTTGATTCTTTTGTTGTGAGACGAAAGCGCGCATAATCAGCGCCAGCACTACGCAGACAAGTAACCAGAACAAAATCCATGTTCTAGAGTAAGCCGCTTCGCGCAGATATCTTTCTTTGAACTCCCAGTCATCTTGTAGTGGCCCGTAGAAAGATGAAGAATGGCTAAAAATTGCAGGCAGAACATACATGGCATAATGAATGACCGCGCTGAATGATAAAACACTCTTCACGCGGGAGTGGTCGTCACCATCGGTATTGAAAGATCCTGCACCAAGGCATTTACTAAAGAAATCGCAGGTCAGAATCTCCAAGAATACAGCTAAAATGACGTTTCCCCATGTTTTACGGAAACCAAACCACTTGGCGGTGCGGTCGGCATAGCTGAGCACAGTTCCGTAATACCGATTAAGATCACGTCCAAGGCTGGCTTTATCGTGCCATAATCCTGCGCACTCACCAATGAGACCGGCAGCATAGAAGGCTACAATGGTCATGACGATCTCCAAAGCCAAGGCACCCATCCAAGCCAATTCCTTTTCCCCGCTCACTGGCATCGCTTTCGTTTGACGTGTTTCTACATTAATACTTGTTCTATTCATAGAACACCCCTCCTTTTTATCGTCAAAAACTATCTAAGCACTAATTTTATAGGTGCGAGATAGTTTCTGCTATCTTATGCTCCCATTGTAGCACAGAATGACTATTTTGTCAATACTTTTTATGCTTATTTTGCGATATTGGCAATTTGCTGGTGAAGCTAGAAATTGACGGTTTTTGAGTGAGATGATAGAATAAAGAGAGTGGAAGTGTGTCCGAGTGGTTGAAGGAGCACGCTTGGAAAGCGTGTAGGGTCGGAAGGCTCTCGCAGGTTCGAATCCTGTCGCTTCCGCCA
>CAZCIN010000007.1:0-32178 GCA_964499245.1 uncultured Candidatus Saccharibacteria bacterium
TGGGCGAGTGGCGGAATTGGTAGACGCGCTAGACTCAAAATCTGGTTCTCGCAAGGGAGTGAGGGTTCGATTCCCTCCCCGCCCACCATAAAATAAGATTGACTTTGTGTCAATCTTATTTTATTGCAAGTAGTAGGTCTAGCGTCGACCTTGATATTCCGAGAGTACAACTTTAACCATCTCTTCGGGAGATTCTTTGCAACCATTATTTAGCCAACGGCGAATGATTGCTGTTATGCCGGCGGCGAAAAATTCAGCATGATAGCGCACGAGCTTATCCTTTTGTCCGGGATAATGCCGTTTTGCCTGGTCCTCGTCATAAAGGCCCAGTAGCTCTTCGTAGCTTGGGTTTAACTTGAAATAGGTACTATAAATGATCTGATTGTCATAAAAATGCTGAAACATAATGAGTAGATTATTCGGCGTGTAGCCGTCCGTATTGTTGTCGAATTGATGCGCGTATTCGTTTAAGATGCTTTGCCGGGCATCTTTTACGAGCGCGCCGATATTATCATAATGATTATAAAAGGTAGTGCGATTCACTTCGGCTAATTCACAAAGTTCGGACACGGAAATGTCGGCTGGCCGTTTGGTCCGAACTAGCCGAAAAAGCGCTCGAAACATTTGTTCCTGGCTAGCCTTTTTGCGTTTATTGTTAATTGCATTCGCCATAAAATTCCTGCACATTTTATTAAAACGACAGTTGTTGCCTTTTTGTCGTGGTAAAATTATCTTTTTCTTATTATATTGAAATTATTAGATTAAAACAACATTTGTCGAGAAAGGAACAACTATGACAATAGCAGATACGAACGATAAAATCGCTAAGAAGGTAGTTGGCGGTTACAAAAAAGTAGAAGATGTTGTCACCGGTAGCTATAAGAAAGTCGAGGATGCTTTTACTGGTGGTTATAAAAAAGTGGAAGATAAATTTGTTGATAAGTTTTTGCGTAAAGATGGTGAAACGGTGGAAGAGGCCAAAGCGCGCATTGAACGCGAGCAGAAAGAACGCGGGAAATAAGTATGGAAAAGAAAACTCTGATCAAAATTATTCTTGGTACGGTAGGCGGGTTGATCTTTTCGCTAGGGATTTGCTGTTGCTTACTACCGGAATGGAATTTATTTACTTTTGGCGTGGGCTTGGCGATTTCTGGTGGCATTCTACTCGCAGTTCTGCTGATTTATCATTTGACTACGCGCGAGTGGAAACCTCGCACCGCACCACTTAACGCACGAGCGATTGTTGCGTGGGTAATCGGAATTGCTGGCGCGCTTTTGATGGGATTTGGGATGAGCAAGGTAATGGTAGATGAGCCAAGCCAAGGTGAGATGATCTTGGGGATTTCGCTTGGTATTGTGGGGCTACTCGTAGATATTCTAACTTTTCCAATTTATTCTTATCTCAAAAGCGATAAAAAATAGGTGGGATTTGCTCGTCTCGGCGCTCGTTATTGTGGCGAGTGCCGTTTTTTTGGCGTTTGAAATAGACCGCTAAAGTTTTAGCGGTGGAAATAAAAATGGTATAATTGTTTTAACGAACTAAAAAGAGATAAAAATGAAAGATGTCGATAAAGCCCTAGAATATATCTGTCCGAAGCTGAATGCTTTGGGCGTGGACTATTATATAGTAGGTGCAGTGGGTGCGTACTTGAGGGCTGGGATAGATTCGGGACGGCTGCATGATGATTTGGATATTCTGATCGAAGAAAAGAGCGTCGATTTGTTGGAAGAAGTTTTTAAAAATAGCGATTACGAATTTCAGGATAACAGATTTTCTAGTGAGAAGATTTTGAATGAAAAAAATTATACAGATGGTGAGCATGAGGTAATTGCAAAAGTAAAGAATAGTGATTTTCATATTGGATTTTTCTTGCTTTCTAAAACTAGTGAAACGTATACAATTACTGAATATTTTCGGGATGGTGATGTACAAAAGAAAATAGAAAGAACTTTGCCGATAAAATATTTTGAATATCAGTATGATGATGAGCCAATTCGGTATGGTGGGTTGCAATTCAAAACGGTGACTCTAGAATGTATTTATAAAAATAAGTTGGGTATGGAGCGAGAAAAAGATAAGTATGACTGTGGGATGTTGCGGAGCTTGGTGGACTCCGGAAGGCTGGGGCGGATGCGAGGAATGAGTAAGGATAGGGTAATTTCGATTAAAAAGGTTTAAAATGGAAAAGAAAGCCGTAGTAATTGGAATTGTTGCACTTTTGGTTTTGGCACTAGGGATATTTTTGGCGACGCCGAGTAAAAAATATAGCGATGCGGATTTTGATATTACAACTTTTGTAAGCGAAAAAGACAAAGATATGGACGGCGTGGATGACCAGACGGACATTTTGGCGAGCGCGAAGGAATATCTTGCGACAAAGCCAAAATACAAAAGTAAATATTATGCCGGTGGTTATCCGGACGATGAATATGGAGTCTGCGTCGACGTGGTGGCTTTTGCACTGCTTAATGCGGGCTATGATTTGCGAGAATTAGTTGATGCGGGCATTCGCGAACATCCAGAACAATATAATATCGAAACGATTGATAGAAATATTGATTTTCGGCGGGTGGGAAATTTGAAAATATTTTTCGACAATAACGCGGAGATTTTAACGACTGACGTGCACGATATAACGCAGTGGCAGGGTGGTGATATCGTAGTATTTGAGGGCGGCCATGTTGGTATGGTGTCGGACGCGCGCAATCGTCATGGTGTGCCATTTATACTGCATCACGAAAGTCCGTGGCAATTAAATTATGAAGAAGATATTTTGGAAAAGCGCAAGGCAATTGGGCATTATCGTATGGGCACGAGAAAACTTTTCACAGAATTTTATGCGCAGGCGGAAGAAATCGTGAAGAATATGTCGCTAGAAGAAAAAGTTGCGGCAATGTTTTTAGTCCGTTTTCCGGATGCGAACGAATTAGAAAAAATCGTTGCGGAAAAACCAGGCGGGTTTATTTTATTTGCAAAAGATTTTCAGAACGAAACTAAGGAAACGTTAAAGAAAAAGTTGCAAGATTTGCAAGACAAAAGTAAGACAGGTTTTATTTTTGGTGTGGATGAAGAAGGTGGGATAGTGACGAGAGTAAGTCGCTTTCCAGCTTTTCGGCCGGAGAGATTTGCAGCGCCAAAAGATTTGTACGCGCGAGGCGGAATTGATTTGATTGTGTGCGATGCGCGCGAAAAATCTGAGTTATTAAAATCGCTTGGCATCAATATGAATCTTGCGCCGGTAGTTGATGTGGCGACTAATTCAAATTCATTTATTTACGAGCGAACGCTTGGTCGCGACGCGAAAGAAACGGCAATTTATGCGCGCGAAGCTATAAAGACGATGGAAGACGAGCGAATAATTTCGGTGATGAAACATTTTCCAGGCTATGGCGATAACGCCGATACGCATACTGGTGTGGCGGTTGATAAACGAAAATATGAAGAGTTGGAGGGCGTAGATTTACTACCGTTTGCAAGTGGGATTAAAGCTGGTGGCCCGGTGATTTTGGTGAGTCATAATATTATTGAGGCAATGGATAATTCGATGCCGGCGTCATTGTCAAAGCCAGTGCATGATATTCTGCGAAATAAACTAGATTTTACGGGTGTAATTATGACGGACGATCTTGCGATGGATGCAGTGAAAAAATATTCAGCGAATAATGAAGCGGCAACGGCAGCGGTACTGGCGGGAAATGATCTAATTATTACTTCGGATTTTCTGAGACAGAAACAGGAAGTACTAGGTGCCGTGAAAGCTGGTAGGATTTCTGAAAAACAAATTGACGAGGCAGTACGGCGAGTAATTGCGATGAAAATTGCGTACGGAATTACAAATTAAATTCGTAATAAGTAGCGTGTTTGGCTGGAGCATCTAGCAATTCTCGCATGGTAATTTCCCCGTTCAGCATGCGTAATTGTTTGATGATGTGACTACTGGTGACGATGAGGATTGTTTCATTGGATTTGTGATGCTGTTTTAGGTAGTCGATGAATTTCTGAACACGATTTGTCATGTCATTTACGGATTCGTACTTGTCTAAATATCTTGCGGTGACTGGATCGGGTTGGGCATCGCGCCAACCCTTGGCTTCGTCGTATGGTCTTCCTTCAAAGCCGTTTCTCGTGTCGTCGAGCAGTTTATTCACGAGTAGGTTTTGCTGGTGGTAGCGGTCAATAATGTCGGCGGTTTGCTTGGTGCGTTTTAGTCTTGAAACATAAATGGCATCAAATTTGAAATCTTTTAATTGTTCAGCCAAATCTTCGGCTTGTTTGATTCCCTTTTTAGTCAAATGTACATCAACTGCCGGGTCATAATTGACTAAATCTTTGACATTGTAATTGGTTTCGGCGTGACGCGTGGCGATGAGCTTCATATTTTATACTCCCTCGCTTCGGCATTGCCATATTCAACGCTCCACCAGTCGGTGTCATCGTTGTATCCAACAATATTATGATGGAGTCCACGCGAGGCTTGGCCGTGTGTAACTATTAGAATAGTATCTGTGTCGCTATGTTTATTTTTAATGTCGTCTAAAAAGGATTTTGTACGTGCTAGCACTTCACGGACTGGCTCAATATTGCCGATGTTGGTATTGAGCTTGAGGTCACCAATATTGTAACCGGTGACTTCAGTCCAGTTGTTAATTTCTTTGCCTTCAAAATCGCCGAACGAACGCTCGATCAGGCGTTCGTCGTAGATGATGTTGTATTTATCATCGGTAGCAATATGAGCCGTTTTGGCGGCGCGTTTCAAAGGTGAGGAATAGACGGCAGTGAACTGGATGTTTTTGATATTATCGCGAAGGGCTCTAGCTTGACCAATGCCGGTTTCGTTGAGCGGAATATCGGTGCGGCCCTGTGCTCTGTGCTGCACGTTCCAGTCGGTTTGCCCGTGGCGAGCAATGTAAATTTTCATGCCCCCCCCCCTCATTATGTGGGCGCTATTCCCATTGATCACGAAAACATCGGAGTCGTTGAGGCGAATTGCTTCTTCGCCAGCTTGTTCGATTTTAGCGATGCGTTTTTGTGAAGCACCAGCGTGCTCAGAGTTGTCCATGTGTGGTATGATGTATTGTTGCGAGAGTAATCCGAGGCCTCGCTTGTATGGCGCAAGTCGGTAGACTTCGTGCGTAATGTTGGGAATACTATGTAGCGGTTGCTTTTCACTTGCTTTGACTTCGTATTGGTATCGTGATAGGTCGCCTGATGCGACCATTGCGCCGGCGCTATAGCCGCCATAGACAAATTCATCTTCGGCTAAGCCTTTTCTGATGATTCCGTCTAGTCTACTGGCGTGCATGGCGGTGGAGAGACAAAAGACATTGCCACCAATTGAAAAGATTAGCCCAACTTTTTCTCGTTTGATGAGATTTTCTAGCTCGGACTGCTTGTTGAAGTACGGTCGAAGATCCAATCTCTTGGCCGTGATACCAATCTTGCCAAGATTTGATATAGTTTTTTCTATACTGCTGGCAATTCTTTCTTCATCATTGTAGTAATCTCGAGCATTACTAACGACAAGTGCGCGACGTTTTTCTCCTACTAATTCTTGCAGGACGTTCGCGTAGTTCCCTAAATCTTGACTGGCTAGAAATAATCTCACTGTTATTTTCCTGTTCTCTATTTTGTCTTATTATAGCACGACTATGCGGTAACGCTATGTTATAATAGAGTTATGCCAACTGTGAGTTATCGAAAATATGCTGGGAAGAAGCAGGCGAATACCAAGCCGATGGTGATTTTGATGTTTGTGGTGGGGGTAATTTTGGTGGTTTCTTTGATTGTAGCAATCATTATGAAGATAACCAGCAGTGAGAGCACGATTCGTGACGATGAGAGCACGACTGACGATCTTCCGAGCACGATTGTTGACCCTGGGAGTAAGAATGAAGAGGAGGAGAGCATGATTTCTAAAATTGTAATTAAGATTAATGAGAATGAATTTATGGCGACGCTTGAAGAAACAGAAACGGCGCAGGCTTTTGTAAAGTTACTGCCACTCGAAAAAAACATGGTGGAGTTGAATGGTAACGAGAAATATTATGATTTGCATCAGAATTTGCCAAGTAATCCGAAGCAGGTGGGGCGAATTGAAGCGGGAGATTTGATGCTGTTCCAAAATAATTTCATCGTGGTGTTTTATAAAGCGCATTCGACAAGTTATAGCTATACACGCATTGGCAAAATTGACGATCCGAATGGGTTAGCCGAAGCGGTTGGGAGTGGTGATGTGATGATGAGCTTTGTAGTAGTAGAAGATGAGGAAGAAGAGCAATGAGCGAGCGGTATATTTGGCATGAGGAAGATTTTCCGGCAGAGGGCGAAATCGCGCAAATTCAAGCGGTGCTACTTACGGCGGATGGACGAGTACTAACGCGGATTAAAAACGGTGAAGCGCGTCTCGTGGGTGGTCGTCCGGAACTTGAAGATACGAGTATCGAAGAAACTTTGCGACGTGAAGTCTTGGAAGAGGCTAATGCTGAGATCGATGAGATCGCTTATTTGGGTTACCAAGAAGCAATTAGTGACTGGGACGGTGAGGAAGAAATTGCTTTGCAATCGCGGATGGTGGCACTGGTGACAGAGATTTTGCCCGCACAGCCAGATCCGGATAGTAATGGCATGTGGACGTATGGACGCGAGCTACTACCGCGAGCTGAGGCAACGGAAGCTTACGAAAAAAGTTTTGGTGAGATTGGGCGAATTCTAATTGATTTAGCTTATGCGCGGGCGGAAGAGCTGGGGTATTTTACTAAAACGCGAAGCGAAAAAGTTGAAGTAATCAATCCTGAAGTTCGAGATCAGAACGCTCATATTGACTAGTAGATTCGGAATTTTTAACGAGACTAGAATGACCTTCAAGCGCAGCGAAGGGTGAGAATTGGGCGGCGCGACTAGTGCGACTAAGTGGTGGATGTTTGGAAATTGGTCGTGAAAGATTCATAATATCGTCGTAGCGATGCGGATCATTATTCATGCTTGGTGCCCTCCGATTTGACGATGCCGAGTGCGGCCGGTGGCGCCAGGTTCAAAATTGCTGCCAGTTAGAATGGCGTTTTTGCCGAAACGTTTGCGGATGTCGAGAATGGCTTGTTCGAGTTTCCGACTTTGGTTGGTTTTATGTTCGAGCTCAGCTAAATCTGTGAAAAGGTCAGGCTGAAAGAGTGAAGAGTTTGATGCGGGCGTGTCTGTAGAAACGAGCGAGCCGGCAGCGAGATAGATTTTGCGAATAGAAAACTTTGGGTCGATGATTTGGTCGAAAAGTTGCAAGAAATAGTCGCGGATAACCGAAATAGCACTAGATCGAAATGGTAAGCGAATAGTGCCATGGGCGGGCTTGATGATTTTGCGACCGTAGTGATCGGATTTGATAGTAAGTCCGGATTTTTGACCAGCTTTAGTATTCTCGACATCATAAATAAGGTCTAGAACGAGATGGTCAGTAGAATAATGTTTGGCGGCTAGTTCTAAAGCGAGACTCTCGGCCATTTCTTTGGCGATTGTGCGGGCTTCAAGTGGCTGATATGGACGGCTGAGGACTTGACCGTTCGAGAGGCTTTTGGTTTCGGGGTGGTAATTTTTGATTTCCGGAATGGTGGCAGTTTCGATGCCCCAGGCATGGTCGATTAGTAGTTCGGCATTGACGCCAAAAAGCCCAAAAAGTAAATCTTCGTTTGTCAGTGAACAGCGGGCGACATCGCCTAATGTGTACATGCCGCGATTTTTGAGATGGCGGGCAGTAGCGGGACCGATTCTCCAAAAGTCGGTGAGTGGTTGATGTGTCCAAAGTTGTTCACGAAAGGTTTTCTCATTAAGCTCGGCGAGACGTGCACCAAAATCATTTGGTTCGGCGTGTTTTGCAATAATATCCATGGCGACCTTGGCGAGAAAAAGATTGGTGCCAATGCCGGCGGTGGCAGTAATACCGGTCCGTTCAAAAACTTCGCGAATCATCATGGAAGCGAATTTGGTAGGTGTGTAATTATGTAATTCGAGATAACTGCTAATGTCGCAAAAAACTTCGTCGATGGAATAGGCAAAAATATCTTCAGGCGCAACAAAATCGAGATAAGTGCGGTAAATCTTTTGACTGTATTCTAGATAGTAGGACATGCGAGGCGGAGCGATGATAAAATCGAAACCGAATTCGCGAGCTTTTTTATTCACTTCAAAAAGCCGAGCACGACCAGGCAGTCCGTACTTTTGACGTAGGGCAGGCGAAACGGCGAGGCAGATAGTTTTGTCGGTGCGAGAAGGATCGGCGACAACGAGATTCGTGGTGAGCGGGTCGAGCCCACGCTCTTGACATTCAACGGAGGAGTAAAAAGATTTGAGGTCGATTGCTGCATAAAACTTCATAACAAAAACTCCATATACAATATATTATATATGGAGTTTTGCACGATTTTATAACTTTACTCTACGTTGACACCACGGTTGAGTAAGTTTACGTTGATTGCGAATAGGGTCGCAGTAGTGATGGTGTACGTGGCGGTACAAATCCAGGCACAATTTATGACGGTAGGGAGATTGGGTTGGTGCCCGTGGGTAAATACTGCGGCGAGCTCTGGGTCGAAGGTACTAAAGAGGTAGATGATACCGATAAGTATTCCACCCGTGACAAGGTAACACCCCAAGCCAGCAATGAAGGAAACGGGACCAGGAGCAATATTGGAACGGCGTCCAATGATGATGCCGGAAAATCCGCACATGATGATGAAGATTGATTGCACGATAACAAGAAGTCCGAGCACGATTGCTACGTAGAAGAGCGAGAAGGAAGTGCCCTGAATAGTTACGAAAAGATCGGCTAAGAATGCGCCAAAATCAAAGCCAGAGATAGATGAGACATAGAGTACTAAGACAACGGCGACTACGACGAGGCTGAGTAGCAGGATAATGATAGCGCAGATGAACTTGGAAGTGAAGAGTTGTAAACGCGAGATTGGTAAAGTGTGGGTGAGGTAAGATTCGTCGCCGTAGAGACTTTGACGGAAGCGCATCCATGTGCGAGTAAAGGCTGTAATTGTGAGGCCAATTGAAAGCCCGAGACCAGCGTTGATAAGGAACCCTTCAATGAAGTCGATAATGTAGGGTGGATACTCGATCCGGCTTAGTAAGGCACCAATAGCTGTGAAGGATATAGAAATTAAATAGTAGACACCGAGGACTTTATAAACGTAGCGTAAATCGTATTTGAGTAATTTTCCTAGCATAATTCCCTTTCTATGATTTGAATTGATTACGGAAGATTTCGTCGATCGATTTCTTCTCTTTGGTACGAAGTGTATCGGCGTCGGAATTGATGGTGACCCTGCCTTTATTAATCATAATGACGTGGTCCAAAATGCGTTCGACGTCGGAGATGAGGTGGGTGGTGATGAGCATGCTGGCGCCAGTTTCGAAATTGGTGAGAATGGTGTCGAGAATGTAGTCGCGTGTGGCGGGGTCGATACCGCCAAGCGGCTCATCGAGAATGTAGAGTTTGGCTTTACGACTCATAACGAGGGCGAGCTGCAGTTTTTCTTGCATGCCTTTGCTCATTTTGCTGATTTTGGTGTCAGCGTCTAGTTCGAGATCTTTTAACAACTTCCAAGTTTTAGTCTGGTTGAAGTCATTATAAAATTCAGAGAATTGCCGGACGGCATCACGGACGCACATAGTTTTATCAAGATAGGTACGTTCGGGGAGATAGGAAATCTTCTGCTTGCTGGCGATGCCGATTGGCTCGCCTTCGACGAGAACTTCGCCGTTAGTCGGGGTAAGCAGATCGTTGGCGAGTTTGATGAGGGTGGTTTTGCCGGTGCCATTTTGGCCAAGTAGACCGACAATCTTGCCGGCTGGAACACTAAAGCTGATGTCTTTTAGAACGACCTTGGGACCATAAGATTTGGAGACGTGCTTGTACTCCAAAATTGGTGTGGGTGATTTAGTCATGGATACCTCCAATTTGTTTGATTAGTTTAATAACGTCATGACGCGAAAGTTGAAGACGATCAATGTCGTCGAGAAAATTTGCAATTTTACTACGGGCAAGTTGCTCGCGGCGAAGTCGAATGTGGTCGCGGTCGGTTGTAACATAACGGCCACTGGTGCGTTCGGTGTAAATGAGGCCGGTTTCTTCGAGTTCGCTGAGTGCGCGCTGCATAGTGTTAGGATTTACTTGGGCGATTGTGGCAAAATCGCGTACTGGTGGAAGCTTTTCGCCGGGCAGGAGTTCGGCGGTGATAATTGCTAGCTCTAACTGACTAGCGATTTGCAAATAGATGGGTTGTTCATTGTTGAAATGGAAATTAATCATTGTACTATGTCCTTAGTACAATAGTACAGCTGGTAAAATAATTTGTCAACAACTTTTATGTGAGGTATAATATAGTTATGTTTTGGCAAATTGTAATTATTGAATCAATTGCAGTGACGATTATTGGGTCGCTGTTCCACTTTGTTTATAACTTTAGTGGGCGCAATAAGTTCGTGGCTTTCTTTGCGGCAGTAAATGAGAGTACTTGGGAGCATGTAAAATTAGCTCTGACGGGTTTGTTTATTTGTACGCTGGCGGACATTTGGTTTTTGGGGGCGAATCCAAATTATTGGCTGGCACGCAGTCTTTCTTTTGTGGTGCCCGTAATTGTCATTCCGGTGCTATTTTATGGTTATCGCAAACTTTTGAATTTGAAGAAATCGATTTTGCCACTTGATATTACAATTTTTGTAATAGCGTCAGTGGCTGCGGCGTTTGCTTTTGCGGGAGTTTTGAAACTGCCAGCAGTGGGAATGCTCGGTGGTGTGATTAGTGTGATTATAAGCATCGTAATTTTGGCGGCATATCTACTGCTAACGCATTTTCCACTTAAAAATAATTTTCTATTTAAGGATCCAGTGACGGGTAAGTATGGAATGGATGCGCGGGCTGGTCATAAGAAGGAAGTCGGCGTAGTACGGTTGGTAATTTTGGCCGTTGCGACAGTATTGATGGGGGGAGCGGTGGCTTTGGCTTATAAATTAAGTGAGCCGTCAGTTGAAACGGAAGTTGCTGAAGAAAAAGAAGAGGAACAGGTGCCAGAAACGGAAACGCCGAGTATTGGCGAATTGGAGATTCCTGATAATATTTCGGAAAAGGAGCGTGAGCTAGCGAGGAATTATCATGTGGAGTCATATTTGCCACGGTTAATGTCAATTCCGCGTCTAGGAATTTATGGTCGAGTAACGGTGGTGGGCAAAGAAAATGGTGCAGTTGGTTCCCCATCAGATTATCGAATGATAGCGTGGTATGATCGTTCGGCTTTGCCAGGTCAATCGGGTGCAAGTTTGTTTGATGGGCATGGTGGTGATTATTATGGCTATGAAATTTTCAATGAACTGGTCGACGCTCAAGTTGGCGATGAAATCTTTATTGAAATGGGTGATGAGAAAACGCGCTACGTGTATAAAATTATAGAAGTGGTTTGGAAACGTGCTGGTACGGAAGCGAATAATTATATGTCAACGGCGCTCAGGCCGGTGGCGTCGGGTGAGCCGACTTTGACGCTGATTACTTGTGCAGGTGATTGGTCGCGGTCAATTGGGACTTTCACGCATCGGATTTTCGTGCGGGCAGTATTGGAGCAATAAAAAAGGTGGACAATGAAGATTGCGATTTTTAGCGATATTTACGAACCAAGTAGTGATGGGGGAATTGTTTCGGCGATTAAAGCCCAGAAAGCAGAGCTAGAAAAATTGGGACATGAAGTAACGATTTTTTGCCCGGGTTTTCGGACGAGAGAGAAAAATGTAGTGCTAGTGCCGAGTCGCAAATGGCCACGCATTAACAACACGATTTTGGCGCGGAAGCCGGTGAAGGTGGAAGCGTATATTCTCGAAAAGTTTCCGGAATTTCAGGAATTTGATATTGTGCATGTGCAGTACGAAATGAGTTGTAGTATTGCGGGGATTGATCTAGCAAAGAAGTTTGGGATTCCGCTGGTGATTACGATGCACGGACGTGAAGATCGAGCGATTGAACTGAATGTGCCGCATCCTTTTAAGTGGCTGGTGGCGATGGTTTTGAACCGTTTGCATGCGCACTACTTGCCACATACTATAAAAGTAAAGAAGGATAAGTTTCAGGCACCGACGCGTACGCGCGCAAAGATGTGGGAATTGATGGTGAATCATGCTGAGCAAGCTGATGTGGTGACGACGCCGTCGGTACATTTTGCGCAGAAATTAGAACACTACGGCGTGACGAAGCCAATCGTGGCAACGCCGGGTGGAGTGGCAGAAGATTTGGTGCGAATTGATTTTGATGAGCGGAAGATGGCGGATGGTGATGTACTGAAGATGATTTGGAATTCGCGGGTGTCAAAAGAAAAGCGCATCATGTCATTTTTGAAAGCGCTTAGACAATTGAAGCGTCCGTATATGCTCTATGTTTATGGTAATGGAAACCAGCTTAAAAAAGCGAAAGAGTATGCCAAGAAGTATGGTATGAAAGTGAAATTCTTTGGAGCGCAGCCGCGAGAACGGATCATTATTCGGATGCAGGAGGCGCATCTTGGCGTTCACACGTCCTATAATTTTGATACGCAAGGGATGGTACTAGTGGAGGCGCAGGCGACTGGTTTGCCGGTGCTGATTGCCGATCCGGCTTTGACGGAGACGGTACCGATGGGCGGATTTTTGCTGGCGGGCAGTGAAGACTCAACTGGCATAGCTCTGACTTTGGAAGGGTTGAAGGCAGAGAAAATCAATGAGATGAGTAAAGTGATGCTAAAAAATCGTCGGAAAGTCTTGCAGGACGAGCGAGTGAAGGAGCTAGTGAGAGCCTATAAAATGGCGGAGAAAGTAGCCAAGAAAAAGTGACCGGGGTTGGCCGATCACTTGAGCGGAGTTTTAGGCTGAGTCGCGCGGTCTTTTTTGAGGATAAAGAGGCCAATGCCACCGATGCAAAGCGCGATTGCAAGTGGCGTTTTGACTTTAAGTGGCCAGTCAACGGCATACAGTCCTACAAAAACTACAAAGGCTATGCAGGCTAAGTACAAATACCTTCTTTTGATGATGAGCCGGTCTGCGTATGGGGTGTCCTTGTGCTTCGGGTCAGTAATAATTATCTGTACAATGATACAGATTAACGCAATGGCGAGAGCTGCCGCGAAAGCGACCCAGGGTCTGAAGTAGGTGAACCTTGCACAGATGCGAAAAATGAAGAATAGTGCCATAATGCTGAGGTGGAAAATGTCGGTAATGTGTTCGATCTCTAGGGCGTATTCGCGCCACCAGCGATATTTACCGTCGTTTGGATATTTCCATCTGCGGGCACAAATGCCGTCAAAAGCATCGCATAATTCTCCAATTCCAAAGACAATCAGGGCGGTTTCTGGTGTGGCGTCAGTCAGGATAAAAACTCCTAAAATGCATGTGCAAATCACTTCGCACAAAGTGAGTAGGTCGGCAATATGGTATTTATGAAATTTCATTTCATCCCCTCCTTTCACACTGCCTATACTACCATTATATCACACTTGCTATAAAAAGTCAATAAAGAAGGGCGGCAGTGGTGGCTTCGAGGGGTTTGGTGGGATTATAAAGATTAAAAGCGGCGATTTTAGCGGCGAGTTCACCGGACCAAAGTGAAATAAGCGAATAGCCGGTATCGGCGAGCGGGGTGGTAATAACGTGGCCATCATGAGCGGTGATAAGTTGTCCTTCGTGGAAAGTGAGAATGGTGACCGGGTAGGTGAGGGTAAACTTATGCAGCGCCTCGAGAATTGGCAGAAGCGGGGCAGAGAGCATGATCATTTTGGGGTAATAGACAGCGCGGAAAACTTTTTGAAGCTGAGCGGAAGAGGCAAAAAGAGTGAGGTGGGGATTTAGGAGGAGCTGTTCCATGCTGGGGGCAAGTAGATCAATAGTATCGCGCGCTAGGAGAATGTGTGGTGGCTCAACTTGAGAACTAGTAGGAGTGAGGGCGGTAGCAAGGGCGATAGCGGTGGCGGAATTCTTGGAAAGATCACCGGTGACGAGAGTGTAGTCATTTGCGGCGACAAATTCACTTAGGAGTGGCGACTGCGCAAAGGAGCCACTATCGGTGGCGGGCGCAAAATTGAGATTGGGTAGGGGCGGGAGTTTGGTGCGGAGGGTGGTAGGCAAAAGAATCGGTAGGTCGCGTATGGGAAAATGCTGGCTAAGAAATTCAGCAGTGCGAATGGTAGTGTTGAAACCTTGGTTGCTACCGCCGATAAGACCGAGGCGACCGGTTTTTTGTTCGGGAATATTCCAAGCAAGACCAGCAAAAAGAGGTTTGGTTTGTTTTTGCCAGTAAGACAGGTCGTTAGCGAGGTTTGCGAACGCCATCAAAACTCCATTTCAATTGAAATCGGACAATGATCAGAGCCCATAATGTGATCATGGATCATGGCGTTTTTGAGGTGCGGAACTAGGCTTTCGGAAAGCAGAAAATAGTCAATACGCCAGCCGATGTTACGCTCGCGGGCATGCGACCAATGCGACCACCAAGTATACTTTTGTTGGCTGGGGTAAAAGTAGCGAAAACTGTCGACGAGATTGCCGACGGCGAGATAATTTTTGATGCCTAGGCGTTCCTCGTCGGTAAAACCAGCGTTGTGAGTGTTGTCTTTGGGGCGAGCGAGATCGAGTGGAGTGTGAGCGACGTTGAAATCACCACAAATAATAACTGGTTTAATTTTCTGGAGAGCGTTAATATAGTTCAGGATGGCTGGATCCCAAAGTTGTTCGCGCAGATTAAGGCGGGAAAGGTCGCGCTTGCTATTTGGGACATACATATTGATGAGATAAAAAGGTTCGAATTCGACTGTTTGGAGGCGACCTTCTTTCAAAGGATTACCAAACTTGTCACTATCCCAAGAATAATTTGCGGTGAGGTCGGCGGGCAGATCGTTGAAGCTGCCAAGTGGTTTGAACTTGGTGAAAACGGCGGTGCCGGAATAGCCAGGACGTTCAGCGCTATGCCAAAGTTCAAGATAATCCGGTAAATCTACTTCGACTTGGCCGGGCTTGGCTTTGGTCTCCTGAAGACAAAGAATGTCGGGCTGTTCGGCATTGATGAAATCCATAAAAGTGCCACGTTTTAGATTAGCGCGCAGGCCGTTGACATTCCAAGAATAAATTTTCATCAGTAGCGCCCTCGTTCGAGATCGCGTTTTTTGATGGTTTCGCGTTTGTCGTATTTCTTTTTGCCGCGACCGGTAGCAATGACAAGTTTAATGTGACGACCACCGGCAAGTAGCTTGGTGGGGACGAGCTGGAAGCCGTCCTGTTTGGCGCGGGCGAGGTCGCGAAGTTGACGTTTGGTGACGAGTAATTTGAGATTGCGAGCAGTTTTGGCGCCGAGAGTGGCGTTATTAAGCCATAATTCTCCATTTTTGATGGTGACAAATGAGCCGCGAAGTTGGGCGTGATGATCGCGAATGAGTCGGACTTCCGGTCCAGTGAGGGATATACCGCAAATTAGCTCTTCGCCGAGCTGATAATCAAAGCGAGCGCGACGGTTGACGACGACATTATCGGTAGTCCTTGACTTTTTCATGTTACAATTATACCATAGTATTATGAAAATTGTGATCACTTCTGACCTATATTACCCGATGACGAATGGCGTGGCAGTGTTTGCGCATAACCTGGCGCGGGGACTTGCAAAACAAGGACATGAAGTGATGGTGTTTTGTCCGAGTTTTACTGGCAAAAAACATAAGGAAAAGAAAGATGGCGTGACGACAGTATATCTTTCTTCGGTGCGGTTCCCTTTTTATCCGGATCAGATTAATAAGGTGCCAGAAAAGAAGGAATTTTTGGGTTTGTCGATGCCGCGTCTAGTCTATCGGCATGGATTATGGTTGACGTTAGATCCTTATCCAGTAATGAAGCGCGAGATGGATCGATTCCATCCGGATGTGATTCATAATCAAACAGCCGAGATGATTGCAGTGTCGGCGCGGCGTTATGCCAAGAAGCGCAATGTACCGATGGTAAGTACTGGGCATGCCTATCCGGACAACGTGACTGGGCAAGTAAAGTTTCTGAAGCCGATTAAACGTCCAGTGGATGCGATCTTGAGGACTTATATGGCAAGTTTTTTGAAGCATTCAGAATACGCAACAATGCCGACGGAAATGGCGATTGATGATTTAGTGCCGAAGAATCGGCGTCGTTTTAAGGTGCCAGTCGAAGCGCTGTCGAATGGGGTGGATCTTTCGAAATTTATGCCGGGTTCGCCGAATCCGCGAGTTTTAAGAAAGTATCATCTCAAGCCGGGTGTTAAACGGGTGTTATATCTTGGTCGGGTTGATCCGGAAAAAAGTATCAGCAATGTATTGATGGCGTTTGCGGAAGTGCTGGAGAAAGTGCCAGAGGCAGAATTAGTGATTGCTGGAGATGGGATTGATAAAAATCATCTGGTGGATCTAGCAAAAGCATTAGGAATTGAGTCGCAAACGAGATTCTTGGGGCGAATTATGTCGGTGCCGGAGGCGGCAGCGATTTATCAATCGGCGACACTTTTTGCAACAGCAAGCGAAACTGAAACGCAAGGGATTGTTTTGATCGAGGCGGCAGCGACTGGTCTGCCAATCGTGGCAGTTGATGCTGGTGCGGTGCGTGAACTTTGTCAGAATGGCAAGAATGGTGAGCTCTGCCGCCCGGGCGCGATAGGAGAACTAGCGGCTGGAATGATAAAGATTCTTACGAATGAAAAATTACAAAAGAAATATAGTGCAAAGAGCTTAATGATTGCGAAAAAGCATGATCTAAATCGAACTTTGGCGCGATTTACAGAGATTTATCAGGAGGCTATTCGGTTGAAACGGAGTCGAGAATCTTAAGGATTTCTTCGGCAGTCTCGTGGGGTTTTTCGTAATTGTGCAAGTGCCCGGTGCCTTGTAGGAAGATTGGCTTAATATTGAGGGCGCGGGCAAGTTTTTCGGTGCTACGGCGGCTGATAAGGCGGTCTTTAGTACCAGCGATGATGTGAATTTTAGTCTGGTCCTGGAAATGAAAATCTGCTACACCATAATGAGACGAGAAATAGGCCGCGGAAAAAATGGCTTTGCTGGAGCAGGTGGTTTGCTTAGTGCAAGCGTTGGTAATGCGCATGGTGGAGCGAAATTGGCCTTTGCCGGTATATAGATAGCAAGTAGTGGCAAAATTGACGAGACTATCGGGTAAATAAGCCGAAAGCGGAGCAAGTAGGGCGAAGAATTTGGCGGTTTTATAAGAAATTGGCGAGAGCAAGATGAGTTGTGGGTCAACGAGATCAGGGCGGAGGCTGGCAATGGCTGAAACCGTCAAGGTACCCATAGAATGGCCAATCAGGATAGGTTTATTGATGTGATGAGATTCTAAATACTCAGCAAAATAATCCGCGTAGGCTTCGGGAGTGTACTTATCGAGAGTAGGAGCACCAGCAAAAGGTGGATTAGGAACTGAATAGACGTCGTAGTTAGCAATACGCAATTCGTCGGCAATGGCGGACAAGCCAAAGGGTGCGCCGCGGAAACCATGAATTAGGACGAGCGGTGGACGTTTCATGCGGCTTTGGAGGCTGACTCGTCAGCAAGGGCTGCTTTGATTGCGGCGCGGTCAAAGCCAACAATACGTTCGTTGCCAATCTCAGTGACCGGCACGGCCGTGATGCCAGGCATAGACGAGGCGTCAATTTCTTGATATTCAATTCCCTGCTCTTCAAGCCATTCCATGAGAGCATGGCAATAAATGCAGGTTGGAGTAGTATAAACTTTAATCATAATAATATTATATTACATTGATAAGGCTTTGTCGAGCTGAGGGTCGCGATTTTTGTTGATGTCGTCATATGTGCGTTCGACTTCAATGTCGGGTTTGATGCCCTCGCCGTTGATGCTGGTGCCTTTTGGCGTATACCAGCGAGCAGTAGTGACTTTGAGCAGGGTATTGCCGGAGAGAT
Organism: uncultured Candidatus Saccharibacteria bacterium; assembly: GCA_964499245.1. Lineage (GTDB taxonomy): Bacteria > Patescibacteriota > Saccharimonadia > Saccharimonadales > Saccharimonadaceae > Nanosyncoccus. Next base: position 17,940 of record CAZCIN010000007.1, read on the forward strand.
TAAGGAGAGTTTGGACGACGCCTTTGCCGTAGGTGGTCTCTCCGACGATGGTGGCTTTATTATAATCTTTGAGGGCGCCAGCGACAATCTCGGAAGCACTGGCAGTGGTGCCATTAGTGAGGACGATGGTGGGGATGTCGGCAAGTAAAGCGCCGCCACGATTAGCGTAGGTAGTATCATCTTTGCCGGATTTTCCACGTTGGATAAGGATTGGTTGACCGTCAATCCAGAGCGAAAGTAGCTCCTGAGCGGCGGAAACATAGCCACCACCGTTACCACGCAAATCAAGAATAACTTTATTGATGCCCTTTTGGCTAAATTCATTGCGGACGATTTTACGAACGATTTCGCCGGTGTCGGTATCAAAACGAGTGATAGTAAGGATGGCAGTTTTGTCGCGGTAAGTGACATAGGCAGAAACGTTATTAATTGGTTCGCGAGTGAGTTTGAAAGTCTTCTCTTCGCCATCGCGTACGACGGTTAGCTCAACTTCAGTGCCGTCTTCGCCGCGTAGTTTGCTAGAAATTGTCTCAGTATCCTTATCGTAAACTTCTTCGCCATTGACTTTATAAATAATATCGCCTGCGAGAACACCAGCTTTGCCGGCTGGGTTGTCGGGGAGAGTGCGAATGACGCGTACGTAGCCATCACGCAGAGCCATTTCGATGCCAACGCCGCTACCAGCTTCGCCATGCAGTAAAGCTTGGTATTCTTTGGACTCTTCGGCATCCATGTAGGCAGTATAAATATCGCCAGCAGCCGCTACGAGGCCTTTTTTGGCGCCTTCTATCAGGACATTTTTGTCGAGCTCACCGTCGTATTGTGAGACGAGGGTATCGTAGACTTCGTCTAGGGCTGACCAATTATTGCTAGCGTGGCGTTGGCCAATGCCAAGATAGGGGAGAAATTGATCGCTGAAGTTTTGCCAGTTGAGACCGACAAAAAGACCAATTACTAATGTGACGGTTGCACCGATAATGGCGCCACCAAGACTAACTTTGCGAGCTTCCCAAGTTTTAGACATATATAAATTATAGCACTACCAACGTTTTTGGTCGAGGTGAATATAGCGATAAGCACGGGGATTAACGTTATAGCGAGCGCCGAAATCACCTGGTAGACCGCTCTTGGAACTAGAATAATTATTATATTCAGTGAGATTCACGGTGCCGTTGGCGTTTACGCTTTCGATCCAAACAACGTGACCATAGATACCGGAAGTGCTGTAGCCGATAGTATGAGGGGCAGGGTTGTCATCGACGACGTAGCCACGACGAGCGGCGGAAGTTCCCCAAGAATTGGCATTGCCCCAGCTAGAGATATAGATACCGTAAAATTCTTGGGCTTTCCAACCAGCATAGCTAGTGCACTGACAGACATAACCGCCAACTACAAGGTATTTAATGTTGTCGCGAGGACAATTGGCAGCCCAGGGATAGGAATTGTAGCCCTCGCCGACTACGCCGCCAGAGTTATATTTAGCGATTTCGGCAGCGATTTCACGTTGCATAGTCTCACGAGCGGCGAGCGCATCTTTCTCGTAAGCGGCAGAATCATTTTCATACTTAGCAATTAGAGATTGCTGGTAATTACGCTTTTCGGCGGCTTCGTTACGGCTAAGCTCGGCAGCGGCGATCAAAGCGTCGACACTAGCTTTTTGTTGCTCCAATTCTTCTTTGAGTGATTTAACGGCTTCGGCGGAAGCAGTGACTTGAGATTTAGCATTGGTTTGGCGAGATTGTTTTTCGGCGAGATCACCAAGAGAGCTACTACTAGCGAGCAAAGTGATAGCGTCAGGATCACTTTCAAAATGCATGTCAACAAGTAGCTTGGCGAGAGCAGATTGCTGGAGGCTAAGCTTTTCTTCGTTGACAGAAATTTGAGTGGATAGGTCGTGCGCGATGGCCTGATTCATATTAATTTCATCTTCGAGGGCAGCAATTTCTGAATTGAGCCTGGCAACTTCGTTCTCGAGGGTGTCAGCAAGGCTTGCGGCTTGCCGAGCAGCGGCTTCAGAAGCGGCGGCGCGATCGGCAGCTTCACGACAGGCTTGGCTGACGCAGCCAGCAGGATATGCCTGGGCATCAGGTTGTTCTTTAAAAATAGTAAAAGCGGAGATGCCAGTGATGGCAAAGATTGCGACAATGATTGCAAGGCCACGGAGGCCGATAGTTTTGTGTTTTTGTCTAACCATAACTAATATATATCACAGTTATGGTAAAAAGTAAATCATTTGAGGTACTTTTGGATGGCGAGGCGAGCAGAGATGGTGCCTACAAGAATGCCGACTGCGACAGTGCCAAGATAAACATAAACTAGACGACTTGTAGTCATAAAACTAGCAACTAGTGAGATGTCGATACCATAGGAATTAAGACCAGGGGCAATAAACTGGAAGCCGATATAGACGGCGGTGGCAGCGAGTAGCCCGGAAATAATACCGCAGATTTGTGCTTCGACTTGGAATGGTCCTTGGATGAATTCGCGATCGGCACCGACTAGTTTCATCATATGAACTTCTTCGCGACGAGAGAAAATAGCCATGCGGATAGTATTGAAGATGACTAGGACGGAGATAACTAGGAAAACAGCACCGAGAATGAGGCCGCCGTTTTTGGCGATGGTGGCCCAGGAGCTAATGGTGGCGATTTCGGCTTGATTGACATCGTAAGTAGGATCTTTGCTGCTATCGAGATTATCTTGGAACATAACATCGTGGTCGACGATATAGCGAATACTGGTGAGATCGTCAGGATTATGAACTTTGATGCGCATAGTGGCCTGCATGGTGTCGAGCATCATTTGGCGCATGTCGTCATCAGCAAGGGCTGTGAGCAGATCGGTGTTGTCCTGGTTCTCGGTGAGGAAGTTTTCGTATTCAGTTAGTGAGTCGGCAACATCAACTTGAACAACGTTATTATCGAGACGCATAGTATCGGCCATTTGTTCGAGCGCGGATTCAGGTGTGCCGGGTTGGAAGAATACCGTGATGTCGATTTTCTGGCGCATAGTATCGGCGGTGGCGGAGAGAATCATGCTAGCGCCAATGGTGATAAGTAGGATGATGAGCGTGATCGTCATGACAAGAGTTGCCGCAATGGAAAGCCAGACATTACGGCGAAAACTAGAAGCGCCATATCTAATGATGCGACTAGTGCTACGGAGTTTGCTGACGTTGCTATTTTCCACCAAAACCTTGAGATTTTCTTTTTGGCGTTTCTTAACGTTACGGAAGTTGGCAATTTTTTGATTTGGAGTTTGTTTTGTCATTTTAATTTCCTAAATTACGCGTTTGGCGCGGGGGAGAGGTTTAATGGTTGATTTGAGGGTAGGGGCAGGTTTGAGTTTAACGGTTTGACCGGGGCTAAGTTTGCTGAGCTTTGGCGCGGAGCGGAGCGGCTTGCTGGCAGCGTACCATTGGTTTGCGGAGTCGCGCTCGAGAGGTTTAGTAGTCTTTTTGATAACTTTTGGAGTGGGCTTGACGGTGCTACTGGCGGGACGTTTGGTGCTAGATTTAGCAGGAGTTTTGGACGTAGGTTTAGGAGCAGGCTTGGAAGAAGTCTTAGCGATTGGGTCCTTATACGCAGCGCGAACATTGCCGTCGGCATCACGTTCAAGGCGCATTGTAAATTGTAGCGAAGAGGTGAGGCGTTGGTCGGCGGCGGCAGTATGCTTAGCGGAACTACGGCTGGAAGTATTGATGGGCTGCTGATGGATAATAATGGGAGCTTGAAACTCTTCCGGCTTCTGTTCGTCGAGTGTTGCAATTTTCTGAAATGGCTGTTTGTCTTCACTATCAAGTCGATAAATACCGTGATATTTTTGATCGTCGACAATGCGCCCAGCTTTCAAAGTGATGACGCGCTTAGAGAGATTGTTGACGATATTTTCATCGTGCGTAGTGACGAGGAGTGTAGTACCAAAGTCATTGATCTTTTGGAGTAAATCGATGATTTCCTTGCGAGTAAGAATATCGAGGTTACCGGTGGGCTCATCAGCGATGAGGATTTTGGGTTGTCTAGCGACCGAGCGGGCAATCGAAACGCGCTGTCGTTCTCCACCGGAGAGCTGAGTCGGGAATTTGTTGGCTTTGTCGGAAAGACCGACTAGATCCAAAACTTTGGGAACGGTTTTGAGGATTTCGCGATTACTCATACCGGCGATTTCGAGAGCAAAAGAGACGTTTTCAAAGACGGTACGAGTGGGCAAAAGTTTGTAATCCTGGAAAACTACACCAAGACGACGGCGATAATGTGGAATATAACGGCGACGTACAAAATCTAGATCGATGCCGCCGACAACAATTTTACCGGAATCAGGATTTTCTTCCTTGGTGATCATCTTGATGAGGGTAGACTTACCAGCACCGGATTTGCCCACCAAAAAAACGAACTCATGCGGCTCGATGTGGAGAGAAATATTGTCGAGCGCAGGCTCCTCGTCGCCGGGGTAGGTTTTGGTTACGCGGTCGAGCAAAATCATACGACAATTATATCACAAAAGCATAAGTTTTTCGTGAAAATGTGTCTTATTTCTTGACTAAGTGGTAGGCACTATATCTATCGTCGCTAATGGTCTGATCGATTTTATGATTTTTCAGTAAGCCATCACGTAGTGGCTCGTCGGCGCCGGTGAAGGCCCAGAACTTATCGTGCTCTGCTAGCCAGGCATCAAGATTATCGAAAAGATTGTAATGGTACTGACGAATTGGCTCGAGTGAGCCGTATTGATAATCGCACCAATCACGGTAAAACACAATCGGATGCTCAGCGGTATCATAGGCGATACCATCGTAATAATTCCATTCATTATTCATGAGGATTGGTTCACCCGGTTCAGCAACTGCGATTACGTCCTGGACGGTGTAGCCAACATAGCCGTTGGGCTCGCGGTTTGTCACTTCGACAATACCAACAACGGCGCAGATTATGATGAGGACAGTGGCGAAAAGAGTAGTTTTTCGTAGCTTGGGCTGATGAATGGCGGAGCCAATGATAATCCCGAAGAAAGCCCAAACTAGCACAAGACTAAAAATCATGTAGCGAGTCATATAGACAGGGGAGAGTGGCGGAAGGCTGAGTATAATGAGGACGACTGGTGGTATGAAGATGAGTGCGAGGATAGCCCACTGTTTGGCGTGACGATAAGCACGAAGACTAAGGAAGATAATAAGACTAATGAGAATAATGATAAGCGGCAACAACCAGTTATTCAGCTCTCGTGGTGCGATATAGAGTAATGATTCGGAAATGAAGTTGGCAAGAGCTTCGAGATTGACTGGGCCAATCCAAAAACCAGCTTGGACGGACATGGTTTGTTTGAAAAAGAACGGAATCCACGGAATGTAGCAAAGCACGGCTAGTCCGTAAGTTTGGAGCATGGTGTTGCGACGAACCTTATCTTGCCAGAATTTTTTTAGCCCGCCTTTCTTGAAAATTCCTTGGCGATAAAGAATGTAAACAAGTTGAGCAATCCAGGCAGTGGCAGTGAAATAATGCGTCCACATGCCAAGGGCGATAAGGACAGCGTAGAAGAACCAGAGGCGGCGGGACTTTTTGGGATCTTTTGCGTCAAGGGCACAGAGCATGACGTCGGTGGCGGCGATGACAAGGGCGATAACGACGGTATACATACGCATTTCCTGGCCGTAGCGGATGAGCATGGGCGAAAGTGTGAAGAAGAAGCTGCCGATGATTGCAACGGTGAGGTTGAAGTGACGGTGGAGCAAACGGAAAAGCAGGACGATGGAAACAATCCCGAAGAAGACCGACATGGAACGTAAGGCGATTACGGAAGTGCCGGCGACTAGAGACCAAAGTTTGAGCAAGAAATAGAACAAAGGTGGATGGACATCGACGGCGGTCATCGACCAGATGTCGGCAAAATTACCACGAATTAAGTAGGCGGAATAAGATTCATCAAACCAAATGGAATCATTAATGTTGAGCGCGCATAAAATCGTGTAGAGTACGATTAAAATCGTGGGTACAAGAATTTTAAACACGTTAGCATGATTATTAAGAAAGCGAGTAAGTTTATTCATGGTAATAGTATAACACTATTCGGGGTTTTGTGCGTCGAGATATGCATCGATGAAGGCGTCAATCTTACCGTCGAGTACGGCGTCGGGGTCTTTATCTTCATATTTAGTGCGGGTATCTTTGACAAGTTTATAAGGCTGGAGAACGTAGTTGCGAATTTGCTGACCCCAACTGGCGGACTCGCCGGCGCGGAGTTTGTCGAGACTTTCGGCGTGTTGTTCTTGTTGCATTTGCAGAAGTTTGCCACGCAGGATTTCCATAGCTTTTTCTTTGTTTTGAAGTTGGGAACGCTCATTTTGAATAGCAACGACAGTACCAGTCGGCAAGTGAGTAATGCGGACGGCGGAGTTAGTAGTGTTGACGCTTTGACCGCCGTGACCACCGGAATGATAAACGTCAATACGCAGATCTTTATCATCGATTTTGATATCGTCGCTGGGCTCAACTACAGGTAGAACTTCCACGAGTGCGAAAGAAGTTTGACGGAGGTTGTCGGCATTGAAAGGGCTAAGGCGAACGAGGCGATGTACGCCGTGCTCGCTACGCAGCAAACCGTAAGCATTCGGACCGGAGATTTCATAGACGGCAGTTTTGATGCCGGCTTCTTCTCCGGTGACACGTTCGAGATTAGTGACGGCAAAATTCTTTTTTTCGGCAAAACGTAAGTACATACGCTCGAGCATACTGGCCCAATCCATTGCTTCGGTTCCGCCAGCGCCGGACGTGATACGCAAAATGGCATTTTTGCTGTCGTATTTGCCGCTAAAATGGAGTTCTTTTTTGAGCTCGTTAAATGCTTCTTGCATAGCATCGAGTTGGCGATCGGCTTCAGCGATCAGCTCTGAATCGCCGAGAGCAACAATATCGGTTAAATCGGTGATTTGAGTTTTAAGTAGCTGCCAAGGTTGGACACTAGTGGCGAGATTACTGAGCTCCTGGTGAAGAGTCTTGGCGCGTTCGGGATTCGACCAAAGATCGGGATCGGCGGTAAGTTGTTCTAGCTTGGCAATACGAGCGAGTTTTGTGTCGAGGTTTAACTTCTGCCAGGCTTCGGTAAGAGCGCTTGACAGCTGTTCGAGTTTTTTACTAGTTTCATTCATGGAAAAGCTCCTGAAAATAGGGTTGAGCGGGATAAAGCATGTCAGGATCAAAGCCGCTATTTGGAACGGCGAAGGGTAAGTCATGATATTTTACTATACCAGTTTGATTGCGATGTTGGTAAGCGTAGCGCAATTCGTCGATCGTGCCGATGCATTCAAATGGTTTCATGACGCCGTCTACACCAAGCAGGCCCTTAAAAGTTTCCGTGAGACGTGGACTGGTGAATAAATCTTGGCCGGAGAAAGTGGCAGTGAGGGTTTCGGCAGGTAGGAATGGGCAGAAAAGTAGATAAGAATTGGCACATTTGGCGCAGTCGCCGCACCAGGTGAGTTTTTGGCTATTGCTACCTTGCTTATAATTGGCGCGGTTACAAGAGCTGAATTTATCACCGTATTTTTGCCAACATTTTTTTGCAAAAAGCTCAGCAACTTTGAGCTCACTATATTTGCGAAGTGGCGAACCAATGTGAAGATCGGGGCTAATGTAGGTAGCAATGTACTTGGCAAAAAGTTGTTCGGCAGACCAAGATTTTGACCATTGATGATTGACTGGTAAATCACCAATCATACCATGCGGTTCATCTCCTTCCCTGGCGACACTAGTGATGACGGTATTATCGCCATTTAGAATTGCTTGGACGAGTGCAAGCGACATGACAATATAAGTAATTGGTACGTGGCCATTTTTACCGGCGGTTCTTTGAAGATTGATATGATCAATTAGTCGTTCAGTGATTTGGAGGGGCCGATTACTGACTTCGTCAATGACGCTTGGATGATTATGATTGCCATAACCAACAAACCAGGGCGTGAAATTGATATTTTGTTCGTTTAGCAAGGTTGCGGTCAATAAACTATCTTTGCCACCAGATTGAAGAGCGAGCGCGCCTTGACCATCATAAGGTAAGGGCACCGGAGAGTGATAATTAGGTGTAGCAATAAAATGAGCAAGGTTGTTGCGCGCAAGTTGATTTTCGAAAGCAAATTGGCTGAGGCCTTTTTGATAAACGGTATCGAAAAATCGGGCTTGAAATTCGTCAATGGACTGGGAGAGCTCGACGTTTGTTGTGGGATGTGCTTTGTAATAACTAGTGCCGATAAGCATAAAAGCAAGGAAGAGGGCGCGGTCTAGTAATGCTGGATTGTAGTTCGCGATAGGGTTGGGTCTCGCAAAAGTGATTTGCTCAGTGAAAGTAATATCGTCGGCGCCTTGATAAGAAAACTTGGCGACGAAAGTTTGCGGGTCGAAAGTATAACCGAGAAATTTGAACATTACTTTAGCTCCCGTACTAGTTGTTGAAATTGTTCGCCGCGATCACGAAAGTTCTTGAACATATCAAAGCTGGCAGCGCCGGGCGACATGAGGACGACTGGAGATTTTACCGATTCGGGCGTACGGCCGGGTATGCACAAATCGTAATTGCTAGATTCAGCCTCTTGGAGTTGTTCGGCAGTATTTTTAGCGAGTTTGACGGCTGACTCTAAAGAATCAGCAATAATGTAAGTGTCAGGATCGGCGTCTTTGGCGAGAATTGGTGCAGTCTCACCGATCAAGATAACTTTTTTAAGATTGGGTGCAGAGAAGAGACGGGCTTTGGTATCGGAGAGATCAAGGCCACGGTCTTTGCCGCCAGCAATGAGAATAGTTGGAGTGTCAGCAAAAGTAGCTAGTGCGACGTCTAGCGCCGGGAAAGCGGAGGAATAGTTATCGTCATAATAACGTACGCCGTTTAATTCGCGCACAAATTCGATGCGATGCGGTAGGCCCTGAAACCTGGCAAGAGTGTCAGCAAGGGTTTGGTAATTATTGTGTAGAAAAGTTGGCAAATCTTGTTGATAGTAAGCGGCGCAGGCCATGAGGGCGATGGTAGCATCCTCGCGATTATGCTCGCCGGGGATGGTGAGTTTGTTGAGTAAATTACCAAGATCTTTTTGGGCAGTAGCGTCTAACTTTGGTGGATAAGATAGTTTTTGACCGGCGGATAAAGCAGCGACTTTGGTAGAGTATTGATTATTGCTATCATAGATACAGTAATCGTTGGTGGTTTGAAATTCCGCGATGTGGCCCTTCGCGGCGACATAATCATCGAAATCAGTGTGGCGATCAAGATGATCGGGCGCGATACCAAGAACTACGGCGATGTGAGGAGATGTTTCGAGATCCCAAAGTTGAAAACTACTCATCTCATAAACGACGACGTCTTGAGGCTGGATTTGATCGAGCAAATCAAGTGCAGGTGTGCCGATATTGCCGACTAGTTTGACTGATGCGCCGGTAGCTTCCAAAATTGTGGCAATGAGTGAAGAAGTCGTGCCTTTGCCTTTAGTGCCAGTGACGCCAATGATGGGATTTTTTACTTCGGAAAAGAAAAGTCGTGTGACGGTGGTGGAAGCCTTAGTGCCGGCTGATTTAAGCCAAGCGGGGGAAATGGAGGGGCTACGCACGACCAAGTCGTAATCAGAAAGTTCAAGCTCATCGTGTGAAAAATGATCGAAGATATCAAATGTCGCCTCAGGATGACGGGCGCGGAGAAATTTTTCGGCACTTGGTCCTTCCTGACCGTAGCCGAGAATTGCGATTTTCATACTATATATTATACTACACTCAGAAAGTAATATAGTCACTTAGACGGGTGATGGTGGCCTTGTCAACTGAACTAACGGCAACTAGGGCATCAATCTCGCTACCAATAAATTCGCGTGCGAGATCGACCATAGTGGATTTTTTGATGTTGCGGACTAAGCCTGGCACATTGTCATAATGCTCGATGATGCCGTTGACGAAATAACCGTCAGCGTAGTAGTTGGCAATTTGACCGACTGTTTGGGCGCCCATTTGATAGCGACCAGTAGCATAACTTTTGGCGGCGATGATGTCGTCGGTGCTAATGTCGCCGTTTAAAACTTGGTTCAATTCGGTGCGAATTAGCGCAAAAAGCTCATCGGAACTTTCGACGTTGACTTCACCATCAAAATCCCAGGAAGCATTATGCCAACTATTGGAGAGATCGCTGCCCATGCCATAGACGAGACCTTTTTTGCGAGCTTGGCCGAAGATACGACTAGAAGTGGTGCCGGTGAGAATGTGATTGAGACAGCTCATGGCGTAGGCTTCATGAGACTCAAGCTGTCGAGGGGTGAACCAGGAAAAACCAAAAGTGATATTAGAGGCATCCTTACGACGGATGAGGGTTGGTGCAGCGGCGTGGATGTCGTCATAAGGAATATTGAAGCGCTCGCCGGGTTTGAGATTCCAATCGTCTAACATTTGGATAATTTTGCGACGGCGATGGCGAAGATTTCCGGCGATAATGAAGCGCAGATTGTGGGCGGTGTGAGTGCGACGATAGTGTTCGCGAATATCCTTGAGGGTGATATTGGGGATGGTCTTAAGGCGCTCTTGTAAATCGGGGACATTTTCACCGACCATTTGTTGCAGGCGTGGCCAAAGCAGGCGATTATAATCGTTCATGTAGCCAGTTAGTTCAGCGCGGACATTGCCTTTTTCGCTTTGAAGTTCTTCGTCGTTAAAGCGTGGCTCGGCAATAGCGATTTGCTGTAAGTACATGATGCGATCCCATTCGAAATCGGCGCATTCACTTTCGTAGCAAACCGAAAAGTCGGACGTCCAGGCATTATGGTAAGCACCATTTTTGGTGAATTCAGATTCAAACTCTTGCTCGTCACGAAACTCAGCGTTGGCGCCAAAAGCAAGATGTTCGACAATGTGGGCAATTTCGTAGAGGCTGGGTTTTTTGGCGTAGCGCAAACCGGCCCGGAATTGGAATTTAGTATTCATGACGCTGGCGCCGGGAATGTCAATCAGGAGCCCCTTGGCCCCTGATGAAAGCACGATTTCCTCAGTCGAGTGTTTTATTTTCGATTCCCTTTCTTGCGATTCTGACGTTGCTGCTTTTTGGACTTGCGAGCTTGGTTGCGCGCCTGATTGACGGACTGGTTAGCGCTGGATTTTTCGGCGGGTGTATCGTTCTTGAATTCTTTGTCGAGATTTTTCTCGCCGGCGGAGATTTCGTTGACACCTTTTTCGGTAGCACCTTTGGCCATCTTGGTGAGTTCGGATTCGTATTCTTCGCCGTCGGTTAGTTTTTCACTCTGAGCTTCAAGTTTAGTGAGACGGAGAAGGATATTTAGAACTTCTTCGCGGAGATTTTTTTCAAGACCGTCGAAGAGCCGTTGCGATTCGCTGCGATACTCGACGAGTGGATCGCGCTGACCAACGCTGCGCCAATGAATACCCTCGCGGAGATGTTGCATATTTTCAAGATGTTGCATCCAAAGCATATCGAGCACTTTGAGGTAGACTTCGCGTTCGATCTTACGCATGATTTCGGGTTCAAAAAGTTCTTCTTTCTTGGCGTAAGCGGCGGTAATTATGTCTTCAAGAGCTTTGACGCGGTCTTTTTCTTTACGCATTGCGCCAATTTTATCGAGTTCTTTATCATCAAAATCAAAGATTGCTAATATATCGTCGGTGAAATTTTTGTTGACGCGGGAGCTATCTTTGGCGAGATCAGCAGCGGTGGCTTTGATGAGACGCTTGATTTCATCATGAATACTTTCACCGTCAAGAATTTTGCGACGCATACCGTAGACGACTTTACGATGACGGTTGATGACGTTATCGTATTGAACAACATTCTTGCGAGAATCGAAGTTAAAGCCTTCGATGCGTTTTTGGGCTGCTTCAAGAGTCTTAGAAACGCTCTTAGTTTGAATTGGGGTATCTTCGTCGACGCCGAGTCGGGACATGAGCATGGCGATGCGTTCGCCTTGGAAGATGCGCATGAGGTCGTCTTCGCAACTGACGAAGAATTGGGTAGTGCCAGGATCACCCTGACGGCCGCCACGACCGCGGAGCTGATTATCGACGCGACGAGAATCATGACGTTCGGAACCGATCACTACGAGTCCACCGAGCTCTTTGACACCTTCACCGAGTTTGATATCGGTACCACGACCAGCCAAGTTGGTGGCGAGAGTAACAGCACCTTTTTCGCCGGCTTTTTCGACGATGGCAGCTTCGCGTTCGTTATTCTTGGCGTTTAGAAGTTCGTATTTAATTCCCTGGCTATCGAGATAGCGAGCAATCATTTCGTTTTTCTCGATACTGGCAGAACCGACCAAAACTGGTTGTCCGCGATCATGATATTTCTTAATCTCGGCAGCAATAGCTTTGAGCTTGCCAGCTTCAGTGCGATAGATTAAATCGTCTTTATCAACACGCTGGATGGGTTTATTGGGTGGAATTTGAATAACATCGAGCGAATAGATTTGCTGGAATTCTTCGGCTTCGGTGAAAGCGGTACCGGTCATACCGGAGAGCTTATGATAAAGGCGGAAGAAGTTTTGGAAGGAGATGGTGGCAAGAGTCATAGATTCTTGCTTGACGGCGACGCCCTCTTTGGCTTCGATGGCTTGATGCAAACCTTCATTATAGCGACGACCTTGCATGAGGCGACCAGTGTGTTCGTCGACAATCACGACATCACCACTGCTAGTAACAACGTAATCTTTATCACGCTTAAAAACGACTTGCGCGCGCAGGGCTTGCTCGATGTGATAAACTTGGCGAGTGTGCTTGGTGGAATAAAGATTTTTGATGCCGAGCGTTTGCTGAACTTTTTCGACACCGGCATCGGTCAAGGCGACGCTACGGCGTTTCTCATCGAAAACATAGTCATCCGGGGTTAAGGTAGCGGCGATTTTGGCAAATTGGTAGTAAGAATCAGGATTATCGCCGGCCGGAGCAGAGATGATGAGTGGCGTGCGAGCCTCATCGATCAAGATGGAGTCAACTTCGTCGACGATGGCGTAATTGAGACCACGCTGACGTAAGTATTGCGGATCGTTGACCATGTTGTCGCGCAAGTAGTCGAAACCGAATTCGTTATTGGTGCCATAAGTAATATCGGCAGCGTAAGCTTCTTTGCGAGTGCAAGGCTTGAGATGGCGGAAGCGCGGATCGTCGTGATCGTCATTCTCGTATTCTTTGTCATAGATAAAGCTAGCTTGATTAATAATGACGGCGACCGAAAGACCAAGGAAGTCGTAGACTGGACCATTCCAGCCGGCGTCGCGCTGAGCAAGGTAATCGTTGACGGTGACAACGTGAACGCCGCGACCAGTCAAGGCATTGAGATAAGCTGGGAGCATTGCAACAAGGGTTTTGCCTTCACCAGTTTTCATCTCGGCAACGTTGCCTTCGTGAAGAACCATGCCACCGATCAGCTGGACATCAAATGGACGCATCTCGAGGATGCGTTTTGAGGCTTCACGAGCAACAGCAAAGGCGTCGGGCAAGATTTCGTTCAAGGCTTTCTCGGAGCCGTCGCCGATTTTGTCGCGGAAAACTTGGGTCTGGTGAGCAAGCTCTTCATCGCTCATGGCCTCGTACTTAGGCTCGAGTGCGTTAATTTCGACGACTTTCTTATAAAGTCGGCGTAGAATCTTTTTCTGAGCGTCACCAAAAACACCTTGGAGAATGCGAGTCAGCAACGTTTTGTCGGCCAACTTATCAGTTGGTTTCTTGTCTTTCTTTTCGGCCATTTTACAACTTCCTAATTATATCCCCCTTATTATAGCATATCAAGCTCTCTTGATAAACAGGTTTTTGAGACCCTTTTTAGAGAGATGTGGGGTAGCTTCGAGTTTGAAGCGACGCACCTGCCCTTTGAGCTTGGCCTCGAGGATATCGATGCCGGCAAAGACGTTTGAACATTCATCGCGAGAGGTGATAACTTTGCCGCCGGGGATTTCCATAGCGACGGAAATATCGTATTTGTTGCCGTGAGCACGGTCGACTTCGGTGACAACGACCTTAGCGACGACGTCTTTTTTGTTGCCGCGCGGCAAGTAGCGATCGAGCTTGCCAATACGTTTTTCGGTATATTTGCGGAAGCCGTCCGAAACTTTATAATTATTGCCGCTGATTTCGATTTTTTCAATCACGCTGAGCTCCTTTTTAGAGGCCGAGACTACTCAAGCCACCCATTAATGGTTTCATTTTGTCGGTCGCGATTTCTTGAGCTTTCGCATAGCCATCGCGCATACAATCTTCAATCCAGTGTTCGAGCTCGG
>CAZCIN010000008.1:0-31906 GCA_964499245.1 uncultured Candidatus Saccharibacteria bacterium
CTAACGCTACCCCAAAGACGATTGATTCCTTGCAGAATCTCTCGCTCCCAGCTGGCGTCGATGCCGAGATCAAAATGTAATTCATCGATCTAAAAGAAAACACCGCCATAGAGCGGTGTTTTTCGCGTCATTTAGCCTCTTCATCCGAATTCATCGTGATCCATATCGTCATGCACGGTCGGAACGTTCTCGGCTGGCACCCAGCTAAAAACTTTTTTCGCTCCATCGTTGCATTGTGCTACGATCTCAAGACGTGTGGCATCTTCGTCCGTGAGCCCAGTACTCAATTGTTCTAACGCCGAAATTGCCGTCATGGCCTTTTCATGGTTTCTCACTAGCGCGATAGCCATCTCCACGAGAAGCATCACTATCCAAAGCACACCAAGCACAATCAGTATAATCGGGTTCGAGATGTCACCACCTTCCGACACTCTCTTCCCCAGTGTAAAGCAGGAAATAATGCCGTCCAGGATAAAAGTAAATGCCGACTGAAAGCTGGTTGTGTTGACTGCTCCGGCAAACAGATCCATCTCGCGTACTGTCCAGTAACGAATCAGCCGCAGAATTATCCATGCTAAGAACCAAAGTCCTAAGAGGAGTCCAACGTTCTGCAAATCGCAGGCAGTCGTAATCGTCGATGCGACACAGAGTGCCAACATTGCCGACCACAGCCAAGACGCCACGGTACTGCCGAGGTCCTTGAGGAAATCCTTGAGGTAGCTTCCGCATTTGCGGCTAAAATCCTCGAGCCATGCTTTCCAATTTGTTTTGTTCATAAGTTTACCCTCCTTGAAATGTTCTCCCTGAGGGAGAAAGATTTTCTCGGGGGGGGGGGGGGCTTTATTATTAGTACAAATATTGCTATTTGACGCTGATAATGTACTAATTAGGCCTCCCCGCCTTCATATACCACTATTGTAGCACACATCGCTCAAAAAGTCAATAGCAAAATGCGGTAGTAGTACCCTAATCCGTGCTATAATAGAGGTATGACATCAGTTAAGCGCCCCGAAAAACGCCCTCATTCCGCTGCAGCAAGGTATTTCCGGTTTTTTGCCAACTTCGCTTTCCGGCGCTGGCATCCCCGTGTCATCGCGGTTACCGGACCCGCTGACAAAGCCATGATGCTCCATCTTATTGAATTTGAGCTCGGCGAGCGCGCCCATTATTTGCAAGATACTGGCTCTGCCCTCGCGGTCGTCGCTGATTTGCTCGGTCTAGGTGGCGCTCGCGGTTCCAAGTTCCTCCGGCTGAAGCTATTTTTCCTCGCCCCAATTCGCGCCCTCTATTACCGCCGCAGTGAAGAATTTTACGTCGTCGAGATTAATGACGAATATCCTAAAGAAGCGGAATTCTTGACTGCTTGGCTTAATCCTGAAGTTATTCTTTCGCTCTCTTCTGAAGCCACTTCTACTATCAAGGGTGCCAAAATTAAAACCGTCGAATTTGATAAGAAGAAGCTGAAGCGCTATAATGTCTATCCTACCCGCACCGATTTTGTCTTTGAATCGACCTCTTTCCACTTTGCTCAACCTCAGCCTAAGGACATCGCCGTTCAGCTTCTAATGCTCGAATCCTTAGTCAATTATCTTGGCGTGCCTCTACGTACTGATTTTAGCAGTATGCCGGTTCCGCCCGGCCGCAGCGGATATTTCCGTGGTCAAAATGGCCTCAATATCATTGACTGTAGCTATGACGCCCATCTTATCAGCGTCCAGTCTATCCTCGAGATGGCTCGTAATCTCCGTGCCGGACATAAATGGCTAGTGATCGGCGATATTATTGACCAGGACAAGGTCGAGGGTGAGGAACATCGCAAGCTGGCTAATTTGATTGCTGATGTTAATCCCGAAATGGTAATTTTGGTTGGCCCTCGCACTAAGGAATATACCGCCCCGCGCCTGCGCGAGCTTGGCGTCCCGGCTCGCACCACGCTTGATCCCAAAAAAGCGCTTACCTTTATCGAGCAAAACGCCACTGGCGAGGAGACTTTGATTTTTAGCGGTAGTCAATATCTTGAATGGATCATCGAAAAATTGCTCGAAAACCCCGCAGATGCCAAATATTTACCTCGTCGTGAGTCGTCCGACGTTAAGCGTCGCGAGAAAGCGGGGCTCAAATGACCAAGCCAAAGCTCTACATCATCCACGGCTGGACTTATACCACCGCCCCTTGGGAAAAGACTATCGCGAGCCTCAAAAAGCTCGGTCTTAGCGTCGAAATGCTAAATGTTCCCGGACTCACTGCTCCCTCCAATAAAGTTTGGACGATTGATGACTATGTGCGCTGGGCTGATCGTCATTTACCCGACGGCGCCGTGGCACTCGGCCATAGCAACGGCGGCCGCATTTTGATGAATCTTTGTATCGCTAAGCCCGAAAAACTCAGCCACTTGATTTTGCTTGATAGCGCCGGCATTTACGAGACCTCCGGTAAGCATGACCTTGCCCGCAGCGTTTCTAAGAAGCTAGGTTTTCTCAAAAAAATCCCCGGTCTTGCCAAAATCTTGCCTAAGCTCACTAATACCAGCGATTATGCCAAAGCCCCTGCCAATATGAAAAAGACATTGACAAATATGCTAGATAGTGATAAAAAGCTTGACATTTCTAAAATAAAAATTCCTACTACAATACTTTGGGGTGAAAACGACACCGTCACGCCACCTCACCAAGCCGAGATTATCCACCAAAAGATTGAAGGCAGTGATCTAGAGATTTTTCCTAATTGGACTCATGCACCCTATATTTCGCATCCTGGCGAACTTGCCAAGGCGATTTTCCGAGTTTACAAGCATCCACCCGAGATTGCTCAGCCCGTAGAAGTCACCAAGGCCGCCGATGTTTCCGCCTCGCTTGCGCTCAAAAAAGCTGCCGAGCCTACGGTGAAGAGTCTCGCCGATGCCTCAGCCACGTTGGCCTTCAAGAGAGCTCATGGCGAACCTAAAGCCCAGGATCTCAAAAGCCGTTCCGCCTCTGCTGCTCTCTCGAGCAAGCCTAAATCCACCAAATCTGCCGCTCCGGCTAATCTTTCGGCTCAGTTACTCGACGATTTGCGAGATGTTGATTATGAGAAATCCGACCTCGCTCTCTCTGCTCCCGAGCCGCGTCGCATGATTTCCACCGCCTCAGTTCCAAAAGTAGGGAAGCTCGCCAAAGTCAAACGCAAGCTAAAAGGCGGCAAAAAATAACAGCGGAGCTTCCTTTGCGTTTGTATCACCTAGGAAGTTCCGCTGGTGCCCGAAATGGGACTTGTAGCGTAGCGGCGGAGCTTCCCATACGATTTGCATCACTTGGGGAGTTTCGCTGGTGCCCGAAATGGGACTTGAACCCATATGAGTTTCCTCATTCGATTTTAAGTCGAACGCGTATACCAATTCCGCCATTCGGGCACAGTCTAATTGTAGCATAAAGAGGTGAGAATTGGTGAGAAATCTCTTCTAGCTCTTTTTGACAAAATATTCTTTGCCAAGGCCGCACAGCGGGCAACGATAATCATCTGGCACTTCGTCGCCGTAATAAACATAGCCACAAACCTTGCAAACCCAAGCCGTCTCACCCTTTGCAGTGGTGGTTTTGGAAAGGTCGTCTTTATGCTCCTGATAATAAGCATAAGTCATTGGCGCTTCATCTCGGGTTACGTCGGCTTCAATCATGCGACCAATGAAAATTGTATGCGTATCAGCGTCGATGGTGTCAACTTTTTCGAGAATCATATAGCCAAGCGTATCCTTGACCACTGGAACGCCTTCAATTTCATCCGTTTTGCAATCTGCAAATTTATCCACGTCCTTTGACGAGCAAAAACCAAAAGTCTGAATAATGCTTGGATTGGCCTTCTCGCCAATCACTGAGAGCGCAAAGCGATCATTATCTTGCAGAAGTTGGTGCGAATGATTGGTCTTAGCAATCGAAACTGTGATCAGCGGTTGTTCGCCGGCGCTAGCGCGCGAAACCGCATCGACGACACAGCCGCCGCCTTTAGTGGTTAGAATGTAGACTCCCTGGCTGATTTTACGGGTAATTTTCGGATTTTTCATTAAATATTGCTCCTTTACCTACTAATTATAATGCACTTTCTAGATTCTGTGTTATAATAGAATCATGGTTCTGTAGCTCAGTTGGTAGAGCAGAGGCCTGAAGAGCCTTGTGTCGACGGTTCAAATCCGCCCGGAACCACCACGTTTTGATTTAATACAATTTTATAAATAAAAAATAGCACCTGCAAAGGTGCTATTCCATGTGTTATACGTTCTTCCGTTCATTTTTCCGCTTAATCCGCCGGCGAAGCGAGTTTGCAACGAACTGGGCAAGCAGAGCTACTAAACCGCCAACTATTCCGCAGATGACGGAAATCAAAACTAACTGCCATTTGGGGAAGGTTGATAGCTCGCTTGTTGTTTCGTCGGACGGAATTCGGGTCACTGCCGTCTGCTCAGCCATATTGACTGCATTAGCTAACCCATCCTCGGGATGCGCATTGTTGGTAGTGACGCTATTAACTACGCTATCCGGCTCATCCTCGGGATGAGCATCGTCGATAGTAGTACTCGGCTGCGGTTTTGTCGTTGATACGCCCGTAACGGAATACTCTGCCGCCAACTTGGTTTCAATATCGAACGTTAGCTCGCATTCAGCTCCTCCAGCCGATAAAAATCCGTCATGCGCTGACTCGCCTAACGTCACGCCACGAAAAATAAACAAATCGGCTTCGTCTACCTCAATCGGCTCCGTCACGCCGGGAATTTGCAGCCTAGCTGTTCCACTAACGTACTGGAGATATAAAGGGTCTGTGGTGGCGGATTTGACGGCAATAGAGCTGCAGTCGGCCCCGACATGGTCGGCTGACGCACAATAGGTAATCTGATACTCGCAGTGATGTTCATCACTGTAGCCGGGAAGCAGAGCTTTCTCGTACAAATCATTAAAAATGAAAGCAGATGCATTTTCGGCGTCCACGTCACCTACGACCTGAATCCTGAGATGGAATTTGTAGGTCTGCCCGGCATTAAGCTTTTTGACCATGTGCCCATTGATGTCAGTGAGCCAGCACTGACCTTCCAAATGGTTTTTAGGGCGCTGGCCCTCCTCGTTGGATACATCAACTTCAGAAGTCGTGACGGTGTTTTCGTCTTCGTCCGCATTACCCGCCTCAATGCCCTCCTGGGGCATCTCACTCTCGGCAGGAGCCGGGTCAGTTTGCTCTGTGGCGACAGCTGTCATTGCCGGCAGCAGGCAAATACCAAGCGATAACATCGCTCCCAGCAAGGTGGTTCTTAACTTTCTTCTCATCTTTTTACCTCCGTTTTTCAGAAAATGTATTACTGGTGCACTGGAAAGAAAAATCACAAGATTGACTTCACGCATAAAACATTTTTAAAGTCCAACTTGCGAGCATTCCTTCCATAGATAGGTCAATAGGCTTTCTGCAAGTCTACTCTTTTCATTATAGCACACATAGGTAAAAAAGTCAACCATAGAACCCAATAGTAAAACTCCCCGCCACAAGTGGCAGGGATTTTGTTTAAGTTACCAAACCGGGTCGTCGATACTAGGGAACCTAGCCTCTCATAGAATTGTGAGTCCGTCCAGTCCGTCCACAGTTGGCGGGTCAGCTTCTATGGCCGCCACTGCCAATTTCGTATCCGGGGATTCCGCGTTCTTTACCCGCAAATACACGCCGTGCACCTTTCGTACTCCAGCATCGCGCAACATAGTCACGATAGCATGTCGTTTGGCATGGTCGTCAGAATCTGTCGGCGTCAAACTAACGCAAACTATCTTGGAAAATTCCAAGATTTGCTGCAGCTTATTTACCGAACAGACCCCCGACGTGACGCAAATCATTGTACCAAACACCTTTTCCAAAGTGCTATACACGAACCGGTTCTTTGTGTTAAAGTCGGCACACATCACGACAATACCAATCGGGCGTTCATCTTGGTAGATCACCTCTTTCGCCTCGCTCCAGTCGTACATCGTGCGTACTTTTCCCATTTTTTCACCCCCCCCCCCCCATATCGGGAAAAATTTGCCTCAAAACCTCAGTCTGAAGCATGTACCTAATACCATTATATCACACTTACGCTAAAAAGTCAATAAAAGACCCCAAAACTGTTTTCTGCATTTGCATTTTTGGGCAAGTTCTGCTACAATACATAAGTTATGACACCTAAAATTCGTAATGTCGCTATTATTGCTCACGTCGACCATGGTAAAACTACCCTCGTCGACGGTCTTTTGAAGCAATCTCACGTTTTTCGTGATAATCAAGCCGAAATGTCGCAGTCGCTCATCATGGACTCGATGGACCAGGAGCACGAGCGTGGCATCACTATTACCGCCAAGCAAACCGCTGTTTTTTATAAAGATTACAAAATCAATATCATTGACACCCCGGGCCACGCTGATTTTTCCGGTGAGGTCGAGCGCACGCTCAACATGGCCGACGGTGTAATTTTGGTGGTTGACGCCCAGGAAGGCCCAATGCCTCAGACTAAGTTTGTACTTCAAAAAGCCCTTGCCCTACATCTGAAGCCAGTCGTTGTCATCAATAAAATCGACAAGCCAGCCGCTCGCATTGAGGAAGTCGAAGGTGAAATCGCCGATCTTTTCCTTGAACTGGCTACTGATGAATCTCAGCTCAATTACCCAATTTATTATGCCATTGCCCGCGACGGCAAAGCCGGCAAGACTACTGACCTTGACGATGACCTCAGCGTGATTTTTGAGTCTATTATCAATGATATCCCTGCTCCAAAAATCGACCCCGCCGCCGAAAAAGGCGCCCAGCTGCTCGTCGCCGCTCTCGCTTCAGATAATTATCTCGGCAAATACTGCATCGGCAAACTCGTCCGTGGCACTCTCAAGAAAGGTGAATCTTGTCGAATTGGACATATCGCCCAGTTGGCTGAGCAGCCGTCTGAGACGACGTCCGCGACCAACGGGGAGCGGTCGAGCGCAAGCGCCGCCCATAACGATGGGCCGGGGCAAGCGATCGCCGATGACGGCTGTCAGCCAACATGGACAAATGCCAAAATCGACAAGATTTTCACCTATCGTGGTCTTGGCAAGGAAGAAACTGACTCTGCCACTGCCGGCGATATTATCGCCCTCACTGGCCTTTCCGCCGCCAACATCGGCGACACCATCGCCACCGGCGACAATCCCGAAGCCCTTCCCACCATCGAGCTTGAACCGCCCACTCTTAGCATCTATGTCGGCCCTAATACTTCACCTCTCAAGGGTCAAGAGGGCGAATTCACCACTTCGCGCCAAATCGCCGAGCGCTTAGAGCGCGAACTTGAGACTAATATCGCTCTTAAAATCGTGCCGGACGGCCTTGGGTATAAAGTCTCCGGCCGTGGTGAACTGCATCTCTCGGTTCTTATCGAAACTATGCGCCGCGAAGGCTACGAACTCGAAACCGGCCGCCCCGAAGTCGTCTATAAAATCGTTGACGGCAAAAAACATGAGCCAGTCGAGGAGCTGACTATTGAAGTCGAGCCGGAATTTGTCGGCGCTGTCTCCCAGGAACTGGGCATTCGCCGCGCCGAACTTCTTTCTCAGGAAATTCTTTCCACCGGTTCCACCCGCTTTGTTTACAAAATTACCACCGCCGCCCTCATCGGTCTGCGTAATAATCTCCTCACTGCCACCAAAGGCACCGCGATCATGTCTTCGCTTCCGCTCGGCTATGCCCCTGTGGAAGGGAAATATCAGCCCGAACGAAACGGCGCCCTCATCTCCTTTGAAGCCGGCACTTCCACCGCTTACGCCCTTGACGCCGCTCAGGCCCGTGGCATTCTCTTCATTCCGCCCGGCGTCCCAGTCTATCAAGGTATGATCGTTGGCCTTTCTAATAAGAAGGAAGATGTTGACCTCAATATCTGCCGCGAAAAGCAGCTCACCAATATGCGCACGCACGCTTCCGACGGCGCCATCCAGCTCACTCCTTATACACAATATTCGCTTGAACAGTGTATTGATTTCTTGCTCGACGACGAACTCCTCGAGGTTACTCCTAAATCTTTGCGCCTCAGGAAGCGCCAGCTCGATCCGATCAAGCGCAAGCGCGAGAACCGCCAGTAAGTGTTTCTCATAGAGAAACATTTGACAGAAAGCATAACCTGTGATACAATGGTAATATAAGCCTAAGTTTTTGCCTAGGCCGTAGCTGATTTTACCGAAAATGCCCCTCGAGGGGTATTTCTCGGAGTTCGCGCACATTAACAGGAGATTATCGCTGTTATTTTGCGCAGAAAAGGAGGAATTGTGTATGCAGTTGTTTCTCGTAGTCATTTTGGCCCTGGTTCTAGTGGCACTCATCATCGTGGCGATGAGCCGTGAGATCACCCGGCGCGCCAATGAGGTGTCGGATGTCAATACTTGGTTTTCCGAGCAGAGTTTGATCTGCCCGCCCGAGGCGCTTCCGCCTAACTATGCCGCTACCGTTCGCAGTGTTATGGACGATGATAGTGACCTTTGGTGGCATCTCGCCGGTGGGCATTATGAAATCGACCATGAGCCTTATCACCGGGAAGTGATTGATCTCGGTCGCTACCTGAGTGTCTTTGGCCCGCTCGGCCCCCGTCCCTCAGAGCACTGCCCCTCGCTTTATTATGGTGTTTTTGACTATAATGACGAGCCGGTATTTCGGGTCTGGATTGAGTTTCGCTATCTAGGCGAGACGGTTTGGGTACTGACCGAGGGCGTTAAATTGTCCACCGAAGACACTAACGTGCCTAAAATCACGCGCTTTAGTGATTTTCGCGTCAATCACCCCGGCTGCATCTATCGTCATTCGCTTTACTTTGTCCATGACGGGATCGACCTTGACCGTTTGCGCTAAATTCAGTGCTGGCCCCGACAGTAAGTCTCCTGTCTTGATAACCCCGCCCCCGCGGGGATTTATCATGTTATAATATCTTTATATGTTAGTCGATACTCATTGTCATCTTCACGACCCGGAATGGTTCACGCCCGAGCAGGCCAAAAGTGCCTTACAGGATGCCGCAGATCGCGACGTCAAACAGATTATTTGCATCGGCACCGATCCTGACGACTCCAAGAATGCCCGCGATTTTGCCGCCGCCAATCAAAATGTTTACTGGACTTTTGGCATCCACCCCGAGTTTGCTGATAAATACGGCAGTGGGGACGACGGGGTTTTGGCTGCTTCGGCGGTTATCGAGCTTTCCTCAGCTATCGCCATCGGCGAAGTCGGCCTTGACTATCACTACGATTCATCATCTCATAAGTCACAAATTCGCCTTTTTGAACAGATGTTGCAGCTTGCCAAAGACCTTAGTCTTCCTGTTTCTCTCCATGTTCGCGAGGCTTTTTCCGACCTCTGGCCAATTCTTGACAATTTCCCGCAAATTGTTGGCGTTGTTCATAGCTTCACTGGTAGTAAGCGTGATCTTGCCGAAGCTCTGCGCCGTGAATTTTATATCGGCGTCAACGGCCTCATTACCTATACCACCACGCCTTTACCCCCACTTGAAAAGATGTTATTAGAGACCGATGCTCCATTCTTGACACCATATCACAATCGTGATACAATGAACGTACCCGGAAACGTGCGCGAGATTGCGGCGTTTCTCTCTGGGAAAATGGGTGTGGCAGAAACAATTATAGCGGAGCAAACAACCCATAATGCAACACAACTCTTCGGTATCAAATTTACAGGGGACGGCTTTTTCACAACCTCTGACCCAGCTCGATGAAATTGTAACGATTGACACGCTCTCACTATACAATGAACTGACCGAAATTTCATGGGAGATCGAGCGATGCCGTGCCTCTCTCTAGAACACATTTGGCGTAGTCGTGCAAGTAATAAAACTTGGCGTATTCAGCGTCGCATGGGCCGTCGCTTCAACGCCGGCTTGCAATTCTCGGCTCGCCGGATTGCCGCCGAATTAATCTTGGCAGAATATCCCACTATCATGCTACAATCTCGCCAAGCTTTCAAAAAACCTTTCATCCATAAATCCAAAAAACTTTTAGAGCAACCATTGTCGCGTCAAACCAGTCCTGCACCTACACCACAAACCGCGCCCGTTGCTCAGCCCGCTGCACAACTCGTTCCTAATATTGTCAACATCGTGACTCCTGGCCATGCCCGTATTATTGGCCCACGCACCGGCTGGCGCGAGCTCACTCATGCTGATCTTATCAATGCCGAATCTCGCCTTGGTAGTACGATTTTTGGCCCTATTCCCGCCGGCCATCGCCGCGAATTCTTTCATGACCGTCAGGGAATTTGGATCTGGCACGAAGACTGGCAAGATCCCACCTCTGGTGAGCGCGAGCTAACCGTCCGCTACGAAGTCCGCAAATCCGGCGTCTATAAAAAGATTTCTGCTGGCAGCTATTTTAAACTCGAAGGTGGGGAGCTGGAGAATTTTCGTCGCGCTGCCCACGCTTATCTCAAAGTTATCAAAACTTACCTCTATAAAACCCCTCAAACCACTAGCTTTTAAGCCATTTTCTGTCAAAATCGGCAAAACCAGTGTAGAAACATTGACATTTTAGCAAATCTGTGATACAATGGTAGTGAGGACAGCTGTTGAGGGACAGCGACCTCGGGTGGTGAACATTTACAATATGGAGGTGTGCATATGAATTTTGATAATGATGAACTCGTCTTTTTTGACGAGACAGTAGAAGAAACTGAAAACTCCGAAAACCCTGAAACCGCAGAAGAGGAGGATGACTTTAGTGGACTTGTCGAGAATCCTTACCTTAGCCAGTCAAAAATTTATGGCTTGATGAAGGACGGCACGGACGACCCGGACATCCTGAGACGACTGCGTGAGCGAGACATCAAAAACCGCATTTTGCGTCGCAAGACCAGCCATACGACCGGCAACTTCGCGCTGGATTTGCTGCAGATGCTGACGGTTTCGCCGCTCAACTTCAAGGTCGGCTGGAAAACTTTCCTTGAATTCTACAATTTGGGCAAGTATAAACCTGACGAAGATGGCAGTCTGTCCGACATAGCGGAATGCGATAAACTGTACCAGCGAAAGAAAGGCATTTTCTGGGCTAGTATTATCACCGGGACTTTTCTTAAGCCGGCTGCTCTTGAAGCCTTGATTCTTGTCGTGTCATGGTTTTGGCTGCGGTCGTCTGTCGCATCGATTAACGGTTTTTTCCTGAAACATCCGATTAAAACCCTTTGGGTTCTGATTGCCTTTGAAGTTTTGTGGAACTCCTTCAAAATTTTCTTGCGCTCAATTCTTAATGTCATGAGAGCGACCTGTGATACGATCACAGCCAAGAAGAAGGATGCCGACAAGGCCAAGAAAGCCCAAAAGGAAGCAAAAGAGAAAGCCAAGAAAGCGCGCGAAGAAGCGCGCAAGAATGCAAAACCCCAGTCCCAGCCCGAAGGGCCGATCAGGCCTTCGGACCGGAGACGTTCGCATTCTGGGGGATAATTCACCACATCTCCCAGAGTTTCCCTCAAAACCCCGCCAGCAATATCGGCGGGGTTTTCAATTTCAAAGTTTTATATTATAATAAGACCATGATTTATCTTGATCACGCCGCCGCCACGCCCGTCAGCAAAGTTGCCCTTACCGCTATGCTGCCCTATTTTGCTGAGCAGTTTTATAATCCTTCTGCCCCCTATTTGCCAGCCAAGCACGTTCGGGAGGAATATCAAGCTGCTAAAGCTACTATCGCGCAGGCCATTGGCGCCAAAGGTGCTGATTTGGTCATTACGGCGGGCGCTACCGAATCAATCAATCTCGCTTTCACAGTGGCCGCTGGCCTCGATCCGGCCACTGCGCACATTCTTGCGCTTGCCACCGAGCATACCGCCGTATTATCCGCTGCTGAGCCCTATGGTCGCGCCCTCGTCAAGGTCGACCACACTGGTTTGATTGACTTGGCTGATTTTCGCGCCAAGCTGAACGATGACATTATCCTTGTTTCGGTCTCGCTTGCCAATAATGAACTCGGCACCATTCAGCCACTCGCCGAAATCGCCGAAATCATTCGTCAAGCTCGTCAAGATCGCCTCGCTCGTGGCGTCACTACGCCGCTTTATCTCCATTCTGATGCCTCGCAGGCGCTTAATCTCCTCGACATCAACGTTTCGCGCCTTGGCGTCGATCTTTTGACTTTGAACGCCGCCAAATGCGGCGGCCCCAAAGGCGTTGGCGCGCTCTACATCGCGCACGGCGTACCAGTGCGGCCGCTATCTTTAGGTGGCGGGCAAGAACGTGGATTGCGCAATGGCACCGAAAACGTTCCCGGCGTGATTGGCTTTGCTGCCGCTCTCGCCGACGCCAAAAAACACTTAAATGGCAACCGCAAAAAATACACCGAGATGGTGGAACTACTTAAAAAAGAGTTGCTTAGTGGCGGTAAAACGTCGCCCGAGGTAATCTTTTTAAGCAATCCTAAACACCATCTTGCGAATTTTTTGCCTTTATCTTTTCCAGGTATTGATGCTGAGCGTCTGATTTATAAGCTCGAAGAACAGGGAATTTTGGTTTCCACTGGCGCTGCTTGCGCCGCCAATAAAGCCACCAAATCCCACGTCCTTTCCGCCATCGGCCTTAACGATGCCGAAATCGCCGGTTCGCTTCGCATTTCGCTCGGTAGTACCAATTCTCTTGAGCAAATGCCAGTTATCGCCCGCACTCTCACTGAAGTTATTACCGCCGAACTCGCCCGTCGTAACCATTAGCGGTTTGACAAAAATATTAAAAATAGGCATTAACATTTACAAAGTATTCACAACATTGTGAGATGTGATAAAATGGGACAAAGAGAGATTAAATCTGGAGGTCCCATGAGAAACTTTTTCACTAGGCTTGGTCGCTTCACCACAAAGCTCGTGTCGCTTTTGGTGATTTGCGGCTTTATTTCGTTGGCTTGTCTGCCAATCGTCCACGCTGCAGAAGGTGATGATAGTACCGGTGCTGGCGCTGACGATATCCTTGATAGTTCCGCAGGCTGCCGCGCTAAACCTTCTGAAGGAGAAATTACAACTGTGTCTGATGAAGGTACAGAAGAACCGAGTGAAAGTACTGACACTAGTGCCGACACTGGAGCTGGCACCGAAACGGATCCATCGGATGCTCCAGTTGAGTATACGGTTACACTTAAGTATTCCGGTACCGATTTAACTGAACCGAACGATGTCTTGCTCTGCAAAGTTGGTAAATATCGCTTCGCCGCGAAAGAGATCACGGGCTACACTGCCCAAGCAGAAAGCGTTGTTGCTGAGATTGACCAAGATAAGGAAGTCGTATTTTCCTACAACAAGAACGTAACTGCCACTATGGGTACTCTAACCATCACGTATCATTATGCGGATAATTCTAAGACGGATACAACCGATACTAGAGAGTACGAAGTTGGTAAAGAATATGTTTTCACTGTCCCTGTTGTCGAGGGGTATACTGCAGACAAAACTAAATTGGAGGGCACAATGGTCGAAGGCGGGGTGGCAGCCACTGTCACTTATATCAAAAATGCTATCGTGCAACCAACTCCCACAAAGTATAAGATTACGATCAAATACCAGGATACTACCGAGAATCACACAAAGATTGCCGATGACACTACTCAGGAGTGCGAAGCGAACAAGGAGTGCACTATCACTCCAAAAGACATCGATGGCTACATCACCCCTGCTGGCATGAAGAAGGTGTTTACCAAAGACGAAATTGTCACTTTTGCTTACGAAAAGTTGCCCGCCAAGGCTGCCCTCACTATTCATTATGAATATGCCGACCATACCAAAGCGGCCGATGATTATACCGGCCAGGTAGAAGTTGGCAAAGACTATAAGGTTGACTCTCCCGCCATTGCCAATTACACCCCAGATCAGCCATCCGTTACCGGCACAATGGGCAAGGACGGCGCTACCCACACCGTGACCTATACCCAAAACTCCCCTGACAAGCCCACCGAGTATACCGTCACTATTTATTACAAAGATGCCGATGGCAAGGAGCTTGCCCCTAGCACCACTGCCGTATGCACGGCCGGCGAGCACACCTTTGAAGCTAAAGAAATTGCTGGCTACACCAAGCCCGCTAGTCAAACCGTCAACGTTACGGCCGACACGGAGATTACTTTCAAGTACGAAAAGATCCCTGATGCTGACCCCGAAAAGCCTGGCGATAAACCCGGCACTGACGATCCTAAAGATCCGACTGACCCCGGTCAAAAACCCTCCGATCAGAACCCTAGCGACCAAAAGCCCGCTGACCAGCAACCTGGCAACCAAGGCTCTATTAGCTTGCCAACCGCCGGTCCGTCCGACGCTATGATTCGCGACTTCCTCGTCCTTGACGCTGAAATTAGCGCTGGTGGTATCGGTCTCTGGGCAATCTCCGGCGTCATTCGCAAAATCCGTCGCCACTAAAAGTTACTAGAATCGCCAAATCATCAAAATCAACTTAAGCCAGCCCCGCGCGGGCTGGCTTTCCTTGACAACTTCAGATTTTCAAGTATAATATATAATATGGCTCAGAAAGTCTTTCTTGGCATGTCTGGTGGTGTCGATTCGTCCGTCTCGGCGCTACTTTTGCAGGACCAAGGTTATGACGTCACCGGCGTTTACATGAAAAACTGGTCTGAGGAACTCCCCGGTATGCACTGCCCCTGGGCGGAGGATCTTGCCGACGCCAAGCGTGTCGCCACTAAGCTTGATCTTGATTTTGAAGTTTGGGATTTTGAGGCCGATTATAAGGCCAAAGTGGTTGATTATATGCTTTCCGAATTCCAAAAAGGACGCACTCCTAATCCCGATGTAGTTTGCAATGAACTTGTCAAATTCAAACTCTTTTATGACCGTGCCATGGAACGCGGCGCTGACTATATCGCCACTGGCCATTATGCTCGTGTCGAGCAAAGCTCGCTTCTTCGTGCTTTGGACGAGAATAAAGACCAAACTTACTTTCTTTATCGCATGGGCGACGAAGCCACCGCCCACACTCTTTTCCCAATCGGTCATCTCACCAAGCCGGAGGTCAAAAAAATCGCTGCAGAGCGCGGCCTTGATGTCGCCACCAAAAAGGAATCCATGGGTATTTGTTTTGTCGGCGAAGTCGGCATCAAGGATTTTCTCTCCAATTATCTCAAAACCGCTCCCGGCGAAATCCGCGAAATCGAAACCAACCAAGTTCTTGGTTATCACGACGGCGCGATTTTTTACACTATCGGTCAACGTCATGGTCTTTATCTCGGCGGTGGCTTGCCCTATTACGTCGTCAAAAAGGATCTCGCGAAGAACCTTGTCTACGTTTCGCGTAATCTTAATCACCCCGAGCTTTGGGCCGATCAGCTTACTCTCACCGATTTGCATTTGCGTGATGGCCGCACCACTGCCGACCTCGCCAAAATTCCCAACCTCACCGTCCGCCTCCGCCACCGCGGGGAATTGATCCCTTGCGCTGTGCGGATTGGCGAAGCTAACGCTGACCTCCTTAGCCTTACTTTCGTCAATCCGATCAAGTGCCCTGCCTCTGGTCAATCCGCCGTCCTCTACTCCGGCGAAATCTGCCTTGGCGGCGGCTACATCGCCTAAAACTACATCGTCCCAAGCTACACCACCAAAAAATCCGCCCCGAGTTTCCTCGGGGCACTTGCTGTACCATATTCAATTTTTTAATTTTCGGCTAAGCCGTCTTGCGAGATTTCTGAGTCTCTTTTTCTTTCAAGTTCATCTCTAAGCGCCGCATTACGAGCGCTATCCGACAGTCTAACGCCTCTTTTCTGGGCAATTTGTTGACTTCACTCGAGGTCATAATCTGCATCCGCTCCTTGCTGATCCCGGGCAGAACCTTGCCGTAGGTCGTCAGGTATAGAGGCAAGCATATCATCGGAACTTTCGTAGCAAATTCCAGAACTTCCTGAGCGTCGCCAACAAACGAATCGTTTTTAGCCATAATTTTTCCTCCTTAAGGTCCTATTTTTAGCATGCCAAAAGCACGCCAAACAACCCCCTACTCTCATTATATCACACTTTGTTAAAAAGTCAAGCATTTTGCCAAGAAATTGACGATCTAGACAGATTTTGTTAAAATAGAACTAACATTCTAGGAGATCAATAGGGGTCTCAAAGACACTGTCGTATTTTTTCAGAAAGGAGAGGATTTTGCTATGAATGCTATTTCCCTCATGCTCGAACGTAAATTCGAGCTCAAGAAACACGGAACTACTATCAAACGGGAGTTTATCGCCGGTACGCTGACCTTTTTTGCTATGGCGTATATCTTGGCGGTCAATCCCAATATCTTGAGTGCCACTGGTATGGACTCGACTGCAGTTATGCTGGCAACCTGTTTGGCTTCGGCTCTCGGTACTTTTTGTATGGGTATGCTGGCCAACCTGCCCTTCGCCATGTCTGCCGGCATGGGGCTGAACGCCTTTTTCGCGTATACTGTGGTCATCGGTATGGGCTACCCGTGGGAGAAGGCGTTGCTCGCAGTATTTGTTGAAGGTGCCATCTTTATCGTCCTGTCGCTTTGCGGCGTGCGCGAGGTAATCGCCAATGCCATTCCGCACAATCTCAAGGTGGCTGTCTCCGTGGCAATTGGACTATTTATCGCCTTTATCGGTTTACAGAATGTCCATATTGTCATCGCCAACAGCGCAACGCTGGTTGGAATCGCCGACTTCAGCGCCGACTTCAGTTCTGCAGGTATCAGTATCCTGCTGTTCCTGATTGGAATTATTATCATCGGTATTCTGTTGGCGTTCAAGGTACCGGGCGCAATGCTGATCGGTATTCTTGTCACCTGGCTGCTCGGGATTATTTGCCAGGCTTGCGGCGTCTATGCGCCGAATGTTGAGGCCGGGTATTATTCGCTTTACCCACACTGGGCGGCTACAGATTTCAGCACTTTAGGGCTGACGGTTGGTAAGTGTTTCAAGGCTGCTTTCGAGTTTCACGGTTGGCAGGATGTACTGCAGTTCATCGGCGTAACGATTTCGTTCCTGTTTGTTGATTTCTTTGACACAATGGGAACGCTGACAGGTGGCGTGATCGCTGGCGGAATGCTGGACGAAGAAGGGAATATACCGAAGGCACGCTGGGCATTCTTTGCTGATGCAGCCGGTACTACCGGTGGTGCAATACTTGGCACTTCGACCATTACGACTTTCGTTGAGTCGCTGGCTGGTATCATGGCGGGTGGCCGCACTGGTTTGACAGCCATCGTAACAGGCTGCTGGTTCTTGGTTTCCATGTTGGCATCATCGTTCTTCACCTCGATCCCGTCCTTTGCGACGGCTCCGGCTTTGGTGATGGTAGGTGTGATGATGCTGTCCAATATCAGCAAGTTCGAGTTCGACGGCGCGGAAGACTATTTGGAACGGATACCGGTATTCTTATGCCTGATCAGTATGGTAGCATATTATAGTATCTCCGAAGGAATCGCTTTTGGCATCGTCTCTTATGTAGTACTGAACCTTGTCGGCAAGGGAGTCAATGCAATTTTTGACGTCTTGAACTACACGTTCTTGAACAGAGATGACGATTTGGAGCTGAAACCGATTAAGACCGGCCGGGTCAGCGTCGTGATGGTTGTTGTGGCAATTATCTTTATTTGCAAGTACATCTGGCTGTAAGTGTTATTTTGTAGTTGTGTCGTCTGGAATAGGGGCGCTATCTGCAGATAGCAGTGTGGGGAGTTCTTACGAACTCCCCATCTTTTGTTTATAGGGATAAAATCTCACCAAAACTCGCCAAGATGCTTGGAAAATGCCCGAGATTACCCGTTTATGATTGACAAAATTTAAAATGTGTGATACAATGGTAGTATAAGGCAAAACTTCGCACATTATCAATCTATTCTAGAACACTAGAAGCCTGATTTTGTGCGGTTTTTGACCAAAATACTATTCCTAAGGGGGAAATATACTATGAAAAAATTAGAAGTAAAAACAAGAGAGCCGCACTATGCAGACATCATGGAGACCTGGGGAGCGACCATCATGGGCCTATACGTCTATATGGTAGCCATGATCGGCGTTACGACCTTCGTCGCAGACAGTAGCGACTCACTGGTACTCTGCTTGATGGTATCAGCTTTCATGCTTGACATCACGTGGTTGCCGGGGTTACTGATGATGACACTCATCGACGACCACCGTGAACGCTTCGCGTCTTTGAAACCGGTCTATGCCCATTCGCGAAGCATTTTTGCGGACGGGCTGAGAGGTCTTGGCCGCATCAGGATTGACACAGTAAATGGCACCGCTCTGTTATTCATAGGAGTATTGGCGGGACTTACCGTCATCATGTCTATCGTCGGCGTCGCATTGGACCCGACCGGCATGGATGTCGCAATTTGGTCCGGTGGGATATTGGCTTGGTTTGGCGCGCTGATTGTCGGTCTCAGACTGGCCTATGATGCTTTTCGGGAGAAGCGCAAAATGCGCTGGGTGTTCTAGTACCCGAGCCTGCAGATTGCTTGCAGGCTTTTTCCATCTCTAATTTTATGCTATACTATAGAGTATGAATGCAAATGAAATACGTCAAAAATTCCTCGATTTTCAAGTTAAGCACGGCCACAAGGTAATTCCGCCTGCTCCCTTAGTGCTCGAGAACGATCCGACTACACTTTTCACCGGTTCCGGCATGCAACCACTTTTGCCTTATCTGCTCGGTCAGCCCCATCCCGAGGGCACGCGCCTTTGTGACTCGCAACCGTCCATGCGCCTGCAGGATATTGAGGACGTCGGCGATCCGCGCCACACCACCGTCTTTGAAATGCTTGGCAACTGGTCACTAGGCGACTATTTCAAAAAAGAACAAATCGAGAACTATTTCGAATTTCTGACTAAGGAAATTGGTCTCGACCCTTCGCGCATTTATGTTACTTGTTTCATCGGCAACGAAAAATATGGCATTCCGAAAGATACCGAAGCCGCCGAAATTTGGCAAGGCGTCTTCAAGAAAGCCGGCATTGAAGCCAAGATCGCCGAAATCGGCTCTGCTAAGGACGGCGACCAGCGGGGAATTAAACCTGGCGAACGCATCTTCTTCTACGACGACAAAGAAAACTGGTGGAGCCGTGGTGGCGGTATCGAAACCACGCCGCTTGGCGATCCTTGCGGTCCGGATTCCGAAGTCTTTTACGATTTTGGCGAGGATAAGCAGGACGTCGAGAAATACGGCCAAGCCCATCCGGCCTCTGATGGTGCCCGCTTTATGGAAATCGGCAACCAAGTTTTTATGCAGTACAAACGCAATACTGATGGCACCTTCTCTGAACTTGAGCATAAAAATGTTGATTTCGGCGGTGGCCTCGAGCGGCTTGCCGCTGCCGCCATGGATAGCTTTGATGTCTTCCGCATCTCGTTAATGGCGCCCATCATTGAAAAACTTGAAGAGCTTTCTCACAAAAAGTACGAGACCAATACCGATGAAATGCGTATCATCGCCGACCATTTGCGTGGTGCTTACTTGCTCGCTGCTCAGGGTTTGGTACCGAGCAATAAGGCTCAGGGTTATGCTTTGCGTCGCTTAGTGCGCCGCGCGGTGCTTCGCGCGCTCGATCTTGGCATCGGTCAAGATTTCCTCGCCGAAATCATTCCGGTCATCGCCGAAAACTACACCGAACTTTCCGATGACATTTTGCCTTACCGCGCAAATGTCCTAGAAGTTTTGGCTAAGGAAGAAAATGCCTTCAGAAAGACTATCATGAAAGGCGTCAAGGAACTTGACAAAATTGCAAAATCTGGTAAAGCTATCTCCGGTCGCGATCTCTTCATGCTGCAGGATACCTATGGCTTCCCGCTTGAAATCAGCGTCGACGAAATTTACAAAAAAGGCTTCGAACTGGCTGATAATTACCAAGATGAATTTGAGCAAGCTCTTGCCGAGCAGCGCGAACGCAGTAAGACCGCCTCAAAGGGTATGTTTAAGGGTGGCCTTTCCGATACTAGTGATCAGACTGTTAAATATCACACTGCTTGTCACCTTTTGCTCGCTGCGCTCCAGCAAGTTATCGATCCTAGCATTAATCAAAAAGGTTCTAATTTGACGCCAGAACGTTTGCGCTTTGATTTTAATATCGATCACAAAATGACTCCCGAAGAAATCACCGCTGTCGAAAATCTAGTCAATCAGTGGATTGAGGCTGATTTGCCAGTCATCCACGCCGAATATGATAAAGACTACGCCTTTGACGAACTCCACGCCCACGGTTCATTCCGCGACCGCTACCCCGACAAAGTAACGGTATATATAATTGGCGAGGGCTTGGATGCTGCTACGGAGTGGCTAACCAAGCTAGGGCTGTACAGCGCGCAATCTTCAGATGGAGCGCGGACACCCGCCACTCCGGAGCAACGACAAGTCCTCGACAATTGTGTATCAATCGAGATCTGTGGTGGCCCTCACGTCGACCATACCGGCCAGCTTGGTCATTTCAAGATTATTAAAGAAGAATCTTCTAGCGCCGGCGTTCGTCGCATCAAAGCCATTTTGGAATAAACGCCAATCTAGTATGCTATCAGAAATCTCCCGATCAATCGGGGGATTTCTTAACTTAGTATTGGTCCCACACCGGGACATCTTCCGGGAACGGGTCGTCATTTGTAAATTCACCGTCCGGGTCACCACCTAGGATACCAAATTCACTTTTTGTACTATACTCACCCGACTCACCAAACGCGCCGATACCGTAAGGATTATAACCTAGTTCCAGTAGAAATCGCGACGGCATATTATAATTACGCCCCGAAAAACTGTAACGCGACCCGGCGAACGTCAAAAATAGATCCTGCATTGCTCGCGTCATTCCCACGTAAGCTAAGCGTCGCTCTTCTTCTAGTTTTTCATCATCTCCTTCGGAACGACTGCTCGGGAATAGTCCTTCCTCCATCCCCACGATAAAGACCACTGGAAATTCCAAACCCTTCGCGGCGTGTAAAGTCATTAGTGTCGCGGTGTCGTGCTCGGATGCTTCGTCCGCCGAACTTAGCAGCGCCGCATCTTCCAAAAATTCTTCTAATGTATCATAAACACTGGCGTTTGAGGCGAGCACTTCCAAGTTTTGCATTCGCTCGTCGCCCTCCGTCGTTCCCACGTTCAAAAGTTCCGCGAAGCCAAAGTGTCGCACTGCTTTCTCGACTATTTCGGCAGGCGGTAGTTCTTGCTGACGAATTTCTTTCAAAAAATTTGCCACGTTCAAGACCGCCATGCGCGCTTTTGCCGTTAGTCCAACTTCTGTAATCGTCGCGCCAATTTCCGCTAAATCAGTTTCTGGGTGCTGCGAAAGATAGGCCAGTACCTTCTCTGCCGAAGTTTGCCCCACGCCAGATAGAACATTTTTGACAATTCGCTCAAAACTCACCACGTCATGTGGGTTCATGATAAGTTTCAAAATTGCCAGCACGTCCTTCACCTCTTTGCGATCATAAAAACGCATACCGCCGATAATTTTATAAGGAATTTTTAACGCGATAAAAGCTTTTTCAAAAGCTGATGATTGGGCGTTAGTCCGATAAAGCACCGCAAAATCACTAAAACTCATCCCGCGCTCGTTTTTTAGACGCAAAATCGTTCTCGCTACATAATTTGCCTCACCAGTTTCGTCCTGTACGCCCTCAATCGTCACCGGATCACCATCCCCCGCTTCAGTGAATAAAGTTTTCTCGGTGCGAGTTTTATTTTGGTTGATAATTTTTTGTGATGCTGCCAAAATATTACCAGTGCTACGATAATTTTGTTCCAATTTAATCACTTTTGCGCCTGGAAAGTCCCGCTCAAAATTCAAAATATTTGTAAAATCTGCTCCGCGCCAAGAATAAATCGACTGCCAGTCGTCGCCCACCACGCAAATATTTCGCTCCGGCCCCACCAATAACTTAATAAGTTTATATTGTACCGCATTTGTATCCTGATACTCGTCAATCAAAATATGCTGGAATCTTTTCTGCCACTTTTCACGTACGGCTTTATTTTTTTCTAATAAACTTGCCGTTCGCGTCAGCAGGTCATCAAAGTCCAGCGCTCCGGCAGTGCGCTTTTCCTGTTCGTATGCCTGAAAAACTTCTGCTACTTTCTTTTGATTTGGATAAATCGCATCTTGCTTTGCCTCCGTCGGCGTAAAGCCGGCATTTTGGTAACTAGAAATCATACCAAGTGCCATTTTTGGCGTCAATGACTTGTCGCTAGTTAAATTCATTTTGCGCATGATTCGCCGCACCAAAGTCAGTTGATCATCTGCATCGTAAATCGTAAAGTTTTGCGGTAGATTGGCTGCCTCGTGCTCAATATGTAGCAATCGCACACAAATACCATGAAAAGTCCCCATGTAGGGCATAAAACTGCGCGGCGCTTCCGTATCCGCACCTTGAATCAGCTTCCAAAGTCTCAGGCGCATTTCCTTGGCAGCCTTATTTGTGAAGGTTACCGCTAGAATTTGATCCGGCCGTACACCATGTTTAATTAAATTAGCAATGCGGTGTGTCAAAACCCGAGTTTTGCCCGAACCAGCCCCAGCTAAAATCAAGATTGGGCCTGACAAAGTCTCCACCGCCTCTGCCTGCCGTGGATTGAGTGTGGCTTTTCCTCGCTTTTCCTCCGTCACCACTACATTATAGCAGATTGAGTTTCATTTTGCCAGGTCAAACCACTTGTGCTATAATGAGAGAATGGATAAAAGGGTGAAGCGGGCGACCAAATCAGTACGACGGGTTGAGAAGGCCACTCGTCTTGCTGCGAAATCGGCTCGCCGCACCTCCCGCTCTGCTCGGAAACTAGCCAAACGTCCTTATCAACATTCTGCCATTAAGCAGCCCACTTGGCAGAATCCCATCATCGAGTACATGGACGCTGTCAGTCGTCGACGTAAACGGTTGCGCGTCAAACCGCCTCGTCGAGTTCGCCTTGAGCGTCAAATTCTGATTATGCTGGCCTGTTTTAGTGTCTCCACTGGTCTTTGGGAGAACTTTCGTCAGCTTTGGCTACAATCAAATGGTTTCACTGCCGCTGGCATTAGTAGCCTCGTTAGCTTTGGCATGGTGCTTGGAATCGTCGGCGTGATTATTGCGGGCCGCTATGTCAAAATGTCACGCATCAAAAATTTCATCACCCTTGCGCTTATTGTCAGTGCTGTCAACCTTTTGTCGCTTTTTTTCCTTAATCACACCGACCAAATCGCCTTAATCGATACCGGTATCGCAATCGATGTCATCACTTCGTCACTAGTTGTTTCGAGTGTCTATCCGCTTCTTACAACCGTTATGAAGAGTAATCGCACTTATAGCCGTCGTAAACTGGTTGAGTATCTTTTTCGCGACATTGGCACTCTCATCGGAGGCGTCTTGATTGGGCGCACAATCGGTAATTTTGTTGTTGATTACAACACCTGTCTCATGATTGCGGCAATCTTCTCAGTTGCTGCTGCCGGCGTCCTTTATCATGCTGATATTACTATGACTGAATCTGCCCCGGCTAGTCGCTTCTCAATTATAAAGTTTTTGCTCGGACATAAGCTCCAACGTTTCTATATGGTCTATACCTTTGTCGGCGGGATTGCTTATACGACCGTTGTCGGTTTACAAATGTTAATCGCGACTGATTTCTTTGATTTCTCCGCCGGTATGGCCACAACTTATCTACTTCTAGTCGGTCTCGCCGCCGACGCGCTTGGCATTCTCGCCCTGCGTTATTTTACGCCCAAAAATGATTATCTGACTATTATTATCAAATTCGGGACACGTTTTCTGATTTTCTCCGCCGCTTTCCTCTCTGGCGATCTTTTTCTTTGCTTCATTGCGCTCACCTGGACGATTTTGAGCGCCACGTCTTATGAGAATATCACTGAAGGTTATTACATTAATTCCGTCGATAACCGTCATCAGCTCAAATACAATACCACCAAGCATGTCGTCAATACCGCCGGCAACGCCATCGGTATGTTCCTCTGTGGCCAAATGTTCGAAATTGGTCTGCCCTACATTTTTGGCCTGTCCGCGCTACTCCTAATTGTTCAAATTGCCACGGCCTTCTATCTGATCAAACTGCGTCATCGTCAGCATACTAAGCGCGGTTAATTCCTGTACTTTTCACCTAAATTTTGTTACAACAAGGAGCAGTGAGTAAACAATGTGCTTGCGTATTATTTCGAGCGCGACGATGTTGCAACATAAGTCGAAGACTTATGTTATAATTAAGATGGAATTATGCTTAAAATTGAACGATTCCGTCTTCAGTATCTGCTTTCCGCCGCGCTGATTGCGCTCTTTGGCGTGTTTTTGGCGTGCCATTTTTTTGCTGCCCCTCGTCAAGCCTATGCTGATGATGGTACCCCTATCAAAACCACCAGTGAAGATTATTTTGTCACAATTCACGACCAAGATTCCACCCTTGTCGTCAAAACCAAAACCGTGACTGTTGCTGAGCTGCTATCCGAGGCCGGAGTGACCGTTTCCGAAACCGACCTCGTCGAACCAAGCCTTGATGCAATGATTACCGGTGATTACAATGTCAATATCCACCGTGCTCGCCCCGCTATCATGATTGATGGGCTCGAGCGTCACTATTTAATGACCGCTAGTTACGACCCCAAACAAATTGCCCTTGAAGCTGGCCTGACCGTCTATGACGGTGACGAATTCTCGGTTGAGTTTAATAGTAACTTCCTTGAAGCTGGCGCTGTTTCAACCTATCGCATTGAGCGTAAAGGCGGACGCACTATTACAGTCAACGAGACTTTACCCTACGCGGTTGAGACTCGTTACGATGCCAATCTCGCTAAGGGCGAAACTTACCTTGAGCGGGCCGGTGAAGACGGCCGCCGTATCAGCCGATATCACGTTGAATTTGTAGACAATCAAGAGGTCTCCCGTACACTCATTTCTGAAGAAATCACCCTTGAGCCGGTCACCGAGATTGTGGTGGTAGGTTCCAAGGTCTCAATCCCACCTGAACGTGAGCAGTGCGCTGGTTGGGCGCGTGAGGCCGGCGTCTCCGAGCTTGATTTGGAAGTCGCCCTCGAGCTGATTTATCACGAATCCGGCTGCCGTATCGACGCTACTAACGCTTATTCTGGTGCTTATGGTATCCCGCAAGCGTTGCCTGGGAATAAAATTGCCGCTTTTGGCGACGACTGGCAGACTAATCCAGTCACTCAGATTCGCTGGATGATTAATTATGTCACTACTCGCTACGGTGGCTGGCAGCAAGCCATGGATTTCTGGTGGCAACATCATTGGTACTAACTTATGAAAAACAATAAATCTCTCGGCCAGCACTGGCTCAAAAATCGTGAATTGCTCGATCAAATTGCTGAATTTGCGCAAGTTGAAGATGTCGAGCTTTGCGTCGAAATTGGCCCCGGTCTCGGCACGCTTACTTCCAGTTTATTGCGTCATTTTTCCGAGGTTGTCGCCATTGAATATGATGCGCGCCTAGCAGGGAATCTACCTGCCTCCTTCCCGGGCAAGAACCTCACGGTTATCAATGCTGACATCCTCAAGACCGACCTTTCCGCTATTGCCAATAAAAGGAAGTATGTCATAGCTGGCAATATTCCGTATTATATCACAAGCCCGATTATTAAGCAGCTTCTAACGACTTCCGCTCTGCCTGCCAAAATCGTACTTCTGATTCAAAAAGAAGTTGCTGAGCGTATCGCCGCAAGCGACGGTCATCAAACGTTGCTTTCCTTATTTGTCCAAAATCTCGCCACGGTAGAACTCGGTCCCGTTGTTCCGGCCGCTGAATTTACGCCGCCACCCCAAGTCGATAGCCAAGTTATCGTTCTTACACCCTTATCACGCCCGCTCGTTGGCTCAGCTTGTCTTGAGCTTGCTAAAATTGGCTTTTCTAGCCCACGCAAAAAACTCGTCCAAAATCTCGCTGCTGGTACCAACCGCTCCAAAGTCGACTGGCGCGCTCTCCTCGATCAGCACACGATCGATCCCGATTGTCGTCCTAGTGATCTCGATCTTGGCGACTGGGAAAATCTTTACCGCGCGACTAAAAATTAGCTCTTAATCGGTATACGTCTAGTCAACGACCGATTTTTTTGAGCAAAAAATAAGACCCTCGCAGTTCTCGCATGAGCCTTATTTTATAGATATAAGCACATTCTTTCACCCTAGTGCTAAATGATATTTTGAACCTTTGGCGACCCTCAACGTCAGGCCTCGCCCAAGCTTCTGATACTATTTTATCACGCTCGTCCTTATCGTCAATATTGATTTTTATAAAAAATCTGCCAAAATCAGTTTAATTTTTCCACAATTTCACCCCTGTTATTTTTCAAAAACCGAACAAAATCTCTTGACAAAAAGCATAAGCTGTGCTACAATGATAGTATAACCCCCCTCGCGGGGGAGACTTGCTATTGTTCAGCTCCTACAGCCGGTTCATTTGGGCAAGTTTCTAGGATTCGCCCCATTGCTGCTTTTTCTGCCTCAGTTACCCAGAGATGGTATTTGTATTTCACGGAAATCTGTCGTGCCACGTATTGACAGCGAAAACTCTTGTTTTTTGGTAGCCAAGTTGCCGCATCGCCATCTGATTTTTGCTGATTAGCCGCACTCTCCACCGCGAGCAAGTTTAGCGGATCAGTTGCAAGATTATAACGCTCGTCTTTCGTCAGCTGCTGAGCGCCCTTCTGCCAGGCGTCCGAGAGTGCCACCACGTGGTCAATCTGCACGCCTTTCGAAAATTCCTCGCGACTATTAAAGCTGAGTGCCTGCCCGGTATAAGGTTCAACATATTCACCCTTGATAACCGTGCATTGATTATCCGCTAGCACTGCCGTTTCCCCCACTTCGCGACGAATGATCCTTTGCCTCAGACTACAACCTTCGGTCTCTGGCCAACCGTCATAAAATTCCTCACGGGTATAACCGGTTTTGGGCGCTCGGCCCTTGACTTCTAGTTTTTCTAATATCGAGGTAGCCAAGATTGTACTACTATTATCAACTGACGAACCCGCCTCAACCGATTCGGCATCGGTCTCTTTTGTACCAATAATCTTTTCGTAACTATCCGGATGCGTGATGACTAGCCCCACCAACCCCAGCACCGCGATTACCGCGGCAATCATTCTCCGTATCCGATAAATCGGCATTTTCCTCGCACTCATTTTCTCCATTATACCACGCCCACAGACGCTCTGCTCGCAAATATAGTGTTATAATAATATATATGCCTAAATTTGAACTGGTTTCTAAATATCAGCCGACCGGCGACCAACCACAAGCTATTGAGCAGCTAGTGGCGGGGCTAAAGGCCAATGTCCGCGAGCAAACTCTGCTCGGCGTGACTGGTTCGGGCAAGACTTTTACGATGGCTAATATCATTGAGCAGGCCCAGCGTCCCACCCTCATCCTCGCTCACAATAAAACCCTTGCCGCTCAGCTTTATTCTGAATTTCGCGAGTTTTTCCCTAAAAACGAAGTGCACTATTTCGTCTCTTACTTCGATTATTACCAGCCGGAAGCCTACATCGCTTCGACCGACACTTACATCGAAAAAGATTCCGCCATCAACGAGGAAATCGACCGTCTACGCCACGCCGCCACGGTGGCTTTGCTCACTCGCCCCGATACAATCGTAGTGGCGTCGGTCTCCTGTATTTATGGCATCGGCTCTCCCGACCACTACACCGAAATGTCACTAGCTCTAGTGAAAGAAAACGGGGTTTGGAAGGTTGCCGAGGGACCAAGTAATGCTACTGTTTTGGAAGCTCGGTCCTTGGTGAACGTCCAGACTCAAACCTCTACCACCTTGAGCCAGCAAAATTTCATCAAATACCTCATTGCCATGCAATATCACCGCAACGATCTAGCGTTTGAGCGCGGCAATTTCCGCGTTATGGGCGACACTGTCGACCTCTATCCCGCGAATGGGGAAGTGGGCTATCGTTTTGAATTCGGTTTTGATAATCTCGAGGTTGTCCGTCTCATCGATCCGCTTACCGGCGAGACTCTGGAGCGTCCCGATCGGATCCATATCTTCCCAAATACCCACTATGCCACTCCTAAAGACCAGCTCGACCGCGCTCTTGATGGCATTGAAGCGGAATTTGAAGAACGCCTGAAATATTTTGAGAAAAACAATAAATTCCTCGAGGCTCAGCGCCTCAGTCAGCGCACTAAATACGATCTTGAGATGCTGCGCGAGACCGGCTTTGTCAAGGGTATTGAAAATTATTCTCGTCATCTCGACGGTCGTAAACCTGGCCAGCCACCGGCCACTTTGCTTGACTTCTTCCCGAAAGATCTCCTGATCATGGTCGACGAATCGCATATGACCCTGCCACAGCTGCGTGGTATGTATAATGGTGACCGCGCCCGCAAGGAAACCTTGGTCGAATATGGATTCCGCTTGCCGAGTGCTCTTGATAATCGCCCCTTAATTTTCACTGAGTTTCAGGACCATATCAAGAATGCGATTTATGTCTCCGCGACCCCTGGAGATTATGAACTTGAACATTCGCCCGAACCAGCGCAGCAGGTCATCCGTCCGACCGGCTTGCTCGATCCGGAGGTGGAGGTGCGTCCCTCCGCTGGGCAAATCGATGATCTCATGAACGAAATCGAGGAACGCGTCGCCAAGCAGCAACGCACTCTTGTCACCACCCTTACCAAGAAGATGGCCGAGGATCTCACTGATTACCTCAAGGAACGCAATGTCAAAGTTGCCTATATTCATTCCGACGTCGATACCCTTGAGCGTGGCGACATCTTGCGCGACCTCAGAGCCGGTGTTTATGATGTGCTAGTCGGTATCAATCTCCTACGTGAAGGGCTGGATTTGCCGGAAGTTTCTTTGGTGGCGATTCTTGACGCCGATAAAGAGGGTTTTTTGCGCTCAGAAAGCTCACTGATCCAGACCATTGGTCGTGCCGCCCGTCATGTCGAGGGTAAGGTCATCATGTACGCCGATCAGATCACCGAGAGCATGGAAAAGGCCATCAGCGAGACCAATCGCCGTCGTGAGATTCAAGAGGCTTACAATAAAGAACACAACATCACTCCGCGCTCGGTCTCCAAGGAAATCAGTCAAGGCCTGCGTGCGATTATCCCCGAGAAAGAGGAAGCCACCAGCCTTGATCTGAAACGCATACCAAAGGAAGAGCTACCCAGCCTTATCAAAGAACTCCAATCACAGATGCAACT
The DNA here is from genome assembly GCA_964499245.1 of uncultured Candidatus Saccharibacteria bacterium. Lineage (GTDB taxonomy): Bacteria > Patescibacteriota > Saccharimonadia > Saccharimonadales > Saccharimonadaceae > Nanosyncoccus. The sequence continues at coordinate 29,124 of CAZCIN010000008.1, forward strand.
GGCCGCTGCCAACCTCGATTTTGAGCTCGCTGCCACCCTGCGCGACCAAATCGAAGAAATTAAAGTTAGCCAAAATAGTAAAGGAAGGAAATAGAATATGCAAATCACAAAACTCGAACATTCTGGGATAATCGTTGACAAAAATGGCCAAAAAATTGTTTGTGACCCTGTTGAATTTATGCACAAGCTCCCAGAGTTCACCAACGTTGTCGCAATCATAATCACTCACCAGCATAGCGATCATTTCCAGCCTGAAATCCTTGCAAGAATTCTCGAGCAGAACCCCGAAGCGCGGATTTTTGCGCCAAAAGATCTAGAAATCGACGAGCTTGCTGGTCGCCCGATCGAGAAAGTTGAGGACGGCACCGTTTGGGAACTGCCAAATTTCAAGTTACAATTTTTCGGTCAAAATCACGCTACCATCGTTCCAGGGATCGTGCCGTGCTCTAACACAGGTGTTATTATCGACGAGATTGTAGTCAACCCTGGCGATTCGTTTGATCTTCCAACTTCCTTCGAACATCCAAAAGTGCTCTTTGTCCCCAGCGCCGCTCCTTGGTGCAAAGTTTCTGAGGGCGCGGAATATATCAAGCGGGTCAAGCCAGAAATCGCCATTCCGTTCCATAATGCCGTACTATCTGACCTCGGTAATGACATCAATAATAATTGGCTCGCCAAAGTTGCCGACGAGGTAGGCACCAAATTCGCTCCGCTCCAGCCTGGCAAGAGCATAAACCTAGAATAAGATCCCTAATCCTGTATAGGGGGGGCTTTAGAGTTACGAAAAGCACTAAAACTATTGACAAAATTATAAATCTGTGCTACAATGGTAGTACAAGCCTATGAAATATTTTGCATAGGAGCAGTTTTACAGCGATTTCTCCAGACGTTTTAAGGAGGTGGGAATATGGAGAAAGTTTATAACGCAATTTTTAAGTTGGATTATCGGCACATGATCAAGCATGGTTTTGGCGGGGCCCGCGATGAGGCCCGTGGAGTTCCGGTTTTTAGAGATACCGGTAACGGTTGTATCCGTGTTACGGTTGTTGCTTTGTCACAGCTGGCAGACGCTTGGCTCGGTAAAGGCCTCAGCGAATGCGACACTGACGGTACAATTATTGACCTTTGCGAGCGCGAGTATGTAGAAAGCATTACGCCGCGCGGCAGTCATACGATTGACTGGCATGATCCTGACGATAACCACATTGAACTGGTAAATTGCTACGCCTATTCGGCACTCAAGACTGCTTATCTGGCTCGGAGAGTAAAACATTACCTGAAGACAGGGCAGACTTCCGCTCCGGAGGCAGACAAACCTGAACAGATGATTGCTGAAAACGGTTGGGCAACACACAGCGGTTCTGCCTGCATCATTGTGAAACTGGACGGTAAAGATTTTTTACGTCTTTTCGTCTGCGTTTCCGGTGCCGAGGAAACCGAGGATCTGTCCTGTGCTCTTTCTGGCGCCGACCGGATTCGTGGCTTCTTTGAGAGCGCCCATAACAGCATCTATGTTGTCGGTGACAACGATTTCCAGTTTACGGTTTCGCCGAGTTATTATCTCTGCGATGGTAATCTCTGCAAGTCGGGTCATTATTGATCCTACCTAGGCAAAGATTATGGCTAGCCCCGCGGTAAAACGCGGGGTTTCTGCTTGGTGCTATTTTAGTTGTTATCTTCTGGAAAATCTGTTAAAATAATCACATTATGCCAAAAGCATCGTAGTTTATTAGTTTAGCGATGCTTTTTGGTAAATCTTTTTCCGAGGAGGAGCAATTATGAGTAATATCCATCCCCTACTAGGGATCATTGGCGGAACCGGCTGGCCGTCGACCGAGATTTATCTAAAGAAAGTACCACGCCGAGTGCAAGAACGTTTGGGTGGACTCAACACCCCCGACATCGACTTTCAATCAAGGAATTTCGCTCAGATTGATGCATGGATGCACGAGGGAAATTGGGATGCCGTTACGGGCTGTTTGGCAGAAATGGCTCTACAGATGAAGAAGAGCAGTAACATCGATTCGTTGGCAATTCTCTCTAATACCTTGCATAAAGTCGCTCCCAAAGTCGCCGAGATTGCCGGCGTGCCACTCATCCATATCGGCGCTTGCACGGCCGAAGTGGTTCATGAGCAGGGCATCGACAGAGTTGGTTTCATTGGCACTAAGTTTACAATGCAGGAAGATTTTATCTTGCAGTATTTCCGCGAGAGGGGCATCAAGGTATTCACCCCGCCCGTTGACGCTATGGAGGGAACCGATGATATTATCTTCAATGAACTCTGCCAAAACGAGTTCAAGGACGAGTCGCGCGAGTTCCTTTTCCTGCAGGTTGCCAAAATGATTGAGAAGCATAAGATAAACGGCGTAGTCTTGGGCTGTACGGAATTAGGGCTCACGATGTCGAGCGATGGCTGGATTCAATTCTGCAGCCACAATAGGGCTAAGTTGCGTAAGATTTGGGATTCAACCGCTCTGCCGTTCATTGATGCTACCGATTGTCATATCGAGTCGATTGTTTCCTATCTTTGCAGCCGCGTCAGATAGCGTCGCCAAGCAACAAAAAATCACTTAAGTCTCTGTCATGATATGTTGGCGGAGACTTTTTCTTGCCAAAACCCTTTACATTTCTGAACAGATTAGTTATTATATATAGGTAGAGTTGGAGCTGGTTGATATTAGCGCTCTGACACAAATAATAATTAAAAGGAGAAAGAATGGCAGAATTTGACCGTTCCAAGCCACATATTAACGTTGGTACGATGGGCCACGTTGACCATG
>CAZCIN010000009.1:0-30133 GCA_964499245.1 uncultured Candidatus Saccharibacteria bacterium
GTTTTAGGTCTTCTGACCTCTGTAAATCGCAGGTTCGAGCCGTTTCTTTAACTTCTTTAGTTTTAGAGACGGCTTTTTTGATTGGAATTAAATACTTGCTAGGGGTAAATACTAAGGTTCGACCAGACAATTCCATTTTCTCGCCTAAAGTCTTCATTACGTATTGCTTGCGGTTCAAATCGTCACTATCAAAGTCGTTTTTGGCATATTTAGCAAAGATAAAAATATCATTTGCTACCTTTCGCCAATCTCTAGCAGCAGCCTCTACGGTTGTCATTGATGTCTCTAATGCAGCAATTTGATTCTCTAGACTATGCGACTCACTAGCAAACCATGCGTCATCGGTAATTTCGCCCTTGTAACGCATTCTACGAAGATTATTAAGTTCGTTCTGAACCCTATCCCTTTGGGTTCTCAATTCTTTAATCTTTGATTCCTGAACTTTAATCCTAGCATCCTCTTCTTCGGCCAAGGCTTTCTTAGCCAAGTCGAAGAAGTCTGGGTCAATAGTGTACTTGCTGAGTTCTGCTTTAACCTGTTCAACTAATTCTTTTTCTGGTAGGTTAATTTTCTTCTGTGGACATTTAAAATCTTTGCATTTACCACTGCAGTGACAATAAGTAAAAGTCTGAGTTTTGCCATTCTTATAGGTTTTGTGCTTGTCCTCGGTAACAATTGCATATCCACAATTAGCACACCTGATGAGACCACTAAAGATCCGCTTATTTACTTCTCCGCCTTTCGGTCTAGTATCTCGGCTGGATGGCTCTAGAAGTTGCTGTACTCTATTAAACTCTTCTTGTGTAATTAGTGCAGGGTGGTTTCCATTATATTTTTTGCCGGCATAAGTAAAATCTCCAGTATAAAACTCGTTTTTAAGTAAAGCACGAATACCGCCATGAGTCAGCGGTCTACCGCCACTTTTTCTGCGTTGATGTGTGCGTAGTCCTAATTTTTCGTCCGCAAACCTAGTTAATTCCGCAACGGTTGTGGTGCCAGTTAAGAATTTATCAAAGATAGCACGTACTTTGTCCCAGGTTTCCGGGTCTTTTACGATAGTTTTATCGTATCTATCATTAACATATCCAATTGGAGGTACACATGGCATCCAGCCTTTCTCTGCTTTAGAAACCATGCCACGACGTACGTTCTTCATCAAGTCTTTACGGAATTTCGCATCCATACTAGCCTCTACGTCAAACATGATGTCATCATCCTCACAGTAGTCTCGGCTCTCGGTAACAATCCAGCGAATTTTCTTGTCATTAATCATTTGGTGGATGTATCCGCTGTCCTGTGGATTGCGGCTCAGTCGGTCTAACTTCCAAGCCATAATGCCGTTAGCCTTACCAGATTCAATGAAGTCAATCATTGCGTTAAAGCCGTCACGAATACCAGGTTTACCGCCAGACTTTTCGTCTTTGAAAATCTTAACTAATCTGTAGCCTTCTCTCTTGGCTTTCGCTTTGATTGCTTTAATCTGGTCTTCAATTGACTGAACCTGTTTGCCAGAGTCCTCTGTGCTTTTACGGACATATCCTGCGTAAACGGCTTCAGTCTTATCAATGTGGGTAGTCATTTTGAATTACCTTTCTGACATTGACTTATATACATTATCATTATATGGTATATATAGCCATAAGTCAATTAACTATTATTTTTCGGGTCTAGTTCGTCTGCGTGTTCTACATAATATTTCTCCTCTTCTGTCAAACTAATCGGCCGGGGGTCGATATTTTGAGCCGGCGATTTAGATACATTAACCGTATCGACTTGTGGTACGAAAATTTTATTTCGCTTGTCGTTAGCATCTTTTTCTTCACTAACCATACCAGCCTTTTTAAGAGCAGGAAGATGTTGCTTTCTCCAATAATCTTGCTTTGTTGGTAAACCCTGGCTTGCACAGTATCCTGCCAGGTCGCTCATGCTTACTCCGACCACTGCTGCATTCCGGGATTGTCGTTCCTTAAAGCAAGGATGCAGAATAGATTCATAAAACTCTAGCGTTTCCGGAGAAATGCCGTATTCTTGGCTGCGATTTAGATATTTCCATAACTCAAATGCGGCATCTACGTCCTGGCTTTTCACTACTATATCATTGCCTCTACGCTCTCTAGTCGGTGCATTTAATAACGCAATGGCTTTGATAAGTGAGTTTAGGTGCTGAATATCCCTTTGATGCCTTGGTTGCAACTTTCCTTTGATTGTTTCTTTGAAGCGTTTCCCCACTTCAAAGTCTCTAGGTACAATGACATTATCTATGTGTAAACTTTTAATATAGAGAACTCTGTCGGATAGCAGTTTACGCTGTGGGTCATTCGCTAGTGTAGCATTAAAACTCGACTTGTCGCAGGATTTTTCTTGTACCAAATCAATACCAGCCTCAATCTTGGCTTGCGATGTTTCCGGGCTAATGATGAGTGCTCTAGTCTTTTCTTGTTCGTCCATCTGTTGATTGGCGGAACAGAAGAAAGTTGATGGAAAACCACGCAAGATACCTTCTTTTGCATTATTCGTGCCAGTATGGGTTCGGTTCGTATTTAGAAAAGTGATTTCTTTTTTGTCATGCGAAAGCAGAGGTCTTAAATTCTCTTGAAGTTGATAATCCATTTGGTCCAGAAAGACAAGAATTTTGCGTTCCAAATCAACTATCGTTAAACCACCATCGTCTGTAACGGACAAATCTTGGGCATAGTAAAAGGCCGTTGGTGTAACCTTTCCGAAAACCTTAACGTCTGTTTCTGGAAAAAAGACAAGGACTTGTTGAACAAGGTAACTTTTCCCACTAGACGACTGGGCTGTCAAAAAGATATTCATTTGGTCTTCACTTGTATAAGCCGACAACATACCGAGAAATACGATAGCCTTATTAAAATCATCGTGTTTAATTGTAGTATTGAGAATTCTAATCAAGTCTCTGGTGGTCATTTCGGAAAACTGACTGATATCGATAGGGGATACCCCGGCAATCAACTCGGCTGTTTCCAATAATTGCTGTGTTGTATAGCCAGCCAAGTTCGCATCAGTCAAGTCTGCATGTTCTCCGAGTTCTTCGGGGATGCTAATCTTAAATACGCTGATATTAGGATATTTTTCTGCAATACGGTTACCGATATCGATAGTAGCCTTTTTACCAGTTTCGTCATTGTCCAAGCAAATATAAACGTTTCGTCGAGTCCTAAAACACTTTTCAATCCATTCGTCTTTGAATGTGGCTTCGCCAGCGGTTCCAGAAATGACAGGCATGCCAAAGTTCATTTGCTCTGCGATGATTTTATCCAGCTCGCCACCACATAACAAAACGGAGTTTGAGTTAGAATGCTGTAATTCGGTTTCGCCATATACGGCCGAACTGTCACCTGACGACCAGGTACAATACTTTGACTTGTCGGACGATTCTGGTAGTTTTCGAAGTTTGATGAGACGACAATCACCTCGTTCGATAATAGGAATAGTAAGCCATTTCTTTCCATAAAACTCACCGCATCCTAGTTTATATTTATCAATATTTTCGTCTGTAATACCCCTGCCCCTGAAATATTGGCGATATTCTTCGGACAAATCTTTATGGCAGCTGTCTGCCATTTTTAGTGGGCTCGTCTTCTTGGGTCGACTAGGTTTTGGCTGGATAGGTTTAGGAGAGTCGCCAAAGTGCTTTTTCAACGTGAGTAAATTACCCTTAGCATTACATTTATGGCAATAGTAAAGCCCCGTTTCAGTATTGATGTTGCAATGAAACTCCTCTGACGGTCGCTTATCGTCATCGCATCCGCTGAACGGACACGGAAACGCAACCTCTTTGCCGCCCTGCATTTCCTTATAGTCCAGGCCTTTCTTTTGGATATATTCTAGAACTTCACCTGGTACAGGCTCTGTCATATAAAATAAGTCCTTTCTATATTGGGTTTGGATACATTGTTTTGACGAGCGTGGCTAATTTCTTTAACTCGCAAGCCGCAACTTCTAGTGAAATATCTTCACCGAACTTGTCTGCATAAGTCTTTTGGAACTGCTGCAATAATTGACTAGAATATTCCACTAGATTACCCTTTCTCCCCTTAATTAAAGTTTTATATAAAAAGCCGCTCGACAGATGGCATTGAGTCAAGCGGCTTTTTGTGCCATCTGAGTTCAGTATAACCCCAAAAATAAGCCAGGCTCTCGTATCCCGGCTTATCCCATCTTTTTGAATAACTTAACTGATAATATAATCTGTGTTAAACCATGCTTTACCTATTGACAACTTTTACGTAGTTTTTATGCTTTAATTCTTGTAGAGCTTCTTTCGAAATCACTCCATTACGATATATCGTTATGACTTTTGGTTCTATATGGGCAAAATTTGATAGTTCGTTCATAAAAATACTGTCTTTCATAATAGTCGTCAGTGGGTCGCTCATCGTATGCCCTATTTCTTGTTCAATAAGTCCTTTTGAAACGAGTGATTCGATATAGTCGCTATTAGCCGCAACACTTACAATATCTCTAACTTGGCCAGACCTCAATGAAATTTGATAAGTCTCATCATCAACAATTAAATCCAATCTATCTTGTTTCTGCCTGTAAATAAGTTCGCCATCTTTTTGAATATATGGGCTCGTGTCGCCAAGTGCTTGCAGTATTGCAATCTCCATTGCAGGATTAGACCCAATATGACCGTTATGCGACGATTCCTTTGGTATGGCAATATTGTATTTTGAACACAATTCCTTTAACTCAGCTTCACTAACGGTCGTAATCCTATATCGTAATTCCATATACTCATCCGCAGGGACTAGACTGATGCTATACGGATTATTGTGGTTATCTACTACTTCGAAATCCAAAATATTTATCGATTGTAAAAACTCCATCGCTGCGTACCAGTTTGCTAGATTATCACTTGGAACTTTGTAATAAGCCCCCGGTATAGTTCTTTTCTCTGTGATATACTGGAGGAGTTGTTTTAATATATTCTTAACTTCAGTTTCAATTTGTCTTGCCATCTTATTTATATTATACCTCTGAATAGGCAATATTTTGTCATCTTGTCCATTATGTCGAACTTTACGGCTTAGGGAATGTTATTCTTGGTCCACTCGACCTGATATCTATTCCCTGAAGCGGCCATTTTCAGCATAAAAAATAATCTGTCTGTCGTATCTTATAATTAAGGTATGGCTCGAAGAACAAAATATCGAAAAGACCTTGCTGACAAAATCGTGGAACTGGTCGGTCAAGGTTATTGTCTGAAGGATGTCGCTTATTTCTGCGGCTTGTCTGATCGGACTATATCTAGGTGGCGAGAAACACATTTAGACTTCAACGAGGCTTTTGTAAAGGCTACCCAGCGAAGCGTAGAGAATATTGAGGCTGTCAGGAGGCTCGGACACCGTACTTACCAGAGGAAGGCTTACATTTCCCCAAATTATGGCCAAAGGCCTCTCATATCGCCTCTAAATCGCTCACAGCGGCAAGATATACCGCCCAAGAACCCCACCTGGATGGGATTGCCTATCCGTCCAAGGCCTAGCCCGTACGAAGTGACTCCGCCATACGTTAACCAAAACAATGGTCGAGTGGAATGGATTGAGAATGATAAACGATATGGTCTAGTGCTTGGAACTTGTCGAATGGAAGTATGGGAGAAGAAGCACCGACCTAGCAGTGATGCGTTTCTTGGGCTAGTAATCTAACTTATATTTTGACCATTATTACTCTGTATATAGTTTTTCAATGCATCATCATCCAATGAGGCACAAATATTGCCCCGGCCAGGTCTCCAAAACATACCATTTTTATCTGGCAAAGCAATAATCTCTGAACTTGTTAAAACCTTTGCTAGATGTAGTAATATAGTTAATGCCGAAAAAGCCGATAAGAGGTATTTTATCGTAGCAAAATCTCCAATCGTTGCCAACTTATCGTGCTTCAAATTCTGGTAAGCGTTGTTCCAGGGGAAGATAGGTGTTGCTTTGTCTGGCTTTACATCAGCCTTTCGAAACGGGAAATAGACAAGATTGTCATCTTGCATAAAATGCATATTTGGAGCGATTACAACGCCAAACGTGTCCTCTATGTCCGGAATAGATTCTATACAGTCGCCGTCAAAATGGCGATGTTTATCTGTATGTCTGCCAGACTCTCGACAAATTGTCTTTGCTATGCTCTCTATTTCGGAAGCAATTCTCAGAATTAAATCAGCAATATAGATTGATGATGTATTTATCTGGTCGTCATCAAAAGTTATGCTATATGTTAAGTCTAGTATTTCTTGCTGTATTTTCTGGTATGTCTGTAGATATGCGATTTTATCCACCTAGTTCATCTCCTTTACTTTATCCTCTATAAAATCAATTTCTTCTTGAGATAGATTATACTTCTTGTAAAGTTGCTTGTCGATTTGCGAGACTTCTTTTGCCCAGTCAATGTCTGAATTTGATGTAAAATCCTGTACTGGCACAGCAACATAGACTCTTTTTGTTGTGTGTTGCGTATTCTTGTAAATACCAACCAAACAGCGGAAGAACTTAGTTTTAAGGTATTTTAGAGCATTTTCTGCTTCGTATCTCTCATCAAATGCACCATACCTCAAGAATGTTTCGGTACAGACTTGGATCGGAGATCCAAGGATCGGAGATGGAATTTGCTCACCTATTGCTCCGCACCCATATGCTTCAGGAATAAAGACCTTCCATTTAGATATTTCGGCACGACCAATAGTGATAGGATAATCATATGGTAGATACTTCTTGACTCGTTTATTCTTAACTAGGCCATATATTTCAAGTGGCTGCTTTCCATCTTTGATGGCTTCTTCTGGAGTATCAAACATAGGTGGCAGACTATATTTAGCAGGGTTTGAAATCGTATCAGTTCGTAAGCCATATGGCTTGCCAACTGATACGATTGCTGATAATCGCCTTGGGTCATCCTGGTTATCACTAGTATCGATAAGGCTTGGGTGCGACCATACTTTTTGCTTAATACTACTCAGTTCTGCGTAGCGAATAACTACACCACCATCTTCGTCAAGGTATTTTTCTAGATATGAGTCGCCGTCCTCGTTGTGGACGTAGTACTTGCATTTATCGCTATATCGTAAATCCCATAAGAAATAGCATACCCCACCTTTAATGTCGATATTAGCATTCGGGAACACCTCTTTATCGTTTGGAAAATCGTGTAGTACTCGCATTCTGTGGTCGGCTAATAAATCCTCTCTAAACGCACCGAGACCCTTACCACTTACCATCCACCTTGATGGCACAATCATTGATAAGTAATCTGGTCGTAGACTACGGGCCAAGTTAATAAACTTATGGTACAAAGGTGATGCAGAAGCATTAGCACCAGCACCAGCGGCTCGCTTGCCATTGTCGTTCAACTGGTATGGCGGATTCCCAATTATTACATCAAACTTCATATCCTCTCCCCAGCACTTGCGTATGTGCTCCAAAACTTTATCATTATCGATTTCTCCTTTCTCATTCATTGGATCGTAATTCAAAAAGTTGTCTTCTAGACTTCGTTTATCTTTGGCTTCGTAATTATTGCGGTCAAAACGCATAAACCCTATCACGGTGTTAATGGACGATTTACGCAGTGGATCATTTGGCGACCAGGCATAAATCTGGTTACTCAAAATATGCATTAAGCATTCCTTGTCGGAATTAAACTTTGGCCGTAGATTCTGGAAAAGCCGCTTAACTATACCTGCCAAAAATAAGCCACTCTTCGAGTATGGGTCGAGAAATTTCCGCTTGGTAGACTTAAAGACCTCTGGGTTCTCTTCTTCGAGTATATCCAGCATCTTCGTAACAACCTTTTTCGGAGTGAATACACGATTCTGCTCCTGCATCGGGATGTAGTCAAAAATATCCGCATCCACTCCGATGGAGAAATAATTAGAGAGCGTCTCTTCTCGGCTCATAAACTCCTTGATGGCAACATTACAGTTGTCCTCATTGAAGTAGTTCTCTTTACGCAACACTCGGAATTCGTCTTTAGAAATACCTGTAATCTGCTCGAAAACGTCATCAGCAATTATTTTCTCCAGGTCGTCAAAGGTAATGCCATTACGCCCATATGCGTGAAGTAGCATTGGGATAGTACGAGCAAAGCCACGCAACTTATCTCTATATTCGTCCTCCTCCTTTTTCTTGCGTTCTTCAGTTTTCTTCTTGGCGGTTTCTTTAATCTCCTGAACGGCTTCTTTGATGAGTTCTTGCCTTTCTTCGGGGATTTCATCTGGCAGGAATGTGGTGTCGAGAATAGCGTTATTCTGGGCAGCCTCTTTAGCGATTTGAGCCTCTTCGGTTGTTAATTCCTCGTACTTCTTCTCCTTGAGAACACCGTTGGATGTGTTAACCAGAATCTCTGGATCTACAATCGCTTCGTCATTCTCATCCACCTTTGTCTGCGGCTCAGGCAAATCCTCCGACTTTTTCTCTAGTTTTTGTTTCTTGACGGCCTGGAGTTTATTGATGATAGCACGTGCCTCGGCGGAAGCGTGGAAAATATTACCAATATTGAACAATTTATTAGAGGTGACAAAGCCACCATCAACAATCTCTTTGGCAATAAGTCTTCTTGGAAGTTCTACAATATCCTTGGCATCCAACTCACGCAGTTCACCCTTATCGTCCATGGAAATGACCGACATATAGTTGAGTAGCTTGCGAATGGCTGGTTTATGGTCCTCATTTTTCTTACCGCCACAGCTTAAATTGACTGCGTAATCCTGTAAAATCATCAGAACTCGGTCTGGAGCAAAGTCGAATACATAACAATCCGTCTTATAGAACTCTTTATGCTCGCCATAACTCCATGGGTTCTGGGCTCGGAACGCTGCTTGGAGGTATTGCGTTGAGCTAGACTTAATAATGCTACCGGTTCCAGTTGTACCGTAAAGCATAAAAACCGCCGTCCAAGGCCGAACCGTAATACCTGTTGTTAATTGTCCGCAACTTAAAGTAATTGTCTTTGTTTTAGTAGGGTCATCCCCAATCGCATTCTGAACCTTTTCTAGTACTCGTTTGCCTTCCTGTTCGTCATCGCCTTTACCAGCCGCTAAAATCACTTCGTAATCTTTAAATATCGGATGTTTATTGAGCAACTCTTTCATCGCCTTACATTCATTGATACGAGACATAAACCAGAAAGTATGCCGCAGTTGGTCACGTTTTTCTTCGCTATCAAACGGCTGATTCAGTTTATCATCTACTGGCAAAACCGCAATTTCTCCAGTTTCTTCATCTCTAGTAATGCCTGATATCTTATCGAGCCATTTCTCGACATCGTTTGGCCGCACGAAGCCATTGCTGGTCGCTTTGAAGAACTCACCAAGATCAAAACAAGCCTCTTCATCTTCAACCTGTGATTCCATCATAGTACTCATATGATAGGCTCGGAAGTTCATACGTGGTAGTTCTTCGTATGGATTATCACCGTTTTCTGGATCCCAGTCTTCTTTTCTCTCTTGTTCATCGGAATATGACCAGTTAAAAATCTGGTCGTTGGTAAACTTACCACCAGCGATAGCCTTAAACGGAGTGCCTGATAAATGTAGGGTAAAATCTACATTCAGATTCTTCATTACGTCTGCGGTCTTTGAAGTCTGTACTCCCTCGTGGCTTTCGTCAATAATGAGCAAATCCCAGCCACCAGGAATATCAAAAATCCATTGATTTTTCTTCTTAAAGTCGTCCGAGTCGGCACTTTTACCCTTAATGTCTTGCAGGGAAATGAAGAAAATCATCGGGCGATTCAAATTGCTGACGAAGTCACTATGTATGTTTAATATGTCCTCTCGTGATGGCACTCGGCGATCGCCAACGAAAAAACTCTTTGAGGCAGCAAAAAGGTAGTTGATCGGGGAGTCTTGCTCGATATGGTCATAAAAATCTCTAGCCCACGAGTCAGAAATAGCAGGACGATTCGTGACGATAAGTACTCGCTTGGCCTCTATTTTTTCGGCGAACTTATACGAGGTTAGAGTTTTTCCGAAGCGAGGTTTAGCATTCCAAAGAAAATTACGATCGGGGAACTCTGCTCGATTCTGCCAATAAGCATACGTCATATCTATGGCATCATTTTGCTCTTTGCGAAGTATTATCTTCGCCTGGTCACTCTCTCCACTTGGTCGCTTATTCTCGAAACCATCACGACAATGGATGCGGTCATCTATAATCTGTTTGACAGTCTCCAAATCTACCTTAAACCACTCTGATTTACGCCGAGCATTATTGGCCTTTGGCTCTCTTTGGAAGCCTCGTATTTCCAATTCTCGGTGGATGTCGTAGTCTCGGAAGGTATTACCGTAAACATCAACAGCCGGTACTTGGAATAGTGTATTGGTTTCTACGTTGTCGGCCTCATTTTGGTCGTCAATACGGCCAGAGTCTAGTCCTGTCTGGTCACCAATCTTTAGCCATCCATTATGTTTTGGATAGTTTGGATGGTTATAAACGTAAATAACCTTTTGTTTGATTGGCTTTGTATCTTGAATGCTCATTTTTTACTCCTCTTACTAAACATTGGTAAATCTTCAAGTGAATTAGACTTTTGCCTTGGTTTTGGCTTAGGTTTCTTTGGTTTGTCTGGTGGTCTATCTTCTAGGAGTTGCATAATACTGTCGTTAATAGAGGAGAAATTATTGGCGGTTACGGTTTTAGAGCGAGCTTGTTCAATATCGGAAAATCGCCACTTTTCCAGTTCAAAACCACCATCTCCAGTTGGAGTCCAATTGATGAGAAAAATATCCTTACGACCCTCTAATAGGTCGCCGACTACGATATTATGTTTGAGAACCAAATCTACAGCAAAGAGAAAATCCTTATCCGAACGTTCACTCTTAAGGTGGTCAAAAATCTGGTTTCTCAGTCTAGTACGAGTTTCTACTATATTGTCAGGAGCGATGTCTATGCCGTATATGTTGGATAATGCTATTAAAATGTCATATTGGTTAGTCTTGGACTTTTTGAGTCGCCTAGCAAGTATTTCCGTCAAAAAATTCCCAGTGCCACATCCTGGCTCTAGGACTTTTTTATCAATTCTGGAAATATCTGGCTCGCAAAGGTCACACATCGCCTTAACCTCTCTAGGCTCTGTAAAAACCTCACCCCGCTCTTTGACTCTGGAACGAGATTTAATGCCAGATGGAGACACTTTGGGCTTCTGACCTTTAGTTTTGGCTTCGTTGCTTTTCTCTCTATTAATCATAGTAGACACCTCTGCGAACAAAGCCAAAATAAAAAGCAGGCACCGTTCGCCGGTGTCTACCTATAATCTAGAGCGTTTTGCAACGATATTTTATAGCCGGTAACGAGTACCTGCTCTTCAATATCGTTGGTTACCCAGGCTATGGGTCGTTCCAAAACGTTCTTGGTTTAATTATAAGTAGACATTCTTATTCTAGCATAAAATATTAGATTTGAATAGCCTGACTTTGTCAAGTTGAGGTATAATTTAACTATGGGTTTAGAAAGACAAGTTGAATTAGAAGAGAACGACCTCGATGAAGACCTGGTCGACCCATTCTTTGCAAACGAAGAATAATGCTCAAAATATATAATGGTTTTATCCCTGCACTAAACTACTTTTCTTGATATAATTAAATCAGTACTCCGAATAATGACCGGTCGTATATGAAATGGACTGTTTTGCCCTCTAGTAAATCATCTATTATCAGGTTGCGAACTTCATCAATGGCGGTGTACCACGTAGAAATTGAAGATGAAATATAACCGCCGTCGATTGATTATTATTGGTTCAATTGTTGCCGTTGCATTGATTGCCGTTAGTTTTACTATTTGGCTAATCCATGATTCGATTGAAACACGGCGCCTCGATGAGACATCAGTAGTTTTAAGTAGTGATTTAACGGCTGAGTTTGGATCTGAAGTGAAAGCGTCCGATTATATTTGGCATCTCGACGGGTCCATGGCGGATGATGTGGTGATTGACACATCGAAACTCGGAACGACTACTGTTGAATTTCAATATTATAACATCAAAAATAAAAAACGCACTAAGCAATTTACGATTAACGTCGTCGATACGACAAGACCGACAATTTATGGGCAGAATCTTCAGATAGTTAATACTGGCTATGCTGGAGAGCTGACGGATTTAATGCTGAGTGGTGACAATTTTGACGACCATCCAACTCGTGAAATCGAGGGTCAATACGACCTAAATAAAGCTGGCGACTACGCGCTAGAATACGTCGTGACGGATGCAAGTGGTAATGTTGCGCGCCGATCTTTTACTCTGCGAGTTATTGAACCAACGCCAAAGTCGAATGAGCAACCCAACATGACGAATACTACTCAAAAAGGAACGCCAATTGCAGAAATTATTGAAAACTATAAAAATGGCAACGTCGAAATTGGAATTGACGTATCGTCATGGCAGGGCGAAATTGATTGGGCCGAAGCGAAGGCAGCCGGCGTAGAATTTGCAATGATTCGAGTGGGATACCAAGTGGAATATGGCGGTGAATATGTACTTGATAAATATTTCCAGGAAAATATTGCTGGTGCAACTGCAGTAGGCCTACCGGTTGGTATATATTTTTATTCCTGCGCGAACAGTACAAGCGAGGCTGATAATCAAGCCAAGTGGTTGCTTGAGCAAGTGGGAGACTATCCGATTGAATTAGGCGTAGCATTTGACTGGGAAGAGTGGAGAGAATTTAATCATGCAGGTATGAGTTTCTATACTTTGCAAAAGGTGGCTGATACTTTTCTTGGCACAATAGAAAACGCTGGGCACAGTAGCATGCTCTATGGAAGCAAAAACTATCTCGAACGATTTTGGCAGCGCAACACACGGTCAGTTTGGCTCGCCCAATATTATGATCGGCCAACTTATAGTAAAAGTTTTCAAATGTGGCAATTGACCGACTCTGGCGCAGTGCCCGGCATTGATGGGTATGTTGATTTAGATATTCGTTACAAGTAGATTTCTTTATAAAAGTTCAATGTTGTTTTCGCTACGACTTTGAATATTTTGCTTTATAAAATTCTGGCTACAAAGTGGAATTTTATATTTATCAAAAAGTACTTGGTCGAGTTCGGAAATCGACAAATCAAAAATTTTGTCTGCTAAATTTGGCACGGGAATATAACGATATTTGTCTTTGGCGGTATTTTGAGACGTTTTAGCTAAATAGAGCAAGGCACGGAAAAATTTGGTCATGAAATATTTGGCCATACGGTAAGCTTCGTTCTGATCTTTGAAAGGCCCGAATTCGATAAAAGTTTCGGAACAAACGTCACCAGGCCTAGCAACACAGATATTGGCATAGGAACCACCAAGACCGATACGTTCAGACATATTGCCCCAAGCTTTGGGTACGAAAAGTTTCCAAGCATCAATATTAGAACTAATTTTAGGAAGATCTTTGCGCGGGATAAATTTATAACCGCGCGTAATGTCGTCAAAAAGACCAAAAAGTCGAACATCATTTTTATGCTGTGCATCGTCCTGCAGGATCAAACCGTATTTTTCTGGATGACGCAAAGGGTCAGCATAAAAACCGTAGGGCTTGCGCGCAGAGCCAAGCGCAGAAATTTTTGGAGAATTTGCAAACAAATCTATCAAGCAAGTAAGCTCCTCAGGCTTGATAACTTCGCGCGCGGAAAGTGGCAAAATCTGCGAAAGTGGGACTTCGTCAACGAATTTCCCTGATTCGTATTGCTTGATAATGCCGTTATTATCATACTTTTTGTCACGCAAAACAATATTGACGCCACCAGTACCAAAACTGGGAAAAAGTTTCTCGGCAGCGCGACCAACATAATTATCAATACTGACTAAGTGTGGGTCGCGTTTGTACGTGATACAGTTAATGCGATTAAGACCATTGCGATTATTAGGTTTTTGCCAGCCGAGTGGAAAGACCATACAAAGAATTTCCGGATCAAGATCAACGGCTAATTTGTAAAAGTCAGCATAGACTTGGCGATGGCCTTGTTGATATGGTGGGTTAGAAATAATAATATCAGGCTTGAAGGTTTTGGACATTTTGATTCCTTTCTGAAAATTAATGATTTGTAAATTCTTAGTAATAAGCTCAATTTCTGCGGCGGAAAAATCGGCAAGGCTAGTAAAGGTATTCAGAACGGAATGTTGATAAATAGTTGAGCTACTGCCGGCGAAAATTTGCTGCGAAAGAATATGCAAAAAACAATCGTGGTCACTTGCGAATTTGGGTCGCAAGTTTTGGAATAAACGACGAGTAACGCGCGCCAGGAAAAGCCCACTACTGGCAGCAGGGTCAAAGAAAATGAGGTCGGGCGATTTAAAAATTCCCGGATTTGCTTGCTCCAGTAAATCAAGCATTTGGTCAACGATGGCAACTGGAGTAAAAACTTCACCACCATGTGGGGATGGGATGTACTGAAAAATTTGTTCGGCGTAATTCTTGGAACGGTTAAGAAATTCAGTAATGGCAAGGTTAAGATTAGTTTCATTGAAGATCCCTTCAGAAATTAAATATTCAAGTTCAGATTTTGTAATGCCGGTGATTTTGGACAAATCTTGAGTAGGAATTTGGTGGAGTAGGTCGGAAAATTTTATATCACCAGATGAATATTGACGAGCGTATAGATGCAGTAAGAATGGGATGGTGCGGGTTAACTCATGAAGTTGATTTGTATAGAAATTTGCAACCTCACGCTTAGCTTTATGCGAACGCGGCACGACTTCAACGGGAGTTTGCACGCGCGCACCACGATGAATGATCGGCATAGTTTGCCCAATCTTATGGAGAATGCGCTTGGTGCGGGCTGAGAATTTGATTTCGGGAGTAATTTGGAACAAATGATTGACGCGAGTGAAACCACTATCGACAATCTCGCGAGCGGTAATTTGCTGTGGCAATAAAGAGATTTCCGTCGACGTTAGCTCTCGCCAAGTTCCTTGATCGTGGTAAGAAACTTTGAGATGCGTGAACAAATCAGTGAGACGCTCTTGGCCGCAAAGATTCTCGGCATAATCCTGGAGAATAGTGAGACAACGGGCAGGGTTAAAGTCAAAAATATGGGCTGGCTTCTGATTTTGAGCACGAAAAGCCGCTTGAAGATATTGAGCGGAGCTAGCACGAGCCAGGTCGCTTGAATCATAAAGCATCACAACGGCAGACCAAGCTGGCATAGTAACGCCGGTGGTGAGCTGGCCGCAACTAAGAGTGATGGTGCGAGTCAATTCTGGGTGATCACCGATTACCTCACGAACGGTAGTGAGAGTCTTGAGCCCATGAGTGGCAGAGTCACGACCGGCAGCAAGGATAATTTGGTAGTTGCTAAACGCAGGGTGCTTTTGTAGGCGCACCTTCATATCACAGCAAGATTCTACATCGGATAGTAGCCATAGTGAATGTAAGTCAGAAAGTTCCCTGGCCAAAAAATCTAGTTGGGTATCGAGATCAGTGATAGGATCTGACAGCCGGAATTCCAGTGGCGGAAGCGTGGTAGTAGAATTTTGCTCGTCTAAGTAAGCCCAGTTATAAATTTGATCATCACCGAATTCCTGGTTAGCGAGAATTCGGAAGGGCGTACCGGAAAGCACCAAAGTAAAATCGGTTTTGATACGATCAAAAACAGCACGAGATTTAGCAGTACCTGCCCCATCGTGCCCTTCGTCAATAATCAGTAAATCCCAAGGTTGCTCAACTTCAAAAATCCAGCGATTCTTAGACTTAAAGTCACTTGATGACCGATCTTTCCCTTTAATGTCCTGGAGTGAGATAAAATGAATGAGTGGTCGAGTAAGTAGTGTTTGATTTTTGAGTACTTCAGCGCGGGAATAAATTCGTTCGGGGTCATGCTGAGAGCGGGTGGACGTAAAAATAAAATCGCTGATTGGTGCTATATAATTGAAGAAATCATGCGCCCAAGAATCGGCAATGGCAGGACGGTTGGTAACAATAAGAATACGTTTGGCATTAATGTGTTTAGCAAAATCGTAGGCGGCAAGAGTTTTGCCAAAACGTGGCTTCGCATTCCAGAGAAACTTACGGCGAGTCGGACGCTTTTCCTGCCTCCAGAATTTTAGTGTTTGCTCAACGGCTTCTTGCTGAGATGGACGTAACGTATATTTCATACCGCAGGCTCCATCGGCCAAGTAGTTGGCATCATTGTAAATTCGAAATCATTGACTTTCTGCCAAAGCGGAAAAGTAATTGCAGAATAATCTTGCAATAAATCGGCTACAATAAAATTCCGTTCGAGAATTTGCTCAAGTAGTGGCAAGAAGCGATAGTCAGGTTGCGAGTATCGACTAACAAATTCGGTAGCGAGGGATTGTAAACGATGGCGTGTTTCAGAAATAGCAATTGGTCGGATATCTACGCCGTATAAATTAGCAATCACAAGCAGGACCCCATTCTGAAAAGTAGAAGCAGGATGATGTGGGATCTTTTGAAGACGGCGCTCTAGGATTTCGATAAGAAAATTGCCATCACCACAACCCGGCTCAAAAAGTTTAGCGCTGGGATCGGACAAATGTGGTTCAGCATAGTCGCAAATCAAACGCACAGTGGTAGGTGGGGTAATCCCGGCCTGTGCCATATTAGTCCTTCAAAATAATATGATCAGTGAACCAAGTAGAAAAACCATCAAGAGTGGAGTAGGCGGAGACGTCATCATGACTGTCTGCTTCGAGAAAATCGACTGGTTTGCCACGGCGAAATACGACGAAACTTGGGTAAAATTTAAGTCCGGGCACAAGTCCACTTTCACGTAAGCCAGAGTAATCAACTTCATAGATAGTTAGACGATGGGTACTAGCAAATTCTTTGACGATTTTACGCAAATCGTCGGCCGTGCGACAGCCAGGTTGCGATACAAAAAGTGCGAATGATTGATGCTCGGTGATTTTCGACTCAACATCATCAATAGTAGTATTGATAATTTGACCATCGCCATACATTTTATCGTTAAGCTCAAATTTAGAATCACGAAAAATCAAAAAACTGGCAATAGCAACAACGAAGATGGCGACTATAATAGAGAGGGTGGAAATTATTTTTTTATTCATTATTTTTCAATTCGTGCAACTTGCTAAAATCAATTTGATGATATGGAGCTTTCCAAAAAGCGTAATTAGTCTTGCCGTCTTGTTCATATTTGACAGGAACATTGTGCTCACCTTCGTAAGTCCAATAGGCGCCAACATTATAGATTTTGTCGGCATCCCAACCAAGCTTCACGAGCATTTGCTTGGTCATGCCGGCATAGCCACCGCCGCCACACATGATGAAAATGGTTTTGTCTTGAGGAAAAAGATCTTTTAAGATTTGGAGTGATTCAGCGTAGTTGGCGTGATAATTACCATCTTTGTCCTGAGTGAAAAGAGTTTTGCCAGTATAGGTATCGCCGACCGCTTCAGGTAGACCAGTGACGTTAACGAGGTACGGTAATGGCACGATTTCAAAACCTTCAACAAAGCCGGACAAATACGAATCGCCACCAATCGCAGCATAATCGCCCGGGTCGATAAACATGCGCATGTCGCGATAAACGACATCGTCGCGACCGAGATATTGATCGAGAGTAGACTCATTAATATTCTTGTCGATACCAAATTGCTCACCGCGAATGCCCTCAGAAAGTTCCGGTGCTGGAAGGGCAGGTTGAGACGCCTCGGGTCGTGGCTGGGAGATAGCCCGACCAAGCATAAGAAATCCGACGGCGATAGCTACGGCAATCACGAGACCGGCTAAAAGTGATAGAAAAGTTTTTTGAGATTTAGAAATATGCTGTACCATGAAACTATTATACTACAATTTATTATTCTCGATAACCTTTAGCGAGAAGCGATGCTTCGATTTGCTCAATACGGGCAAAAACTGAAGTTAGAAAACGAGTGAGGATGGGTTTGATATTATGGAGATTAATCGACATATGCTTGGCGGCGCAGGCCAGACGGATTTCGGAAAGTTGGCGACGCAAGGTGGGAATAAGCGAGAGGGCAATACAGACGAGAATTTTGATATCGGTGGTATCAATGTGAAAAAATTTAAGTGGCGCACAAAGCCTTTGAATCGTAGTAGCAACTTCAAGATTGCTGGTAGTGCTAGCATAGGTCATAGTCATTTGGCAAACGATGAAAAGTTTATAAGAAATCCAGATGGCATTTTCAAGATTATCTAACCAAAAGTTAAACAAGAAAGCTAACAAAATGAACGGTAGGAATTTAAGCGTGCCGAAAATAATTTTGCGCAAACTGGCCTGAGCAAAAAAGTGGGCAATAAACATCAAAAGAAAATTAACAAAGAGTAGAATGAGAATCCAATAATTATTGGGCAGAAAAAAAGTTATTGTAGTGTAGGCGAGAAAAAGCAGAAATTTAATCATGGTGAATCTCGTTTATCAAAACACGCGAAAGTTCGGCGACAGTGAAATCTTTAAGTTGCAGATTGATATTAGATTTTTGCAATGTTTCGGTAATTTGCAGAATTGTTGGCAGAGCCAAACCATGTTGGCGCAAGAGACTGGCTTTTTCTAACAACTGAGCGCGAGGGATTTCAGCGACTATATGGCCATGTTCCAAAATCAAGGTACGGTCGGCCAGCAAAATTTCGTCGGCAGAATTGGTCAGTAATAATATAGTGCAACCTTGTTTTTTAAGATCGCGAATGATGCCATGGATTTTTTCTTTGCCAGCGCCGTCAATCATGGTGGTAGGTTCGTCTAAAATGAGATATTTAGCATTAATCGCAAGCGCTTCAGCAATCATAATGCGTTGTTTTTGACCGAGTGATAATTCGTAAAGATTGCGGTCTTTATATTCCAACATATCAACTCGTTGCAAGGCAGCATCGATGCGTGATTTGACGTCGGACGGGCTTAAATCATGCAGAGCAAAAGACAACTCATCATAAATACTACTAAAAATAATTTGATTTTCTGGATTCTGAAAGACGATACCGATGGGCTGGCTGCTGGGCTTACGCCCGTCAATAGTAACCTCGCCAACACGAAACTTGGTTAGTCCAGCTAGAATACGGCCAAGGGTAGACTTACCAGAGCCGTTCTTCCCTACCAAGGCAACACATTCGCCGGTCTCCACTACGAGGTTTATGTCATCAAGGACATTTTCACGAGCGCCGCGGTAGCGAAACTTAAGATTTTGCGCTTTAATCATGGTCGGATGGCTCGGAGCTATGTTCTTCAATTGGATCGGCGGGAGCAGAATACAAAATTCGGCTGAGTGGTTTGCGCAATAAAGCTTCGACGGCTAGGAAAATTGCGAAGTTTACTGGCATAGTAATGAGATTCTTATAGATGCGCCCGACTAACAGTGGCCAAAAGGCTTGTCCGGAAGTGATACTTGTCCATAGAGTGTTGAGAGCGAGATTAGCAACTAAAACGACGAGAACGATGGCGATCGCGGTTCGCAAGACGTATTGGCGATAAGATGGATTAGTGGGAGTGGGGCGATAGAGCAAAAGACCATAAATTAAGCCAGCAACTGCCGTAGTGATAGTGTAACCAATGAAGAATGCTCCGCTTGGGAAAAGAGTTGCGCCGATTAAGTCTGCAAGAACTTTCATTAGCACAGTCCACTTCCAGCCCAGCCAAGTGGCGCAAATCATGGTTGGCAGGAATTCGAAGCTAAGCTTCATGAGCGGAGTTTTGATTGAAAGAAAGCGCGATAGAACAATCGTTAGGGCTAGTAAAATTGCTGTGAAAATAATCTTTTTTAATCGCGAAATTGAATAGTCTGTAGTGACATTTGATGATGCGCGTTTATCCATAAAAACTCCTTTTCTTCCGCAATGAAGAAAAGGAGAAATATTGCTAAATCTGATTTTCTTTATTAACGGAATGCGAATATAGATTAGCGACTTGTGTCTTGGTCCGGCAGCAACTTCCCGTCTGCAGGGGCTTAACTATCTATATTCTACTTTAATAAATACTAATTATAAGTAAATTATAGCACAACTGACGAAAAAATCAGCTCCATTTGCATGGAGTTGATTTTCGGACTATGTTATGGTGAGTCGGGAGGGACTCGAACCCTCGACACTCTGCTTAAGAGGCAGATGCTCTAACCAGCTGAGCTACCGACCCATATGCAGTGTATTATAGCACAAAGGTGGCATAATTGGAAGAGTTTTGATATAATAATTGGTATGAAAATACGTGAACGAGTAATGATTTCTGAGCTGACTACGATGCGAATCGGCGGGCCGGCTCGTTACGTAGTAGAGATTGAGAGAATAGAAGATCTCCACAAAGCGTATAATTTTGCCAAAGAACAAAATTTGCCAGTTTGGATAATGGGCGAAGGCGCAAATACAATTGGCCATGACGAAGGGTTTGACGGCGTGATTATCATCAATAAACTGCGAGGTGTGGAGATTGTTACGGAAGATGAAGATTCAATGACTTTGCGAGGTATGGCCGGTGAAAATTGGGATCGTTTTGTGGAGTTTACGACGGCGCGGGGGCTATCGGGAATTGAAGCACTGAGTAAAATTCCCGGATCACTTGGGGCAGCGCCAGTGCAAAATATCGGCGCTTATGGGCAAGACATAGCGCAAGTTCTTGAAAGCGTTGAGGCCTTCGATATAACTACACATGAAATTGTAACCATTCCAAAATCAGAAATGAACTTTAGCTATCGTTCGTCGCGATTTAATAATGGTAAGGATGCGGGCAAATTTATTATTCTGTCAGTGACGGTAAAACTATCCAAAAATAAAACTTTGCCAGCACCGTTCTATGCGTCGTTGCAACGTTATATTGACGAACACAATGTAACAGATTTTTCGCCGCAGAGCATCCGGCAAATAGTTTCAAAAATCCGGAAAGATAAATTGCCAGACCCACGTTTCGTGGCGAGCAGCGGTAGCTTCTTTAAAAATATTTACTTAGACAAAAGTGGGGTGGACATAGCCGAGCAGAAAGGCATCCCACTATGGCGGAACGAAGACGGAAGTGGGAAAATTAATTCCGGATGGCTGATAGAACAGTGCGGCCTAAAAGGCAAAGAACTTTATGGATTTAGGGTGAGCGAAAAGGCAGCTTTGGTACTCATTAACGAAAGCGCAACGAGTTATGCAGAGCTCGACAAAGCGCGCGCAGAAATTCGACAAAAAGTACTAGAAAAATTTGGCTACGAGCTGCAACAGGAGCCAGTGGAGATTATGTAAATGAAGAATCTAAACGGAGCAGAAGTTGCTGGCTATATGAAGGAGAATCAGGCACATACCGTGAAGGCGCTGATTTCAAACAAAATCCACCCGAAACTAGTAATTATTCGTAATAGCAATAGTCCAGTAATTACAAAATACGTCGAGCTAAAAAAGGCGTACGGTGAAGATATTGGCGTGAGAGTGGAAGATTGGTGTCGCGAGGATGTTGCAGACGCAATTGAAGAAGCGAACAACGATGAGAGCGTGCACGGCTTAATTGTGCAATTACCACTGGCTAGCGAACAAAATCTAGACGAGATGCTTGGAAAGATCACGCCGAAAAAGGACGTAGACGGTCTAAACAATTATTCGTCTGGTGATATAAGGATTTTTGATTCGGCAACTGCTACGGCGATAAATTGGTTGCTCTCGGCTTACGATATTCCCTTGTCGAACTTAAAAATTGCTTTGGTGGGACGAGGGCGTTTAGTAGGGCAACCTCTGTCAAGGATGTGGCAAGATTCGGGATACGATGTAACGATTTTTCACCGCGGTGACGACTTAAACCAACTGATAAACTTTGATGTAATCGTAAGTGCGACTGGCTCTCCGCATCTAATTACAAATGATTTAGTAAAATCCGGAGCCGTGATAGTGGACGCTGGCACAGCAAGTGAGGGCGGAGTGCTAGTAGGTGACGTGGCAGATGAAGTGCGCGAGCGAACAGACCTATCCGCCATCACACCAAAAATTGGTGGCGTGGGTCCGCTAACGGTGACGGCGCTGTTTGAGCATGTTTTGCAAGCAGCAAAATCAAATCTCAACTAATTCATAATCGCGCGAGCCAAGGCCAAGTGCCTCAGCGTATTCAAGAATATGGCGACCCTCTTGACGGTCGATTTCTTTTTGCAGCTCCTTGGCACCAGGTTCATCACTAGCATAAATAAAATCGACAAAAGCTTGGTCATTGGCTACGGGATCGAGACTGGCGACGATGCCGAGGTCGTGCATGACCGGATCATCCTGTTCGGCTGCGCAATCACAAAGCAAAGAAATTGCGTTCATGACCGTGATATGGGCGATTGGCTTACCGGCGGCGCGGAAATAATCATCAACTGCCTTGGCGGCTTCAGCCATTGATTCGATGAAGGCAGTCTGGGAAGTGTCGCGATCGTGAATACGACCATCTTCTTCGAAAGTGAGACGCTCGATCATTTCTTCGGGACTGTCGCTTTCGCCACACATATGGATGTAGGCCTTGCCATTACGCGAGGCAATGCCGATAGCTTGGTTCTTGAGATTGGCACCGAAGCCGCCCATTGGATGGCCTTTGCCGTGAGCAAGATTTAGCAAAGAATCATAATTATCAAGATGAGTACCAACAATGTCATATTCAAGATGCTTGCCATTTTCAACAGGAATACGCATTTCGCCGTCAGTGTCCATAATATCGACATCAGCAAAACTAGTAAAACCGTGTTCTTTTGCAACTTCCAAATGTTCAGCGGTATCACCGCGCGCACCTTCATAGGCGGTATTACATTCGACAATTGTACCACCGATTTGTTGAACCAGCGGGCCAATGAGACTAGCTTTGAGATAGCCTTTCGAGCCGCGCTCACCAGTGGAAACTTTGACGGCAATTTTGCCAGGTAAGTTAGCTCCGAGAGCTTTATAAATTTTAATCAGGCTTTCGGGAGTGATTTCTTTAGTGTAATAAACTTTTGACTTCATAACTATATTATATATGATTTTAGTTAGAATTTAGAGGAACAAAGCGACCAGTTTCGATGTGGTCTCGCATTTCACAACCGTTGATATGGGAACGCGGTTTTGAATAGGCGTAAAGACGGAAATTTTTTGCAGCATAATCGTCAGGTAAGAAATGAAAAGTCTGAAAACATTTGAGTGTATATTCTTGGAAAGCGCGAGCAAAGTCGGTTTCGTTTTCATAACTATGGATACCGTCAAATGGAAGAGCGGCGCCAAAATATGGTGGTTCGATCCAGCAAATTCGACCTTTGTGACTAAAAGTTAAAACCGTATGTGACGGACAGCCAGCGCCGTCATCATAGAAGATATAGTAAGTTTGAATCGGAAGATTAGTCATCGTGGTGAACCAATCACGCATTAATTCAACAACATCCCAGCAAATACCAGTGCGAGAAGTTAAAAGTTCATCGGGGGTTTGCAAAGTATAAGCTTCAGGGTCGTTGATAGTTGGATGAGTGAAGCCAGCGCGATCGCGCCAACCAAAAAGAATGTTTTGACCAATCCATGCGAGCAAATCGGATGGCTCTAAAATTTGTTGTTCACGATAAAAATCGACGGGATTCATGCCTTGCGCTTTTTACTTTTCGGAAGAGGAGTGACGGCCTCGATTTTTAAAACTATTTCTTTTGCAAAATCTGCATTGTCGATATCAAGGATGTAGTGTTCCTTGGCTCCGTCGTAAGGAATGCCGGTTCCGGCATCCGTCATCAAATCAGCAATACAATCAAGCTTTTTGACGTAGGCGGTGTCATTGCAGACTAAGATAACTGGTTTGTCATTGAGGTACACCATGCCATCACCGAACATCTTGCGGAAGCGCACACTACCAATACCAGAAATTTGCTCACAAACAAAATTGAGAAATTCGACAGAAGATGCCATAGTTATATTTAATCACGCTTCAGCATGACAGTAAAGGCTTCGCTAGGAATATCGATTTTTCCGAAGCGCTTCATGCGGGCCTTACCACGTTTCTGTTTTTCGAGGAGCTTGGCTTTACGGTCACGATCACCAGTATGGATTTTCACGGTAACATCCTTACGATAAGCACCGATTGTTTCACGAGCGATGATCTTAGCGCCGATTGCAGCCTGGAGAGCAACTTCATAGTTTTGACGAGGAATGACTTCTTTGAGTTTTTTAGTGATTTCACGACCGAGCGCGTCGGCTTCAGAACGATGGCACATGAGGCTAAGTGCATCAATGCGGCTGCCGCCAACCAAGAAATCTAATCGCACCAAATCTTCTGCGCGATAATCAGCGAGCTCATAATTAAAACTAGCATAGCCGGAAGTGATCGACTTAAGTTGATCATAAAAATCAGTCAAGAGATTGGCCATTGGCGCTTCAAAATCAATCACGGCGCGATCTTCAATATAGCTAAGATTAGTTTGGTGGCCACGTTTTTCATTGATGAGGCCAAGCACGCCACCAATCATATTTTGAGGTACGATAATCTCGCCTTTGACCCATGGTTCGCGAATTTCGAGAACCGTGGACTGATCGGGCAAATCGGAGGCGGAGCGAATATTAAGTTCTGTACCGTCAGCCAAAGTTACTTCGTAATTTGTAGAGGGGTTCGTGATAACTAAATCGAGATTAAATTCTCTCTCCAAACGCTCGCGAATAATATCCATATGCAAAAGTCCGAGAAAACCAATCCGTAGGCCAAAACCTAGCACTGGTGAATTTTCAGGTTCAAAATGCAACGCGGAGTCAGACATAGCGAGCTTTTCGACGGCATCTTTAAGTTCATCGTATTGATCGTTGGAGACGGGGAAAAAGCCGGCATAGACGAATGGAAGAACGTTTTTATAGCCAGGCAGGGGAGCACTAGCAGGAGTTTTGGCGAGAGTAACAGTGTCACCAACTTTGGCTTCGCGAGTGGTTTTGAGATTAGTGACAATGTAGCCAATATTCCCTTCTTTCAAACTGGACTCTGGTGTCATTTTAGGAGTGAGTGATCCGACTTCTAGCGCAATACCGTCGGTGGCAGTGGCCATCATGCGGATCTCAGAATTTTTCGGGATTTCACCATCAAAAATTCGAACGTAGAGAACAACGCCACGGTAGTCGTCAAAATAGCTATCAAAAATCAGAGCGCGGGTGACGCCGTGCGTATTTGCCGGTCGCGGGGCTGGAGCCTGCTCAATGATAGCATCGAGAATTTTATCAACGTTAAGCCCGGTCTTACCAGAAACTGGGATAATATCCTCGGGCCTACAACCGAGCAGATTGATAATTTGGGCGGAGACTTTGTCGACATCGGCAGCAGGAAGATCGATTTTGTTGATGACTGGAATGATGTAGAGATCCTGTTCAAGAGCGAGATAAACATTGGCAAGAGTCTGGGCTTGAATACCCTGAGTTGCATCAACTACCAGAATAGCAGCTTCAACGGCCTGAAGCGAGCGAGAAACTTCATAGGAAAAGTCGACGTGACCTGGAGTGTCAATGAGATTGAGCGTATAGCCCTTCCAGTGCATCTGAACTGGCGTAAGCTTGATCGTGATGCCCTTTTCGCGCTCCAAATCCATAGAATCGAGCAGCTGAGCTTTCATTTCGCGCTTCTCGACAGTGCCAGTTAATTCCATCATGCGATCGGCAATAGTAGATTTGCCGTGATCGATGTGAGCAATGATACAGAAATTACGGATTTTAGAGGTGTCCATATGCTATAATATACCATATGAAACGCGTTTTAGCAATTTCGGGAGGGGTGGACTCGATGGTGATGCTGGATCTTTTGGCGCAAAAAATCCCAAGGTCGGAATTGCTAATCGCGCATTTTGACCATGGAATACGGGAAAACTCTGGTGAAGATGCTGGGTTTGTGCAGTGCCAAGCCAAAGAATATGGCATTGATGTGATAGTGGAGAAGAAACAGCTTGGCGAGCATGCTTCAGAAGAACAGGCGCGAAGGGTAAGGTATGAATTCTTGAAGCGGGTGGCGGCTGAAGCTGGTGGGGAGGTTTATACGGCACATCATTTGGATGATTTGGTTGGATCGGTGGCGATTAATCTAATCCGAGGAACAGGATGGCGCGGACTAGCAGTACTGAATACAGTAGGCATCCGGCGACCTTTTTTGGAAAATTACATCGAGCTAGGATTTGAAAAACCACCGGCCAAAAAAGATTTGCTAAGATACGCAGGGGAACATAATCTGCATTTCCGTGAAGACCAATCGAACTCATCAGACGAATATTTGAGGAACAGGTTATATCACCAGGTGAATAATTTTGATGAAAAGATGGGGGTTTTTAAGCTATGGCAAAAACAAGTTGAATTGCGGAGTGAGATTGACGCGTTGATTGCAGAGACCTTGCCACTTGGAAAATGGCAACGGGATTGGGTTAAAAAAATGCCTGAGGAAATAGCACTGGAAATGCTAAGAGCAGGACTGCTCAAAAAGGATATCAAAGCAACTCGGCCTCAGTTACGGGATTTTTTGAAAGCAATCCGCGAATATGCGCCTGGCAAATATTTTAATTTACCAGGCGACAGAATGGTGAGGATTAATCGTGATGATTTTGATATATAATATATAGCAAAGGAGTATCATGATAAAACCGAAAAGTTTGAAAGCGGGAGATAAAGTAGCGATCGTAAGTTTGTCACGAGGGTTGCTAGGTGAGCCATTTATTAAACATGAGTTAGAACTAGGTTTGAAGCGCCTGAAAGAAATGGGGCTAGAACCAGTAGTGATGGAACATGCTCTAGATGGAATTGATGCCTTGGCAGAACATCCGGAATATCGGGCAGCTGATCTTAAGCAGGCTTTCATGGACAAGACGATTCGAGGGGTTATCACGGCAATTGGCGGAGATGACACTTACCAGACCTTGCCATATTTGATGGAAGATGAAGAATTTGTCACGGCCGTAAAAAATGATCCAAAAATTTTCTGCGGATTTAGCGATACGACGATGAATCATTTGATGTTTTATAGGTTGGGGCTAGAAACGTTTTATGGACCTTCGCTGATTGCTGATTTGGCAGAGCTCGACACGGAAATGTTGCCGTACACGAAAAAATATTTAGATAAATTTTTAGTAAACGCTACAAATTTAGAAATCGAGTCAAGCGAAATATGGTACGATGATCGCGAAAATTACGGCGTGGAAGCAATCGGAACGGGTCGAACAGAACATGCTGAGGAACACGGATTTGAAGTCTTAAAAGGCACAGGAAAAGTACGCGGTAAGTTATACGGCGGCTGCATAGAGGTATTTTATATGGCGATGACCGGTTGGCGGCATGAAGATGCGAAAGGGATTGTAGAAAAAGCGGGTGTTTTGTTAGAGCCCGAAGAATATACCGACAAAATTCTCTTCCTAGAAACTTCGGATGAATGTCCAAAACCAGAAGATCTAGAAAAAATGCTACTTGAATTTAAGAAACAGGGGATGTTTGGCGCGAGAGGCATTATAGTCGGCAAGCCAATGCAGGAAAAATATTACGAAGAGTATAAGGACGTTTGGCAGAAAGTGTTGTCAGACGTGGAAATCCCAATATTATATAATGTGAATTTTGGACACTCGGTGCCGCGTTGCATCATTCCCTACGGAGCGGAAGCAGAAATTGACTATGATACTAAAACAGTCAAGGTATTAGAACCACTATTTTCTGAATAATTGCCTATTATAATATTCACACTGTGATATAATGGTATCATCTTAAGTGGAGTGTGAAAAAATGATTACAAAAGCAATTGTTCCAGTAGCGGGTTGGGGAACGAGGCGACTGCCGATCACGAAAGTGATTGAGAAATCGATGTTGCCGGTTGGCGATCGACCGTTGGTGGACTACGCAGTGCAGGAGCTGATAAAGGCGGGCGTAACTGATATTTATATGGTCATTTCGAACGTGGAGCCTTGCCAAGTGCGGGAGTTCTATCGTGATAATGAAGCCTTGAATCAATATCTAATTGAGCGAGGCAAAGAAAAACGCTTGGCACTGGCAAAAACTTTGCCGGATAATGTGCGAATTCATTATGCCCAGCAGGACCCGTCAGGTAAGTATGGGACAGCGGTGCCGATCGCAATGGCCGTGGAAGAATTTGGTATAAATGAGCCGGTGCTAGTATTTATGGGAGATGACTTTATTTGGAATCCGGGCGGAGAATCAGCAGCCGAAAGTCTGCTAAAGTCATTAAAAGATGCTGACGATTCGGCGATTCTAGGAGTAGAAGTTGCGAAAAACGAAGTTGATAAATACGGGGTGTTTTCAATCACGGATGGAGCGCTGACGGATATCGTTGAGAAACCGAAAGTTGAAGATGCGCCGTCTAATTTGGTGAATGTCAGTAAATATGTTATGTCGCCGGGATTACTACAAGAAATCGTGACATATGTGAGGGAGCATGATTTTGGACCGACCGATCAGGAATATGTTGTGACTGATCCGATTATGAGCCACGTACGCAAAGGTGGCGTTGTGCGCGTGGTGCCGACTGACGGAGAATATCTAGATGGAGGGACCGTAGAGGGCTGGGTGCACGCAAATAATGTTGTTTGCGGAGTAAAGTGATGGCTAGAGAATTGACTTATCAAGAGGCAATTGGGCAGATCGTAGAGCGCCTCAGGCGTGAGAAAGGCTGGACGCAGACAGAACTGGCTAAAAAAGTTAAAACTAGTCAATCGGCCATCCACCGCATTGAAAATGGTCGTCAAAATATTTCTTTTGAACTGACTGAGCGGCTTCAAAAAGTTTTGGGCGGACAGATTCTGACCGTGAATGATACGATTTCGCAAAGTTATAGAATTCGGGGTGGTCGAGAGTTGAAGGGGGAAGCGATAATTAATACTAGCAAGAATGCGGCAGTGGGCTTGCTCTGCGCTTCGCTGCTAAACCGGGGAACTACTCGGCTGAAGCATGTGGCGAGAATTGAAGAAGTGTTTCGGATTATCGAAGTGCTAGAATCAATTGGCGTGAAATGTCGCTGGAGCGACGACAATCAAGATTTGGAGATCACTCCGCCGGACAAATTAGAGCTAGACGATATCGACGTAGAAGCAGCAAGGAAAACCCGCTCGATATTGATGTTTATGGGGCCACTGGCGCACCGGTTGAAACATTTTAAGCTTCCCTATGCGGGAGGTTGCACGCTAGGTACGCGGACGATTGAGCCACATCTAAGGGCACTTTCGGCTTTTGGCATGAAGGTGGATGCGCGAAATTGTAGCGGTTTTTATGATATTACAATGGAACAAACTAAGCCGGCGCGTGGAAAACTTGGTAAAATTCGTTCAGCTCGCCAAGAGTATGATGAATACCGGATTGATGAAGTGAATGCAAAGTTTCCACCGAAGCGGATAGTCTTGATCGAGCGGGGCGACACTGTCACGGAAAATGTTTTGATGGCGGCGGCGCTTTATCCGGGAGAGACAACGCTAGTGGGGGCTTCACCGAATTACATGGTGCAAGATCTTTGTTTCTTCCTAGAACGATTGGGAGCGAAAATTGAAGGAATTGGCACCACGACTTTACGCGTGACTGGCTGCCATGAGATAAATACAGATGTGGAATATGCACCAGCGGAAGACCCGATTGAAGCAATGAGCTTCATCGCAGTGGCGCTGGTGACGAAGTCGAACTTGACGATTCGCCGGGCACCAATTGAATTTTTGGAGGTAGAACTAGAAACGCTTAAAAGTATGGGTGCAAATATCTCTCGTTCGCCAGAATATTATAGTGCAAATGGACGGACACGATTGGTGGATCTAAAAATTCATAAGTCGGAATTAGTGGCACCGACCGATAAAATTGCGCCGATGCCATTCCCTGGTCTGAATATTGATAATCTACCATTCTTCTCCGTGATTGCGGCAACTGCGAAAGGGCGCACCTTGGTCCATGACTGGGTATTTGAGAATCGGGCAGTTTATACAACCTATCTAGAGAATTTGAACGCACGAGTGGAGCTCCTAGATGCGCACCGAGTATACGTGGAGGGGCCGACAAACTGGCGACCGGCAGAACTAGTAGCACCACCGGCACTAAGGCCAGCAGTGGTGGTACTGATTGCGATGCTAGCTGCAGATGGAACTTCGATTTTGCGAAATATTTATTCTATCAACCGCGGATATCAAGATTTTGCGGAGCGCCTGAATAAACTTGGTGCAGATATCCAGCCGATAAACGGGCTTTAGAAAGAATCTGTTGTAATTTCTACAACACCCCATAAGTTATCCACAGACTTTTCCACATAGTTTTCCACAGATAAGC
>CAZCIN010000010.1:0-28719 GCA_964499245.1 uncultured Candidatus Saccharibacteria bacterium
ACCAATGACCTTACGAATGTGAATCGTACGCTCTAGCCAACTGAGCTAAAGAACCGCATTCTGAGCCAACTCCGCTCTCTATGTGTTATAATAGCATAAATAACTAAATTGTACTAGCATGGATTTGAAAATTTTTGAAAACTTAGCCCTTGAAAAAGCCGAAATCGAGCAATTTTTGGCTACGCCGGATGCTTTTTCCGACCCTAATTTTGCCACCAGATCCCGTCGCCTCGCCGAAATCGAGAAAATTCTTAGTCTCAAGGCTTCAATTGACCAACACGAAGCTCTGCTTGCCGAAGCCAGGGAATTAGCAAACGACCCCGAGCTCGGCTCTCTCGCCACAGCCGACATTGAAGCTTATACCGCTAAACTCGCCGAGGAAACTGCTGCTCTGGAAGAATTACTACTCCCGCACGATCCCGCCGACGACAAGCCAATCATCATGGAAATCCGCGCCGGCGCTGGTGGCGACGAAGCTTCACTCTTTGCCGGGGAATTATACCGCATGTACGTCCG
This sequence comes from uncultured Candidatus Saccharibacteria bacterium, assembly GCA_964499245.1. Taxonomy (GTDB): domain Bacteria; phylum Patescibacteriota; class Saccharimonadia; order Saccharimonadales; family Saccharimonadaceae; genus Nanosyncoccus. Next base: position 517 of record CAZCIN010000010.1, read on the forward strand.
CTACGCCGAACGTCACGGTCTTAAGGTTGAATTGATGTCCGAAAATCCTAACGAAGCCGGCGGCATGAAGGAAGTCATCATTCGCCTCACCGGCGAGAAACCTTACGGTCAGCTCAAATTCGAGGGTGGCGTCCACCGCGTCCAGCGCGTACCCGTTACTGAGTCCCAAGGGCGCATCCATACCTCCACTGCCACTGTCGCTGTCTTGCCCGAAGCCGAAGAAACCGACCTTGAAATCAAACCCGAAGATCTGCGCATTGATATCTATCGCTCTGGTGGTCACGGCGGCCAAGGCGTCAACACTACTGACTCGGCTGTACGCATTACCCACCTTCCCACCGGTCTCGTTGTCGCCATGCAGGACGAGCGCTCCCAGCAGCAAAATCGCGTCAAAGCCATGACTATCCTCCGTTCTCGCCTAATCGAGCGTCAAAAACAAGAAGAAATGAAAGCTGCTTCGGATGCCCGTAAAAGCCTGATCGGCTCCGGCGACCGCAGCGAAAAAATCCGCACTTATAACTTCCCGCAAGATCGTATTACCGACCACCGCATTCATTTCTCTCGGTCCAACGTCTCCGCTGCCATGGATGGCGATATTGACGATCTTATCCATAATTTGACCCTAGCCGAAAGAGAAAATCGCCAAAATGCCTAGTCCAACCACTGTTGGCGCCTGGCTCAAGTGGGCTAAAACCCATATCGACCCTACCGACGCCGAACTGATCGCTGTTTACAACTTCGCCACCGATCTTAACGCCGATCGTAGTTGGCTTGTCACTCACCAAGATTATCGCCTGCCTATCGATTTTGACGACCCCTATAATCCAGCTAACGCTATGGTCGAAGAGCGCGCTAGTGGCGAACCTTTGGCCTATCTTTTTGGCCGGCAAGATTTCTATGGCCGTGAATTTCATGTCACCCCTGACGTTCTAATCCCTCGTCCCGAAAGCGAAGCTATCATCGACCTTGCCAAAACCCTCAAACTGCCCGCTACGTCCCATATCCTCGACATCGGCACTGGCTCTGGCTGCCTAGCTATCACTCTCGCCCTAGAATTTCCTCAGGCTGCCGTCCTCGGCGTCGATACCTCTTTTGGTGCGCTTCATATTGCCGAGCACAACGATCGTCTCTATGAGGGTCGCGTTGTTTTTGACCATTCTGACCTGCTCTCGGATATTGACCCCCATAAGCACGGGGCTTTCGATCTCGTCGTTGCCAACCTCCCTTACGTCAACCCCGATTGGGACTGGCTCGATCGTAAGGCTCTCGCTCATGAGCCTAACATCGCCCTCTATCCCGAACAGGGAAGCTCAGAAAACGGCCTTTCTGCCTATCATCGTCTCTTTGACGAACTTGCCGAATATACCAAGGCAGCACCAATCGCCAGCCTCATCCTCGAAGCCGACCCCTGCCAACACGAAGAATTAATCAATCTTGCTAAATCTTACCACTGGCAGCACCTAGCCACCAATGGCTATGCCCTTGCCTTCCAGCCTATCAATCACTAAATCCATCCCGAAATCTACTTTCTAAACCATTTTCTTGCCATTTTTACCAAAAATAACATAAAAGTATTGACAAATTTAACCATGTGTGCTACAATGAAAGTATAAGTCAGCACAATTCCGTGCTGATGAGCACCTGCGCCCCGAGCGCAAATTAACAATTAGGAGGTAATATACTATGCAATCAAATTTAGGAATCAGGATTTTTAACCCCGTTTTCACCGGACAGCTGGAGAAGCTGGAAAGAGCCGCTCAGGCCTTCTTTGAATCTCCCGTAAATGTCACTCTGCCCATCACCCTGATGGACGCCTACGACTCCACGTTCGTACATGTCAGTGACGAAATCAAGGCCACAATCGTAAACGTGGCCCACAAGTCAAACGACAAGCATATCGTGGTAATCCACGCGGTAGTTACGGAAGAGTCGCAGAAAATCAAAAAGGTGGCCGTCGTCAATGACAGTGATCCCAATGCAGAGGAAGAGATTTTGCGCAACAACGATTGTCTCACCATTATCGCTGACGTTGCCAACGGCGACGCCGTCATCTCTCTCTGCACTGACGGAAAAGATCGGGAGGTCGATCTTGACGACATGGTCAACATTCTTCCGCGTCTGGACGTACCTGAAGGCCTGCCCAAATCCACAGGCACTCCCATCACATGGAACAACTTCAACCCCTAAGAAAACAACGCCTGACGTCTAACGGAATGCAACACAAATGTCATGGGGGATGACACGTAGTATATCCCCCTTGGTAGCTTCGTCTACCACCCGGCCCGGTTTCCGCGAGGAGACCGGGCTTTTTTATTTTAACGCCCATTGGTTCGCTCCTAGCGCCCGCACCCGACCTTTCACCTCCAACAAAGTCATCTGTTGACCGAATTCACTCACTGTGAGGCCGCTGGCCGCCAAAATTTCCTCACCATCAATCATACCACCCGCTATTAACCCCAGAATCGCCGTCTCCGCCTCACTATCGCCCACCAAGGCCATTTGTACTAATTTGCCACCTTTTTTCCCTTGAGAGATAGGAAAAAGCACATCCAACACGTCCTCTGGTTCCAAATACGGTGTCGCACCACCTTTGGCGATCAAACGGTTGCAACCCCGCGACATCGGCCGCGTGATATCGCCCGGCACCACGAAAATCTCTCGCCCTTGATCCAGCGCATGCGCCGCCGTATTGAGTGACCCGCTCCGCTCTGCCGCCTCCGGGATCACCACCACATCAGAAAGCCCTGCAATCAGCCGATTTCGCTCCAGAAAACACTTTTTTGCTTGATATTTCCAGTCGTATCTCACCCCTGGCGCTATCTCCGATAGCACCATCCCACCCTTTGCAATAATCTCCTCTGCTAGCCCCCGATGTGCTGCCGGATAAATTTGATCAATCGCCGTCCCTAGCACCGCCACCGTCACCCCGCCCGCATCTAGCGCCGCCCGGTGCGCCACGCTATCAATTCCAAACGCCAATCCCGACACCACCACCGCACCCTTCTTAGCTGCTTTATAGGCCAAATCATAAGCAATTTCCCGACCGTAAGCGGTCGGCTTTCTCGTGCCCACAATCGCCACCGATTTTAACCTTTTTTCTGGCATTTTTCCATAAAAATACAACATTTTAGGCACAACCGCAATATGGCATAACACCTCTGTAAAATCGGCCTCTTGGGGTCGAATTTCATTGTTTTTTGAATTATTTTGTGAAAAAAGTATTGACATTTATTTCCTCGTGTGCTATAATGGTTACAGTAAGGACGAAAGTCCGAGCTGTACCTAAATAAATCATAATTTTCTACCCTGATGACTTCGGTCGGACGGGTATCAAAATTGCGTGCTTTTGAAACCCTAAGGTTCATAATTTCTCTATATGGTTATGGACTTAAAGTATTACCTCCACTTTTTAGGGCTTTTCGAAGGCATAGCAATCCCTATAACCGGCGGACCCCGTGTTGTGTGAGGTGGGTCGCGCTTCCGGGACCCTCCGGAGTCTCAATGATGCGTTATAGGGCCAAATAGCCCCAGGTGATGCCCACCCTTACCTGGGGCTTTTTGGTGTCCAAAACCAATATCTAAGACCAATTTTTAACGTCCAAAACCGGGTGGCCCTAAGAGATCAGCATCATACCCTCAGGACCAGGGGAGAAAGGATTTTCACTATCCGGGCGACAGGAGAATCTCATCGTCGTTCCTCAATAGCTAAGGGCATCTTGACACCCATAGCCTAAGGAGTTACAATGAAAGTAGCTTATTTTATGGTTGTTTTGATTTACTTACTGTAGGTCAAAACAATTTTTTATCTTGAGACTAAAATGCCCAAGGGATAAACTTATAGTGAAAAACTTATCCATAAACACCTCCTTTCTCCTTTATAAAAGGTCTGTGCGATGGCTTCCCGCCGCCCTTAAATCGAGCTTAACACGCTCGATTTTTGGCGTCAACACCCCTGTTAAACAGAGGTGAAACGGGCCCCCTTCCTAGCATATAGCAAATTTTCTTAAAACTACAAGCGTAGCCAATTACAATTTTCGCTTCACCCCTATTCCAAGATTAATCATAACCATTATCAAAAATATGTTGTGATTTTGACAACATAACCAGTATGAGTCATAAACTAAACCCAGCCAAAATCAAGTCCAGCCCTACCTAACTCTTGACTTTTTGTCAATAAAAGTTATAATTTCGCAAGAGTAGCTTTTAACCAGCCTGGTACTTTTAGGCTTTGCCGGTCAATCTGACCGAGATTCCCAAATTCAGGGGGAATTAGGAAAGGAGAAAACATGGCATCTGCAATTATATCAAATTTAATGCTGGGCATCCGCGATTGTTGGAAGGAACGCACGTCGCTCGTGCCAACAGTTCCGGGCAAATACATTGTCGAGTTTAGCTTTCTTGGCAAGTATTTCACCAGCGATTGTTTGAGAACGCGCTATGACGACACCGGGGCACTCCAGGTCGCTGCCTACGATCGTGAAGAAGCACACGAATGTCTCCATATTATCATTACGGGCGATGACACCGTAGATGGCCCCACAGGTGAGAGCCTGAACTTTTACTATCTCGATGGTCAAGGTTTTTACGCCGGGAATAATTATGGATTGGTCATCACTGACAAAGACGACAACGTCCTCTACTGGCGCGAAGTCGGGCAGGATCCGCGCACGGAGTGGCTAATCAACTGTCTGGCCGAGGATCTGGAAGACACAGAAGGGAATTTCGTTTTCAAAGGCGAACCGGTCACTTTCTAGACCAAAAAGTCTCAGACACAGAGTCCTGCAATCTTTACCCGCAGGACTTTTTACATTTCTTGACAAAGTATGCTATCATAAAATATATGCCAAAAAACTTAGTGATCGTCGAGTCTCCTGCCAAGGCCCATACCATCGAGAAATATCTCGGTCGGGATTTTAAGGTCCTTGCCTCGGTTGGACACATCCGTAAAGACACCAAAGTCGACCGCGACACTTTTGACGTTACCTACGAAATTGATCCTGATCACGTCAAAATTATCAACGAATTAAAGAAAGCCGTGGCAAATTCCGATACTGTCTGGCTCGCAACTGATGAAGACCGCGAAGGTGAAGCAATTTCTTGGCATCTGCTCGAAGTTTTGAAACTACCCAAAAATACCCGCCGTATCACTTTCCACGAAATCACCAAATCAGCTCTTGAGAACGCTATTAAAAACCCTCGCAAAATCGACATGGATATGGTCCATTCCCAGCAGGCCCGCCAGACTCTCGATATGCTAGTTGGTTTTGACCTTTCCGGCATGGTGCGAAAGAAAGTCCCGGGTGCCATCTCGGCCGGGCGCGTCCAAAGCCCAGCCTTGCGCCTCGTCGTTGAAAAAGAGCAAGAAATTGCCAAATTCGAGTCAAGTGCCAAATTCAAAGTCACTGCCGTTTTTGAGACCAAAGGCAAAGACACACTTGACGCTACCCTCGACCACACTTTTGATACCGAAAAAACCGCCACTAATTATCTCGAAAAACTCGTCGGCGCTGATTTTAGCGTCAGCGATGTCACTACTTCACCCGGTGTCCGCCGCCCTGCGCCGCCTTTTACTACCGCTTCACTGCAAATTGAAGCCAACTCGCGTCTCGGTTTTTCCACTCGCACTACCATGTCCGCCGCTCAATCGCTCTATCAAGCCGGTCTCATTACTTATCACCGCACCGATAGCCTCAATCTCTCCAAACAAGCCATCGCCGAAACCGCCCGCTACGTCGAAGATAAATACGGCGCTAAATATCTCAAAGTGCGTAATTTCAAGACCAAATCCGCCAGCGCTCAGGAAGCCCACGAGGCCATCCGCCCCACTCATATCGACCAGGAAGTCGCCGGCAAGACCGAATACGAGAAAAAACTCTATAAGCTAATTCGCAATCGCACTCTCGCCACCCAAATGGCCGAAGCCACCACCGAGAAAACCGTTGTCAAGATTATGGCTTCTGCCGAAAAGAAATATCTCTTTGAAGCCAAGGGTGAAGTGGTGACTTTTGATGGCTTTCTCAAAGTCATGGGGCGAAAAGACGACGATGACCTGCCTGCCCTTTCCTTTGGCGACCCCTTGAAAGCGAAATCTATTATCGCCAGGCAAAGTTTCGATCGCCCACCCGCTCGCTATACCGAAGGCTCACTAGTCAAAAAACTCGAAGAGCTCGGCATTGGTCGCCCATCCACCTATGCTTCTATTATGTCCGCTATCCAATCTCGTGGCTATGTTGTCAAGGGCGAATCCGAAGGAGAACCCCGCGACGTCATCCAGCTTACTCTAAAATCCGGCAAAATTGCCCGCGAAATCGTCACCGAGAAAACTGGATCCACTAAGGGTAAGCTCATTCCTACCCCCGTTGGCGAATTGCTAGCTGCCTTTTTGACCGATAATTTCCAAAATATCGTCGATTATCAGTTTACCGCCAATATTGAAGAAGACCTTGATAAAATTGCCGAAAGGGAACTAGACCGCGTCAAAATGTTACGTGATTTTTACGGCCCATTTTCTAAAGAAGTTGAGAAGTCGGGCGGCGCCACTCGCTATAATAATGCCCGCGAGCTAGGTCGCGACCCCAAAACTGGTCGCCCAGTCTACGCCAAAGTCGGCAAAAATGGCGGTTTTATTCAACTCGGCGATAATGAAAAAACTTCTGGCGAGAAACCGCGTTTTGCGCCTCTCCCCAGCAACATGACCGAAAAAACCGTCACCCTCGAAGCCGCTTTGAAACAACTCGAACTTCCCGAACTCCCTCGCGAACTCGGCGTCGCTAAGGATGGCTCGACCATCGTCGTCTCTAGTGGCCCTTTCGGTCCATATCTTAAAGCTGGTAAATATAACATCCCTATCAAAGATTACGATCCCTATACTATCGATCTCAAAACCGCTGCAAAACTCTATCAAAATAAGCTTGATACTATTATCGCTGACTGGGATGACATTATGATCATCAAAGGCGCTTATGGCCCCTACGTCAAAGGTCCAGGCCGTTTCAATAACGTCAAAATTCCAGCCGATCAAGATCCAGCCAAAATCACGCTCGAAGAAGCTAAAAAAATGCTCGAAGAAAAACCCGGGGGGCGCGGTCGTTTTGCTCGCCGCAAGGGAACGACAAGTACCAAAGCTACCAAGGGAGCCAAAACCACCAAAACTCGCTCCAAATCTACAAAATCCACCAAAACTGCCCAAAAGAAAACTACAAAAAAGAGCAAATAACTATTTGTCAACCGTTTACGCTTATTTTAGCCGGGTAGCCTACTTGTGCCACAAAAATTTGCCAAAATGTAAAATTTTGTAAAAAATGCCTAATTTTTTGCCAAAAAGTGCTATAATAAGACATAGAACGTTGACGAAATCGAAAAAATCGTTGACAGTAACATAAAATTATGCTATCATTGTAGCAAATCTAATATCAATTTTTATGTTCGGGTGGGGAAACGAAGGGAAACTGATGAACCAGAACGCCAGTACTATCGAAAACGCCATTCAGGGCAGCCTCAATATCATTGAGCAGGAGCGCGAACGCGAGATTATCTCTCGCCGTTTCGGTCTCACCGGTCAAAAAGAAACTCTAGAGCAGATCGGTGATCTGCTAAATATTACTCGCGAACGTGTTCGTCAGTTAGAGAAAGCCATCTTGGTGCGCCTACGCATTGGCGCCGACGAAGGCAAGATTTCTGGCCTTGCCGCTGCCGAGAAACTCATCATTCGCAATCTAACTGAAATGGGTCGCGTTGCTCGCACCCCGGATCTCGCTGAGCGCATTTACGGACACAAAAGCACCGCCACCGAGCGTGCTGCTTTGGTCTTCCTCAGCGCCATCTCCAAAAATCTCACCGAAATCAGCGAAAACGACAATTATTATTCCGGCGTTGGTATCGCTTCCTATGGCGATGATCAAGAAATCGAAAAACGTGTTGACGAAGTTGTCAGCATTATTAAGAAACACGGCGAACCGGTCACTATCGACCAGCTTGACAGTGAGCTTGATTATGAGCATCCTGACAATATCCGCGCCATCGCGTCTATCTCCAAGCAACTTTCGACTTTGAATGGACTTTGGGGTCTTGCCAAATGGCCAACCGTCAATCCTCGCAATATCCGCGATAAAATCTTTGTTGTCCTCGAAGCCAAACACGAACCAATGCACTTCTCCGAGATCGCTAAAGCCATCTCGGCTTCTAATTTCCGCCGCAAGAATGTCACCACTCAGGCCATTCATAACGAGCTCATCAAAGATCCACGCTTTGTCTTGATTGGTCGCGGTATCTACGCCCTTGATTCCTGGGGCTACAGCAAGGGAACTGTCGCCGACATCATCAAGAACATCCTCGAGAAAGAAGGCACGCCAATGCACCGCGACGAAATCGTCAAACGTGTGCTTCATGCCCGCAAAGTCAAAGAAACTACCGTCCTACTCAATCTCCAGAATAAGGAATTATTTGATAAAATCGGCAAAGATACTTACCAAATTGCCGCCAAGAAATAATTATATTGACGAATTGTCAAAAACATTATAAATAAAAACTAATACAACATTTTAACCGAGTTACCTATGCTAGCACAAATTATTCACTTCATCATTCAGCCATACTTCTGGATCCCAGTGGTGGGTATTCTCGGTTTTTTGACCTTCCGCAACTACCAACGTCTCAATCGTCTCAAAGTTCTGAACGTTGATTCGGTACTTTTGATGCTGGAAATCCCCCGCGCCAACGACAAGAAAGAGCTCGCAGCAGAACAACTTTTTGCTAGTCTCCACGGTATTTTACGCGATCGGGAAGAGCTCAGAACTTCCGGCGGTGTTCAAGAGCACCTCAGTTTCGAAATCGTTTCCACTGGCGGCCAAATTCGTTTCTATGTTTGGGTGCCAAAGATCCTCCAAAGTTTTGTCGAAGGTCAGATCTACGCCCAGTATCCTACCGTGCAGATTTACCGGATGGACGATGATTACGTCGATACCCGCGACAAATATCCTGTCAAATACACCGCCGAGCTCACCCTAACCGAAAATGACGCTTTGCCAATCAAAACTTTTGACAACTTCGAGGTCGACCCACTCGCCGGTATCACCGGTACGCTTGCTAAACTCAATCCAGATAATTCTGAGGAGCTTTGGATCCAAATCCTTACTCGCCCAGTTCCTGATAGCTGGCATAAGAAAACCGACCGTTGGATTCGTAAAATCAAATCTGGCAAGCGCCTCTTTGGTGGCTCGTCAAATTCCGGCATTGACTGGACATGGCTAGCCGAAGCCCTATTCGCCTTCTTTAGACCGCCCGCTGGCGGATCAGGCAGCGACGCCCCGGCCGTCGAGCTATCGGAACGCGCCAAAACTCAAATCGCCAAAGCCGAAGAAAAAGCCACGAAACTCGGCTACGAAGTTAAAATTCGTCTCTCTTACCTCGGTCAAGATCAGATCAACGCCAAACTCAATATGCAAGCCCTCGTCGGCACTTTCAAGCAATACAATTCCACTAACTTGAACGGTTTTCGCTTGACCGGTGGCAGTTTCAAGGATGAGGCGCTTGATAATTACCGTATGCGCCGTTTCACCGACCATGGTTTTATCCTCAATATCTCCGAACTTGCTTCTGTCTACCACTTACCACACACTTCAGTGGAAACTCCTAACATCGTCTGGGCTACTTCCAAAACCGCCGAACCGCCTGCCCAGCTACCGCTTATCAATGGCGAACCCTCCCACGACGAGAATATCTCCGCTTTCGGCCTCACCAACTTCCGCGGCATCAACCACCAATTTGGTATGTACCGCCGCGACCGCTCCCGCCACGTCTATATCATCGGCCAAACCGGCGCTGGTAAATCCGGTATGCTCGAACTCTTTGCTCTCTCAGATGTTTTCTATAATCAAGGTTATTGTATTGTCGATCCACACGGTGATTTCGCTACCGACAACCTGCGTTTTGTCCCCGAAAGCCGTATTAATGACGTTGTCTATTTCAACCCTGCCGACACTGAATACCCCGTCGCTTTCAACCCGCTTGAGCTCTCCGATCCCGCCCGTAAACCCAACGTTTCTTCCGAAGTTATCGGCGTCTTGAAGCGTATGTTCGGCGATTCTTGGGGTCCACGCCTTGAGCATATTTTGCGCTATACCTTACTCGCCTTGCTCGACCGCCCAGAGGCCACCCTGCTTGATATTTCTCGCATGCTCACTGATAAAGATTTCCGCAAAGAGACCCTTGATTATTGCCAAGATGTCACCGTCTTGCAGTTTTGGAAGCATGAATTTGGTCAATGGAACGAAAAACAGGTCAATGAGTCTATCGCCCCAGTCCTCAACAAGGTCGGTGCTTTCACTGCTAACCCGATCATTCGTAATATCATCGGTCAGCCTAAAAGTAGTTTCGACATTCGCAAGATTATGGACGAAGGCAAAATCCTCGTTGTTAATCTATCAAAAGGTCTCATCGGCGAAGACAACGCTGGGATTCTTGGCGCTTTCATCGTTACTAAAGTTCAGCTTGCCGCCATGAGTCGTTCCGACATCCCTGATGTCGCCGACCGCCGTCCTTTCTATCTCTATGTCGACGAGTTCCAAAACTTTGCTACCGACTCTTTTGCCGTGATTCTCTCCGAGGCTCGCAAATACGGTCTCAATCTCACCGTCGCTAACCAATACATCTCTCAGATGACCGATTCAGTTCGTGATGCTGTCTTCGGTAACGTCGGTACTACCATTTCTTTCCGCGTCTCCGCTGATGACGCACCCATCCTTTCTAAGCAATTCGAGCCAACCTTTGAAGCCCAAGACCTCTTACAGATGAACAACCGCAACTTTGTCATCTCGATGATCATTAACGGCGAGAAAGTCCCGGCTTTCTCGGCCACCACCCTCAGCCTTCCCACCAGCCCTCAAGACAACTTCGATCGCATCGTCGAAGCCTCACGCCAAGGTTATGCTCGCCCGCGCGCCGAAGTCGAAGCCGAAATCCGCGCCACCATCGAACAATCCGAAAAATATAAAAAAGAACTCAGCGACAGCGGCCGCCAGCCGGGCGATGGGGAAGCAGGGAATGACGAGAAGCAAAGTTTTACCTTTGTGCCTAAATCTCGCCCCGAACCACGTCCTAAGAAACCATTCCAGCCTACTCCGCAACAAGATTTCAAAAAACTCAAGCTCTCGCCCAATGCTGCCGAGAATAAAGAAAATCGACCAGGGCTTAAGGATCTTAGCAGTCTAATTGCTGCAAAAACACAAGAACAGGGGAAATGAGCAAAAGGCTGATAAGGTTCAACCCTAAAATGCTATTGACTTTTTACGAAATGTGTGCTACAATATAAGAGTACCTTAATACCAAGGTGCAAAATGGAGACAAGCAGTGTCTCTGAACATTAAGAAAGGGGGAGATATTGTGAAAAAATTTAACTTATCTCTAATTGTGTTACTCGTTGTTGTGCTGGCTACGACACCTATGCGAGCCCAGGCCGCCCAAAAATCTACCGTCATGAAAAAGGCAGACGCGGTGACCAAAGAACTCACCGAATACGCTAATTATTACGGTTGGGAAGTGTCCGCAAAAGTCATCAATGCAAACAACCAGCAGGCGAAAAAGCGCGTCAAAATTGAAACTGCGAATGGAACTTACTTTACCTTTACCCAGATCACCAAAAAATCTGAGAAAGGCTACCAAACGCATTTCATCGGACAGGGCGAGAAATTTAAACTTCCTGGGGTAAAGAACGGCATTAAAACCCATTCTGACTCTGAGACCATTAAAAGTTTTCTCGAATCCCGCGCGCAAAAAGCCGCACATAGCTTGGCGTCATACGCCGAAGCTAAAGGTTGGAACGCATCAAGCGAGATGATAACAAGGACTAATAAAGAGGCCACTATCGCCACTACGTTCAGTAATAAACAGTACAAATTTATTACTACCACAACCATTAAGCGCGGCAGAATACCGAAGACAACCTACACCCGCAAGGGAACGAAGTCGTCCGTAAAAGGTATTAAAACTTGGCTGGAGCAATATAAAGATGAAACTACAGCCAACAGTACAGCTACCACACCAGACAAACCGGATAGGAATGATTCTGCGGTGACCGATCAGGAAGTTATCGCCTTAGTTGCTTCTAAAGCAAATGGAATCATCAACGCTGGACAGTCTAAAGGTTGGAGCGTTACCGAAACGAATATCGGGACGATGGCAATCAAACTGCATCTTCAGAACTCGAAATGTATGTTTGATGTTGTAATCAACGGCACCAACAAGAATGGCAAAGCCATAATTGATTATACTCTGGTGGATACAGCTTCAGACGAAGATGAAATCATGTCTTGGTTGACCAAGTATCAGGCATAAACGAGCCAACACTAATAAACCTTTCGCCCCTACCCCCGTAGCATCCGCGCGCTACGGGGGATTTAACAGGCCAGGGAATCAACAACCCCAATAATTCCCCGTTTCATTATTCCCCACCCCTGTTGACGGGGGTGGGGTTGTTGTTTCTTGCCTTTTTAGACGTATTTTGCCCGAACCCCACTCATACCAACCTTTTGACCTTCCTTGCGTCCTGGAGCTTCCTGACGCCTCACACGGGCCTTTCCGCAGCATCTCGTTTATGGCTTTTGCAACTATTTATATTAATTATGAGCGACAATAAGTATAAACCGCCATGTCACTGCACTCAGAAAATAGTCGGGAACTACGAGCCATAAAAACGCTGCATAAACCATATTTTGAACTGACAAATTCAGAATCAAACCCATAACAGGGGTAGACCCACTCAAAACCACAAACAAAAGAAGTATAAACACCTGTCTTTTCTTGAAATATCCAATGTCGCACAATACATATTTTACGACGTATGATTAGCCAAAAACACCGTCAAAACCACCCCACCCCTGTTAGCTACCGGCGACCTCTATTAACCGCCTTTCAGCCAGATTTTTGCAAATTTTTTTATTTTTTTGCTATTTCCCTTTATTTTTTTCACATTTTTTTAATGCGGCTAAACCTCCGCCGAAGCATTCCTGACGCAAACTTTATTTGAGCGTTTTAAAGTCCCCTAGTTCCCACCCGAACAAAACCCGAACTGCAATAGGAGCTGAGTAGATGGTTTCCCACTAGGGCTCGACTCCAACCCCGTCAGGGAACCTACTTCTTAAACTGACTATTATAAAGCTCTGCGTAGAACCCATTTTGCCGGAGCAGCTCTTCGTGGTCCCCTTGTTCCACAATCTGCCCTTCCTTCATCACAATGATCAGGTCCGAATCGCGAATCGTCGACAGCCTATGCGCAATCACGAAACTCGTTCTTCCCTTCGTGAGCTTCTGAAACGCATCCTGAATCAGCTGCTCTGTCCGCGTATCAACATTCGAAGTCGCCTCGTCCAGAATCATCATCGGCGGATTTGCCACCATCGCCCGCACAATCGTTAGCAACTGTTTCTCGCCAGCCGAGATATTATCCGAATCCTCGGCGATTTCCGTCTTATAGCCCCTTGGCAGCGACTCTATGAAATGATGCACCCGACAGGCTTTTGCCGCCTTAATCACATCGTCAAGCGTCGCTTTTGGATTCCCATACTTCAGATTTTCCTCAATCGTCCCCGAGAAAAGCCACGTATCCTGCAGTACCATCCCGAACATTTTCCGCACATCCGCTCGCCGCATTTCCCTAGTCGGTACTCCATCAATCGCAATGTACCCCGCCGTCGGATCATAAAACCGCATCAAGAGGTTAATCATCGTGGTCTTCCCTGCCCCCGTCGGCCCCACAATCGCCACCTGCATCCCCGGCTTGATTTTTATCGAAAAATCTTTTATAGTTTCTTCGCCTTCATTATAGCCAAAGTCCACGTGATTAAAGTCTACTTCCCCTCTCACCTGTGGAATTGTCAATGCGTCCACCGGATCCGGCGTCTCCTCCGGCTCGTCTAAGAACTCAAAAATCCGTTCTGCCGCTGCCAGAGCCTGCTGCAAATTTGAACTAATCTGCGACACCTCTGTAATCGGTCGGTTGAACTGACTCACATACTGAATAAATGCCTGCACGCTCCCAATTAGAAGTTTCCCATCTATTGCCATACCACCGCCCACTACACAAATCACCACATAATTCAAATTCGTGAAAATATTTGTAATCGGGAATGCTAACGCCGAAAAGAACTGCGCCCGCCAAGAACTTTCGCAAAGTTTCTGATTCGCACTCGTAAATTCCTCCGTCGCCTGCGGTTCGTGCGTATTAACCTTTATCAAAGTCTGCCCCGAAAAATCTTCCTCAATCACACCATTAAGCAAACCCAGCGTCCGCTGTTGCGTACGGAAGTATTTTTGAGCTTTCTTCGCCACCATCGCCACAAATATCAATGATAGTGGAATTGCCACTAGGGCCAGAAATGACAGCGGCACCGAAATCGTCAGCATCATCACGAAAATCCCGATGAGCGTCGTCACCGCCGTCACCATCTGCGTCAAGATATTGCCCATCGTATTCGTCACCATCAGGACATCATTATTGATCCGCGAAATTATATCCCCAACTTGTGTGCGGTCAAAGTAAGCAATTGGTAGCCGCGCGATTTTCTCAATAATTTCCGCACGCGTCCTTTTAGCATACTGTGCTGACACCCGCGCAAAAATCACACCCTCAATATAACTTAGCAGCGCCGACGCTAGATATAGTCCAATCAAAATCAACGCCAAATTCCCAATCTTTCCCCAGTCAATCGCTGCCGCTAGTACGTCGCTATCCGGCACATGCCCACCATTCTCTGCCACCGCGCCCTGGAAATTTTCCACTGCTACGTTGGTCATTTCACCCAAAATCTTCGGCCCAAACACCCCACAAAGTGTCGATATCACTGAAACTAACAATGCCGCCAAAATCTGCCAGCGCCATCTCGAAAGAACCGCCAAAAATCGCCTCACAGTCTTCCCCATCTGCTTCGGCTTTGCTCCGTCCGTCATTTGTCTAGGCATTTTCACCACCTTTCTGTATTTTTTCTGCCGCTTTCATCTCCGCCGCAAACTCCGCATCCGAAAGCTGGGATTTAGCAATTTCCCGGTACACCTCGCAGTCCCTCAATAGCTCCTCGTGCTTCCCTTTTCCAACCATCTTCCCTTGATCTAGCACGATGATCTGCTCCGCATCGCGGATCGTCCCAATCCGCTGCGCCACCACCAGAGTCACCGCCTCCTTCGTAATCGGTTTCAAAGCCTCCCGGAGTTTCGCATCAGTCTTCATATCTAGCGCCGAGAAGGCATCGTCAAAAATATAAATATCCGGGTTCTTCGCAATCGCCCGCGCAATCGAGAGCCGTTGTCTCTGCCCACCAGAAACGTTTGTGCCACCTTGTGCAATCCGCGCCTCATATTTCCCATCCATTTTTTCGATGAATTCACTTGCCTGCGCCACCTCCGCCGCTTTTCTCATAACACGGTCAAGATTATCTTGTTCGGTTAAATCCGAGCGCAAACCCTCCTCGACCTTTCGCTCCGGGCCGCTAGGCCGAGTCTTCACGGTCTTCGGAAGCTTCGCGCTCGTCTCGACACCAAACAATATATTGCTTCTAACTGTTCCCGAGAAAAGTCGTCCACGCTGCGGCACATAGCCAATCCTTCGCATCAAATCCTTCTGAGCATAATCCTTCAAAGGAATATCATTCACTAATATTTCCCCTTCTGTTGCATCATAAAAACGCGGTACTAAGTTAATCAGCGTCGACTTACCCGACCCAGTTGAACCAATAAACGCTGTCGTCTCCCCCGCCTTCGCCACGAAGCTTACATTATCCAGCACCTTTGCCTCCGCCCCATGATAAGCAAAGCTCACGTTCCGAAACTCCACTCGCGGCTGCACGCTCGTTTTACCGATCGTCCCAGGCTGCCATTTAATCTTTGTATGCGTTTCTAACACTTCATTCACCCTTTTCGCCGACACGTTCGCCCGTGGCAACATCACGAATAGCATCGTCAGTAGCAAGAACGACATCACCACATGAATTGCATACTGCATAAACGCCATCATATTCCCAAGATACGCAAAATCCTTCGAAATTAACGAAATCCCAATCCATATACAGAGTAGCATCACCCCGTTCATTACTAGACTCACTAATGGTGTCTCTAGCGACATAATTGTGTCTACCCACACTGCCCATTTCGCATAGTCACTATTGGCTTGATCAAATTTTTTCTGTTCTAGTTCTTCATTATTGAACGCCCGAATCACTCTTAACCCCGTCAAGTTCTCCCGTGCAAATAAGGTAATTTTATCGGCAATTTTTCGCATTAGTGCAAACTTTGGCATCACGATCGAAATAATCAAAATAAATAGCCCCAAAATCACCGCCACGGCCAGCACCATAATCCAAGTCATGTCCGGCGCCGTCATAATCGCTTGGATAATTGCCATAATACACATCATCGGCGCTCGAATCGCCATTGATAATACCAATATCACCGCTTGCTGCACCGTCGCAATATCGTCCGTCGTTCGTGTGATCAGTGACGCAATCGAAAAGTCATCTAGTTCCGACACCGAAAAACTTAACACTTTTTGGAAAAAATCTTCTCGTATGTCCCGCGCAAATGCCGATCCAATCCGCGCCGATAAATAATTCGACGCAAATGCGCAAGCCGACGTCAGCACCGCAAGCCCGATCATCCATCCCCCAGTCCGCCAGATATATCCCATATCCGCCGTCATAATTCCCTGGTTGATAATATCTGCCATTAAAGCCGGCATCCGCATTGTCGCCCAAGCCTGCACACCAATCAAAATCAACAGCAAAACCACCCGCCAAGCATACCGTTTTAAATACCGAAAGAGTTTTAGCATTCCACTATTATAGCCCGAAATATTTTCTCGGTCAAGAGCAGCACAGAAGACCTTTGGTAAGCTTTTTGCAGAGCGTAAAGATATTTGAACTTAGACCTAAGGAGAGCGCCAGGAGCATTTTCGAAGACCGTAAAGACTTGGCCGCGCGGCCCGGAGCGCTAGGTCGAGGAAATACTCCTGGCACTCTACTCAAGTTCATGTTAAAATATTTTTATGAAAACTTTATCTCGCGAGCAATCCATTCTGCTTTTTCTCGGTTTCTCAGAAGCCTGTTTACTACTGCTCAGTAATTTCCTCGCCGGAGTCATTTGGGGCTTCGATCTTCCCCTCCCCGGAAATCAAACTTTTCATTTCGTCCAAGACGGCGGCGTCCTCACCTTCCCGCTCATCTATATCATTACCGACCTAATCGTCGAACTCTACGGTCGCAAAATCGCTGACCGCGTCGCCACATTCACGTTTTGGATCAATGCCGCAGCACTAATTTTCTGTTCCATTGCCAGCTTACTACCAATCATCCCCGATACTGGTAGCGAAATTGCCCAGCAAGCCCTCAGCTTCTCCGCTCGTATTTCACTTGCCAGCATCATTTCTTTTTACATCGCCCAGCTCATTAACAACCGCTGTTTTGAATGGATCCGCAGCCACTCAAAACACTCAGCTTTCTGGAAACGTTCCCTACTTTCCTCTCTCGCCGCCCGCTGTTTTGACACAGTAGTTTTCAATCTCATTGCTTTTCTTGGCCATTCGCCACTGCTGGTACTCATCGAACAAATCATCTGGGCGATCATCGTTCCCCTCTGCCTCGAAGCCTGTCTCAATCCCATCACCAAACTACTTGCCATAAAACTCGGCTCGGCCAAGGAAAAAGCCGACCTGGAATCTGAACATTAGGTCGGCATTGTTTTATACTGAAACCTCAATTAGATCTTTCCTCTTCCGCTCCAGTAAAATTTGCGGATGCGCATGGTTTAAATGATTATCATATAAGCGGTAGTAGCGTCGCACCTCTGGCTTCTCCATATAGATTGGTGGAGTCAAATATGCTTTTACCCAACCTGCCGGATCATCTACGCCAGTCTCAGTAGCAACATTCGCGATTAAATTCTCCACGCCAATCATCATAAAACAATCGCCATTCGCAAATAGCTTCAACGTTTCCGCCATATCCACCACCAACATCTTTGCCAGCACCATCTCCGCCTTGTTTAATAGATCTTCACGATATACCTGCACCGATAGAATCAATCGACCTTCGTGCAACTTAATTCGGTATATTCGCACCAGTCTTCTCGGCAGTCCTTCTACGTCTTCACCCCTCCGCATAGTCATACCAAATACCACTCTGGCACGTTTTTGACCATTCAACCGCTTGGAGATCATCAGCTTCACTTCGCATGGCGTTTTCCGATCAACCCTTTCCCGTCCACAATAGTCTTTCATCCGTTCCTGAAAGACTTTTAGCGAAAGATTGCGTTCTGCAAGGTGAAACATCGGCGTTTTCACATTCATCTGATATCGCTCGTTCATGCGTTTACCCCCTTCCGTTTTTCTAAAATTCTTGAGGTGATATCGCGGCCCTACCAGCCGATCAGCCGACCCTCTGGCCAACCAACCGGCCGGCACTAGGCCACAACTCACCCCTCTGCCATCATTATAGCATACTCTACCAATATATGTTATAATTATAAGAATGGAATTTGAAATCACTAAAACTATCCCTGGCAGCCTCGGTCGCGCTGGCGTCATCAAAACCGCCCACGGCGAGATTAAAACCCCTGCTTTTATGGCAGTGGGGACTCATGGCTATGTCCGTTTTTTGCCTCCAGCCGATTTACACACCCTTGGCGCTCAAGCCATGCTTTCTAACGGCTTCCACCTCCGCCGCCAGTCCTTCGAAATCGCAAAGCAAGGGGGTCTTGCCAATTGGAACTTTCCTGCAGCTTGGCAAGGTCCCACCCTGACCGACTCTGGTGGCTTCCAAGTTATGTCCCTCGGCTCCGGCCTTGGCAAAGTCGTCTCCATGGAAAAGGAGCGCGGCGTCACCAATACCGCTCATAAGGAACGCCTTGCTCACGTCACCGAAAAAGGTGTCAATTTCATCGACCCATTTGACGGCCAGCCTGACTTCATCGGTCCCGAAGAATCTATGCAAATTCAGTGCCGCATTGGTGCTGATATTCACATGGCCTTCGACGAACTTACTTCCCTTGCCGACACTTATGAATATAATATCGAAGCCATGCATCGCACCGAACGCTGGGCCGAGCGTAGTCTTGCCGAACATCTGAAGCATCGCGACGACCTCGGCTATCGCCAAAATCTCTACGCCGTCCTTCAGGGTGGCCGTTGGGAGGATTTACGTCGTGCCACCGCAAAGACTCTTAGCCAAATTCAGATTGATGGCGAAACTTTTGACGGTTTTGGCCTCGGCGGCGCCTTCCTCAAAGAAGACCTCGGCGAAATCCTTCGCTGGTGCAACGAGGAACTTCCCATAGGTAAACCCCGTCATCTCCTCGGACTTTCTCATCCCGATGATATTCTAATTGGCACCGAAATGGGCGCCGACACCTTCGACTGTGTCGCTCCCACCCGCGAAGCTCGCCATGGCAAAATTTATACTCATCACGGCAATCTCAATCTCCGCCAAATGCGAGATGTTAATAAGCCCCTCGACGAAAATTGTGACTGTACCACCTGCCGCGCCGGCTGGACGCTTGGCTCACTTCGTGCCCTTTGGCGCTCTGGCGACGAAGCCAAGAAAATCAAATATTACAATCTCGCCAGTATCCACAATCTCCGCTTCATTGTTCGCCTCACCGAAGACATCCGCACCGCTATTCTCGGCAATTACTTCCCCGAATTCAAAAAAGATTTCCTCGCCAAGTATTACAGCCAGCCAAAATAACGTGCTATAATTATATATATGAAGTATACCGTTGACGTCGATACCAAAACTTTTGTTCGCTTCTGGCTAGTAATTTTCACCATCGTCGCCCTCGGTTTTCTGCTTTGGCAAGCTCGTTTTGGGCTCATGCTGGTCGGCATTGCCATCTTCCTCGCTATAGCCATCCAGCCCCTCGCTGCCCGCATCCAACGCTTCACCGGTCGCAAAAATTCCTCTTTCGCTTCCGTCATGGCTTATACTATTATCATCCTCGCTATCGCTATTATTCTAGCCGTGGTCGCACCTGTCGTCGCCGACGAAACCATCCGCTTTGTCCGCCAGTTCCCTGAAACCTTTGAATCCACTATTGGCGGTTGGGACGGCATCAATAGCTTCGGCCATACCATCGGCGTCGATAATCTCCAAGATCAAATCGTCACCGCTTTGCAGAGTTTCAGTAATGGCATCGTCAGCAATTTCAGCAACCTTCTCGTCACCGGCATCGGCACTATTTCCCAGGTCATCACTAGTATCATCCTCACCCTCGTTCTTACCCTACTCTTCGCTATCGAAGGTCCCGGTCTCATGCGCTCCTTTTGGGGACTACTCGAAGGCAAATCCAAAAATTCCACCATCAGCGCTTATCGCCGCCTCAGCGATCGCATCGCCGGTGTCATCTCGTCTTATGTTTCTAAGCAAGTCATCGTCGCCATGCTCGACGGCTGCGTCGTCACCGCCGCCATTCTCCTCCTCTCGCTCATCTTCGGCTTCTCCGGCAGCATCGCCGTTCCTATGGGTCTCCTCGCTCTAGTCTTCTATCTCATTCCAATGTTCGGCCAGATCATCAGCGCCATCCTCATCTCACTCATCGTTCTCTTCAGCTCCCCAGTCGCCGCCATCGTCTTCCTCATCTTCTACATCATCTACGCTCAAGTCGAAAACAATTTCATTGCCCCCAAGCTCCAAGGCGACGCCCAAGGCCTCCCCACCGCCATCATCCTCTCCGCTATCATCATTGGCATCTATGCCTTTGGCCTTATTGGCGCTATTATCGCCATCCCAGTCGCCGGCTGCATCAAAGTTATTCTCGAAGAAATCCCCGCCATCAGAAAGGCTCACAATTCATAAAACTCTAACAGCTGTTAGAGTTTTATGCTTTTCTCACAGGGGTCAGCGTTCCAAAAACTCTAATTCGCGTTAGAGTTTTTGCCATCTATGACTTCTATCGTCCGCTCAATAAAATCAATGCTTTCTTGCACATTTTGCATCTGTAGCCACAGTTGTCGTTTTTGAGTTTCTAACATTCCCTTACATTCTTTCAAGGCCTCACCGCCTTGCCTTTGTAGCTGTGCGTATTTTTTCATTTCCTCTAGCGAAAATCCCGCCCGCATTAGTCCCGCGAACATTCCCAGCTCATTAATCTGCGTACTATTAAGTACCCGATAGCCATTTCGTTTTCGGCGAATTCCTCTCACTAGTCCAGCATTACATAATTTTCGCACTGCATGCGCCGGTAGTCCCAGTTGTTCTCTTGCTTCCCTCAGCGTATAAGTATCTTTATCCATAGCCCCATTGTATCATACCACCAAGAAAATATTCTAACCCGAAGGTTAGAACATTTTCTGGCTGGGCCGGCAGGATTCGAACCTGCGAATGTCGGGACCAAAACCCGGTGCCTTACCACTTGGCGACGGCCCAATACTTCTTTATTCTATCACAAATCACTCTCCCCGTCCACAGTGTGGTACCACTACTTTCGGCATCATTTAATTAAGGGAAAGGAGGACTTCAGGTATGTCGATCTACTTCGGCTTTACTTTACTGCGCAAACGCTTTGAAGTAAAAATTACCCTAGCCAAATAGCTAGAGTAAGAAACCTGTCTATATTCTATCACCCGCACCGCGTAAGGTCAAGCACCTTTGCGAAACCTTGCAAAGAATTGTGAGTGAAGCGGTATAGGCCCTATCCCCGCTGTCCGATAATGTCTCCCCTAAAGCTAACCAACTAGCTAACTTCCCCCTCAATTTCCTGCGTACCGGCGAGTACTATTACTCCGACGGTAAGATGTACAATCGCACGACGCATGGCAGCTGGTGGTCCGCTACTCGTAGCTCTGCGACGAATGCTAACCGCCTGAACACGCATACGTCTAGCGTCTCCCCGCAGGCCAGCTACGCTCGCGGCCGCGGGTTCGCTCTGCGCTGTGGCGCTTATATTATTCTATAGTAGTGTTAAGAATCTAATTTGTAGGTAAGTTAAGTAGAACGTGCCTTTAGTATTAGCTTTTCGAAGACCGTAAAGACTTGGCCGCGCGGCCCGGAGCGCTAGGTCGAGAAAAGACTAATATAAAGGCACGTTCTGTGTAGCACTACTTAAAATACGCCTTCCCCTCCAGTCGCACATCCATATACTCCACTTCTCTCTCACCTAAATAATTCATCACCCGCACAGCATCCTCCACCCCCACACCAGCTCCCCGATCCATCGTCATTTTGATGTACCCTTTTCGCCCCTCCAGATCCACTAGGATCTCCCGGCTTGTCTGCGCCGGCAGGGTCACCCGACTCACCGTATAGCCCGCTTCGTTAAAATCCTGCTCCACCTGCCCAATAAATTCCCGCATCCGCCCAGAAATCTGCTCGTGCCCCGTCTCGTCCACCAGTTCCGCCTGCAAATGATACTCCGCTTTCTGCTCCGGCACTCGCCGCGCTTCTTCCACTGCACCCCGCGCACTCGTATAGGCAATCAAACCCATAATCGCCACCATCAGCATCGCCACTAGCACCGACGTAAAATGCCGCCGCTTCGTCTGCCGATGCAACTCCGCCCGCTCCTCACCTAATTCTTCAAGATCCCGACCCATATACCAACCTACTATGCCCGCGAACTCTCCAGGCCACCCTTTGCCACATCAATCAAAATCGTCGCAAGCCTACTAGCCGCGTCCGGCGCCGCCTGATCATGCAAATTCTTCGCTAGTTTCAAACGCTCCCGCTTTGATTTTACTAGTTCTTCCACTTTCTCAAGCAGCCGGGTCGGCTTCGCCACCATCCGCTCATTTTCCACCACTAGCACCGCCCCAGCCTTGCCCAAATCACGCGCATTTTTCATCTGATGTCCGCCCGGCAATCGCTCATACGGCACCAGAATCACCGCTTTCTGTAGCGCCGCGAGCTCTGCAATCGTCGTCGCTCCCGCCCGTGAAATCACCACATCCGCCGCCCCCAGTAGTTCATGCATCGCCGAATTAAATTCCCACATCCGGAAATTCGACTTCAATTTCGCCTTTTCCCAATCCTCGTATTTCTTCAAGTCCACCACTTCTTCGTAATATTTCCGTCCCGCAATCAGTCCCACCCCAGTAATTTCTAGTAGTTGCGGCAAAATCGTCCGAATCGCCTCGTTAATATCTAGCGCTCCCTGACTACCACCTGTCACCACCAAAAGCGGCTCGTCCGGGTCAAAACCAAAACTTTCCTTCAACTTCCTCTGCTGTGCCTCATCCACCGGTTGAAACTCCGTCGCCACCGGAATACCCGTATGCACCTCTAGAGCCCGTCCCTTTTCCTGAGTCTCCGCCGGCGTCGGCTCTCCCTTCCAGCCTTTTGCCACCACCGTCGCATCTTTCATCAAAATCCGATTTGCCAGCCCCGGCACTGCATCCGACTCATGAATCACATACGGGATCTTCAGTCGCTTTGCCACCAGCCCCACCGGCAAGCAAACATACCCACCTTTTAGAAATATCACATCCGGTCGCTTCTTCCGAGGTAATAGCCGCCAAAAACTTTGCATCATCCCACCTAAAAACCCGAAAAATCCTTTGATATTCCCGAGAATCAAGTCTTTCATCACCACACCAAAATACCGGAAATAGTCCTTCCATTTCCAACTCGCATAGCGATGGAATTTCCCTGCTGCAATTTTCCGCACGCGGATATAAGGATTTTTACGCGTTCCGCTCGCCGCTTCCTCGCCCCAACGCACCCCGAGTTCTGTTGTAATTTTTACAACGTTTTTATAATATTTTCGGTCCGTCCAAAATTCCACCTGCGTCCCTGGCGCTTTTTCTAATACCTCTCGCACCACCGCCACCGCCGGCGTTACATGTCCACCTGTTCCACCACCAACCACCAAAATCTTCATTCTTCACTCCTTTCTCCTCGTGGTTCTCTTCCCGTATAACAACTCAGTTGCATTGCCAGCCCCAATGCCGCCGCCGTAAATAACATACTTGTTCCCCCATAACTCAGTAGCGGCAGCGTAATCCCGGTGAGCGGAATAATATCCGTCATCGCCATAATATTCACTGCAATATGCGCCATCATCCAGGCAAAAATTCCCACCACCACCAGCGATTCCTCGTCGTCTTCTAGATAATTCGCCGTTTTCAGTAGTCGCATCAAAAGTGCCGCAAACGCCATCACAATCACCGTCAGTCCAAAGAATCCAAACGTTTCTCCCATCACTGCAAATACCGAGTCGTTAATCGATTCCGGTAGATACCCTGTCGCCTGCACGCTGTTGCCAATTCCCACCCCAAATAGCCCTCCCGTACCAATCGCGATCATCGCATTCTCAATATGATAACTATCGCTCGAGTCCGAGTCTTCCTCGCTGCTACTATAAGTCATAATCCTCTCCATCCGGTGCGGCGAAGAAATAATCGCCACCACCCCGAGCACTCCCGCCACTGCCACCGTCAGCCAAAAATATTGCCATTTCACGCCACTCATCCATAGCATCGCGAGAATAATTGCCACAATGCTTACGCCCGTTCCCAAATCTTTTTGCACCACAATCACAAATAGCAGCGACAATCCCGACACCACCGCAAACGGCCAAAAGAAGTCCGTCGTATTGATCCGCCCTTCTTTTTTACGCTCTGCCATTAGCCCTGCTAGATATAGCACCAAACCAATCTTTAAAAGCTCCGCCGGCTGAAAGCTCAAACTCCCCAGCGAGAACCACCGGCATGCCCCTAGCTCACATCTCGCTAGCCCACTCCCCACCATTGCCAGTATCGCCAGCGCCGCCGAGGCCACCAGCCCCAGCAACATAATCACTTTCGAAAATTTCCGAATCGTCTTATACGGCATCTTAAATGCCACCACAAATACCACTAGCGACAGCAGTACATTAATCAGCTGGTGAATAAAGAAATAATTCTCCTCGTAGTCCAATCCATATGCCGAGTTCAACACATTCACCCGCATCGGCCCAATCGCATAAATCACCACCAGCCCCACAATCAATAGTGCTATCGTCAGTACCCCAATCCAGCGATCACTTTTGTGCTTGCGCATCACTATCCTCCACCAGTGCATCCGCAGTCACCTGCGCCGCCGAAGCCGCCGGTGCTCCCGGTAAAGATGCTCCTATACCATCAATTCCCTGCGCCGCCAAAAATACCCCAATAATCGCAAACACCCCCGCAATCACCCAAAATCTCATCACGATCTTTGCTTCGTTCCAACCTTTCGCTTCCAAATGATGATGAATCGGCGCCGAGATAAAGAGTTTCTTCTTAAAAACTTTCTTCCAAAATATCTGTAGTAAGCTCGATCCCGCCTCCACCACAAAAAGTATCCCAATCACCGGCAGCAAGAAGAACGAATTCGTCATCATTGCCACCACGCCGAGCCCCGCGCCAATCGCAAAGCTCCCCGTATCCCCCATCATAAACCGTGCCGGCGGCACATTAAACCAAATATAGCTCAGCAGCCATCCCACCACCGTCAAACAGAACGCCGTCAGCATCCACTGTCCTTGGAAAAGCGCAATCACCCCGTACGCTCCATACGCCATCATCGCAAGCCCCCCCGCAAGACCGTCTAGCCCGTCCGAAATATTCACCGCATTGCTCGTTGCCACCACCGCAAAAGCGAAAATCAAAATCATCCCGATGACCCCCACTTCCATTGCCCCCACAAATGGCACTTCGATCGACGTCCAGCCTAGCTTCACCGCAAACCACCACCCCATTGCAAGCCCCAACACCGTAATCATCGCAAATTTCACCGGCGCCCTTAGCCCCGCCGCCCCCCGACCACTACCAAACACGTTGATTAAATCATCAATTAGCCCCACCACGCTCCCGCCAAGAAACCCCACTAGCGGCAGCCAAGTTTGTTCCCGATTCAGATTACAAATTATCGTCACTAGCCCCACCGTCACCACGCCAATAATCCCCGCCATCGTCGGAAACGCCCGCTTGAATTTCCGTGCGTGCAGTTTCGTCATCACCGGCAAATCTTCCCCCGTCATCGTCTTCTGCTTTTGCTTCTTCCAAAAGTGATATTTATAAGCAAAATAAGTATAAATCGGGGTCAAAAAGGTTGCAAGAAAGAAAGCCCCCAGCGCCAAAATCAGCCCATAAAAAGTCTCATTACTAAGGGTGTCAACCATATCTATATTATACCACAGGTTTAATGTGCAGATAATCCTGCACGTAATTTTTTATCTCGTTAAACAGGGGTCGCGCATGTGCCGCACCGTCTGCTTTCTTATTATCTTCCCAAATTCTCACCATAATCACATATTCCGGTTGCGCTCCCGCCGGTCCACCAAAACCAATATAATTCCCTGTCGTCTCGTCAAAACTATACGCCCTGTCTTTAATCACCTGTCCCGTTCCCGTCTTACCGCCTGTATCGTACCCCACTTGATCCGTTCCGTTCTGCTTCAAGGACTTGCGCGTCTCAATCAGCATCTGTCGCATCGTCGCACTTGTTTCTTCCGACACCGTCTGTCGCACCGCTGGCTTCGCCTCATTTCTCACCAGCTTTCCGTCCACCAGCTTCCCCGCCACCACCGTCGGTATATAATAATTCCCGCCGTTAATCACCGACGAAAACGCCGCCGCCACTTGTATCATCGTCGCCTGCATATTTTGACCAAAAGTCATGTTCGCGTAAGTCGAATTCGCCCCGTCCACAATATCTGGCGGTTGTATTAGCCCCAAACTCTCATAGAGCTCAATCCCCGTCGCCTGTCCAAATCCAAAATGATTGTAATAATATTCATACAACCTTCGCCGCCCCTCTGCCGTAATTTCCGTCTCACTTCCACCCAGCCATTTCAGCACCTGCGTCGAGCCAGTATTAAGCGAATACGACAGCGCCACTTGCATCGTCTGATTCCCCAGCAAAAACGACTGTTGACTGGCATTGCGAATCGGCCAGTTGTCCACCGTAATTTCCCCCGTATTATAAAACGTCTTCTCTGGCGTCATCACTCCATAGTCCACCCCCGTCGCAAACGCAAACGTCTTGCATATACTCGCCGGCTCATACGCATCCTCCACCACATGATTGATATAATCCGCCGCGCTCTCCACATTCCCATAATCCGCTGGATCATACCCTGGATGATTCACCATCGCTAGAATTTCCCCGTTCTGCGGATTCATCACCAGCGCGCTCATGTTCTTAAACCCATATTCCTGCGACTTCGCCGCCAAAATCTTCTCTATCTGCGCCTGCATATTCCGGTCGATCGTTAGCACCACATCTTCACCGTCCTCTGCCGGAGTTTTCACATAATCATTCGTAATCGAAAGTGCTACATTGTTCACATCTTTCACGGTCTTTAGCAGCCCATCTTTCCCTGCTAGAATTTTGTTCAGCGCTCCCTCCACCCCGTATTGCCCAATTCCGTCCGCGTTTACAAACCCCAGCATCGTCGACGCCAAAGTTCCCTCCGGATAAACCCGCTGGTTATTCGCCTGCAGCCATACTCCGGTGAGGTCCAGCTCCGCCACTTTTTCCGCCACCCCACGTCGCACATTCTTCGCCACAATATAATACCGTCTCGTCGTATCCTTGAATACATCTTCCCACTCCGCCACTTTTGTATCCTGGATCAGTGGCGCCAGTTTTTCTTCCAAAGCCCCTCGTTCTGCCAGCATCGGATCAACAATCACCGTATAAACTGTCGCATTCATCACCACCGGCACCGGCGTCTCCCCGTCCATCATATGAATCTCCCCTCGCTTCGCCTTTAGGACGTTTTGCAAAGTCTGCTGCGCCGCCGCTTTCGCCACCCATTCGTCATGCTGTATAATCTGAATATAGAAAAGTTTGCCGAGAATCACCAGCACCATCATCACTACGAGTAGTTTCAGAAATTTCATTCGCGACATATATAATATATTATATCATATAACTTATGCTATAATCTATTGGGGGCACATGCCAACCCGGCGTGAATTTGTGCGCTTGGGTTCGGGCAAGTAAATCTGAAGGTGGGAGACACACTTTTAACAAGTCTAAAAGCTCTCCGGGTCATGTACACCGGACAGCAAAGCTGTCTCGCTCTTCTGCTCACCTGAACGTGAGATTTGCTCCTCACCGGAGCAAATTAGGGTGCACTACCCAGTGTTCGGCTCAGGTCTTGTATCGTCAGTCTTTGTAAGGCTCGGGCTCTGCGGGTCTTCCTTTTTCCGGATTTCCTGCGTACCGGCAACTACAATTACTCCGACGGTAAGATGTACAATCGCAC
>CAZCIN010000011.1:0-24911 GCA_964499245.1 uncultured Candidatus Saccharibacteria bacterium
GGAACTGGAGAGGCCATTCATTAATACGGTTGTAGTTGGGGACACTGGCACCTAGTTTAGATCACGCCTTCCTTCTTTTACTCGCGACACAGCGCAGAGCGAACCCGTAGCCGCGATTGTAGCTGTTCTGCGGGTGGACGTAAGACGTAGTCGTGTCCAGGTAGTAAGCAGCCGTCGCAGAGCTACGAGTAGCGGACCACCAGAAGCCATTCGTCGTGCGATAGTACAGCTTACCGTCGGAGTAACGGTAGCCGCCGGTACGCAGGAAATTGAGGGGGAAGTTAGCTAGTTGGTTAGCTTTAGGGGAGACATTATCGGTACATAGTGGTTAAGAATCTAATTTGTAGATAGTGTTTGGGGCTGTGCTGGGCCAAAATGCCACCCCGAAGGGGAGCATTTTGAGAGGCACACCCCCTAGCTACAAATTAGAATTCTTAACACCATGTATAGATAATGCGCGTGCGACCTGGAGCGCTAGGTCGAGAAAAGACTAATATAAAGGCACGTTCTGTATAGCGCTATTCTTCAAACACTTCCCGCCGTCAGCAGCAGTGGCAACGCATTCCCCAGTATCAGCACCAGCACAAACCCCGCCACTAGAAACGGCCCAAAAGACACCTTGTGATTTCCACTCTTGATCGCCCCCGGCAGCGCAATCATGTCCCCTAGCAGATTCGCGAGAAAGATATTCCAAAGCGCCAACCACCAATCCGCCAGCGCTAAAGCCAGCGCCAAAGCCAAAATCCAGTCTCCACTCCCCATCAATCGTTCCTTTGAAGCCTTATAAACCACAAAACACACGCCCGCCAGAACCACCACGCCAGCCCCCGTGCTCATCAGCGCCGCCGGCACATCTCCCCCCGCCAAGCTCACCTGATACGTCTTTAGCACCGTCACGATCATTCCCATTATCACCGCCAACACCAACAGCACCGTCGGCAGCTGCCGCCACTTCGCATCGTAAACCGCCAGTACCATTAGCACCACCAGCATCAAAAGCGTCATAATAAACACCGCCATCTGCACAAACAGCACCCCCGGTGTCAACGATAGCACATGCCAGTTATTAATCATCGGCAGCAAGTACGCCCAGCTCAGCATCAAAAACGACACCGCCATACTAATTTCCGACAAGAAATCCGCCACTCCAATTTTCTTTCCGCAATTCCGGCATTTCCCTCTCAGCACCAGCCACGAAACAATCGGAATATTATCATACCAATGAATTCGCTTATGGCAATGTAAACATACCGACCATTGCCCGAGATCTTTCTTCGTATGAACTTTATAGTGCCATCGCCACGCCTGGCAGCACGCAAACGAGCCAAAAATCGCCCCCAGCACAAACATCATCACCAGAATCAGCGCATCCAGCACCACCACTTCACTAATCATAACCTATATTATACTACAAAATTTGCGAGGAAGGGCTTTATTCGGGTTCTAGCGAGCTAATGAGACTTCGACCAGATTTGCGTTTGTAAAAAATACAGCACTCTACGTGTTATATTTTTTACAATTAGCAAGTCCGCTCGCTAGAGTCCGGAAGAACCCCTACTAACTTTTTAGCTATTGTTCGTGCAGTAAACACTCGCCCCTTCTAGCTTATAAACTAGAGCATAATCACGCGAGTTGTTGCTTTTTTCCACTTCCTCGCCATTGCAGCGTGCACCCTTATACATATATATAATATGGTCGTTGAAGTCCAAAGTCGGCTGATCGCCTGCAAATTCATCAATCCTTAATCCATAAGCCCAGCCCGAAGGGTCACTAAAGTCATTATACTCTGCGCCTGCACCGTTCATGTAGTTCTTGATAAAGCTGGCCGCTGAGTTATTGGACGAGTTATAGAGCTCCATTTTTACCCGGTCATCATCACCAGTTGGCTCATAAGCTGGGATCGAGCCATTCTTTGGCAAACGCCCATTGTTATTGGTCTGATATTGCTGAATATTCGCCGCCATCCTACCAATATCGCTACGCCGTTGCGTATCACGCTGCGCTCGTTGCAATGACGGAAGTGCAATGAAAACCATCAAGAAAATCAACCCTGCGATTGCCAAAACTAGCACCACCTCAATGATAGTAAACCCACTCCGTGTCCCCCGATCAGTCAAGACTCCTCCCCGTCCTGCCATTTTAGCTGCTGCCATTTCTTTTCCTTTCTTATTAGTCTTTTGTAAAAAATAACTATACTTCAACCTTTATTATAGCATAACTATAATCAAAGAAAAGATTTTTATACCGAGCCAATCTTACTCACCAGCGAGTAAATTGGGAAGAGGATTGCCGCCACGATACCACCAGCCACTAGCGCCAGCACCACCATCAAAATCGGCTCAATCAAAGTCGAAATCGCCGCGATCCGCTCGTCCAGCTCGTCCTCATAAACTTTCGCTGCCCGCCCCAACATTTCATCAATCTTCCCTGACTGCTCACCCGTCGCCGCCATTTGCGGTAGTAGTGGCAAAATATACGCTCGCCCTTTGAGTGCCACCGAAAGTGGTTTACCACTTCGCACCATCGTTGCCGCTTGGTTGATTTGATCCTCCACTACCACGTTGTTCACCGCCTCGCCAGAAATCTGCATCGCTTCTAGCATTGGCACGCCTGCCGAAAGCAGCATCTGTGCCGTCCGCGCAAACCGCGCGTTATATAGCCTGAGGAACAAATTCTTAAAAATCGGCACATGTAGCTTAAATTTCGCCCACCACTTTCCCCCTACATCCGTTTTCTTGAATTGCACAAAGAACCAGCCAAAAATCGCTATCACCACCAAAATCAGCCACCAATAATTCACCAAGAAATTCGAGAAATTCACCATCATTTGCGTCAAAACTGGCAATGGCTCGTTCAAATCCCGATACAAATTCTCCACCTGTGGCACCACTTGTAGCATCAAGAACGCCACCACCAGTACAATCACTAATAGCACAATCGCCGGATAAGTCATCGCGCTCCGGATTTTCGAAATCATGCCAGCATCTTTTTCCTGCTGCTCCGCCAAACGTTTCAAAGACACATCAAGCGTACCCGACGCCTCACCTGCTGCAATCAAAGACAAATAAACTTTATTAAACACTTCCGGATGTTTCGCGAACGCGTCATGCAAGGTCTTCCCCGATTCCACCTGTGCCGAAATTTCTTCCACCAAATTACGCGTGGTCTTGTCTTCACTCTGTTCCGCAATCATGTGCAAGCTCGCCGAGAGTGGCAAGCCCGCCGCAATCAAAGTCGCAAACTGCCGCGTGAAAGCGATCCGCTCTTTTGCCGTTACCTTCCGATTCGCTCTGCCAAATAGCCCTTCGCCTTCCTCCGTCACTCGTTGCGGCAAATATCCCTGATCCACCAAAATCTTCCCAGCCGCCTGCTCCGTTTCCGCCTGCACGGTTCCGGATACAACTCGCCCAGTCTTGCGATCCTTTGCCTTATAATTAAACCTGCGCATTATCCTCTCGCCAATCTATCAAATTCCGTTGTATCAACCGCCACTCCCCGCGCCACGTCAAAGTTAATCGTCCCTGCGTTCACCAATCTCGCCAACTCACGGTCCATCGTCTGCATCCCTTGGCTCATACCCGTCTGAATCACCATATCAAGTTGATGCGTCTTCCCTTCCCGAATAATACTTCTCACCGCTGAATTCGTCACCAAAACTTCCGCCACTGCAATTCGTCCACCGTCAACTGCCGGCACCAACCGCTGTGAGCAAATCCCCACCAAGATATTCGCGAGCTGCGCCCGAATTTGTGGCTGCTGGTGCGCCGGGAAAACGTCAACCATACGATCAATCGACTGTGCCGCCGAATTTGTATGCAAAGTTGCAAATACCAAGTGTCCCGTCTCTGCCACCGTAATCGCCGCCTGAATCGTCTCAAGGTCGCGCATCTCACCAATCAGCACTACATCCGGATCCTCACGCAAAATCGAACGTAGCGCCGCCGCAAAGCTAAAAGTATCATAATGCACTTCGCGCTGTGCCACCACGCTCCGCTTCGAGCGGTGCGTAAACTCAATCGGATCTTCAATCGTAATAATATGTAGCGCCTTCTCAGTATTAATTTTGTCAATCAAAGCCGCCAGCGTCGTTGACTTTCCTGAACCAGTTGGCCCCGTCACTAGTACCAAACCATTCGGCCGATCCGCAAATGTCGCCACCACGCCCGGCAATCCCAGATCTTCAATCGAACGAATCATATTTGGGATCAAGCGGAACGCAGCCGCCATATTCCCTCTCTCATAGAATGCGTTTACACGAAAACGCCCCAAATCCCCAAACGCAAATGAATAGTCAAATTCCTTATCTTTCTTTAGAATCACTTTCTGATTTGCATCAAGTGTCGAAAAGACCAACTGTTGCACCATCATATCGTCCAAAACTGGATAAGTCGTCATCGGCCGAAGCACCCCATCAATCCTTAGCACTGGTGGCAAACCTGCCTGCAAGTGCAAATCCGACGCGTCATGCTTAATGCATTCTTCTAGCAAAACTTCAATTGTTATATCCGTCGAAAGTGGCGCTTGCGCTGGGGCCATTTCCCTAGCTTTTTCCTCTGCAACCATCTCTTCCGGCAATTTAATCTCTTGTTTCGGCTCTGCCGGCTTCGCTTCTGCCGACGCCGCTGCGGGCTGATTATTCACGGCATTTTGCGCAATTTGTGCTGCTGCCACCGCTGCTGCATCCGCTAGATTTTGATTTTCTGTATTCATATTCCCGCTCTCCATATCATTTATTATAGCATAAGTACTTTAATATTTTATAAAAACTCCCTAGGCCAAATCGCTTGCCACCCGATTTACTTCTTCAATCGTCGTAATGCCAGACAGCGCCTTCAACATCCCATCCTGTCGCATCGTCACCGTTCCCTTTTCTCGCGCTAATCGCATCACTTCCGCCGCCGTCGAATGATTGACAATCAATTTCTGAATATCTTCGTCCACTTCAATCGCTTCGTATAGACCCGCCCGGCCCGAATATCCACCCGGTGAGCTCTGGTCATCAATCCCTTTCACTAGCGTATAAGACGCCTGGCCCGACTGCGGCAAACCTGGGTAGCCCAAATCTTCCCCTACTTCCGCCACGTCTTCCTGCGTCTTCGGCAAAAGCGGCCCCACAATTTCGTTAATCGCCTGTGTTTCCATCTCGCTACTTTGATAAGTTGTTCTCTTCTCTGCCACTCTTCGCACCAAACGCTGACCAATCACCGTATTCAGCGTCGATGCCAACAGGAACGGCTCAATTCCCATGTCTAGAAGCCGCGGCAAAATCCCCGCCGCTGAGTTCGTATGCAAAGTCGAGAAGACCAAATGCCCCGTGAGGCTCGCCTGTACCGCCAAATTCGCCGTTTCCGAATCGCGAATCTCCCCCACCATCACCACATCCGGATCCTGACGCAAAATACTCCTTAGCCCCGACGCAAACGTCAGCCCCGCATCCGTATTCACCTGAATCTGATTCACGCCATCCATCTTATATTCCACCGGGTCTTCCAGTGTCACAATATTAATTTTCTCACTCTTAATCTGCTTAATCAGCGCATAAAGCGTCGTTGATTTACCTGAACCAGTCGGCCCCGACGTCAGAATCATCCCATTCGGCTGCGAAATCCCTCTCATCACCGTTCTCAGCGCTCGCCCCGTCATCCCCATGCTCTCAATATCCATCGACGTGCCAGTCTTATCTAACAAACGAATCACCACCTGCTCTCCCCACACCACTGGCGAAATCGCAATACGCAGATCCACTTCCTTGTCTTCCACCATCACCGCAAACTGACCATCCTGCGGAATCCGGTGTTCATCAATCTTCAAATTCGACAAAATCTTAATTCGCGATACCAGCGCCGGCTCAATCGCTTTCGGTAGTTCCATCACCCGTCTTAGCACCCCATCAATCCGACACCGAATCACTAGGCTATCTTCTAGCGGCTCAATGTGCACATCTGAAGCCTTCGACCTCACTGCATATTCCAAAATCGAGGTTAACGCCTTAGAAATCGGTGAATCCTGTGTAATCGTCTTGATATTACTATTAGCCCGCGCACTTGCCACTTCCTTATTCGTGACTTTGACCGCCTGCTCCACCCCCGTGAAATCCGCCCGGTATTGCTTCAAAACCGCCTGAATCCCCTCATTCGAAGCCATCACCGCCCGTACTGCTTTACCCGTAAATGTCGATAAGTAGTCAATCGACTGGATATTCCCCGTATCCAGCATCGCCACCACTAGTTGCCCATTATTCTCACCCAGTGGCACCGCCATCGACCGCTCCGCCACTTCCATCGGCAGCAACGTCAACGTCGCCTGATCCATTTCCACATTTTTTAGATCAACATACGGCACTCCCATCACCACCGCAGTCGCATGCGCCAACATTCCATCCGACACCACTCTCTGCGCCACCAGCATCTGCAAAAGCGGCTGCCGAGTTTGGGCCGCCTCCGCCTGCGCTTTCTCCACGCTCGCTTGATCCACCAATCCTTCGCTCACCAGGAGTTCAATCACTCGCGCCAAGGATTCTTTTGTCAGTAGCGCCATTATTCCCCTTCAGGGGCTACTTCACCTTCCCCACCACCTTCGCCCTCTTCTTCAGACGCTTCGATTCGACCACAAGCTTGTAATTCCAAGTCATCCAAGATCCCGTTCTTGTCCAAATCTTCACAATCGCCCACAAACACCTCAATCGTCGGGTTAATCGCCGTTGCATTAAACACTTCCGGATCCGGATCCTTCAAATCTTTCGAAATCACATCTGCTAGCCCCGTAAAATGCACCACCGCTTCTTCCGGTTTTCCCATAATCGCTTGGCAAATAAAGAAAGCTGCTAGTGTCCCCACGCTCGCCACCACTACAATGCTAAAAATATCCGATTGCTTCATTTATTCCCGTCCTTTCGTTACCCGACCATTCTTCGCTCGCACCGTCACCGTCACTTCCGGACTGAGCAGATCTTCCAAATAGTACGCATTCGCTTCCACCCGTGCGCTCACCCCCGCATTGGTCCACTCAAAACTTGCCGACGTAATGTCAAAATCCCGAATTGATCTCTCAATATTATTCAGCACCTTAATAATCTCTGGTCCATCCGCTTCCATCCGGAAAAGCACCGGGATCACCCCCACTCCTTCAATCGGCGATGTCACCGTATCATCTCGCGGCGAAATATTTTCCGGCTCCAACTCAGAGATGATAAATATATCATTTAAGCTTGCCATCAAAGCTTCTGTATTCTTATGCGCTGGCAAAGCATCCGCCAGCACCCTTAGCGCCGAGCAAGATTTCGTTCCGAGTAACGCTTGCTCCCTTTCCGTATCAGTCGTTGCGTTGTTGTATTCCTCGGCAAAGTTCCTCAGTTCTCCCTCTTCATCAAAGCAAACTCCGTCCGCCTCGTGCTGTCGCGCCACCGATTCCAATGCTTCATTTCGTGCCATCACTTCATAAATATTATACCTGAGCGAATTTTGCACCTGATTTAGAGAAATCTCATTTGGCTTGCAAGCCGCAATTTCCGCATCATTCAATCGACCATTCTTATCCGAGTCAACGCAGACCCCCACATTTCGCAAAGTCTGATCATATTCAGTAATCGCGTCGCTTTTCGCCGTAATCACAATTGTGTTGAACTTAATATATTTAATCAAGAAGTTCGCTATCACAATACACGCCCCCAATACTAGCGAAGCCGCCAATACTTCCACCAAAGTCACCCGCTGCGCTTTGGAAATCTTTGTTCGCTTCGTTTCTGCCGGTTTATTGCTGTCCATTTTTATTTCCTCCGCTATTCTCACTATTGCCTAAACATTCCGTGTCATCCGCTTCGCAAGCTCGTGCTTCCTGAGTGAACATACTGCCAATCTGCATGAAGGAGTCTGTCACGTTCTGCCCCATTGGCCCAATTGCAATCATATGCTTATTCTTGAATGAGAAGTATTCCTCTGCAAATTGCACCGTTGCCGTAAATCTCAACACTAAGTTATCACTTTCATCACGACCATTTGACGAGCCAGATATCGTTAAACCTTTCGGAGCCAGTGCGCAATCATTTGTCGAGCTCCAGCGCACCCCACCTCCGCTAATCACTGAACCACTGTATTTATAGCACGCACTGTTAAAGTGTTCAATCCCCTCAATCTCCCCCTCGGTCGACATGTATTTCTCTTGATACCAGGCATCAAACTGTGGTGTCCGCCAAATCTTCACCCGCACTGGCTTTTGCACTTTCACGATTTCCGGTTCAGTCGTCTCTGGCTCCAAAGGATTCATCGGGTTCACTTCCGATTTCTTCACTTCTTCCACTTCTTCGGTCTCCACCTCAGCCGTCTCGCTAAAATGGAACTCCGCATCACTTTCACTCTGATTTAGCGATCGCATACTTGCCTCGCAACCCGGGATCTTCAAATCCCACCATGCATAATAACTATCACCTTCGCGGAACGCATTACCTGATTCATCAGCCGCCACGATACACTGCGTCGGAATTTCCTTCCCATCAATGTCCACATAGCGCCCGTAGTCAAACTTCGTCAAATCCACGCTCTTCTTAAAGGCCTCCAGTACCCGGTAGTCAATCAGCGGCGCTACCTTCGCATCCGCTTGCCCCTCCATATTAATCGTGTCCGTATCAAGCGTCACCTTTAGTTCCGACATTTTCACTTCATCACTACCTTGTGGCAACATTACGCCTAGCGCCCCAAATACTCGCGAGACCACTGCTCGTCTCTGCAGAATTGCATTATAACGTCCTAGCTGATCCTGAATTGTGATCAAATCCTCAAATTCATCATAGCCATTCAACTTCTCGGACATAACTTTTAGTTTAGAATCTTGATTGTGCATCGCGATGTCTTGCCCGGACTTAATCCCAAACAGAATCACCACCGCCCCCACTGCCACACTCGACACTACAATACAAATAAACAGCACCAAATTGCGCACTTTCTGCGCATTGATCATCTGCATCTTCACTTCTGGCACTAGGTTAATCTCATACCCACGATCCCGGCTCGCTCCCTCTTCACCCGGACGCTTCGGCAACGGTCGCCGTACTAATTTCGCATAAGCCGTCCTAATCCTAAAGCTAATCTCTTGCAGATTTTCCTTAAACTTCTCAAAAAACTCTTCCATTAGTCATTACTCCTCTCCGCTAGCCCAATCGCCACCGCAAACTCACTCGCCACTGGACGTAGAACTTGCTGTTGCTCCGGCGTCACCCGCACCATCTGCCATGGATTTCCCTGCGTCGTCGGCACATTCGTCTTTGCTTCAATATATTCCGCGATAAATGGGATCATCCCTGCAAAACCTGACAAAACAATTCCACCCACCGGTGCATTCATATATTCCGACTTAAAGAAGCGCATTGACTTACCTAATTCCGCCGCAAAACTTTCTAGCGTCGAATCAAGTGCCTTGAAGACTTGCCCTTCCACCTTATCCTGTGCCAAACCAAATTTCAAGATGAATTGCCTTGCCTGCTCTTCCTTCACCGATAGCGACGTCGACACTGTCCGAATCAACTGCGAGAACCCGCCCGGAATCGAACGCACTAGCCGCGGCATTCCCCGGTACATCATCACAAGATCCGTCGATCTCTCACCGAGATCAATAATCATCCGTGCATCCTGCGCCCCCACTGGCGTCAGCGCCCGTGCCATCGCAATCGACTCTGGCTCTTGCGCAATCACATTTAATCCAAACGATTCAATCATCTCCATCCGGTTTTCCGCATAAGAAATCGCCGATGAAGAAATCAAAATCTCTGCCTTTGTTGTATCATGCGGGCAAACCCCCAGTGACACATAATCCACCGTCGCCTCATCAAGTGGCATTGGAATATATTTATCCAGCTGATATTTAATCGAATTCATCAGTTCCACTTCCGGCAAATTCTCCACCCGCACAATTGACGTAAAAGTCTTCGCCGCTGGCATACCTACTGCAATATTCTTCGTCGTAATCCCAGCTTGCTTCATCGCCCCTAGAATTGTCTCGCCCAGTCTCCTCTGTCCTGCAGCCGAGCTATCCTCAAGCACTCTCCGATCCACCGGCACATAAGCAAATTTCTGCAAAACCCAACCATGCTGACTATTCCCAGCTAGCTGCACCAAACGAATTGCCGTCGTCCCAATATCCAATGCGAAGAAATCGCCCACACCGTGAATCAAACTCATATCTATATTATAAGCGTGGCCTTTTTCTGCGTCAAGGACTATTGTCCAGCTTTTTCTTCAAATTCTTCCATTGTCCGAATCAGCACTTCGCGTGGCTTATGCCCATTCGCCGGCCCAATCACACCAATTTCTTCTAGCCAAATCGCAAGACCTGACACAAATCCATGCCCCTTCCCCAGCCAAGTCTGCAAACTTGCCGTCGAGAACTTCCCTTGTTTCAAAGTGATCTCAATTGCTTTGCGTACTACCGGATCATTTGGATCGTACCGCCGACCGAGATCGCCTAGCCCGCCGATATCACCACCATCCGACATACCTTTAATCTGTACAGTTTGTGCCACCACTTCGTCATTATACTGTGGCGGCCGCTGCGCACGCAGGAAATCCGTCAAGTGCTTCACATCGTCATCATTCGCCCATGCCCCCTGAATTCGTCGCGGCTTCCCCATCATCGAAGTAGTCAGAAGTAGCATATCGCCCATCCCCAGCAACTTATCCGCCCCCACCATATCTAGAATCACCCGCGAATCCACCTGATTCTGCACCGCAAAGGCAATCCTCCCCGGAATATTCGCCTTAATCAAACCCGTAATCACCTTCACTTCCGGACGCTGAGTAGCAAGCACCAAGTGAATCCCCGCTGCGCGACCTTTCTGTGCAATCCGTACAATGGGCATCTCTAGTTCTTTCCCTGCCACCATCATCAGATCACTCATCTCGTCCACTAGAATCACGATATATGGCATTCGCTCGCCATCATGACCCATCTCTTCACTTACCGTTTCATTCGTCTCTGCCTCTGATGCCCCATTGTCATCCTTCTTCGCCTTCTTCCCTTTTTCGCTATTCTCTTCCGCCGCGAGCTTCGCCATCTTCGTGTTATAGTCGACAATATTCTTTACCTTCTCTTCGGCCATCAAAGTATAGCGCTTCTCCATCTCTGCCACCGCCCACCTCAATGCCGAAATCGCCTTCTCTGGACTCGTAATAATTGGCGTGAGCAAATGTGGGATATCCTCATACTCCGCCATTTCCACCTGCTTCGGATCAATAATAATCAATTTCAAATCACTCGGCGCATTACGGTATAATAATGAGCTTAGTAGCGTATTTGTCATCACTGATTTACCTGAACCAGTCGTACCAGCGATTAAGAGGTGCGGCATCTTTGCCAGATTCTCCACTACTGCCTTACCGGAAATATCTCGCCCCACCGCAAAACTCAGTGGCGCATCCGTTTTCTTCCATTCCGGACTCTCCAAAATCCCTCTCAGCCGCACATCAGCTGATTTCACATTTGGCACCTCCACGCCCACTAGTCGCGTACCCGGAATCGGCGCCTCAATCCTCACCGTCTCCACCGCTAGATTCAGCTGCAACTCCTTATCACGTGCCAAAATCTTCGATAAGCTCACCCCATTCGGTGCCTTCATGGTGTACTGCGTCACTCTCGGCCCCACATTCGCTGGCCCCATTTCCACATCAATTCCAAAATCCGCCAGCGTCGTCTGAATAATATTCGCATTTTGCTGCACGTCTCCCGAATCAGCTTTTGACTGTTTTCGCTCAAACAAATCAATCGACGGCATCTTCCAATCTGGGTCATTCACTGCCACGAGCGCCCTATTCGTTTCAACCACTTCCTTCTTCTCAGCTTGCTCTGGCGCCGCTTCCTCTTCGCCCTCTTTCTTCTTACCAAAGCCCAGTTTCCCAAACATTCCTAGCTTCGGTTGTGGTTTCAGCGGCTCTTCCGCGGCGTCGCCTCGCACCTCGATCTCCACGTCCCCAGCTTTCGGTGCCACCTTCACCTTTTCTTTCTCTTTCCTAGCTGGCTCGACCTTCTTCGCCTTGGCTCGCATCTCCTTCTTCTCGGTTGTACGGAACCAGCCCGCCACCGTCTCTATCACCGCCGCCGGACTCATCTGCAAGATAAACGCCGCCGTCACAAAAATCAATATAATATATATAATAATCGCCACGCTTGGGTTCAAAAGTTCCGTCACAAATTGATTCAGCCACGCCCCCACTGCGCCACCATCCTCCGCTCCTGACAAACCAAATGCCCCCGCTAGCCAACAAATCATCAAAATCGAGGCAATCCAAACCACCGGCGCCAAACGATTCCCCTCACTCCGGAAAATCTTAAACGCCATAAAAACTAGCAGCAGTGGCACCAAAAACTTTGCCTTGCCAATAATATCCGACAAAAATCCGTCCACCGAATTCAAAGTTTCCCCACCATCCCCCATCCAAGTTAGTACCAAGAATACCGCAGCAAGCGCCAAAAGAATCGCTACAATTTGTCGCCAAAATCCGCCCGGCAATTCATGTGCCGGTGCCGACTTTTTGCGCCCACGCGTATTCTTACTACCAGCCGGCCGCCCCCGTTTTCCTGTACCTTTTGACCTCACTTTTGCCATATTTTCTATTATACCATACCCAAAAGAAAACTGCGCCATTCATTTTTTACCACAAACGCCAAAAGTATGCTACACTAGAATTGTTACAAGCAATACAATTAAAACGAAGTCGGATTTTTAATCCAAAAACTCGAACTTCGCCATTAAGAGAAATATTGGCACCATGAGGTGCGATGCTCTGAATGGCGAAAGACTTCGAGTATTGCTTGTAACACCCTCGTGGTGCCATTTTTGTTATGGTAATGATCCATGGTTTAGACTCCTGCACCTTAGTTATCACTATATTTCAAAACTTACATAGAGAGCTCTAATCTATATATGAACAACAATCATGGCACTACTCCAGGGAGATTATATATTCTAACCATAGGAGGCAAGGATGCAACAGACCAAGAATAGAAACTTTAAGCAAATGGGGGTATTGGCGTTACTTGGATTTCTAGCAAGCGCAGGTATCAGCCTAGCCAAATCCACTCCGACTTATGCCATCGACTGTGCAAACGGTAGTATTTCTTGCGTCGCCGTTCAGTTCGGTCAGCCCGTTGGCGATCGCACACTCAATCCTTCCTCCAATGTTTATTCTGCCACTCAATTCTATCTCCCTGTCGCCATCAATATCAATCACGCTACTGGCTATGCCGTAGATTATTCTGTCAAAGTTTATGGCAGCGGTAGCAATCTGTCCGACGTCAACAATAGCAACAATACTATTCCCTCAATCTTGCAAAACACTTCCTATAACGATCTCGGCAAGAACGGCAGCGAGTGGGGCATCCGCTGGAATCTCGGAGACCAAATCGCAGATGCCCATTCCGATTATCGCTCCGTACCTACCTCCATCGACGATCCTTCCGCTATAGTTATCGCTGACGGTAAAATGGATAAGAATACCAATAGTCTCACTAAACAGCTTACCATTGGCTTCGCCGTCGCTGTGAACGGCAATCAAGCCAGCGGCTCTTATTCTAATACTATTACTGTGGCCGTGGTTGCTTCTCCCAAAGACGCTCGTACCTTATTTGATATCTCCACTATGCAAGAGATGGATTCCGAGATTTGTGAGCGTACCACCACTCCTGCCACTAAGACTATCTCTACTGGTGCCGACATCAATGTCACTGCTACTGGCGCAAGCTATACTACTGCTATTGATACCACCGGTACGCATCAGGGCAACGGTGCCTATGTCCCCCAGCGTGAATTAACCGATACCCGCGATGGTAAG
The DNA here is from genome assembly GCA_964499245.1 of uncultured Candidatus Saccharibacteria bacterium. Lineage (GTDB taxonomy): Bacteria > Patescibacteriota > Saccharimonadia > Saccharimonadales > Saccharimonadaceae > Nanosyncoccus. The sequence continues at coordinate 13,815 of CAZCIN010000011.1, forward strand.
AAATACACCGTCAGAAAACTTGCTGATGGTAATTGCTGGATGGTTTCTAACCTTGAGTTCGACCTCGTGCCAACTTCCAACAAAAACACTTCTGCTGGCACCACAACGCAATCTGCCTTCAGCACCACCGGCGAAGACAAACTCATCGGCTCGGATCTTATTCTCACCAATAAAGACACCGATCTTAATAGCATCCGCGAATGGACTCCCGCCATCGCTGCCGAGCTTTACGACACAGCCGGAACGGTTTATAAAACTCAACGCAATGCCGGGCAAGGCGCCGGTACAGAAAGTGAAGCTTCGGCTACCACCGCAAAAAAATGGAATAAAGACGGCTCTGACGGCCTAAGAAGTTTTTCCAGTGCCGTTGGTTACCCAGGTGCGCTCTATTCTACTAAGACTGCAGCGACCCCAATCTTTGATGTGGCTAATTCTGGTGACCCCTGGCAAAAATTTGGTAATCTTTACAACTGGACCTCGGCAACTCTTGGCTCCGGCGCCAAAATCACTGCTAATAACGAGAACGCCGAAGACTCAATTTGCCCGAGAGGCTGGAAACTGCCCTATAATACAGGCAACGACTCTTTCTCGAATCTAATGGAAGCCTATGGTTTGCCGTCAGTCAATACTGAAGGTATCACAGATAAAGCCAACCAACTTGCCAACTTCCCACTTAACTTTATGCGCACTGGCTATTACCACTATTCTAACGGCGATCTTCGCTATCGTTTAGCGGCTGGCGTTTGGTGGTCTGGCAGCAGCAGTTCACCGGTAGATGCTTACGATCTAGGAACGACCACAGCGAATATTGTCCCACAATATACAGATAACCGTGGTGTCGGCTTCGCCATTCGTTGCGTCGCCCGTTAAAGTTATATCTCAAAAAGCGCAGTCACCCGGCTGCGCTTTTTGCACCCCAACTACAACCGTATTAATGAATGGCCTCTCCAGTTCCTGCGTACCGGATACTACCTGCGTTCCTACGGCTATCTCAACGATCGCGCCACATATGGTCACTGGTGGTCCAACACAGCCAGTTCAGCTGCTCACGGACGCCGCCTGTACACTAAAGCCGGCAACGTCTACGCTCAACGCAGCGATTTTAGGGGTAACGGTCTTGCTCTGCGCGGAGTAGCGCCTTTTCATCTCCCCTAAAGCTAACCAACTAGCTAACTTCCCCCTCAATTTCCTGCGTACCGGCTACTACGATTACTCCGACGGTAAGCTGTACTATCGCCCGACGCATGGCTTCTGGTGGTCCGCTACTCGTAGCTCTGCGACGTATGCTAACTACCTGGGCACGAATACGTCTTACGTCGACCCGCAGTACAGCTACGGTCGCGGCTACGGGTTTGCTCTGTGCTGTGTCGCTCATCAAATTGCTGTCGCTTGTAGTTTTCCTCTGTTTTGTGCTACACTATTGAGGGGGCCCGATATTTGACTAAATTATAATAATATTGAATAGTATTGACTAGAATGATAAACTACGATACTATTGAAAAGGATGGCGGGCAACGCGCTACGTCTACAAGCATATTAAAAAGCTAATGAGGGGAGAAAGGAAGGTGCAATGTTTGGCATAAAAAGCGTGAACGTTGTGTTAGAAGATGAACCGACAGGTATCAGACTCTACATAAAAGTTGTTCCGCCTAAAACGACGGAACGACTATAAACCTAACTCTATTCTCTCACAGCTACCGCGGCTTGTCAATAGATAAACCTCGGATTTGCGAGTGAGGCGATAGAGCAAGCTCGCCATCCACCAGCACGACCACGATTAAAAACACCAACCCCAGCCAAAACCAGAAAAATATTGAGCATCAAAAAGGCCTAACCATTCTTTCCAAGGTAATGCATGGGGCTGGCGCGGGTCAAAATGCCACCCTCTCGTAGAGAGGGAGCATTTTGAGAGCGACACCCCTTACCTTGGAAAGATATGGCTAGACCGCTCTATTGTTCAACATTCTTCATGCTCAGGCTCAGCCGTCCGCGATCATCAATCGCCACCAGCTTCACCTTCACCTGTTGCCCTTCGTGCAACACATCCGTCACCTTGTCGACTCGCTTGTCAGAAATCTGCGACACGTGCAACATCCCATCAATCCCCGGCAAGATGTTCACAAACACCCCGAAATCCTTAATCGTCACCACGGTACCATCATAGACCTTCCCAACTTCTGGCTCTTCCACCAGCGACTTAATCCATTTCACCGCCTTTTCGATCGCCTCGGCATCGTTCCCCGCCACTGTCACCAAGCCCGAATCATCAATATCCACCAGCGCACCAGTCTCGGTCGTGATTTTATTGATCATTTCCCCACCTTTACCAATAATTGCCCCAATCTGATCCGGTTTCACCATGATTTTCTCAATTCGCGGTGCATACGGCGAAAGCTCTGCCCGTGGCTCTGGAATTACGCTTAGCATATGATCGAGGATGGACATCCGGCCTTCGTGTGACTGTGCAATCGCTTTCTCCAAAATTTCCACCGGCAAACCATGTACCTTCATATCCATCTGCAAAGCCGTCACACCCTCAGTCGTGCCCGTCACCTTAAAGTCCATATCACCAGCAAAATCTTCCGCATCCATCAAATCCGTCAAAACATAAGCCTTATCGACATCATCTGCAGTAATTTCCTCGCCCTTCGGCACGTCCACCATCAGCCCCATCGCCACCCCGCTCACTGGACGTTTCAATGGCACACCGGCGTCCATCAACGCCATACAACTTGAACAAGTCGCCGCCATCGAAGTCGACCCATTCTGGCTCATAATCTCCGTTACACTCCGAATTGCATAGGGGAATTCTTCTTCACTCGGTAGCATCGGGAGCAGTGCCCGCTCTGCCAGATACCCATGCCCCACCTCACGACGTCCTGGGCTACCCAAGCGTCCCGTCTCGCCCACCGTATAAGGCGCTGCGTTGTAGTGGTGCATATAGCGTCGCTTTCCATCCGTCACTTCCATTGTATCCACAATCTGCGAGAACGACAGCGGTGCCAACGTTACAATATTCATTGCCTGCGTCAGCCCACGCGTAAAGAGGCTTGACCCGTGCACCCGTGGCAAAATTCCCACCTGTGAAGACAACGGCCGCACCTCTGTGAGCTTTCGCCCATCCGGACGCACGCCTTCCTCAATAATTCCCCGCCGCACTTCGTGATTCACCGCCAGGTCAAACGCCTGGTCATATTCGCCCTGCATCCGCTCGGTGTAATCGGCAATTTTTTCTTCCTCAGTCTCACCTTCACCCAGCTCCGCTGCAAATTCCGCGTGCATCTGATCTTTCAGTGCCACCACCTTGTTCTGCCGGTCAATCACATTCCCGCGCACCTCGGTCAATTTCCCTGCCGTCCAAGCATCCACCTTCTCTTGAATCGCTGGATCCGGCAACAATAATTCATACTGTTGCTGCTCCGGTTGCACTTTCTCAGCCAACTCACGTTGCAAATCTAGCATCGGCTGCACATTCTTCACTGCCCAGTGCATCGCCTCAATAATCATCGCTTCCGGCACTTCGTCCGCGCCGGCTTCCACCATCATCACCTTGCCATCTTTGCAAGCCACCACCAGGTCAAGCGTCGACTGTTCGCGTTCTTCCGGCGTCAAAAATGCCTTAAATTCCCCGTTAATCCGCCCAATTCGTAGCCCCGCTACCGGACCATCAAACGGCGTCCCCGAAAGCATCAATGCGCTCGACGCTGCCAGCATTCCAATCACATCCGGTCTGAAGCTCGGGTCCATCGAAAGCACCGTCGCCACCACCTGCACTTCCTGCCGATAACCCTTCGGGAATAGTGGCCGAATCGGCCGATCAATCAACCGCCCGACAAGAATCGCTTCATCCGCCGGCTTCCCCTCCCGCTTAATAAACTTCGACCCGCTAATCTTCCCCGCCGCATAAAACTTCTCTTCATAATCAATCGTTAGCGGGAAAAAGTCCTGCACCACCGGCTTCTTCCCCACCACCACAGAGCCTAGCACCACCGTATCTCCGTAAGTTACGAGCACGCTCGCCGTCGACCGAAATCCTACTCGGTTCACCTCCAGCGTCAACTTCCGCCCCAAGAGCTCCGTCGACACCGACAAGGTCTGTTTTCCACTCGGATTTATAATATCCATTCTGTCCTTTCTCGGGAAAACCTCAGAAATCCGTCCCCTATCGGGTTTCCGCTGTCTTCCCAGTAGTTATACTACCCCTATTATACCACACTTCCCCGAAATCCCTCAATTCAGTCATTTTCCTATTGACAAAATGCTAATGGTGTGATACAATAGAAGTATGGGCCAGTTTTCTCCTGAAAATTGCCGCTCAAGTATATATTGAAAGGAAAGAGAATCAAATGACAGAAACAGTAGTAGCATCAGAAACAGCAGCAACATCAACCGCCATCAGCCAAATCTTTGATGACAACCCACCGTGCGTGCAATTGGATAGCTTTATCGGGCATCCCAACCATCCGGAAACATTATTTTGTATCCGGATTCCTGCCAAACATCAGGCAGCCAGTCTCAGTACTGTCCGCATGCAGGGTTGCGATCTGGAACGTCTCTTGTACAAGGCCAAAAGAGATCGTTACGACACGGCTAAGTTTTCCATCCCGACCAAAATCGGGTCTTGCGAAATCAAACCGCAGTTCTTCATCTTCCCTAACAAGGACGATGAGATTCAGATTGATTATCGCTATGCCATCGACCACGACGCCTTGCAGGGACGCAATTTTTCACTGTGCCAACGCCTCAATGAGGAAATGCAGCAACGTCTTCATACGGACGTCGCGCTCCAGCACGGGATTAACGAATTCGCTAGTGTCATGCACGATTTGGTTTGCGAATTTATCGACAGTATCTACTTCGATAGCATCGCCGCTGGCAAAACACCTGACTATCTCGTAACTACCCCCCCCCGTCACGGTAATCTCAACCTTTAGTACCTACCAGCGCCATTGCGCATAAAAAACTCCCCTTCCGGGGAGTATTTTATTTCCTGAGCCCGAGCTCTGCGATTGTATTTTTGTACTTCTCGAAATCGCTTTTCTCGAGGTACTTCAGCAACTTCTTGCGTTGCCCTACCATCTGCATCAAACCGCGCTTCGCCATGAAATCATGCTTGTTTTCCTTCACGTGCTCGGTCACTTCTTTGATCCGTTCGGTCAAAATTGCCACCTGCACCTCTGGAGAACCCACATCATTCTTGCTACGAGCGAGTTTCTTCATCGCCTCGGCTTTTTTCTCTCTAGTAATCATATATCGCCCATTATATCACAGATCATCCCCTCAATCAACCCCTATTTTTTCCGCCTCCTCCACCCTCCACTTCCCCACCTGCGTCCGCCTTAGCTCCTTCACATACGCCCCCGTCCCCAGTCTCTCCCCCATTTCCTCGCCCAGCGCCCGAATATACGTCCCGCTCGACACCTTCGTTCGGATTTTCACCTCTGGAAAATCATACCCCAACACCTCCATACTGTACAAGTTGACTTTCCGCACCGGCATCTCCACCTGCTTCCCTGCCCGCGCCAATTTATACGCCCGCTGCCCGTTAATCTTCACCGCCGAATATTCCGGCACCCGTTGCATCATCTCCCCCACCATTCCCAGAGCACACTTCTCCACTGCCCCAAGCGTCGGTATTGGAGCTCCGGCCACCTCTGTAATCTCCCCCTCCGGATCGCCCGTACTCGACTTCTTCCCCAGCACAATTGTCGCTTCGTATTCCTTGTCTAGTTTCAAAAATTCCTGCGCTCTTTTCGTCGCTTTCCCCACTAGCACAATCAAAAGCCCCGTCGCAAACGGATCCAGCGTCCCCGCGTGCCCCACCTTCACTCTTTTTGGTCGCGTCGGCACATGCCTAAGTTCTTCTTCCGTTAAGTCGCCATATTTCGCATCCCACTCCTGCTGCGCCACCTCTGTCAATTTCCGCCGCACTCGCGCCACCACCCCAAAACTAGTAATCCCCGCCGGCTTATCAATAAGTAAAATCTCGTCCATCCGCCACCTAATCCGTGCAGATTTCGTCGCAATCGTCCGCTTTCTTCCCTAGCGCCGCTTCAAACAACTTCCGATAATCGTCTCGCACCTGTTTCTTCTGCTCACTCGTCATCGGATCGTATTTCGTCTGTCCTTCATTCAATTTCACCGTACCTTTTTTCTCCGCTACAATCTCACCGCCACTCACTCCAATCACATACGGCACCGACATCCTCGTCTCGCCCGTCGGATATTCCTTCCCGTTCTCATCTTTCAAGCTATACGGCGCAAACCTATCCCCCAGCCTCTCCAGTAATTTATAATATGCCTCGCTCCCTTCCTTCGTCTTCACCAGCTCCCCATCACGGATTTCAAAAGTACTCTTGTCATCATCAAGCTCCACATAATACAACTTCTCCAGTCCAAATTCCTTCGCCACCTCCAGAAGCACCGGCACCGCATTCCGGCACCACGGGCACCAGTTCCCACCCACATAAATCACCGCATTCTCGTTATCCATTACGTCCAGCATCTCTGCCACTGTCGTATATTTAATCGGGTTGTTCTCGTCAATTTCAATCGTCTGATAAGTCGCACCATCGCTCTCGCGAATCGTCGCGTTTAAACTCTCATAAGATTCCTTAAATCTCTGCCCATCAGTCTTTTTCGTCACTTCTTCCGCCACCGGCTCAGACTTATTCTCTCTGCCAAGCGCCAGCCAAACCCCCGTCCCCACAGCCGCCAAAACCACAATTACTACTAAAACTACACCCCAAATCTTCTTCTTATTCATTCCCTAATTATACCATAGCTAGAGCTGTACTGGTGGCAAACTTGGCGGATTCGCTTCCGGCCCCATCCCCTCCGGCATCACCGGCGCTGGCGGCGGTGGCAAAACCGTCTCCGGCTTCACTACCGGCTCCCCCGCCGCTACTGGATTCGTAGCCGGCATCGGTGGCATTTGTCCTGCTCCTGTCATCGGCATTGGTGGCAGCTGCTCCGCTCCCGGCACTGGCGCCATCTGCGGTACGCCCGGCATCGCTGCGTTCGGCATCCCCGCTGCCGGCATCTCCGGAGCTGGCGCTTCCGCCAAAGCCTCTTGCATCATCGTCGCATAATCTTTGCCTGGCTCCACTGTCGCTGGTGCTGGTGGCAATTCCGTCACCACCGCCCCAGTTCCCTGCACCGCCGGCTGGTCCATCGGCGCTGACTCCTCGGCTGGCAAATTAATATTCATCGGCTGCACCACCACTTCCTCGGCCGTTAGCGGCACCTCCGGAATCGAAAGATCCACTGGTGGCTCCGTGTCTTCTAGCACTGGCGCTGCCTGTGCTGCCGGATTGGCATTGTCCATCACGTGCGCCGCAATCAACTGCTGATCTGCCCCCATCGTCATCAACCTTGAAGCTAGCCCCAGCGTCTCCGAATTAGTCTTCCCGTTCGAGAATCGATCCGTCGCCGCCACAATCCCAGTTAGTAACGCCGTCGCCACATCCTTATCCAGCGGTTTTTCCGTTCCCTGCATCTCAAAAATCAGTCGCGCCACCATCTCCGACACCGAGCTCGCTGTCGGATCACACCATTCAATCTCGCCAAACTTCCCTGGCGTATCACAAGTAATATTCGCCACCGCCGCATCATGCAAAATTCGCCCATAATCAAATAGCGCCCCATCCAAATCCGACGCCAACTTCACATTCAGCGCCAAGACAAAGTCCACATTATAATCCCCCTTCGAGTAGGTCAAATCATCCACCGTAATTTCCGTCCGATACGGTGTGATATAAACCTTCACATAATCCCCCTCCAACTTATACCGCAAATGGTCCGCTTTATCTTTAGAAAGCGCAATAATAAAATCTTGCAAACTCGCCGTATTAGTCTCAAAAGTCGCTTCTGGCTTCAAAAATTGCAGCGCCCCCGGAATCTCTCCCGAATAAATCGCTGTCACGTGTCGCTGCATACTGTCTAGATAAATCGTCATCGCGATCGCCGCCGCAATCTCGTCAATATTCGGATTATTCGAAAGTGCCACCAAAATATTCTCTGACTTTTTCAGCTTCTCAATAATCTGCTTCACAAAATCCGCCTGCGCCACCCGCGACACTTTCGGCTCTTCCGCCGGCTTCTCTGGCGTCGACACTGGCGTAGCTGGAGCAGCTACTGGTGCAGCCGCTGTCGGATTTGGCACATTGGTTGTTTGATTTTGGTTTTCCATACTTTGACCTCATCTTAGCATAAACTTACCAAAAAAACAATAGCGGAATCATACCAAAGATGCGCTATAATATATATTATATACATAAGGAGTATCTATGGACGAAACCAAATCACAGCCAACCCCCACCGAGACCAATCCTCCCGCGCCCCAAACTGAACCCCAGCCAATTTCCGTCGAACCGCAAACTCCACCCCAAGACCCCCAACCCGAGTCCCAAGAATCCCAGCCTGCCACTGCTAAACCCAAAAAATCCCACAAAAAGCTCATCCTTGTCATCATTATCGTTCTAATTATCCTCGGCATTGCCGGCGGTGCCGTCGCCCTCATGCTCCTCCAAAATCATCCTAGCACCGACTCGGACGACGACCAATCGTCTACCAACCCTCTCCCCGAGCAAATTTCCGATTTTGATCTCGCCTTCCTCCAAAAAGATGCTGCCAAAAATCAGCTTTATAGCCCGCTTTCCATCAAATATGCTCTCGGTATGCTCGAAGCCGGCGCCGCTGGTAATTCCAAACAGCAAATCGAAAGCGCCATCGGCTCTCTCACGCCTCAAAAATATCCTAATAATAAGAATATGTCCTTCGCCAATGCGCTTTTCATCAACGACATTCTCCCCGATGACAAAATCAAAACTTCCTACACTACCGCCCTCCGCGATCAATTCGGCGCCGAAGTTCTGCGTGTACCTTTCACCTCTGCCGCTCCTATCAACAACTGGGTTAGCGACAAAACTTTCGGTCTCATCAACGACCTTGTCAGCGACGAAATGCTCATGCCTAAAGGTGGTGGCACTCAATTTTTCGCCCTCGTCAACGCTCTCGCTATTGATATGGAATGGGTCAACAAAATCCAATCCGTCAGCAAAGATTACGATATTCACTTCCCTCACATCAATTACAACTCCTATGTTAGCCCCTTTGAAATTTCCGGGTTCAATCGTTTACCCTTCAATAATTCTGCCCTCGACGTCAGCTCTCTCCAGCTTGCTGCCACCATCAATAAATACGACATTTTGGGTGATCTCGGCGTCGACAAGATCCGCCAAACCATCATCGACGAATATGCCAAATGGCTCAACGACGAAAACGGTGGCATCTACTGTGCCAAAGAACAGGATGTATCCTTCCCTGCTCCCGAAGTCTACATAGAAGAGTACATGCGCGAACTCGACAATGGCGGTTATGGCACTGTCAAAAGTTCCACCGATTTCTCCCTCTATGACGACTCCGACATCAAAGTCTTTGCTAAAGATCTTCGCACCTATGACGGCGTTACCTTACAATATATCGGCATCATGCCTAAATCCGCTTCGCTCCAAGATTATCTCCAAAACCTCACCACCACTAAACTCTCCACGGTCATCAGCCAACTTAAACCCATCGCTTTTGATAGTTTCAAAGACGGCGTCATCACCGACATCTCTGCCAACATCCCTATCTTCAAATTCCAAGATAAACTCGACTTAATCGGCGCGCTCCGAAGTCTCGGCATCACCGATATTTTCAGTGAGCAAGAAGCCGATCTTTCCGGTATCAGCGACGATTCAATCGGCCTCTATATCGGTAACGCCGTCCATCAAACCACCATCGACTTCAGTAACGACGGTATCAAGGCCTCCGCTGCCACTGCCCTCGTCGGTGGTAAAGGCGCTGGCGGCTGCTATTTCTACTACGACTTTGATGTTCCCGTCGAGAAAATCGACCTCACTTTCGATAATCCTTACCTCTTCCTCGTCCGCGATAAGGATTCCGGCACCATTTGGTTCATTGGTACTGTTTACGAACCAACCACATATCAACAATTAACTTGGAGGCAATAATCTATGTGCACCTCAGCCATCTATCAAACTAAAAATACTTACTTCGGTCGCAACCTCGACCTCGACTATTCTTATCACGAAACCATTACCATCACACCCCACAACTTCCCCTTCCACTTTGCTGCTCTTCCCGACCTCACCACACATCATGCCATCATCGGCGTCGCCTATGTTGTACCAGACGCAAATGGCCAAGATTATCCCCTCTACTACGATGCCATAAACGATATGGGCCTCGGTATCGCTGGTCTCCGCTTTGCGGATAACGCTGTCTATTTTGACAAAATCGCCAGCAAGGATAATGTTGCTCCCCACGAGTTCATCCCCTATATTCTTGGTAATTGCGCCAGCGTCGCTGAAGCCCGCGAAAAACTCGCCAACATGAGTTTCTATAGACACGATTTTAATGCCGACCTCCCCACAAGTGATCTCCATTGGATTATCGCTGATACTAGAGAATCCATTGTTGTCGAATCTACTGCCGACGGCCTTCACGTTTACGACAATCCAGTTGGCGTTCTCGCTAACAGCCCTGCCTTCCCTGATCAGCTCATCAATCTTGCCAACTACCAATCTGTCTCACCTGCCAACCCTCAGAATACTGTCGCCCCGGCCGCCCCGCTCGCCCAATATAGTCGTGGTCTTGGCACTAGATTTCTACCTGGCGGCATGGACTCTGAATCCCGCTTCGTCAAAGCCGTTTTCACCAAGCAACATGCCACCTCACCAGACGACGAGTTATCCAGCGTCAGCCAATATTTCCATATTCTTCACTCCGTCGACCAATCTCGCGGCTCCGACCAAACCAAGCTTGAGCCCGCCGAGTTCGAAATCACCGTCTATACTTCCGGCTATAACCTTGATCAAGGCATTGCCTATTACACTTGCTATGACAATCACCAAATTTCTGCTATTGATATGCATAAAACTGACCTTGATAGCGCCGAACTCACCAATTTCCCAATGATTACCACTGAACAAATCAATTACCAAAACTGAACACAAAAATGGAGCCGTTGACTGGGATCGAACCAGCGACCTGCTCGTTACGAATGAGCTGCTCTACCAACTGAGCTACAAC
>CAZCIN010000012.1:0-24049 GCA_964499245.1 uncultured Candidatus Saccharibacteria bacterium
CAACTACAACCGTATTAATGAATGGCCTCTCCAGTTCCTGCGTACCGGATATTATAACCGTTCCTACGGCGACCTTGCCAATCGTACTACGACTGGCTTCTGGTGGTCTAACACGGCCAGTTCGGCTACTCACGGACGCGACCTAAATGCGAGTACCGGCGTCATCTACACCCAGGATCACCGTTGGCGAGGTCATGGCTTTGCTCTGCGCTGCGTAGTAACTTGTAACGGCGTTACTAGTTCGATTTATGAATTACAGGGGTAGAATACGTGATAAAAATGGCTAATTGCTGGTTGCAGGCTCATCGGCGTGCGTATCGTTTCCGGATTTGTTGCCTAGAGGGGGTTCCTCGTCCGTGTCAGTATGGAAGCGCTCATGGACCTCTTTAAGATGGGGGTCGGTGACGTGAGTGTAGATTTGAGTGGTGCTGATATCGGCGTGGCCGAGCATGGTTTGGACCGAGCGAATGTCGGCGCCGTTCATGAGAAGATCAGTAGCGAAGCTATGACGGAGAGTGTGAGGGGAAACGTGTTTGGTGATGCCAGCAGCACGGGCGTATTTTTCGACGATACGTTCGACGGAGCGAGCGGTGAGGCGGCGGAAATTGCCAGAGGTATCAACTTCGCCCTGATGGCGGCTGTTATTGAGAAAAAGTGGGGTGAGAGTGTCTTTTCGCTCATTGAGGTAAGCAGAAACCCAGTCAGCGGCGGCAGGGGAAATAAAAACAGGGCGATCCTTGCTGCCTTTACCACGGACGATAAATTCGCGGCGGTCAAGATTGATAGAATCACGATTGAGCTTAATGAGTTCGGAAACACGAAGTCCACCGGAGAAGAGTAGCTCGATAATAGCACGATCACGGAGGCCGGTTTCGGTGGAAGTGTCGATTTGGTCGAGCAAGCGTTCGACTTCGTCAAAGTGTAGGAAGGTGACTTGTTTTCTGATGACATGGGGAAGCTCGACGAGGCTGGGATCGAGGGAATTGATACTACGCTTGGCAAGATACTTGAGAAAACCGCGCAAAGCGATGAGGTAATAAGACTGCGTGATGGTTTTGAGGGATTCGCCTTTTGAGTCGACTTCACGGTTGAGAGCGAGGCGGTATTTACGCAAAAGTTCGGGAGTAATATCGGCAGGGGCAAAATCATAACCTTTGCCGGAGATTTCGCTTCCGAGGTCGAAGAAACGTTCAAGATAGCGACGGTAATTTTCGGTGGTTTTGACGGAGCGGCCGTGCTCAATCTCGAGAGACTCGAGGAAATCGTTGATGAGTTCGGAAACAAGAAGGGAAGAGGAATTCATAGAAATATTATAGCATAAGTCATTTATGTTGTGATTTTTACACGCCAAATATGATTATTGTTATGGTATGATAGAGATAAGTAAGTTATTAAATCAAAAGTGGGCAGAGGGAGCAGACATGGCTGGAAAGTCGAAGCAAACAAAATATATCTTCGTGACGGGCGGTGTGCTCTCGGGAGTGGGGAAAGGAATTACGGCGGCGTCGATTGGGGCGATTTTGAAAGCGAAGGGTTATAACGTTTCGATTCAGAAATGTGATCCGTATTTGAACGTGGATGCTGGGCTGCTAAATCCGGTGGAACATGGGGAATGTTTCGTGACGGCGGATGGTCGAGAAACAGATTTGGACCTCGGTCATTATGAGCGGTTTTTGGATTTCGAGACGAATAAATATTCGGCGGTGCTTTCGGGGGCTCTGTATCAGGAATTGATTGACCGGGAAAGAAGTGGTGGATTCCATGGTAAAACGGTGCAAATGGTGCCGCATTTTACGGATTTGGTGCAGGAGAAAATTGCCAAGGCGGGTGAAGGTTCGGATATTCATATCGTGGAGATTGGTGGTACGGTAGGCGATTATGAGGGGCTGAGCTTCATTGAAGCGATTCGGCTATATGCGAATAAAGTGGGGCGGGAGAACTGTCTGTACGTGCATGTGGTGTATGTGCCGTGGATTAATACTTCAAAGGAATTAAAAACGAAGCCAGCGCAAAACGCTTTGAAGGACTTGCGTGGGTTTGGGATTATTCCGGATGTAGTAGTGTGCCGTACGGAGCGACCAGCAGGGCGAGATATTTGCGAAAAGATTGCGCGGTTTGCGGGGATTTCTGGCGATGCAGTGTTAAATTTGCCAGATATTGAGTCGGTTTATGACGTGCCGTTTAACGTATTGAAGTCGGGCGTGTTAGAGATTCTGAATCGTTTTGTGGGAGACGACCGGGAGCCGGATATGGCAAAGTGGCAGAAATTTTCGGATCTAAGGAGCAAGAAGTACGATAAAGTTTATAAAGTTGGTTTAGTAGCGAAATACGTGGGGAATGATGATGCCTATATCTGTGTGACGGAGGCCTTGAAGGCGGCAGCGGCGTGGAATAAGATGAATATCGAGATTCGTTGGATCAACGCTGAGGACGCGACGGGGAATGACTTTAAGAATGTGGATGGTTTGGTGGTGCCGGGTGGATTTGGTGCGCGTGGAGCCGAGGGGAAGATCCGAGCGGCGGAATATGCATTGGAGCACGATGTGCCGTATCTTGGGCTATGCCTCGGGATGCAGATGGCCTGTGTGGCGGCGGCACGACGAGGTGGGCTGAAAAATGCAAATTCGGAAGAATTCGGGGCAAGCGAAGAAGATCATAATAATGTGATTTATATTATGGAAGGGCAGAAGGGGAAGGAAGAAACTGGCGGTACGATGCGCCTAGGCAATTATCCGGCGAAGTTGAAGCGGGGAACAAAGACACGCAAGATTTATGGTCAAGAGGATGTGGTGGAGCGACATCGACATCGTTACGAAGTGAATCAGAAATATTTGCCAGAGATTGAGAAAGGTGGCGTGTGCGTATCCGGGACGAGTCCGGACGGAAAGTTGGTGGAATTTATTGAAGCGCCAGATTTGAAATTCTTTGTGGCGACGCAGGCTCATCCAGAATTTCGATCACGGCCACTTGCGGTGCATCCGTTGTTTGATGCGTTTGTGAAAGCTCTACGCTGAAGATATGGTATAATAGGGGTAAGTAATTTTAGGAGTTTTTTGATGAAAAAAGTAAACCATGTATTGTGGGGATTGGTACTAGTGGCGCTAGGGGTGATTTGGGCTTTGAAGGCGACTGGGCTAGTGGACTGGAGCATTTTTTTCCCGGGTTGGTGGACGCTATTTATCATTGTGCCGTCGGTGATTGGACTAATTACAGAAGATCACAAAGGTGGGAGTTTATTTGGAATCTTGCTAGGGGTGGCACTGATGCTGGCATGCCTAGATGTGTTCGATTTCTCGGTGATTTGGAAACTAATTTTGCCAGTAGCAGTGATTTTGATTGGCTTATCGATGATTTGCCGGACGGCATTTAACAGTGATGAAGCGCGGAAAGTGCACGAGGCACACCATAAGGCACGGATGGAAAGGATCAAAGAGGGGGAAGTGGTGGAGGGAGATGACTATCAAGAGTACTGGGCGACTTTTGGTAGCATGCGAGAGGAATTTGATGGTAAGGAATTTGCGGATTGCCGGGTTGAGGCGGTGTTTGGCTCGATTATATTGGATTTGACTGGCGCAAAAATGCCTGCGGAATCAGTGGTGAAAGCATCGGCAATTTTTGGTGGGGCGAAGATTATTGTACCGGATGATGTGGCGGTCGAGGTGAGTTCAAGCTCGATTTTTGGCGGGGTAGAGAATAAACACAAGAAAGCCAGTAAGTCTGATGGCAAGAAGGCTAAGACACTATACGTGGATGCGACGGCGGTGTTTGGCGGGGTGGAGATTAAATAATGAATACGGCGCAGAGAATTATTAAGGGATTTGCGATCGGGCTGGCTATTTTTATTATGGTGTCGATTGCGGGTGTGGTGCTGTCGGCGGTGGGGACGCTAGGGCTGATTTCCGATGGATTTGAGCGCGATAACCCGACGATGGGTGAGACGGTGGAAGTTATAGACAAGGACGATGAGAACAGCACTGTGAAGCGTTTAGACGTGAGTGTGAAGGCGACACGGGTGTGGGTGAAGTCGATGACGGATGCGGGGGTGAAATATCAGACGAATAATGACCATATTGATGTATGGGAAGATGGCGGTACGGTTCACGTGGTGGAGCGGAGCCATGGAGTGTTTGGTTTTGGAGGGACGGGGGAATTGACGATTTATCTAAACGACGCGACGGAGCTGGAGGGAGTAAAGTTTGAGGTGGGAGCGGGGACTTTGACAGTGCAGAATCTAGTAGCGAAGCGGATCGATTTGGAGCTAGGGGCGGGGAGGACAGAGATTGACTATTTGAACGCTAGCGAAAGGCTAAGGATTGATGGTGGGGCAGGACTTTTGACAGTGAAAGACGGTAAAGCACGCGACGCGGAGATCGAAATTGGAGCAGGGAAAGCTGAGTTGCAGCTGGAACTAAAAGGCGATTCGAAGGTGGATTCTGGGGTGGGGAAGTTGGAACTTCGGCTGATTGGTACGGAGAATGATTACCAGTTGGCGATTGATAAGGGGATTGGCTCGGTGACTTATAATGGTAAGAGCTTGGCGGACGATGCGAAAGAGGGTGGTGGTGCTAGCAAGGTGAAAATTAACTCGGGCGTGGGGGCGGTAGAAATTCAGACGGTGGGGCGCTAATGGAAGAGGTAAAGCAGAAGCTAGAGGCGGCGATCGAACGGGTTTATGGGGTGAAGGCCGAGGCGAGTGTGACGGTGGCGCCGGAGGATACAGGGGCGGATTTTGCATCAAATGTGGCGATGCAGTTGGCAAAGCTAGTGCATAAGGCGCCGGTAGCAATTGCAGAAGAACTGAAAGATGCGTTTTTGGCAGAGGGTGATGGGGCATGGCAGATTGAGATTGCAGGGCCAGGGTTCATGAATTTTATATCACCAGATGAATATTTTTATGGAAAAGTGGCGGATTTTGCGGAGAATCGGGAGAATTTAACAAAAAATATATCATGGGATGAATATAAAGGTAAGACAGTAGTATGCGAATTTTCTGATCCAAATCCATTTAAGGTGCTACACGTGGGGCATCTTTATACCTCGATGGTGGGGGATTCGATTTCGCGGATTTTGGAGATGGCGGGGGCGAAGGTGGTGCGGGTGAACTTTGGCGGGGATGTGGGACTGCACGTGGCTAAAACGATGTATGCTCTTCTGAAAAGAGCGGGGGTTTACTCGACGTGCTTGATGATTGAAGATATTGCAAAATGTTATGTCGACGGTACACGAGCCTACGAAGAGGATGAGAGTGACGCAAGAGCTATAATAACGGAACTTAATAAAATTATTTATGCTATAGCTGAGTTGGGAGAGAATCAGAGCCTAGAGCAATCAGGTATAGAGAAGTTGGTAGAGAAGTTTGGGTTTCCAAATGAGATGGAACAAATAGCGAAACTTTATTGGTGGGGACGGGAGCTGAGCTACCAGTATTTTAAGGATTTTTATGCACGAATTGGAGTGAAGTTTGATAGGTACTATCCGGAATCGACGGTATCGGTGCGGGGCCTCAAGGAAGTGCGTCAGGGGTTGGATCGAGGCGTTTACGAAGAAAGTAATGGCGCGGTGGTTTACAAGGGGGAGAAGTTTGGTCTGCACACAAGGGTATTTATCAACCAAAACGGTTTGCCAACTTATGAGGCGAAGGATGTGGGGCTGATTTTTACAAAGTGGGATGACTATCATTTTGATGAGAGTGTGGTGATTACCGGGAATGATATCATTGAGTATATGAAGGTGGTCTTGGCGAGCGTGAGCGAGATGGCGCCGGAGCTGCCGGAGCGGACGCGGCATTTGACGCACGGACAGGTGAAATTACCAGGGAACGAGAAGATGAGTTCGCGGAAGGGCAACTTTCTGAAAGCGGTGGACGTGATTGAGCTAGTTGCCCGAGAATTGAACTCTTCTTTGTCAACAGATGTGATGCTCGCTCACCGTACGCCAAGTACGGCTCGCTGTGCTTCTCCTGTTTCCTCGAATAGTCCTAATTTTCGAGCAACCAAGACAGATGAGCGGATTGTGCTTGCGGCACTGAGGTATGCGTTTTTGAAGTATAAGATGGGTGGGGATATTATCTTTGATCCGAAGGAGAGCGTGGCGATGACAGGGAATTCGGGAGTATATTTGCTTTATTCGGCAGTAAGGGCAAAAAAGGTGCTTCAGAGGGTTGACGGCAGCGCATTGCTCGCTCGAGGCGCGGGTGCGCGCGACTTATCTGAAGATGCGTCGTCGCGCAGCCCTGAAACGGTTAGCGCCTCTCGGAGTAATGACGTTGCTGCCGACCCTGAAATATCTTTTGCCCGCATTAGCGATAAAACAGATGAGCCGTTTGTAAGGAGGCTGAGTAAGAAAATTGTTCAGTATCAAGATATCCTGAAAGAGGCGGTGGCGGAGAAGGCACCGAATAAAATTTGTGCGTATTTGTTTGAGTTGGCGCAGGAGTTCTCGCGTTTCTATGAGAATGTGAAGGTAGTGGGGAGCGAAAATGAAGCGGAATTGATTGTGATTGTGCAAGCGTATGTGAATGTGATGGAACATGGATTGGGATTACTAGGCATTGAGGTGCCGGAGGAGATGTGATGAAAAAGGCGAAGTTATTATGGATTGATTTAGAAATGACGGGGCTTGAACCGGAGAAAGATCGCATTATTGAGGTGGCGGCGATCGCGACTGGTTGGGATTTGGAACCGATTCCAGGTGCGGAATTGACGTCGGTAGTGAAAGTGCCGGAAGCGCTGATGCAAGCACGGATGGTAGGGGAATTTTGGGAACGCAATAGCGAGAGTCGGGACGCTTTGATAGCACAAAATAAGACGGGGAAGAGTGCGAAAGAAGTAGAAGCGGAACTATTACAATTTGTGGATCAGTGGTTTGGCAAGGAGGTGATCCTGGCGGGAAACTCAATTCATCAGGATCGGAAGTTTATTGACCGGGAATGGCCGGAGTTAGCAAAACGTCTGCATTATCGGATGCTGGACGTGAGCGCGTGGAAAGTTTATATGGAGGGTGCGCGCGGAAAGAAATTTGTGAAGCGTGAAGCACACCGGGCATTGGACGATATTCGGGGATCGATTGAAGAACTAAAATATTATGCAGGGATGTTAAAATGATTGAACTCGGGAAAGTCAGCGGAATTGGGGGATACGAGACGGAAGATCGCACGAAAGACCAGAAAACGCAGGTGGTTTATAAAGTGCCGGGCGGGAAAGTGTTTTTGGTGGATCGGGGGAACACGGTGGAAGTACGTTCGGAGCGAAATTTGTCGAAACTATTACGTGAAAAGTACGAAAGTGTGATGGAGAGTCGCTACTTTGGCAAAGGGGGGATTGAGGTGGTGATGAGCGGGCAGCTAACGGAAAGCGAAGTAGAAGATTTGGTGCGACTAAGTTACAATTTGACGAAAGAATTAGAGTGAAGACAGTAAAGAAATGGCCGATTTTGGTGGCCCTGGGGACATTTTTGGCGGGTGCAGGTATTGCGGTGACGCGAGGGATTTTAGCTCAGGCATATATGGGGCGGGCGCAGGCGTGGGCGCTAGGGAATACGATTAGTTATTATGTAGGAACGTCAACGTGGACGGCGGTGCTATTTGCGGCGTTGAATTTTGTGACGGTGGGGCTGATGGGGTATTATTTGTGGCAAATGGGGCAGGTATGGCGGATGCCGCGGATTTATCACTACCTAGTGGTGATTTTGGCGGTGGCATTTGTGTGGTTGTCGGTTTGCCCGGTGTATTATGCGGATTATATGGGACACGTGAGTTTGGTGAGTCGGATGCATGAGGTGGCATCGCGGACGATGTTTATAATGATGGCGCTCATTGCATTATTAGTGACATTGAAGAGGGAAGCAAGCGTGAGCACGCGGATACTAGGAGTGGTGTATTTGGTGCTGGCAATGGTGAGCGTGCTAGGGTACTTCATAAAGGGGGCATGGTTCACGCCGGTGATTTTGATTTGGGAATCAAGTTATATCTTGGCGTTTTTGCTGCTAATGGCGGTTGCGCGAAAGCGGGCTAATTCTTAGCGGCTTTTTTGGCATCAGCGACTTCTTTGTCATGTTTGCGATTCATGCGATTGACGAGTCGAACGATAATAAAGACAGTGAAAGCGATGATAAGGAAATTGACGACGTTTTGAAGAAAATTTCCGTAGGCGATATGAGCAACAGTGTCGGCGCCGAAGATGTTGGGGATATCAAGAGAAAGAGTGGAAAAATCGAGGCCGCCGGCGAGGAGGCTGGTGATAGGCATAATCATATCATCGACGAGGGATTTGACGATGGTGGTGAAAGCGCCACCAACGGCGACACCGATGGCAAGATCGACGACGTTACCGCGATTGATAAACTCGCGAAATTCTTTCATGAAAGCGCTTTCGGTGATTTTTTTGATGGGAGCAGGATTTGTCATAGAGACATTATAGCATATTTTAGTCGCCAGGACTGGAATAGGCTTCGAGTTTTTGTTTGATGAGGGTGAGATTGGTAGAATAAGTGTTGAGGGTTTGAGACAAATAGGGGTCTTTGGTACGTTCGTAAGTTTGGGCGATGAGGGTAAGAAGGAGGGAAACTTGGAGCTGAGCCTGGGCGACGTAAATACGATCGAGAAGACCATTGAGCTTGGCGTTGCGGAGAGTGGTTTCGAGTTCGGTGTAGGCGGGGGCCTCCTCAGCGAGGAATTTATCGGTGTATTCACCGGGCTTTTGATCGTTCTGAGTGTAGTAAGCGTCGAGGCTAGAAGTGGCACCGGTGAGAGCGCCAGAGAGGGAATTGGCGATGGCACGCAGATCGGAAGATTTAAGATAGCGATTGTAATTCTCAAGGACGGAGCTGAAACTGGTGGTGCGATAATAGAGCTGATTGACGTACTTTTCGGTATCGGGTTTGGTGAGATTGATGATGAAGGCGATAGCGCCAATTAGAGCAAGACCGATGAGACCACCGAGGAGAATTTTGGGGATGAGGCCGGGCTTGGGACCAGCGGCTTTGCGGGTAACAGGGCGAGAAGTCTGAGAAATATGGTTGAGATACTCAAGATTATTCATATGCTTATTATAGCAGAGTATAGTTTTGATGCCAAGAAAAGTATGATAAAATAGGAGTAAGCCTCTGGCGAAGGTGTGTTTTGTCATACCTAAAGACCGGAGAAAGGCAGATTGCAAACAATGGAAAAGGAGGAAAAAAGATGGGAAGAACGAAGGTTTTAAGCTTTGGAGGCTCGATCATTAACTCAGGGGAACCGGATGTGGAATTTTTGGCGAAACTCAGCACAAAGATCAAGGACTGGCTGAGGAGAAATCCCGAGGAACGATTGGTATTCGTGGCGGGTGGGGGAGCGCCGGCGCGAGTCTATCAGAAGGCACTTCGAGATGTGTTTGCGGAAACCGGGGAAACTGTCGGGCGAGAACGGTATGAGGAGGGTCAGGACTGGTTGGGGATTATGGCAACGCGAATCAATGCACAGTTGCTTAAGGAAATCTTCGGTGACTTGTGTCAGGATGAGGTTGTGACTAATCCGGAAGGCGTAATTCACTTTACGGGAAGAATTTTGGTAGGCAGTGGTTATAGGCCGGGATACTCCAGCGACAAGGATGCGGTGGTGTTGGCAAAAGCGCTTGGAGCGGATACAGTAATAAATCTTTCTAACATTGAAAAGGTTTATAGCGCCGATCCGAAGAAAGATCCGAATGCTAAGCCGTTAGACGAGATTTCGTGGGCGGATTTCCGGGCGATGGTAGGAACGACCTGGACGCCGGGAATGAATACGCCGTTTGATCCGATTGCATCGGGGCTAGCACAGGAAGCCGGGATTCGGGTGATTTGCGCCAAGGGAACGGATATCGAGAATACGATGGCGATCCTAAATGGCAAAGAGTTTGTTGGAACGACTATTCAATAAACGTTTGGCGTTGGCGATTAAAGCCAATTTCCGAGAAAACGCTCCGGGCCGCTCGGGCCAAGTCTTATGTTCTCGAAAATTGCTTTAGTCGTTTCGCCAATACTGTCATTTGTAATCGTTCCGACAAATTCTGTCCCTTGGCAAATCTGTTGAAGACCCGATTAATCGGGTCTTTTTCATGGTATAATTATAGGTATGGATGATGCGAAGGAGGAAATTCGGGCGCGTCTGCCGGTGGAGGATGTGGTTTCGCAATATGTGGAGTTGAAGCGAGCGGGGCGAACGCTGAAGGGGCGCTCTCCCTGGGGGGTGGATAAGACGCCGAGCTTTATGGTGTCGCCAGAGAAGGGGATTTGGCATGATTTTTCGGCAAATAAAGGTGGGGATATTTTTGCATTTGTGATGGAAGTGGAGGGGATTTCGTTCCCAGAGGCGCTGGAGAAATTGGCGGCGCAGGCAGGGGTGGAACTGCAAAAATACAAAGGTGGTGATAAAAAAGTAGCACAGCAAAAAGCGCGCGCAAAAGAGGCATTGGAGCTGGCGACGAAATTTTATCAGTTTTGTTTGACGAAGAATCCGACCGTCATCAAGTATGTGATGCAGAAGCGGGCGATGACAAAGGGAACGGTGTTGGATTTTCGGATTGGCTATGCGCCAAATACTGGGCGGGCGTTGATAGATTTTTTGACAAAGCGGGGATTTACGAAGGCAGAGATGGAGACGGCGGGGTTGCTGAATCGGTTTGGCGGGGACATGTTCCGGGGGCGGATGATGGTGCCGTTTATTGACACGCAGGGGGTGATTGGCTATACGGCACGGGTGATTGGCGAAGGAGAGCCGAAATATTTGAACACGTCGGATACGCTACTATTTAATAAAAGTCGATTTGTATTTGGGCTGACTCAGGCGAAAGAGGCGATTCGTAAAAATGGGTTTGTGGTGATTGTGGAAGGGAATATGGATGTGATTTCTTCGCATCAGGCGGGAGTGCGAGAAGCAGTGGCGACGTCGGGGACGGCGATGACGGAATTACACCTTAAGGCATTGTCGCGGCTGACGCCGGATGTGCGACTGGCGTATGATGGAGATGCGGCGGGGGTGAAAGCGACCGAGCGGGCGATTATGATGGCGGGGGATCTCGGGATAAATCTTTCGGTGATTTCGGATTATCAGGGGGCGAAGGACCCGGACGAGCTGATTCAGACGAAGGGGAAGGAAGCTTGGCAAGAGGCGGTGAAAAAGTGCCGTCCGGCGGTGGACTTTTTGTTAGATAAATTTGAGGAGAATTTGGACCTGAGCTCAGGAATAGGGAAGCGAGAATATTCGGACAAGGCGATGAAATTATTGAAATATGTGCGAGATGCGGTAGAGCGGAAGCATTATGAGCAGTTGGTGGCGCGGAGACTAGATTGTTCGGTAGAAGATTTGAGAGCGAAGAAGATTGACGAGGGGCCAAAAAAGCGATTGAAAAAGGTGGCAATGGAGCAGAAATCAGATATTTTGAAGGGGGTGAGAGATAATTTGCAGGCGATTGTGCTTTTTGGTGAGGTGACGAGCGTGAAAGGGGTAGAATTGCCCGAAGATGAAGCACGGAAAGCGGAGCTGGAGCTGATATTTGAGACACGGTATAAGGGGTGGAAAAGTGAAACGCTGGAGCAGGAGGCACAGCAGCTGCTGGCGCGTTATAAGCAGGAGATGGGTAAGCAAGAAGTGGCGATGTTGACGGAAGAGCTGGCGCAGGCGGAGGAACAGGGGGATGAAGAGAAAAGTGCGGAGATTTTGAGGAAGATTATGGCGCTGAAGAAAAATGGGTAAAGACTTTGTATTAGCCTTTTCTCGACCTAGCGCCCCAGGCCGCGCGGCCAAGTCTTTACGGTCTTCGAAAAGCTAATACGAGCCCTACTACAACTATATCCCAACTATAACCGTATTAATGAATGGCCTCTCCAGTTCCTGCGTACCGGCTACTACTACCATTCTTATGGTTATATCGGCTCACGTACTACGGATGGCAACTGGTGGTCTAGCGCGGCCAGTTCGGCTTCTCACGGACACTACCTGCGTACATGGACTGGTACTATCAACGCCCAGTATAGCGTTTTTGGAGGTTTTGGCTTTGCTCTGCGCTGCGTTGATCGCCAAACTGATTAAATGTTGTAAATTTGACATTCATCTCTGTAAAAATGTGGTGTAAAATGCCCGATTTTCCTTGTAGTTTTTGGAAAATTTGCTATATACTTGGCTTTACGGTGGGAGAGTAGTTATTAAACGGAGGAAAAATGCACGAGGAAAAATATTTTGATGGTCGGAATGCAATAAAAAAGAATGTCCACGAGCTCGGTAGAGTTCCGGCTTTTAAGGAAGGGGAAATTTGGTGGTGCGCAATGGGTGAAAATATTGGAGTGGAGATTAATGGTAAGCATGAAAAGTTTTCGCGACCGATTGTTGTTTTGAAGAAAATTAGTCGTTTTGGTTTTATGGGGATTTCGTTGACCTCACAAGATCATAAAGGAAATTGGTATGTACCGTTTGTTTTTCGCAATAAAAGGCAAAATGCTGTTTTGGTGCAAGCTCGAGTGATGAGCGTGGCGAGACTTTATAGCAGGATGGGTACACTACCAAGTTTTGATTTTGATGCTATCAAGGCTGGGTTTAGTAAATATTATTTGGGCTCATAGCAAAAAAATATTCCCCTGACGCCGCGATTGCTCGCGACCGGGGTTGTGCGGGTATTCCCGAATGTGTTTCTATTATATATTTTAAGCCTATAAAAGTCAATAACTTCAATATTCATATAAAGCGGGTAGATTCTTTAGTTTGTCTAGCGTGGTGACATTCTGCAAGAATTCAGGGAATAAATATTTGGAATTGGGTTTCTTGGCGTACTCACGTAATTCGTCAAAAGTGACTTCCATGACTTCGATTTCTTCGCCTGAGTCTAGTTTTTGTGGCTCTTGCTTGATGAAGCCTGTTGCCAGAAATGTATAGATTAGCCAATCAATCTTTGAGAAGGGTTGGCAGACATTGACAAGTTTCCAGTTCTGAAAACTGAGGCCAGTTTCCTCGCGCAGTTCACGCTTGGCGGCTTCGAGTTCAGTTTCGGCGGGATTGTCATGGCGCCCACCGGGGTAGTCAAAGAACCAATCCTGGCGTGGTTGTCTTTGGCGGGTGATAACGATTTTGTCATTGTGAATTGCGATGGTGACGACGGTATCTTGGCGTTTTAACATTTCGAAAGTTGATACTGATCCGTCAAACATTTTCTGTGGCCATTGGTAAACATCAAAAAGTTTCCCATGGAATTTGCACTCGGCGTTTCCAGGTATTAATTTGACGTTTTTGGGAATGAATCTTCGCATAGTACTATTATACTCTATCTGGTGGGACCAGGGAAGGAAGCGAGTTGGCTTGTAGGAATTGGTTAGATAGCATAAATGGAATTGACTTTTTTGCTGATATGTGATACAATGGAAGTATGGGGCAGTACTTTGACAACTATTTGTGTTTTATCGATGTTAAGTGCTGCAAAAAAAATGAAGGTGGAGGGAAGAAAAATGAAGAAAACGAAGAAAGTGAAGAACCGCAGAAATTTGGAAAGGCTGATAAACGTGGCAGATGCAGGATTGTTCGTGGCAATCGTGGTGGTAGAGTATATAACTTCTCGTCGTATCTTGTGCCATTTTTGTCCGGCCTTTGAGACGACAATTGTCACTCAGACTATTGGCACTACTTGCGGCTGCGTACTGGGTATGTTGGCACTATTACTGGGCGTAAGCATGAAACGTAAACGCATAGCTGAGTTTTTCAAAACTCTTGGCTTGATGGCGTTATTCGGGGTAGTTTATGTGGTAGTAGCTGTATTTAAGGGTTTGAATATGCCTTTGATGTGCCTGGCTTTGGCTCTGCAGATGGTCGTGGGTGTAGTAGCTGCGATTGCTACGTATGGATGCGATGAAGGCATGAACCATATCAGGCGCAAATTGCTTGGCAATGTTGTGAAGATTGGCGGAATGTGGTGTCACTTGTATGAAGTGCACGATTGATTTATTGGCATTATTTGAAACACAAGTAGAGAGACGGTCCGAGTGGCCGTCTTTTGAATTTTTGAGGTTGAAAAGGTATGAAATTTTAGTATAATATAACGTGATGGATGAAGAAGAAATCTTAAATACGCCAGAGACGGAGTTGGATTTTGATGAGCCGCTGGGCGACGATCTTTCGAATGAGGAAGATTTTTCGGACGAAGAGTTGGCAATTACGGCGGATAATGTCGATGCTTTTGCTGACGATTCAGTGCGGATGTACCTGAGGGAAATTGGGAAGATCCCGCTGCTTTCTCAGGATGAGGAGCAGGAGTTAGCGCGCAAAGCAATGGCTGGTGATAAGAAGGCGAAAGATAAGTTGGCTGAGGCGAATATGCGCCTTGTGGTGTCGATTGCAAAGCGTTATGGTGGGCGGGGCTTGGATTTCTTGGATTTGATTCAGGAGGGAAATACGGGTTTGCTTCGCGCAGTGGATAAATTTGATCCGGATAAAGGGTTTAAGTTCTCGACTTATGCGACTTGGTGGATTCGACAGGCGATCACACGGGCGATTGCGGATCAGGCGCGGACGATTCGGATCCCAGTGCATATGGTGGAGACGATTAATAAGGTGCTTAGGACCACGCGGCGTTTGACGCAGGATCTTAACCGTGAGCCGACCAACGAAGAAATCGCGCAGGCGATGGGGATGGACGTCGACAAGATTGAATATGTGATGCGAATTAAGCAGGATATTGCGTCGCTGGATGCGAGCGTGGGGCGAGACGGAGACGATGAAGAATCGGTGCTAGGGGATTTCGTGGAAGATTCGGAGCGGGATTCGCCAGAGGATGCGACGGCTAATCAGATCCTGAAGGAACAGATTGCGGAGATTTTGACGACACTTTCGGAACGCGAGCAGAAGATTATCCGGCTTCGGTTTGGAATTGGAGGCGGTCGGCCACATACGCTAGAAGAAGTGGGGAATGAATTTTCGGTGACGCGGGAGCGGATTCGTCAGATTGAGGCGAAGGCGTTATCGAAGTTGCGCAAACACAAGCAAACTAAGAAGCTGCACGGCTACTTGAAATAAGGAGGAAGATGTTTCAGATTTTAGCTGACCAGACAACGAGCATCCTCAAGGATGTGGATGGGATTGGTGGATTGTTGGGGCTGGTGGTGAAGATTTTGTCGTATGGTCTCGGGGCGGCGGCAGTGATTGGCGTGGTGGTAGCGGGGATTATGTATCTGACGGCGCGAGATAATGAGTCGCAGGTGACGGCGGCGAAGCAGCGTTTGCTTAATACGGTGATTGGTTTGATTGCCTGGGTGGTGATGTTTTCGGTGGTGAATTGGCTGATCCCAGGGGCGGTGCCAGATCCGTCGAATCCTAGTAGTAATTTGCCGGCGAATGATCGTGAGGACGAAAACCCGATTGAAGGGGGCGGGTCGTTCAAAACTGGTGATGAGGATGATTGGGATAATTTGACTTGCAGTGAGAAACGCCGGAAGTTGGAGGATCAGGGGGCGTCGCCCGGTGAAATTAATGCAATACTCAGAGAAGAAGGCTGCTAGGGGTGAAGCGACTAGTTGTCGTTTATAATCCGCGCTCGACGAAGCAGGCGGCGATGCGAGAGCAGGCCCTTGATGAGTTGAGGGGCTTGAAGGGGTATCTGGTGGGGAAATTTGAGGTAAAAAAGGCTTCTTTGGAGCAGAATGCCAAAGATTTGGCGAAAATTCTCACAGATGGGGATTTGGTGCTAGCGATTGGGGGAGACGGTACGGCGACGATGGCGCTAAATGCGGTGATGCAGTCGGGTAAAGCGGCGACGTTATCGGCGCTGGCTTATGGGAATTTTAATGATCTTGGAGCGATAATGGGGATACAGGGGGGTGTGAAAGAGGTGGTGCGACGATACGAGGCGGGGGAAGCAAAATCGGTCTATCCACTAGAGGTGAAAATTGACGGGAAACATTGGCGCTATGCGTTGGGATATGTGACGGTGGGGATGCTAGCGGCTTCGACTACGGTATTTGAAGAGCCGAAAGTGCGCGAAAAGCTGAAAACTGGGAAAACCGGGCGGTTTTTCTCGATTTGGACGCTAAAAAAATGGTATTTTAGGCATCGGCGCAAGCAGATATTGCCGGATTTTGAACTGAATGGACAAAAAATGACCGGAATGACGGACTATTTGGCAGTGAATGGGCCGCAGGTGGGCGGAGTAATGAAGGGAGGGAATTGGTATCTTGAGGTGGGGAAGTTTGGTAGTGGAGCAAAGCGACTGAGATGGTTATTCGGATTATTAAAATTTATGTTCAGAAGTATGGCAAAGGGGATGCCGCTGGTAGAAACAGAGGTCGATGTGTTGGAATTTGGAGAACCAACAGAGGTGATGATACAGGGGGAAGGGGAGTTTGCGAAGGTGAAGGGGAAGAGGATTGAGGTGCGGAAGCAAGGGGTTATTAAAATAATAGCCTAGTGTTTAATTGCTCTTCTGGCGCGTTTTAAGGCGCCTAGGAGGCGTTTTTAAGCGTAAGCTTGATATCACTAAGGGTAGATTTGAGCTGGGCTAGGAGATGGTCCTCTGTGCCATCATTAAGCAAATAATAGTCGGCGATGGCAATGGGGCCGCCTTTTTCGAGACCCTCAATCTCAGAATAATCGCGGAAACGGGCGTCTTCAGGGGTGAAGGGGCGGTCGGGGCGAGCGGCAAGCCGAGCATAGCGCAAAGGGCGGGGGGCGACGACGGCGATAGCAGTGAGGCTACCGGGGAATTCGTGCTGGAAGAGGCGATATTCGGTCCAGGAATAGAGGCCGTCGAGGACAATGGTTTTTTGACCGGCAGAGATGAGGTCCTTAGTCTCGGCAACGGCTTGGCGGCCGACCCAATCTTGGCCTTCGGTGGCGCGGATCATCTCGCGGAACTCTTTTTCGCTGCGGCCATCAGGGGTACGCTCAATGCCGCGTTTGGCCATTTCGGCATAGATCATGTTGCCAAAGTGAACTTTGGGGAGGCCCATAGAGGTGAGATAGTCGACGACTACGGATTTGCCGCTGCCGGTCATGCCGACAATGGCGAGAATATTGAGATTTGAAGTGTCTTTCATACTGGTACAAGTGTAGCACTTAAGGGGGAAGTTGGCAAACTATTTAGGTTGCCATTGAACACTAAAATTACTCAAATTATGAAAGGGTAACATGGTATAATGGAAGGATGAAGCGTTTAGTGATCATTGACGGAAAATCAGTTTTTTACCGGGGATATTACGCGATGGGGGCGCTTTCGACTTCTGATGGTACGCCGACGGGTGGGGTGTACGGATTCGCGGCGATAGCAATGGAAATTGTGCAAAAGCTTAATCCGACGAAGGTGGTGGTGGCTTGGGATTCGCGGACTTCGACGAGTCGGCGCAAAGCGGTATATCCAGAATACAAGGCAGGGCGGGTGAAGCCAGGTGATGATTTCTATGCACAGATACCACTGCTGAAAGAATTGGTGGAAGCATTGGGGTGGGGCTTTGTGGAATGCGATGACTGCGAGGCAGATGATATTATAGGCACGCTGGCTTTGCAGGCGGACGAGGAGGGGGATTATGAAACATATATTGTTTCGTCGGATCTTGATATGTTGCAGGTAGTAGATGAGAATACGCGGATGTATCGGATTTTGCAGGGGTTCTCGCGACTAGAGGAACTGGATGTGCCGGCGGTGGAAGCAAAATATGGCATCAAAAAGGCGCAATTCTTGGATCTGAAGGCTCTGAAGGGGGATGCGTCGGATAATATCCCAGGTGTGCCAGGGATTGGTGAGAAGACGGCGGTGAAGCTTTTGAATGACTATGGGACGCTGGAGGGGGTTTACGAAGCACTTGATGTGGGGAAAATTGAGGGGAAAGTGGCGGAAAAGCTAGAAAAAGGCCGAAAAAGTGCCGAAATGTCGTATTTTTTGGCGAAGATTATGACCGATGTGGACGTGAACCTTGATGAATTGCCAGATCTTGAGATAGATGACGAAAGAGTGGTGGCAGCGCTAAAGAAGCTAGAATTTAGAACGTTGGTGGGGAAATTCTTGAGAGCACGAGGTAATGCGGGGCAGGTGGTGAAAGAAATGAAGGCGCAGACGCGAAATGCCTTGAAGCCGTCAAAGGCCGAGCAGAGGGCAGCGCGAGCGGAGAAAAAAGCCTCGGCGGGATTAAGCCAGCAGACCCTAGAGATACCAGTGGAACTGCCGAATGGGCTGATTTTGAGCTGGAATGTGAAAGATTTGATGCATAAAAATGCCAAAATTGCCGAGAAAATCCTGGCAGGAGCGGAGTTTTGGGATTTGGCGCAAGGGGCGTTCTTGCTAAATCCGCTGGCACGAAGCATTGAGAGGCAAGACGAGAAGGCAGAATATGAGTGGCAACTAGCGGAATTTGAGACAAAACCGGAGCTGAAGAAGATTTTAACGGAGTTTGATCTGCCCCTGATACCGGTGCTGTACGAGATGGAAGAAATCGGGATGCTGATTGACCGGCCGTATTTTGAGGGGCTAAAAGAGGAATTTTTGAAAGAAGTGGCGGAGCGGGAGCGCGAAATTTGGGAACTCGCCGGAATGGAATTTAATGTCAATTCGCCGGTGCAATTATCAGAGGTGCTATTTACACGCTTGGGGCTACCAACGAAGGGGATCAAGAAGGGCTCGCGGGGATACTCAACAGGGGCGAAAGAGTTGGATAAATTGCAGAAATACCATCCGGTTATTGAGAGAATCAAGGAATATCGTGAGGTGGCGAAACTGCTGTCGACCTATATTGAGCCGATACCGGAGTTGGCGGATAAGGCGGATAGGGTGCATACGACTTTTAATCAGAATGTGACGGCGACTGGGCGGCTTTCGTCGACGAATCCGAACTTGCAGAATATTCCGGTGCGTACAGAGGTGGGGCGACAAATTCGGACGGGATTTATCGCTGGGCCAGGGAAGGTGTTGGTAAGTGCGGATTATTCACAGTTTGAGCTGAGACTTGCGGCGGTGATGGCGGGGGATCAGGCGCTGATCAATGATTTTAACAGCGATGTGGATATCCATACTAAGACGGCGGCAGAGGCATTCGGAGTGGCGCCGGAGGATGTAACGAAAGTGCAGCGACGGGCAGCAAAGGTGATCAATTTCGGGGTACTCTATGGGATGAGCGTACGGGGGCTCTCAGAGGCGGCGGGGATGAGCTACAACGAGGCAAAAGATTTTATTGAGCGGTATTTTGAACTGCGGAAGCCGGTGAAAGAATACCTGGATAAAGTTCTTACTCAGGCTCGGGAACAGGGGTACGTGGAGACATATTATGGACGCAGACGGCCGACACCGGATGTGCTATCGAGTAATTTTATTGTTCGGACAGGGGCGGAGCGAGCAGCGCAGAATATGCCGATTCAGGGGACAGAGGCGGATTTGATGAAGCGGGCGATGTTGAGGGTGAAAGAGGCTTTGCCGGAGGGGGCGGAGATGATTATGCAGGTGCACGATTCGTTGATTATTGAATGTGATAAAGAGTTGGCAGAGGAAGTGGCGCAGATACTGGTTGAGAAGATGGAGAATGTGGCACCGGAGCTAAAGGTGAAGTTGAAGGTAGAGGTGACGGTGGGGCAAAATTGGGGCGAGTTGTAGACTAGGGCAATAAATAGCCAGTATAAATATTGGTGGCGCCGCGGGAGAAGGCCTCTTTTGCGGTGGGGAGGTCATTGAGAGTATGGACACCGATATAGAGGCCGGTGGAGCGCCAGAGGTCGAGTGCTTCGTCGCTAGCGGCGGTATAGAAAAGGGTGATATATTTGACGCCACTTTCTTTAGCAAAGGCGGCGACGTTTTCGGGAGTCCATTCGGGATTTTGATAGAGAGTGTAGATGATGGATTTCCAGGGGTAGATGTCCATGACCCAGGTGAGCATATCAGGGTGATAAATTTGGATGATGAAGCGGTCAAGGATGGTTTGGTCGAGGCTTTCAGCAGCGGTGCGTAGACGCTCTAAGAGGGAACGGGTAGATTCTTCATCGGTGTATTTGGTGTCAGTGATGATATAGGCATCGGGGTGGTGATAGAGAAAGTCGAGTAGCCGATCAATTGAGGCGGGGTGGAACTTATTCTCAACAAGTGTTGAATTAAAGGTGCTAGCGGAGACAGTGGTGGGGTCGTGTGTGGCAATTAGCTCATTATCGCTAGAGAGGGAGAAATCGAGCTCAAAGAGGCGATGGCCGAGTTGATAGTTGGAGGTCAGTGCTTCGTAAGAATTGGTGTAGCTATGACCGAGGATGCCGCCGCCGGCGTGAGCGATATAGGGGCTGAGATCGGTCCAAGAATAGTCAAAACCGTCGGATTTGGCAGGGGTGGTTTCGGATGCAACAGGGGCGGATTTTGGCAGAGTGATGGCGAGCGTAACATCGGCGATAGCGAGTGCTGCACAGAGAGAGCCGAGGATAAGATAGGAGCGTTTCATAAGATTATTATAACAGAAAGTGATATAATGGGGGTATTATGCCAGAGTTGCCAGAGGTTGAGACGATAAAACGGGGGCTTGTGCCGTGCATTGAGGGGCGGCGGATTCGGGAATTAATTGTACTGACGGAGAAAAGCTGCCAGGGAGATTCAGGGGTGGCGAAGGATGCTGTGGTGAAGGGTCTGCGGCGTCGAGGGAAGGCGCTTTTGATTGATCTTGATAATGGGTGGACGTTGATGATACATTTACGCATGACGGGGCAGCTAATTTGGCGGGACAACTCGTTTTCTTTGGCTAGTTCGTTGTCAGATTCTCCAGTGCGCAGTCACGGTATGTCAAATACCGCTCCTTTGCGCGCTTCGAATCTTCCTAGACCTAGCTCAAAGAAACCTTCGTTATCTTCGGTTCCTCAACAGTTTGCAGGGGGGCATCCGAGTAATAATTTTACAGCGGATCTGCCGAATGGGCAGACGCGAGTAATTTTTGTGTTCAATGAGGGGAAGTTATTCTTTAACGACCAGCGGAAGTTTGGCTTTGTGAAAGTGCTCAGAACAGAGGCGGTGGAGGAGGATGCGTTCATTGCGGCGCTGGCGCCAGAACCGTGGGAAATGAATGCGCATGGATTATACGAGAAATGCCAGCGACATGCAAAAGCGCCGATCAAGGCGGTGCTACTCGACCAAAAAATTATTGCGGGGCTGGGAAATATTTATGCGGATGAGTCACTTTTTTATGCGGGTGTGCACCCGGCAGAGAAGGCGGGAAATTTGAGCGAAAAGCAGGTGGCGAAGCTGCTTGAAGGGGCGCGAGAGACGATGGAGCGCTCGATTGACTCTGGTGGCTCGACAATGGCGACTTATATTAAGCCGGACGGCACGATGGGAGATTATTTGGAGAATTTTGCAGAAGTGTTTCGGAGGGAAGGGCAGGCTTGTAATCACTGTGGGGAGACGATTTTGAAGACACGGGTGGCGGGGCGAGGAACGCATTATTGCCCGAAATGTCAGCCAGCGCCGGCGGGTTGGAACGAAGTAGGCTCGACTTCTTCGCGACGGGTACAGGTGAGCTACGCTGAGAAATTGATGCCGGAAGCACGCAAATGAAGGTGATTTATGGGGAAAATCGGGGGGCAGCAGAGCAGGAAGTGCGCCGGATATTAGGAGCAGACTATGAAGTTTATGAAGGGGAGGATTTGAACCCGACGGATTTGCCAAGTATTTTCCAGGGGACGACGCTGTTCGGAGACGAAAAACGAAGAATTTTGCTAAAAAATTTGACAGAGCGGGCGGAGATTTGGGAAAAGATTGGTGATTGTGCTGATACTGAGCACGAAGTGGTGATTTGGGAACTGAAGGTAGACAAGCGATCGGTTGGGTATAAGCGGTTGGTGGAAAAGGGAGTGGAGTTCCAGGAATTTAAGAATGCGGTGGGGGCGGACCCGCGGGTGGCGTTTGGAATTTTGGATATAGCTTTGCGAGATGGGGCGAAAGCTTTGGGAGAGGTGGAGAAAATCGAGACGACGCAGGATCCATATATGTTTTTTGGGCTATTAGTGTCACAGATGGTGAAAAAATATGAGGCTTCGCGGGGAGGGGGAAGAGAACGGGCGATTTTGAAGCGGATGGCGGAGGTGGATCGGCAGATGAAGTCGACCGGGATAGAACCATGGACACTGGTAAAAGGGTTTTTGGTACAAGTAAGATACATTGCCAATAAGTAACACCTAGCTTTCTAATGGCAGGACTTGCTTATTGATAAAATATACAACACGCAAGGTGTTGTATATTTTACAAACGCAAATCTGGTCTAAGTCTCATTATGCCATTAGAAAGCTAGATGTTACCTTCAGCACACAATTTACTTGGGTCTAAATCTCATTACGACACTAAGGAGCTAGTGCTACTCATAGCATATATGCTTGGTGAGGTTAGGCGGATTTTTTGGTGGTAGTTTTGGCAGTAGTTTTCTTGGCGGCTGGCTTTTTAGCAGTGGTTTTGGCGGTAGGTTTTGCGGTGGTTTTTGCTGCTGGTTTGCTGGCTTTGGTAGCTGGCTTAGCGGCGGTGCCGGCGTTAGCCTTGGCGAATTTGGCCAAAGCGGCTTTGCGGCGGCTGACGGTATTAGCCTTCAAGAGGCCTTTTTTGACGGCTTTGTCATATTCGGACTGAGCCTTGGAAAGATTGGCAGGAGTAGGATCAGCTTTGAAAGCTTTGACAGCGGCCTTGATAGTTTTCTTGATTTCTTGATTGTGCTCAGTGCGCTTGACAGCTTGACGAGCGGCTTTTTTTGCGGATTTGATAATCGGCATGAAAATTCCTTATTATTAGATAATATTTAACATCTGAGGGTAATTATAGCGCATTATGAGAAAAATTACAAGGGGGAATAGGGGCGTAATACTGATAGCAGAGTTTTGTGATAATTTTTTCTCGAGCTCGCTCCGGGGCGCTGGCCCAAGTCTTTATGCTCTCAAAAAATATCACAAACTCTGCTATCCGTCCTTCAACTCCTAGCTACAAATTAGAGTTCTTAACACATATAGAATGATATGCACGCCATAGCGCAGAGCGAACCCATTGCCGCAACTGACGCTGACCTGCGGGTAGACGAAAGACGTATGCGTGCGCAGGCTGTAAGCAGCCGTCGCAGAGCTACCAGTAGCGGACCACCAGGCGCCATCCGCCGTACGACCGTTGAGTTGGCCGTAGGAGCGGTGGTAATCACCGGTACGCAGGAACTGGAGAGGCCATTCATTAATACGGTTGTAGTTGGGGGTACGTTGATAGTAATTCTTGCATTTTTGCAGGGAAGAATGATAAAAGCATTGACATTTTCGATGAAGTGTGATAATATAAGGGTATTCCTAGTCGTAGGTTTAGATTTTGACGGCTGGAGAAAGAAAATTAGGAGGTTGTTATATGTGTATGTGGATTGATCAGGAAGAGAACACAAGAGGTCATGATCTCTATCCGGAGACTGTCGATGCTATCGAAAACTTGCTTGCCAATTTGAACGGCAGTTGGGTGGTAGAAGCGACGGTTGCATCGGGTGGGACCAACGAGGTCTTTTACTTTATGGCAGCGGATCATAAGGTAGACTGGAACGAGGTTGACTGGGGTGAAGGTATCTCGGTGATGTGTGCGATGCTCTATGGGGACGAATGCGCCGAGAAGGAGGCCACTTTTGAGGTAATGGTGACATTCCAAACAGATGAAGGTGGAGATCACCAGAAAGAGCTGGAGATTATTACGGCTATGCTGCATGCGTGGGTGGAGGAGAAAGCCTTCCCGAACGCACGGATGGCGGTAAACATTCAGGACTTGCTGAAGGTGAGAGAGCTTCATGATCACTTGGTGGATTATTCGGCGTACGTTTGGGCTCGTGAATATCGTCCTTAAATGACACATTGTTCTTTAGTTTAAGCAAAATTACAACCCGGCAGTTTGTCGGGTTTTTGCTTTTTATAGATGTTTTGATATTCTTTATGGTGGACTGATTTTGCTAACGCAAAATCATCCCCCACCTGCGATTTCTCGGAAAACAAAAAACAAGAACTTGCATTCTTGTTCTCTGTTTTCTCTTAAAATCTTGGTGGGTCGCGAGGGATTTGAACCCCCGACTTCCTCGGTGTAAACGAGACACTCTAGCCAACTGAGTTAGCGAC
>CAZCIN010000013.1:0-20175 GCA_964499245.1 uncultured Candidatus Saccharibacteria bacterium
ATGCTACAATAATTATATGAACAAATTCTCCCAAACTATCCATAATCTATATAACAAAATTTTACCCATCGCCGAGCAAAGTGGCGTCGAGCTCGATCTCGACTATTCCGACCCCGCCACCATCGAATTTGATGTTGAAACTGATGACCCAGAACTCAAAGCCGAGCTTGAAGAAGAGCTAAAGAACGCTATCACTCGTACTAATAGCGGCAGCATCAAACTTAAAGTAGCTAATGGTGCTATTTCCATCACTGATACCGGCACCATCCTCTCTCGTCCGCTTTGCGAATCGCTAAGCCATGGTCGCGTTAGCGTCAAATCTCGCGTCGGCTTCGGTACTAACATCAATATTTCTCTTGCCAAAGCAGACAAAACGAATAAAGAAGCCAATGCTGACACTGCTAGCAGAATCACCGCTGACGACAAACCGAAACTCACCAAATCCACCAAAAAACACTAACGCTTTCATCATCCTTATGCTATAATAAGCATAAGATGGAAGGTGTTAAAGGTCATATTTTTAACCCATTTTCGTGGTCGCTACGCACCATTAAAGTGCTTTTCTCGGCTTTCTTCATGATTGCCTTGCCAATCTATCTCTACGCCGGCTTCCAACCCGCAAGCCACGTCGAAGCCGTTAGTTACCCGCTACTTGAGATCCCTAGCATCAGCCTCTCCACTCCAGTTGAACCGCTCGCCCTCGAGAACCACGAGCTCATCTCGCCAGCTACTATCGCCGGTTCTTACCAACGCTTCGAGAACAAACTTTTCATCATCGGCCACGCTTCTACCGTTTTCCAAAATCTTGAGCAAGTTCAAGAAGGCGACCTTATCACCTATAATGGCGACACTTACCAAGTCTTTCTGCTGGAAACCATCGCAAAATCCGACATTGATATGTCAAAGGTTATTGGCAACACACCCACGCCAGTCATGATTATTATGACCTGCGCTGGCATCCCGCTCCCCGGACAGGATGCCACCCATCGTCTTCTAGTTTACGCCAGCAAGATAAATCCGTAATACGCCACAAACGCCGTAAGCATCAGCGCTCCCTCCACACGACTGATTTTATGCCGACTTTTGGCAAAGAAGAATAGTAATATGCTTGACCCGACTAGCATTACTAGATCAATCAGCGGGAAGCTTCCTTGCGTCACCGTGCCGAACAGCACCACCGGTACACCTAACACAATACAGATATTAAAGATATTACTACCAATAATATTGCCCACCGCTAGTGCTGATTCGTGTCTGCGGGCCGCCGTCACCGACGTCACTAGCTCCGGCAGGGAAGTGCCTAGCGCTACAATCGTCATGCCAATCAAACGTTCCGACATCCCTAGCGTCACAGCAATCGCCGATGCATTGTCAACCACCATTTGGCTACCCAGTACTAATCCTACCAGCCCTAGCACGATCAGGACAATCTGTTTCAGTAAGCCTTTCTTGGACGGTTGCTTCTTCACTACTCTCGTATTTTTGGCCGCAACCTTCTTTTGATTTGTTTTTTCCGCCGCAACCTTTTCTGCTGCACTCGGCTTGCCATCTTTTCGCTTCGCCATCACCACCAAATAATATAAGAAGATCAAGAAAAACAGCAGGATAACAATCCCATCTTCGCGCGTAATCTCGTTCGTCATACCACCCGCAAGCGCCACATCAAGAAATAGCACCGCCAGTACCGTCGAAATCAACATCGTAAGCGGCAATTCTTTTCTAACGGTATCGCTATGAATCTCGATTGGATAGATCGTCGCCGTTAGTCCCAAAATCAACAGAATATTCAGAATGCAACTCCCGATTACGTTGCCGAGCACCATGTCAGTGTTCCCAGACGCCAACGCTGAAATCGAAACCGCAAGTTCCGGTGCACTAGTACCAAACGCCACGATTGTTAGGCCAATTAGCATCTTTGGTACACGGAAAATTTCCGCCGTTTTTGATGCGCCCCCCACAAAAATATCCGCCCCCTTAATCAGCAGGACAAATCCCACCACCAGTAAAACAATTTGTAATATAATTTCCATTTTTGTTTTTTATATTAATTTTATTAAATTATCTACCTTAATCTTAGCACATCCTTTTTATAAATGCTATAATATTATTATGAAAGCTACTCCTAAAGTTCCCGAAGTCGTAGTACCCAATCATCGTGCTGGGCATGTTCCGATTTGGACGCTTGTCATTCTTGGTCTTCTCATTGCCACCATCGTCTTTTTCACATTGCAATTTGTTTTTCGGATTGGCATCTTTCATATTGGTAGTATAGCCTATGCTGACAACGTCACCGCTGCAGACCGTGATTTCATCACAAATACCATCGAAGACTTTAAGCCCGATGACGACATTACTATTTCCGCTGGCCAAACTCTCGTTGCACCCTCTGATTCACGTACCCTTATCTTTGATATTCTTGTACCCGTCACCGACTTTTATAATCCACTCCTCGAAATCACAGCCGAGCAGCTAACAAATCTCGCCACTGGTCAAACCATTGACGGAGTAGAATTATTATCCATTTGGAATCTGAAGCCCGAATTCCGACTCTTAACCGTCGACGGAACTTACTACCTTGACAGCTTAAACTCCGGCGCCGTTTTTAATACTATTACCATTTCCGGCCGTGACTCTGACGTCACAAAAATTACCGCTCTGCTTTCTAGCGCACTCCAACCAGTTCCTACCAATAACGAGATCCTTACCCTCGCCCAAACTGGCGTCACCGCCCTCTCTCGTCGTATGAATACTGCACTCCTAAATGGTGATCCGGAAGCTATCGCTACCGATTTTGCCAAATACATCGGACCTTACCTTAGCAGCTTTGATCTCACCCACACCAGCAACGAAGCTTCTTTCTCTAAATCCGCTTCCGGCAATAATATCTGTGCCAATCCTGCTATGATTAATACTCTCACCGCCATTGGACTAGACATCGTCGAACTGACCGGCAATCACAATCAAGATTGTGGCGACAATGACGCTATTTCCACCATTGATCTTTACTCCGCACAGAGAATTAAGACTTTTGGTGGTGGCAAAACTGCAACCCTAGCCGCGGAGGCTCTTGATATCGATCAAAAAGACACCAAGCTTACGCTCCTTGGCTATAATTTCTCTACCGGTGGTTACACACTTGACAATACTCCCGGCGCTAATTTCTACACTGAAAAACAAGCCGCCGCTGACATTGCCAATGCCAAAAACGCAGGTCGCCAAGTCATTGTCGACGTTCAATACTATGAGTGCAACGAGTACGACAATACAAGCGACAGCCACGTTTGTGATTATGCCGATTCATCCGCTGGCGATCAAATCAGTTTCTTCCGCCACCTCAT
Organism: uncultured Candidatus Saccharibacteria bacterium; assembly: GCA_964499245.1. Lineage (GTDB taxonomy): Bacteria > Patescibacteriota > Saccharimonadia > Saccharimonadales > Saccharimonadaceae > Nanosyncoccus. The sequence continues at coordinate 3,339 of CAZCIN010000013.1, forward strand.
CGACCTCGGCGCCGATATTGTAGTCGGCACCGCCGCCCACCAACCGCAAACTTTCGAACTTTATGACAACGGCGCAATCTATTACGGTCTCGGTAATTTATTCTTCGACCAGTCCTTTTGGCCCGGCACCACCCGCAACCTAATCCTTGTTCACTATTTCTATCATAATCAGCTTATTCAGACTCGCATTGTCCCGACCGTCTATGATTCCACCTACCAAACTAAACTCATGGAGACTAGTGATGCATCTGCCTTTCTTAAGCGCCTCATCTCAGCCCGACCTTGAAATTATTATCCCAGGCCGCTCCGAGCAATTACTGCGCCAAACCTGGCATAGTTTTCAGGGCTTTTCGCGCCACAGCCAAGCCCAAATTGCCATCGTCACTCTTCTTGGCCTTATCACTATTGGTATCACTTTCGCCTTCACATTGCTCGCCAATAATAACCTAGCAGCCGTTATTGCGCAAAATAACACTAATAATTCCAGCCCCACTGACGCATCCCCGACTCCCGACGCGCCTCTTGAAGATTCTCCCACTACCGCTCAACCAGCATTCATCGATCTTCAGCCCATCGTGGACCAGTGGGCTAGCAACATCAAAGCAAGAGTCGGCCTCATGATTTATGACCTTGACAACGACCAAGTTGCCGCCAAGCTTAACGCTAATCAGGTTTTTTCTACTGCCTCTATTTATAAACTCTTCTTCGCCTATGTCGGTTATCAAGACATTGATGCTAGCTATATCAATCCCGATCAAGCGTTCGTCACAACTAACGATTACCGCGCCGATACCTATACTTTTTCCGAGTGCCTCGATCTGATAATTCGCGAATCATACAACGGCTGTGCCGACCCAATTCGCAGTAACCAGCGTCTTTATCGCCGCGTCGAGGCCCTCGTCGAAGAACTAGGGCTCACCAATACCACCAACGGTGGATTGTCGTCTACGCCTGCCGACCTCACCGATTTTCTCAAATTTCTCTATCGTGATCATAATCTCTCCGCTGAGTCATGGGCCAGCTTCCAAGATTCACTGCTCAATCAACCACCAACAAAAGTTAATGAGGAAGACACTTATGACTGGCGCCAAGGGCTTCCTGCAGGTTTCTCCGAGACTGTTAAAGTCTACGACAAAGTTGGCTGGGCTTGGGCCGACGAAGGCTATTGGGCAACTTATAACGACGCCACCATCGTGGAATTCCCCGATCTAGGACGCCATTATATCATTGTCCTACTCACCGCCAACCTTCGTGAAGATCCACCCATCTCAATTCAAAAACTCAGTACCGCGCTAGAAACCGCTATCCGTGCCGACTCAAGATAACCGCTTAATAAGTCGAGAAATACTGCGACCAATAAGTCTTGTAGGCTGAATTCGGATCAAAGATAAAGCCCACCGCGACGTACTTAAAATCTGGATCAAGAATATTCGCTCGGTGATCCGGCGACGCCATCCAGCTTGCCACCACCGTTTCCGGCGATACTGCCGCATTGCCAGCGTTCAAATTTTCCCCCGCCTTACCGCCAGTTGCCGGTACTGGGCAAGCCGTATCAAACGCTGAACCATCAGGACGCGTATGCGAATAACTCGTCATCGTCTCACGCGCACGCACTGTCGCCGCATTCTCGCAAGTCGTACCCCAAGCTAGCGCCGAAAGCCCATTCTTCGCTCGTTCTTGGTTGACCAGTGCTAGCACATCACGTTTCCATTGCTCCACCGGCGGCGCAATCACCGTCACAGTAATTTTATCATTGCGCGAACCATCATAAGTGCCCGCCGTAATCGTCGTAGTTCCTGGCCCCACGATCGCCGGATAACGACAAGTTTCCGAATTATAACCTAGCCACGTCCGCGCTGCATTATAAAACCCTTTAATTACGCTTGGGTTACTGGTCTGCCAGTACATCTCACCCAGCCCCGAAAGGCCTCCGCCCACGCAAATATCAAAATCTGCCGTTTGATACATCGTGATTGCCGTTTCATTCCAAAGCTGACCAGACGGCACCGGTGCGCTAGAAATACCATGCCCACCATTTATGACCGTGCTAGAAGTATTTCCATCACTAGTAATCGTAATACTCCCGCTCGAATTGCCATTTGGTACCACAGTCGGCGCATCCCTAACTACCACGCCCGGCGAAACTAGCCCCAGTTCATCAAGACTTTCCGCCACCGTATCATTGCGCTCTGACACCACTTTTAACTCAATACCACCGTTTAGGTTAATCGCCGAAAAGATCATAATTCCAACGATCAAAATCACCACAGCATTGAGTGAAAGTAAGATTGTCACCCGAGTTTGGCGAAGCATCTTAGCAACCATAATATTTTTCTCCGATTATTTTGCTAAGCCCTTAAATGTTTTTCCGAATCGATAATAGTCGCCACTAAGTTGATGACCATTTCCACCTGGATCAAATCCCGACGATCGAAGCTAGTCTTGCCTAGCGGTTTACCAACTACTAATTGTCCAAAAGTACGGCCCTTGGCATTACGCAGCTCCGCCACTGCCTTAATTCCTAGCTCGTCCAAAGTTTCCTGAGTGGTCTTATTGGGCTGCTGCCAAATGTCCGAACCAGAAGCTTTCATGTGTGTGATCTGTGCTAATTGCGCCGGTGTCACCGTCAGTGTCTTTGAACCATACAATCTACCATTCAGGATGAACCCAGCGTAGCTAAAATGTAGATGATCCGCCAAGAATGCTGCGAGCTCACGCAAGTCGACGTTCTTCGTTGCGACGCGATTTAATTTCTTTACCACATAAGCAAGATCGACCTGTCCCACCGAAATCAAAGACTTAATCTGTGCCGAAACTTCATTCAGTACTGGCATTAGTAGTAGCACAATGATAATCATCAAAAAGTTCAAAACTAAAATTGCTGGCGAAGGATTTGGAATCTTGAAGAGCGCCGTGAAGATCAAGTAGAAAATCAACATATATATTACTGCGCCCGAGACCATCAAAACTACTGAGGAAAGAATCTTCAACCATTTCGAGTCCATTGATACTAAATGGAATTTGAGCAAAGCAAAGTAAAAAGTGATAAGCGTCACGGCGAGCGACAACGGCCCCACCCAAATCAAGTCATAACGCACCCAAATCGGGAAAATCACATTAAAAATCAGTGAGAAAACACTTGTCGAAACTAGACCAATCAATAGAACATAATCGCCACGCTTCACGGATTTGTGGCGAACTCTCCGCGAATGCATAAAAGTCGCGACAATCGCAGAAGTACAACAGACAGCAAAGAATAGGAAGTATGCGAGATAGGCCCAACCTTCGACTAGGTCGATTGTATTCCCTTGTTGCACCGAAAGTGTATAGCCTTCGAACATCACATCCGGATTCACGGTAAGCAATGTCAAGAAACAAGCCGCGAAAAGTACACAGACTGTCGAAATGGCTTTGCCCCATTTTTCTCGCCACGTACAGAAAACTGTAATACCGATCGCCATCAACGCACCACCATAATATATACCAGTGCGCGCGATGATTACCATCGTCTCACTTGCATCTACCGGCAAGTCCAAAAATAGCATACAGGAACTCGCCCAAATCGCACCAAAGAGCGCCATCAACGAATACCAAAGCATCCGCTTGCGCTCAGGCTTCGGCGAACCAACATAACCTGCTATGCCTGACATAATCGCTAGTGCAGACACGGCATAAACCAAAATGGCTTGTAAACTCACTTGACCTCCTCACTTTTTTGAAATATACTAGAATTATAGCATATCCATTAAGGCAGGGTCAATAGAATGTCAACAAAAAAATATCGTCAAAAAATGATTAAGTATCACGTCGGAGTCAGCGCTCGTATGGTTGCTTGCGTTTCTTTTTTGGTACTAGCGCTCATCGCTGTCTCCTCACTCGTGCGCGCAATGTCGCTCTCTGATATTGCCAACGCCGACGGCACACCGTCATCCTGGGAAACTTCTTCCGGTACACGCCCCAGTCAGATTACTGTTCCTATTACTTACTGGGATCAACGTCAAGACCAGACCTGCTGGATTGATAGTGAATATGACGCTTCTGGCAATAAAGCCTATTGGACCCAAGATAGCACCAGTTGGGGCACTCCCCATGAAGGTTGGCTCGCGCCCAATCGTCAATTTGAATGGGTGGAGTGTACCATCTATGCTCACGACGTTGCTCATGGCCTAGTCAAGAATACCCTAGGCGCCGATGGCTATCCAGTTCCAGCCTTCACCAGCGCTGATGGTGCTAATGGTACAGTCGCTTCTGGCATCGATAAAACTAGCTGGTACGTCACTGGGCACGATCCAGTTCTCCCAACTGACAATTTCTATCGTTGGTTCCATAATACCGACAAGTCTCAACGTGTCGACGGTCGCAAGGTCACTTTCACCACTAATGACGGTGGTCATACCTACACTTATGGCAACAAAGGCGTCTTTCCAATCGACGACTTTGATTTTTCGCAAGACGATCCCACCACTATTAAATATCATGGTACTAATTTCCACTACACCGCCCATCTCCAATTCGCTTTGCGCGTCAAAGCCGATGGCACCGAAGTCTTCAAGTTCGAAGGCGATGACGATGTTTGGGTCTTCCTAAATAACAAGTTGGTACTTGATATCGGTGGTTTGCACGAAATGCTAACTGGCTATTTCACCGTCAACAAAGACAACACCATCACCACTTATACTCAGGAAAAACTTTCCAGCGGTGAAATGACCAAGCGCACTTACAACCTCAGTGATTTTGGCATCAAAAAAGGCGACATTGTCAATCTCGATTTCTTCTACGCCGAACGCAGTACCACCGAGTCCAATATGCGCATCACCATCACCGACATGGACTGGCCCATCAATGGTCGCAGTACACTTGAAGGCAAAATTATCGGTCAAAAAGAAGATGGTAAGAACATCATTCAATATGACACCAGCTTAGCCAACCGCGACACTGTCACGCCACTTGAGCTGATTCGCCTCGCCGCCTATGTTCAGGACGTGCCCACCGAAAATCCCGACAACGTCAACAGCGGCTTCCTACCACTCGAGCTTACAACTCTTCAATATACCTATACGCCGGAAGACGACAGTTCTTGGCAGAATATCGGCATCTCCGCCCCTAGCAACTCGCTCGCCGGGTTCTCTCTAGAAAAACCACTCCATCTCAACCCAAGCGGGCAAGCCAATGATCAAATTTACTTCCGCTATTTTGCCGAAACTAGTTCAAACAGCGGCAAAATCAGTGGTAAAGTCAGCTACTTCACCGCTTTCAACAAAGTCGAGATGATTACTTACGATACTGATATCCTACCCTACGCCCCCAAAGAGCCTGATCCAGTCGAGCCAGTTCAGCTTACTATTAAATATCAGTACGAAGACGGCAGGGAAGCATCTCCTGATTATACTGCCACGCTTAAGCCTGGTGACACTTACAATATCACCTCGCCAAGCGTCAACGACCACACACCTGACCAGCCCGTTGTTAAAGGTACTATGCCGGGCGAGTCCACCACTATCATCGTGACTTATAAGCCGTCGCCCGTTGAGACTCCCGATCCTTTGAAAGTCACCATTCGGTACATCTATGAAGAAAACGGAAGCGAAGCCGCCCCAACTTATCATGGTGAATTTGAGCCCAATACGGATTTTAGCATCACTTCACCAGTCATCTCTGGCTACGATGCCGACAAAACCGTCATCAGTGACACCGTCAAAGACCACGATCTCGAATTTACAGTGCGCTATACTAAGACTCCGACTCCACCCACACCAGTAGATCCTACTCCAGTCGACCCAACCCCTACCGATCCGGAAACTCCTAGCAACCCGACACCGGACGTTCCTGTCATCCCTGATAGTGATATCCTAGACAGCGGCTTACTCTACCTCGCCCCTCTCGGCGCCGTCGCTTATGTACCTAGCACTGGAATTATCAGCTCCGCCACTGCCGGTATCTTCGAACAGGACTTCGCCGAATTGATCCTTTCGCAAGGTTTCGTCATGGTTGCATTATTCATCTTCTCCGGCTCCTTCGCCCTCTACTTCACCAACCGCAAACATTTGAAGCCTGCCACTGCTCCTCACCGCAGCTACGCCACCAGCAAGTCACCTGTCGCTTCTAAGAAGACTGTTAAGTCTACTCGAAGCACCAAAGCTAACAAAACGACCAAATCCAGCTCCACTCGCACTAGCAAGAAAACTACCAAAAAATAAAGATTGCCTCCGGGCTGTCCGGAGGCTTCCATAACCAATAAAAACGCTCGCCAAATTACCGGCGGGCGTTTTAAGAGAGTATTGTCGAGAAATAACAACCAATTGTGTAAAAAAACAGAACGACACCTCACGCCTCGGCTTTCACCGCATAGTTTACTAAGTCATTCGGAATTCCCCGAATTTCCTGACATTCGTATCCATATTTTGTAAATCCAGCTTCCGCCAAGAACTTAGTATTCTTCTCGATTGCTTTCTCTAAGCTCTCTTCCGGCACCAGTGTTATCGTCCAACACCTCACAAACCTGGCGAACAGCATGTCCGGATGCGGCAAGATGTCATCGAAGAATATTATTCCTCCGACTCTCAAGAGGTTCCATGCCCCCCTTATAACCTCCGGCTTTGAGACAAATGAATACGACATTAATCCGTTAAGGATTAATGCATCGAAACTGCCGAACAAATCCGAATCGTTGAACTTCTCCATGAAATTGACAATCTCGTAGGTAGCGCCCACAGACTCAACCGAACAACCTAAAATCTGCTCCAGTGCGTCCTTCATCTTCGGATTAGTATCATAAAACACGAACTCGACCCTAGTCAAATCGAGCTCGTCCAGCCATACCGTCGGATCAGCTCCGGCACCAAGAATGCCAACTCTGATCTTTCTTTCAGGATGCTGCTCAAGCAACTGCCGGATCTTCTCCTGCGCTTTCTTAGAGCGGAATCGCATAAATGCCAGGCTGGCATTCTCTTTAATGTAGGTAGACATCGGGTCACCTTTATCAAGCGGTATCAGTGTCCCATCAATGTCGTGAGTGATACCGTGAGCAAGCAAACATGCCATTCCCAAGTCTCCGTTCCATGCGTCATAGTCAAACATAATAACCCCATCCGAACGCGCCCCCGTCTCGAGATAAAAGTCATATGCCCCCTTCGCTGTACGTGCGTTTTCATACAAACGCGGCCACATTTCTTTATCGAACCATTCTTCCCACTGAGCAAGCTTCTTCTTACCTTCATCATCATGAGGAAGCCTAAGTCCCTTGTTTACGAGTATCCAGCGACGCAAATACGTCATTTCCTTATCCGTTTTTTCTATCTTATCCGTCTGCGCTTTTTTCGTTGCCTCTACAAACTTCATACTACCGAGGTCGTTGTCCAACGGTATATACATCGGACCATCCCAATAGTCGTTCAGAACATTAATCGCGTTGCGTAATTGCGCAGCACTTTCCATCTGTGTCATCTACAACACTCTCCTTTCTTAAAGACCTAGAGGCTTGCGCCCCCGTTAACGCCGACAAAACTCTCTCGCGCCATTATACCACATCTCGACCCAAAACTACAAGCGACAGCGTTTAAAAACTTTGCCGTCTCCACAAAACCCCCAAAACCTGTTATAATTATTTTCGATGAAAGCATCCCATCTCAAGCTCGCTTACGGTACCAACGTCATCTATGATGACTGTAATTTTCATATCGAACCCGGCGATAAAGTTGGTGTCATCGGCGTTAATGGTGCCGGTAAGTCCACCCTTTTTCGCGTTATCCTCGGCCAACAATCTCTTGATGATGGTGAAGTCTCTCTTGAGAGCGTTCGTATTGGCTTTTTACCCCAAGAAATCGTCATCGAGCCACGCCACGGCAATCTCACGGTTTGGGATTATATCGCCGCTGGCCGCCCTGTCGACGCTCTTCAGGAGCAGCTCAACACCGAATACGAGAAACTAGCCAAATACCCCGACAGCACCGCCATTCTCGACCGCATTCAGGCCCTGCAGGACCAAATTGACTCCTATGATCTTTCCAGTTTCGACCACGAGCTAATGCGTGTCGTCGAGAAAATGGGGCTCGAATCTCTAATGGAACAAAAAATGTCTGAACTTTCCGGCGGACAGAAGTCCAAAGTTGCTTTTGCGCGCGTGCTTTTCGAAAACGCTGGACTGCTTCTCCTCGACGAACCCACCAACCACCTCGACGCCAGCACCAAACTGTTTGTCAGCAACTTCCTGCGCAATTATCAAGGCACCGTGCTCGTCATCTCCCACGACGTCGATTTTCTTAACACTGTCACCAATAAAACTCTTTTCGTCAACAAAACCACTCACCAAATCAAACTTTACAAAGGGAACTACACCGCCTTCCGGCGTCAATATGCTGCCGAAAAAGCTGCCGAAGATCAGCGCATTAGCCTTGAGGAGCGCGAAATCAAGCGTCTTGAAGAGTTTGTCAAGCGCGCCCGCGCTGCCAAACGTAGCAATACTGCCCTCATCGGTATGGGACATCAGCGCGAGAAAGTTCTCGAAAAGCGCCTCGCCACCCTCGAAGCTCGCGAAGCCGAATACTCTCGTGTCGAGATCAATATTACGCCCCGCTCCATCGGCAGTCGCACCCCCCTCGAAGTCCAAAATCTCAGCTTTGCTTACCCTGACGGTCCAGAGATTTATGATCGCCTTTCCTTCCGTCTTGATCGTGGCGAAAAATTCCTCATTGTTGGCGAAAATGGCGTCGGTAAGTCTACTTTACTCAAATTAATTGTTGGTGCCTATCCTCAGAAAAACGTTGTAAAAAATACAACACTTCTGCAACCTAATTCCGGTTCAATTATTTTTGGTCATGGCACCACTCTCGCTTATTACGCTCAGGAACTTGAGCTACTTGATCCCCGTCGCACCGTTCTCGAGAACGTCCAAACTTATGATTTCACCGACACTGAACTGCGCGGCATTCTGAACAATTTTCTTTTCGCTGGCGACGATATTTATAAGAAAGTCGAGGTGCTTTCTCCCGGCGAAAAGGCCCGCGTCGCCCTCTGCAAGACCCTCCTTGAGCGCGCCAATCTCCTCATCCTCGATGAGCCCACCAACCATTTCGATCCCGAAACCCAAAAAATCATCGGCGAGAACCTCCATAATTACCCTGGCACAATCATCATGGTTAGCCACAACCCAGCCTTCGTCGAACAAATCGGTATCACTCGCATGCTAGTCGTCCCACCACTAAACGCAGAATCTCGCCAAGCCATCATCAAAAACTTCTCCCCCGAGCTTCTTGAGTATTATTACTATCTCAATAGCGATTTAATCTAATTTTTCCTGCGCACCGCCGCCGCAATCTGATCAACAATCTGCTCTTTTTCCATCTGCTCCGCCTCGCGCATCACTGCCACCGGCAAACCCGCGCCCCGAAGCGTCGCCACCCGCTGATCGTCATCTAGCAATATCACACAAAGAACTTTCAAACTATCCGCATGGCACATCACATAGTCCACTGTCTGTCCAGCAACCCTTTCAAGCGCCTTCTCTGCATCCTGTCCCTTAATCTCCGTGTCCACCAGTGCCGCGAGCGCCATATTCGGGAAAATATAGCAACGCTCGCCAAAAACTTCCGCCAATTTCCGATAAAAATCCTGCTGCGAATCGCTCATCACCCGCCCCTCCGACCCGTAATGATACTTAGCCGGTTCCGGCTTCTCCTGTTCCGCCGCCCTCTTTTCTTCGTTCTTGGTCACCAATTTTGCCACAATAATCGCTGCCGCCGCAATCGCTGCCCCGCAAATCAAAAGAATTAACACGATGCCCAATTCGTTCATAGTCTCATTATAGCATAAGAAGTTTCCTAATCATAGTACAAATATCTAGACAATACCGGCATCGCTAAACTCTAACAAGAGTTAGAGTTTTTAGCCACCCCACCCCTGTTGTCAGTAGCCAAAACTCTAACGCCCATTAGAGTTTTCCAATACCTATCTTTCCCACATAATAATAACTCCACCTTTGGGTGGAGTTATTATTATGGCTGGGGATGAGGGATTCGAACCCCCGAATGCTGGGACCAGAACCCAGTGCCTTACCACTTGGCGAATCCCCAAGGAACGAGTAAAAAGAAAACTAGTTTTCTTTTTACGAGTGACGCAGGGGATGATTTTGCGAAACAAAATTTCCCCAAGGAGAAAACTTTCCCCAAGGAACGTCCTCATAATTATACCACATTTCTACCAAATTCCAGCAAATTCCGCTATTTTGCCAGCAAATTCTCTACCCGCCCCGTCGCCTTCAAATAGTGTTCCAGCGAATCATACTTTCCATCGTTATGCTTACCCTCAGCAATTTCCCGTGCCTCCTTGACCCCCACATAACGATAATGCCACGTCTCGTAAACCCCAGTCGTTCCATCAGCCGTGATATTAATCGGCTCACTCATCGGCCCACCTGCCCACTCCAACGGGAACCGATCAATAAACCCATACTTCCATGAATTCTCCTTCAACCACTGCCATTCCGGATGCTGCGCCAAAAGATCCGTATCCAGCTCCGTTCCGTACGCCGGATCAATCAAATCACAAGTATAGCCAGTATGATGGTCCGAAGTCCCCGTCGCATAACAAAGCCGTCCACAATTTGTACCCACCGCTCGGAAACATGAACGCGTCTCCAAATTATGCCCCGGATAAGCCGCTTGATAATCCGCGATCATCTCCGCAAGATGCGGTGCTGCCTCCGGGTCCAGTAGCGGCCGCCCATTTCCAGCCACCCCCTCAATCACTCCATATTCGGTCGTCATGTCCACCAACTCTCCCCGCCTTGCCGCGATAAAATCCGTCCCCACCGTAAAAACCGGATTAATCAGCATCAGCCGCCCAAAGGCCAGCGTATAATTCTGTCCCTGAAATTCCACCCCGCTCGCCGTCGGTTCTAACGCTTCCGGCGCCGACCATTCCGGCTCTTCCGCCTCCAAATCTTCCGCCACATCTTTAATCTCATCATCAACAACTTTCTCCGCCTCAGGCTTTAACACAAATTTCAATGCTAGGCACGCTCCCACTGCCACAATTACCATCACCCCCACTAAAATCAACCAGTTTCGCTTCTTCATAGATATAATTATATCATTTCCCGAGGATTAGGGCTTTCTTTTTTTGCCAAACCGTGCTAAACTATTGACAAGTCTGGTATCAGACTTTTTTTGATGGCAAGGTTCGCCAAATAGCGGCAAGCAGCCATCGGTCTAGCCAGAACGAAAGGAGTTTATGTCGAAAAAAGCCAAGAGATCCGCCAAGAAAGACGCACTGCGTCGAGCTGCTGGCGTCGACAAAGGGAACAAACACATCACTAAAATTTCCGCGAGTAGCTCGCATCAGAGCACGCCTAAAGCCGCTCCAGCTGAGCCGCAAACTAATTCTACCGAGGCTAATATCCACAAAGTCAGTCTTAAATCCAAAGCTGAGCAAAAAGCTCTTCAAAAATCCGCCGCCGAGGCCAAAAAAGCCCAGGCTAAGACCGACAAGAAATCTCTCGACAATCCTGCCGAGAAACCACTCAGCGAGGTTTTTCTGCTCGCTCGTCCGTTTGTAGCGCTCGGTCGATATTTCCGTGACTCTTGGCGCGAACTTCGCCAAGTCCGCTGGCCAAACCGCAAAGCCGCCTGGAAACTCACCTTCGCAGTCCTAGTCTACTGCGCAATCTTAATGGCTTTCATCTTGGTGATCGACCTCATCTTTACCTTTATATTTGAACTAATCTTAAAATAGGAGAAAAATATGGCAGTAAACCGTTATGACGACACCCGCGCCTGGTACGCAATCAGCACCAACAGCGGTCACGAAGACAAAGTCGCCGGCAATATCAAAGAACGCATCGCAACCAACAAGTCCCTTGAGGGCAAAATTTTCGATGCTATCGTTCCTAAGGAAAAGCGCATCGAAATCAAAAATGGCAAGCGCAAAGTCGTCGATCGCAAAATTTTCCAGGGCTATGTCCTCGTCGAAATGCGCCTCTCCGATGAGACTTGGTACATCATTCGCAATACCCCTGGCGTGACCGGTTTCATTGGCAATGGCACCCAGCCGACCCCTGTTTCCGAAAAAGAAATCCAAAAAATCAAGAAGCGCATGGGCGTGGAAGATCCTAAATACTCTGTTTCTTACGAAATTGGCGAAGTTATTTCCATCATCGACGGCCCATTCAAGGGCTTTGAAGGTGTTGTCTCTGAGATCGACTCCGTGAAAGGAAAGATGAAAGTCATGGTCTCCATGTTCGGCCGCGAAACTCCTGTCGAACTCGACGCCCTCCAGGTCACCCAGCTCTAAAATCTCCAAAATTGCAAAAAGCGGCTCATCTAGAGTCGCTTTTTCATCTTACAAGAAGCAAAAACAGTCTACATATCAGCACACGAAGCCTCCTCGTCACGAAACGCCGCAGGGAGATAGCCCCTCCGCTTCAGACTAAACTGTCTCACTAAAGCATCCATCTGGTTGTAATCTGCTTCATTAAACTCTAACCGCAGATTCACCTTTTCTTCACCAGCCTCAAGCTTCAGTACCGCATGAAAATCATAGGCTTTCAGCACAAGATCCAAGTCGCCAGACTGGCCAAGCACTTCAGAAATCTTATAGGTGTACTGCCTAAATTTAGCGATGTCCTCTTCCTGTTCAGCATACTGACGGTCATAGCTCTCAATACCAGTCTTCAACCGGTTCAACTCTTCACTCAGCTCCCCACACCAGGCATCATTGACATAGAAGTCCTTCACACTCTCATCGGCATGATACGGACGATTCTTAGCGGCACTTGCTGCCAGCATGCCAATGCACAGGATAAAAGTTAATATCATGGACACCACAGCATGCTCTTCATTTATGCTCCATCGAAACGCTGCCAAGAACGCAAATGCAAGCACCACATACAGCAGCGTCGTCAGATAGAACTTTGCGTCATCCAATGTGGTGTTCAGCTTGTAACCCTTCGGAATTCCATACATCTTCTCGGCCGCCTCATCCCTTAGAGAGTTAGCCTCGTCCACCATCCTCTGCATTTTTGCCTGTAATTCAGCCTTTTCCGCCCTTGTCAATCTCTTTGCTTTTTCGCTTCTCATTTTTCTTCCTCCTTGTTTTATACTTGGAGGGGCTTTAATGTACTACCTGTAAAATCCCCTCATTTTCACATCCTATATCTCCATTATAGCACACTTTACCAAAAAAGTCAAGAATTTTCGATGTTTTCATGGACATTTTCTAAGTTTTGTGCTAAAATGAATTTGTTACGCACGATTATCATTAATCGTATCTGGGAGCTTCGCCCAGAACAATCATAAAGGAAAATTATGGCAGGAAAAGTTATTGGCAACCTCAAGTTGCGCATCCCTGGCGGTCGAGCAACGGCTGGACCTCCGGTTGGTTCCACCCTTGGTCAGTGGGGCCTCAATATGATGGATTTTATCAACCCATTCAATGAAGCTACCAAAGATTTCAATGGCAAAAACGTCATCGTCCACATCAAGGTCTACGAAGATCGGACTTTTGACTGGGTCTGTCTCGGTCAGCCAGTCGATGACTTGATCCGCGAGAAAATCAAGATCGAAAAAGGCAGCGGCAAACCCAACCTCGAAAAAGTTGGTAAAATCTCCCGCGCCGATCTCGAGGAAATCGCCAAGGTCAAGATGGATCAGCTCAACGCAATCGACCTCGACGGCGCCGTCAAAGTCGTCGCCGGCACCGCTCGCTCCATGGGCGTCGAAGTCGAAGGCTAAACTAGCCATAAAACATGTAAAAGTCCCGACATTACGCCGGGACTTTTTCAAGGTACATCTTTGCAAAAGTTCCTACATTTTATACCTCGTCGCCTTCAATTTCCGCGAGCAGTCGCACCAATTTTGAGCTACCAATCCGATCGCAACCTGCGTTCAGGAAATCTTTCGCCTGCTGAATCGTAGAAATGCCACCGGCCGCCTTAATTTTCACATTCGGCCCTAAATGACGCCTGAATAATTCCACATCTGCCAGCGTAGCACCTTTCGGACCAAATCCAGTCGACGTCTTGATGAAATCAGCGCCGGCCTGCGTCACGACGTGGCACAGATTGATTTTCTGCGCTTCAGTCAGATAGCAAGTCTCAATGATGACTTTCAAAATGGTCGGTTCGGAGCAAACCTGCCGTAGAGTCTCAATCTCCCGTCTCACTTCATCAAGGTCCGCCATAATCGGATCCGACTGTACCACTGCGCCGATATTAATCACCATGTCAATTTCGTCGGCACCACAGGCGATCGCCTGCTTGGCTTCCTGTGCTTTTATCTCGAGCGTGTTGTAGCCATTGGGAAATCCCACCACCGTACAAATCGACACGTCCTGTGCCAACCGCTCTTTCATAAAACCCACTTTATTCGGCGGCACGCAAACCGAAGCGACGTCATATCTCAGCGCCTCTTCCGCCAAACGCTCATAATCTTCCAGTGTCGCGTTCACCCTCAGCTCCGTGTGATCAATTGTTCCGAGAATACTCATCTTGTTCATCTTGCCCACTCCTTTCACTTCTTCACTTCTGCAAAATAATTTTTAATGTTCTTAGACCTCTTTATCATAACACAATATCGTCATTTCTATGGTATAATTACCCCTAAGTTTCTAACTCGCAACTTCAAAAATCAGTGACAGGGGGTAATCCAATGAAAAACAATTTTCTCAGCAGTCAAAGTTTCAAAGTCCGCGCCAAAGTCAGTATCGGTATCATTCTGATCGTCCTAATTGGCGCGCTCACACCCGACGCCAACGGTCTCAGGATCGTCTATGCGTTCGCCGCCATCATGAGTTTGCTCGAGGTACACACGCTGGCAATTTCTAAGGAACAGACCTCGTGGGGCGATTTATTCCACGACCTCTTCCTGTTCTTTGCCTTAGCCTTCAGCATCCTTGCCGTCTTCATAATGCCGAGTGCTTTGCTCATCATCGGCATTATCCTCACCATGGCTTCAGACGTCGGCGCCTACATGGTCGGCAAAATCTGCGGCACCAAATTCATCAAATCGCGCCCCTTCCCGGTCATTTCTCCCAATAAAAGTTGGGAAGGCGTCATCGGTGGCTTGCTTGCTCCGGGAATAGCCGTACCGCTGCTGAATTGGCTATTCCGCGACAATCTGTCCGGCCAACCTCTGCCGATTATGGTCGGATGCCTGGCTGGCCTTTGCGCCATCATCGGCGACACCAGCGAAAGTCTATTCAAGCGTCATCACGGCGCCAAAGACGCCAACGACATCCTCAAAACCAAACCTGGCCTCAGGCATATTGAGGCTTGGCTCGGCGGCAGCGAAGGCCACGGCGGCTACTTTGATCGGCTCGACTCGATGTCGATGGTTCTGCTCTTACTGGGCATCGTCACAGTTCTTTCTATCCTTCTCCCGCGCGTCTAATCCACGGGCAAATACAGCGCTTCCTCACAGAAGCGCTTTTTTGTCTCGCTAAAATCGCTAAATCGTTGTAAATTTAACATCCACCTCTGTAAAAACGTAGCGTAAAATGCCCAATTTTCCTTGTAGTTTCCCTCTGATCTATGCTATACTATTGAGGGGACCCGATACTTGACTAAATTATAATAATATTGAATAGTATTGACTAGAATATAATAGTACGCTAAAATAAAGACAGGACGGCGGGGCCGTATGGGCGCCACTCTCAAGCATTATTTAATAAGGTGAAGAAAGGAGGAATGGGTATGTCGATTTACTTCGGCTTTACTTTATGGCGGAAACGCTTTGAAGTAAAAATTACCCTAGCCAAATAGCTAGAGTAAGAATCCTGTCTATATTCTATCACCCGCACCGCGTAAGGTCAAGCACCTTTGCGAAACCTTGCAAAGAATTGTGAGTGAAGCGGTATAGGCCCTATCCCCACCGTCCAAAATCATAATCAAGCGACACAGCGCAGAGCATACCCGTTGCCGCGATTGCCGCTGTACTGCGGGCCGACGTAAGACGTATTCGTGTACAGGCGGTTAGCATCCGTCGCAGAGCTACGAGTAGCGGACCACCAGTAGCCAGCCGCCGTGCGACTGTACATCTTACCGTCGGAGTAATAGTAGTCGCCGGTACGCAGGAAATTGAGGGGGAAGTTAGCTAGTTGGTTAGCTTTAGGGGAGACATTAAAAAGGGGCCAGACTGCTGCTGACCCCAATTCCATAATGTTCACTGACCTCTCGTCAGCGTTTTGTATCCTGTACCTCAGGTCTTCTTGTCTGCTCTTGCCTAGGTCGTGGATACCAGCCCGCCAAATCCGGCGCCGCTGTTGTTGGTTGCCTTACCCGTGTTCTTGATCTGCATCGCCATTGCCATCGAATTCGCCATCATCTGCACGCCACAGATAGTGCCGCCTCTTAAATGCATCTGGTTACTGTTACTTAATCTTCCCATAAATATCCCTCCTTTATGGTGAAACTGCCACGTCGGCTCAAGTGGGCTTATCCGCCCGCACTCGCGTAGCGCCCGCAAACAACATCTCAATTATACCCCCCCCCCGAAATATGCAAGCCCCATTTTTTCTTGCCAAAACCTCAAAAATTTGCTATAATGTATCCAATATTAATCAATGTTGGGAGAGCACCCGCTCGTTATTACCACAGAAAGGATTTCATGGCCGAAGATATTAAAGATCAGGTCAAAGACGCTGTCGCCGACGCAGTTGAAGACGTCAAAGCGACCGCCGAAGAACTTAAAGAAAAAGTCACCGACGTCGTCGAGGGCGTCAAGGAAGACCTCGCCGAGGCAAAAGCTGAAGTCGAGGAAAAATTCGCCAAATCTGGCAAAAAGTCCAAGAAACACATCGAGGAAGTCAAAGCCGAAGAAGAGCGCCAAGCTCGCAAAGCCGAGACCAA
>CAZCIN010000014.1:0-19631 GCA_964499245.1 uncultured Candidatus Saccharibacteria bacterium
CCTCCACAGTGACTCAGATTAAAACTGTCGAAACCGACGGTTATAACGCTGTGCAGTTGGGTTACGGTCAGGGTAAGAATCTGAGCAAGTCGGTTGCTGGCCACGTTAAGTCGGCTGGGATCACTCCAAAAGTCCTCAAAGAGTTCCGCACCGAGAGTGCGCCCGAGCTCAAGGTTGGGGACAAAATCAGCGTCGAGAATTTCAACCTCGGCGACAAAGTCCGAGTAACTGGTACCTCCAAGGGTAAAGGTTACGCTGGTACAGTCAAGCGCTGGAACTTCAACGAATCGCGCAATACGCACGGTTTCAAGGGCAATATTCGCCGCGTTGGTTCCATCGGTTCGATGTATCCACAAAAAGTATTTAAAGGCAAACGTATGCCAGGCCGCATGGGCCACGATCAGGTAACTGTCAAGAATTTGGTAGTTGCCTATATTGATGCCGAAAATAATTTAATCGGCCTCAAAGGTGCTGTCCCTGGTCCAAAGAAGGGCATCGTCACCGTAATCGCGGAGGGAAAGGAGTAATATGGCTGATTTGAATAAAGACATCTTCGGCTTGAACGTGGAAAACCACGAATTGCTCAAGACCGCCTACGATGCATATCTTGCCAACTCTCGCAGCTCTCACGCCAAGACTTTGAAGCGTGGCGAAGTCCGCGGTGGTGGTAAAAAGCCTTGGAAGCAGAAAGGTACTGGTCGCGCTCGTTTTGGTTCGACTAGAAACCCAATCTGGCGCCATGGTGGTGTGGCATTTGGTCGCACCGGTGAAGAAAACTTCACCAAGAAACTCAGTAAAAGCGCTAAGAAAATCGCCGTTCGCCAGGCTCTCAGCCTCAAGAACACCGAAAAGGCCGTGCAAGTTGTGAATTTCACCGTCACTGGTAAAGTCAAAGACACCTTTAACAAGATGAAAGAATTGAAGTTGGACGACAAGAACGTCCTGGCTGTCGTCAGCGAAAAGACCCCAGAAGTTCTTCGCTCGACCAATAATATTCCGAATCTCAAAGTTGTCCGCGCAACTTATCTAAACGTTTTCGATATTCTCAACGCTGACGCTATCATCTTTAGCGACAATTCTTTGAAAAATACCGAGAACTGGCTACTTGATAAGGAGGAAGCATAATGAGATCTGTTCAATATATTCCTCGCGCTACTGAAAAAGCCTATAACGCCCAGACGCAGAATAAATACGTCTTCTACGTGCCAAAGAGCGCCAGCAAGCAAGCTATCGCTAAGGCCATCGCCGAAGCTTTCAAAGTTACGGTCGTAGACGTTCAGGTTTTGAGCCGCAAAGGCAAAGCTACTCGCTTCTCACGCGGTAAACACGCCTATCCTGGTATCACTTTCCGCCAGGATCACAAGGTCGCTTATATTACCGTTAAGGCTGGTGATAAAATCCCAGTTTTCGAAGAAGAGAAGAAGGCTGACAAGAAAGTCGACAAAGCTGATAAAGTCGCTAAATCTCGTAGGAGCCGAGTGAAGAACAGCGAAGCTGATTCTTCCAAGGCGACGCCCGAGAATCTGACGACGAAGTCGGCAGATAAGGAGGAGAAATAATGAGTATCAAAGCTTATCGTCCTACTACTCCGGCTCAGCGCCAGAAAACTACTCAAGATTTTGACCAAATCACCACTAAAAAGCCGATGAAGTCCCTGCTCGCCAGCAAGAAGCAAATGGCCGGCAAGAACAACCAGGGTCGCATCACCGTGCGTCATCGTGGTGGCGGCGTCAAGCGTCATTATCGTATGGTTACTTATAACCTGCCAAAAGATATGACTTTCCAAATCATGGAAATTGAGTACGATCCAAATCGCAGCGCTCGTATCGCCCGCGTCAAAGATCAGAATGACACTTTCTATTACGTTATTGCCGATAATAATATGCATAAAGGTATGTCATTCTCCACTGGCAAAGAGGCCGCTGTCGAAACTTCCAACCGTTTGCCTATCGAGCAAATCCCAGTTGGTACGTTCATTTACGCAATTGAGCTCACACCTGGCCGCGGCGCCCAAATGGTCCGCTCGGCTGGTACTAGCGCTCAGCTGATGGCTAAAGAAAATGGCTACGCCACTCTCAAGATGCCATCTGGTGAAATGCGCAAAGTTCTGGTCGCTTGTGAAGCTAGCATCGGTACCGTCGGTAACGAACAGCACCAAAACATCAAGATTGGTTCCGCTGGTCGCCGTCGTCGCAAGGGCATTCGTCCAACCGTTCGCGGTGTCGTGATGAACGCTACGGACCACCCACACGGTGGTGGTGACGGTGGTCGTCACGGTACTGGTAAAGCACCACGCACCCCATGGGGTCAGCTCACGCTTGGTTATCGTACCCGTCATAATAAGAAAACTAATAAAATGATCGTGCGCAGCCGCCACGAAGGAAAGAGGAAATAATGTCTCGCAGTCTTAAGAAAGGTCCATTCGTGGACGTGAAACTCGCGAAGAAAGTTGCCGCTCTCTCCGCTGAGGATCGCACCGTGATCAAAACCTGGGCCCGCCAGTCTACCATCTCTCCGGAAATGGTCGGTCGCACTATCGCTGTGCATAATGGCAAAGTTCATGTCCCAGTTTTCATCAGCGAAAATATGGTTGGACACAAGCTCGGTGAGTTTGCCCCAACCCGCAAATTCAAGCGCCACGGTGGTAAGAAAGCCGCCGAAGCCGCTGCTGCAAAGGGAGGTAAATAATGGCTACTATCTTCGCACACGCAGTTATTAAGGGTGTTGATAGCCAACCCCGCAAAACCAATGTCGTCGCAAGCCTAGTACGCGACCGTTACGTCGCCGACGCCGTGGTAATTCTCGAAAATACTCCACGCCGCGCCGCTCGCGCCGTCCGCAAAGCTATCGAAAGCGCTGCCGCCAACTTGCTCAATAATTCCGGTGTCAGCATCGATCCGAAAAGCCTACGCATCGCCCGCATCAGTGTCACTGCTGGCACTCGTATGCGCCGCTATGTTCCAGCCTCCCGCGGTCGCGCTTTGCCTTACGAAAAAGTCTCCAGCAACATCTTTGTCGAGATTGCTGGTGAGGAAAAAGTTAAGAAAACTACCGATAAGCCAGCTGCCGAAGCCGCAGCTGATAAAAAGGAGGAAAAGTAATGGGTCAGAAAGTTAATCCCGTTTCTTATCGTCTCCAGATCAGCAAAGATTGGTCTTCCAAGTGGTTTACCCGCAAGGCAGACTTTCGAAACTGGCTGGTAGAAGATACTAAGATTCGCGATTTGATCGAAAAACGTTTCGAGAGCCGTCCGACCATCGCTCGGATCAACATCGAGCGTAGTGCCAATCTTACCACCATCACGATTTTGACCGCCAAAGCTGGCGCCGTGATCGGTAAGCAAGGTGCTGGCATCAACGAACTTAAGAAAGATCTTGAGAAAATCGTTAGCGGCCCAGTTCGCATCAACGTTGAAGAAGTCAAAAAACCAGAACTCTCTGCCAAATTGGTCGCCGAGAATATCGGTTTCCAGCTTGGTAAGCGTATGAACTTCCGCCGCGCAGTCAAAATGGCCTGCCAAAGCACCATGAACGCCGGCGCTAAAGGTATCCGCGTTGAAGTTTCCGGTCGTCTGAATGGCGCTGAAATGTCTCGCCGTGAAAAATTTATTGAGGGCTCCGTGCCTCTACACACCCTGCGTGCCGATGTGGATTTCCACATTTGCCACGCCAAGACCATTGCTGGTATTGTCGGTGTAAAGGTTTGGATCTATAAGGGGGAGAAATAATATGTCATTACTCGTACCGCGCCGCGAAGCGCACCGCAAAGTCCGCAAGGGCAAGAACGAAGGCATCGCCACTCGCTGCAACACTGTAGCTTTCGGTGACTGGGGTCTAATGTCGCTCGACAACGAACGCGTCACTAGCCGCCAGATCGAGGCCGCTCGTCAAGCTATCACTCGCTACGTCAAACGTGGTGGTAAAATCTGGATCCGGATCTTCCCGCATACTCCAGTTACCAAGAAACCACTCGACGTCAAGATGGGTAGCGGTAAAGGTGAACCTCAATTCTACGTCGCCAAGGTCAAAGCTGGCACCGTAATGTTTGAAATCAGCGATGTTACCGAAGAGCAGGCAAAAGAGGCCTTCCGCTTGGCAGGTCACAAATTGCCAGTTCGTACAAAAATTATTAAGAAGGAGGAGTTCTAATGGCTGGAGAACTAACTGGTATTGTGAGTTCCGCTGGGCGCGATAAGACCATCACGGTTTCTATCGCGAGCCGTGAAACTCATCCGCTTTATCGCAAGCAATATACCAAAACCCGCAAATACACTGCTCACGATGAGCAGAACGAGGCCGGGGTTGGCGACAAAGTCGCTATCGTGCCCTGTCGTCCGCTTTCCAAGACCAAGAGCTATAAGCTCGTCAAAGTTTTGGAAAAGTCGCACGACGCTATTGAGCTGAAAGATGATGTCGTCGCTAAAGATACTGGCGACAAACGTCTTGCAGAAGCTGAGGGGGAGGAGAACTAAAATGATTCAACAGGAAACTAGATTAAAAGTTGCTGACAACAGTGGCGCCAAAGAACTTGGTGTAATCCGGGTCCTTGGTGGTACGCGTGCACGTTATGCTCGCGTCGGTGACATTGTCACCTGCAGCGTCAAAGACGCATCCCCCACTGGCAACGTCAAAAAGAAAGCCGTGGTCAAGGCCGTCATCGTCCGCACTCGGCAGCAAATCCGTCGTCCAGATGGTTCAACCATCCGCTTCGACGATAATGCCGCCGTGCTCGTCAATGACGACAAGACCCCTAAAGGCACTCGTGTTTTCGGGCCCGTCCCCCGCGAACTCCGCGAGCTTGGCTTCAATAAGATTATCAGCTTGGCACCGGAGGTACTCTAATGGCTAAAATGTTAAAAGTTGGCGATCGCGTCAAGGTTATCGCTGGTAGCAAAAAAGGTACCGTCGCTTCAATCGTCAAGGTTGACCGCGAAAATCGCAAAGCTATGCTCAAAGATATTAACGTAGTCGAACGCCATGTACGCGCCAATGCCTACCAGAAAGGTGGCAAAAAGACCGTCCATCTTGGCATTGACTTCTCCAACTTGAAAAAGGAGAATAAGTAATGAGTGATAAATATATCCCACGCCTCAAAGCTCAGTACGACGAAACTATTCGTGCTAATCTGAAAAAGGAACTTGGTCTTGAAAACATCAACCAAGTACCAAAGCTTGAGAAAATTACCATTTCTTGTGGTGTCGGCAAAAAACGTGAAGACAAACGCTTCACCGAAACTGTTGAATTGACCCTCGAGAAAATCGCTGGTCAGAAACCAACTAGCCGCCTCGCCAAGAAATCTATTGCCACTTTCAAAATCCGCAAAGGTATGGGCGCACCAGTTGGCTACCTCACTACTCTACGCGGTGCAAAGATGTATGAATTCTTGGATCGCTTAGTCAATATCACTTTACCAAACGTGCACGACTTCCACGGCGTTTCTCGGAAAGCCTTTGATAAGCAAGGTAATTACAGCCTCGGCCTCAAAGAACAAACTGTTTTCCCCGAAATCACCTTTGAAGATTCCGCCGTTTTGCATGGTCTAGAAATCACCTTTAATATTAAAAATGGTTCTAAAGAAGGGAGCACCAAGTTGTTAGAAGCATTTGGTATGCCATTTGAGAAGGAGGGCAAATAATATGGCGAAGAAATCTGCCGTCCTCCGCGACGAAAAACGCCGCAAGATGTATGAGAAATACAAAGATAAGCGCGCTGAGCTGAAAGCCGCTGGTGATCTTGAGGGATTGCAAAAACTTCCTCGCAACGCCAGCCCAACCCGGCTCAAGAACCGCGACATGCTCGATGGTCGCCCCCGTGGTTACATGCGTTACTTCGGTCTCAGTCGTATTAACTTCCGTGAAAAAGCGTCGAAAGGCGAAATTCCGGGTGTAACTAAGAGTAGTTGGTAGGAAAGGAGAGAAGATATGTCATTACAATCAACCGATCAAATCGCCGATCTTATCACTCGCATCCGCAATGCCATCATGGTTGGCAAGAATGAGATCCGCGTCCCCGTCAGCAAACTGAAAGTTGCCGTCACGGAGAGCTTGAAAGATGCTGGTTATCTCGCAGATTGCGAAGTCGAAGAAGGTACTCCACGTGGTACTCTGCACATCATCATTAACGAAGATGGTATGCCAGCCAAAATCAACGAGATTACCAAGGTTTCAAAGCCTGGTCGCCGCGTCTACGTCAGCACCAATGAAATCCCGGTCGTCAAATCTGGCCGTGGCCTCGTACTGATCAGCACCAGCAAAGGCATCATGACTGGTCGCGAAGCCAAAAAGGCTCGCCTCGGTGGCGAACTACTTGTGAAAGTTTACTAAAACAGAACTGTCCACACCAAAGCCCCTCTTAGGAGGGGATTTTTGGTGCGAAAAACTCATTCTGCCCCATAAAAATTCTTTCTTTATCATCAAAATATAGTATAATAGAAAAATGTGACGAATTAATCGTCAAGCACAAGGAGGTTAACAAAATGCAGAGAAAAAAGAAATGGCTCACCGTAGCCGCCACCATGATGGTCCTCTGTGCCATCAACGCACCATCTGCCCGCGCCGAGGAAGTGGCTCCCGCCGAAATTACCACAGCTACCGAAGTTACCGAGCAAAACACCGAAATTCCCGCCGACCAGCCCGCAGTCGAGGCCACAGAAGCACCAGCAGAACAGCCTGCAACCGAGGTTGTCGAAACCGTCGAAACTCCCGCCGACCCCGCCGCAGTGACTGAAACGCCGATTACCCCGACCTTATTGGCCGACCGCCTCGCTCCGGAAACCTACGCTGAATTGGAAGACCCCAATGTCCGCATCGTTCTCATCGACATTTCCGATCAATACCTTTGGGCTTTTGAAAATGGCGTTGCTATCCTCGAAAGTCCGATGATTAGTGGTAAAGCCGGCACCAGATCCGAAACTTCTCGCGGTATTTTCCAAATTGAGTTCAAGAAACCGGGGAAATATCTCCGAGGGCCTAAGGATGAAAACGGCAACTATGCCTGGAACTGCTGGGTTGACTATTGGATGTTGTTTGACCGCGACCGTTCTATCGGACTACACGATGCCAGCTGGCGTAAACCCGAACAGTATACTCCTGAGACATACCTCACCAATGGTTCGCACGGTTGTGTCAATTTACCCTGCGAGTTTGCCCCATTACTCTATGATTTTGTCGAAGTCGGTAC
This sequence comes from uncultured Candidatus Saccharibacteria bacterium, assembly GCA_964499245.1. GTDB lineage: Bacteria > Patescibacteriota > Saccharimonadia > Saccharimonadales > Saccharimonadaceae > Nanosyncoccus. The sequence continues at coordinate 7,179 of CAZCIN010000014.1, forward strand.
ACCCGTCATCGTTCAGGATTAGAGTTCAAACACATTCAAAAAACCTCGCCTTGCGGGGTTTTTCTATGCCAAAACTATTTTACCTCTATACAAAACTCTAAAAATGTGCTAAAATGGACAAGATATCAATTTAAGGAAGGAAAATATGAGTCGTATCGGAAAACAACCCATCCAAATTCCGGCGGGAGTGACAATCACGGTCGGCGACAAAGAGATCACTGTCGCAGGGCCGAAAGGTTCACTCAATGTTCCGCTTCAGGAAAATGTGGTCGTCGCGGTCGAGGATAATCAGATCGTCGTGACCCGCAAAGATGACGAACCGAAGTCTCGTGCTTGGCACGGTCTTCAGCGCGCCCTCTTAAATAACGCTGTTCAAGGCGTCACTAAAGGTTTTGAGAAAAAACTCGAAATCAACGGTGTCGGTTTCCGGCTTAGCAGTGTCGGCGCTGGTGCCATTGAAATGGCCCTAGGCTTCTCCCATCCGGTCAAATATCAAGCCCCGGCTGGCGTCGAGCTTAAAACTGACAAAATGACCATTACCGTATCGGGTATCGATAAACAAATGGTCGGTCAAGTAGCCGCCGAAATCCGCGCCCTCAAGAAACCTGAACCATACAAGGGCAAAGGTATTAAATACGTTGACGAAGTGATTCTTCGCAAAGCAGGAAAGGCAGGGAAGAAATAATGAATAAAGTATTTCGCGCCAAGCGCACTCGCGCCAAAATTCATGGCACTGCTGAGCGCCCACGCCTCAGTGTTCATATTAGCAATCAACACATCACCGCTCAAATCATTGATGACGACAGTGGCAAAACACTTGCTTACGCTTCAACTATCAATAACAAGGCTAAGGGTAGCAAAACTGAACTTGCCACCGCTATTGGTAAAGAAATCGCCGACAAAGCCAAAAAGGCCAAAATCAAGACCGTCGTCTTTGACCGTGGTGCAAAATTATATGCCGGTCGTATGTCTGCTCTTGCAGATGCCGCCCGCAAGGAAGGATTGGAGTTCTAATGCCTGAAACTGATAAGACTGCAAAAGTCGTCAACAAATCCGGCACCCTCAAGATGGAAGACAGTGTCGCCGCCACCAAGGTTCAGCGCGACATTAGTGGTCGTCAAATGGGTCGTCGCAATAATCGTCGTGATCGCGGTCGCAACGCTGACGCCGCACCGAAAGAATTTGATACCGTCACTATCAATATTGATCGTGTTTCGCGTACCGTCAAAGGTGGTCGCCGCATGCGCTTCAAAGCTTTGGTCGTGATGGGCAATCACAAGAACAAAGTTGGTATCGGCATCGCTAAAGGTGGCGACGTCACCAGCGCAGTTCAAAAAGCTACCACTAAGGCTAAGAAGTCGATGATTGAGTTCAACATGGATGGCGAAACTATCTGCCACGAAGTCGAAACTCGTAAGACCGGCGCAGATGTCCTCATGAAGCCAGCTGCACCTGGTACCGGTATTATCGCCGGCGGTGTAGTTCGTAGTATCATCGGCCTTACCGGCATCAAAAATCTGATTTCCAAGTCGCTCGGTTCCACCAACAAGGTCAACATTGCTTATGCTGTGATTGATGGTCTCAAAGCTCAAGTTCCACGCAAAGAATGGGTTGGCAACGAAGGCAAAACCGAAAAAGCCGCCAAGAAAGCTCCAGCTAAGAAGTCAGCGGAGAAGGAGAATAAATAATGAAGTACAACGATTTACAGGTCAACAAGAACGCTCGGCCGGTTCGTGCTGGTCGTGGTATCTCTGCTGGTCGCGGCAAAACCGCTGGTCGCGGTACGAAAGGTCAAAAATCTCGTACTGGTCACAGCAAAATGCCGACCGGTTTCATGGGCGGTCAACGCGCCATTATGCAAGCTATCCCGAAGCTTAAAGGCTTCAAGAGCCTGCACGACAAAGCTCAAGTTGTCTATACTGACCATTTGAACGAACTTAGTGGCAAAGTCGATAATTTCACCTTGGCCGACAAAGGTCTTATCAAGACCCCTTATGCCAAAGTCAAAATTATCAGCCGTGGCGAGCTCACCAGCAACCTCAATCTTGAGACTCAATTCGCCAGCAAAACCGCTGTCGAAGCTATCAAAAAAGCCGGTGGCAGTTTCAAGAAAGTTGCTGTGCCGCAACGTCTAGCTACCAAGACCGAAGAGTAAACCTCTTCTATAAAAAATAAGACTCCTTCCGGGGTCTTATTTTTTATATATTATATATAATATATAGCAAAACTCCCGCCAATATGCTAAAATAGAAAGAGGAAAAGTAGAGTTATGGATTTCAAAACTATTTTTAAATCGTTCAAAAACAAGGACATGCTAAAGCGCATCCTCATTATTTGTGGTCTTTTGGTTGTATATCGTTTCATGGCCCACATCCCCGTTCCGCTCGGCGAGCCTGCCACTTTCCAGGAAGCTATTAGCAACCTCATCTCTAGTACTGATTTTGGCAGTTTTCTTAACCTTATTTCCGGTGGCGGTCTCACCACTTTCTCAATCTTGCTAGTCGGTATTTCGCCATATATTACTGCTTCTATCGTCGTTCAGCTCGTCACCAAAGCTATCCCACGACTCGAAGAACTTTCTAACGACGGCGAAACTGGTCGTCGCAAGATCAGCCAGTGGACTCGTATTCTAGCTGTTCCGCTCGCCATCGTCCAGTCAATCGCCTATATCTTCATGCTCTATCAGTCAGTTATGAGCACCAGCGGTCTCTCCTATACTCCAACCACCGCCGACTGGGTTCTCTCCGTCACTGCTATGGTTGCCGGCTCCATGATTCTCATGTGGTTTGGCGAGCTAATGACCGAACAGGGAATTGGCAACGGCATTTCCATGATCATCTTCACTAGCATTATCTCACAGTTGCCAACTACTATGGCTAGCCTTGGCAGCGCTCTCTTTGACACCACTACTAGTGCTGGTAGCCTTTCACTCTTTGGCTGGATTAATCTCCCCGTCAACCCCGTTATCTTCTGGGTTATTATCGGCTTCAGCATCGCTCTGCTCGCCGTCATCTATTTCCTCGTCAAACTCAACGAAGCCCAGCGCATCATCACCATCAATTATGCCAAACGCGTCCACGGCAACAGCTCCTATGGTGGTATCAAATCAATTCTCCCACTCAAGCTAATTGCCGCTGGTGTCGTCCCAGTTATCTTCGCTACCGCCTTCCTCTCACTACCGGCTTTGCTTGGTCAAATCATCCAAACCATTGATCCAGGTAATAGTTTCGGCGCTACCCTCTCTACCCTATTCACCGCGCCAAACGCCAGTACTTTCTCAAGCCTATATCCTAACGGCATCACCGGCCAATGGTTCTTCTATCCAGCGCTTTACTTCATTCTTGTTGTACTATTCACCTACTTCTACACCAGCATTATCTTTAACACCAAAGAAATCGCCGACAATCTTCAAAAACAAGGTGGCTTCATCGAGGGCATCCGTCCCGGCAATCAAACCGCCGCTTATCTTGGGCGTACTATCAACCGCCTCAATCTCTTCGGTGCACTCGCCCTTGGCCTCATCGCCATGCTACCATTCGCCACTGATTATGTCTTTATCGTCCTCACTGGCGCACCACTTGGCCTCTCCATCTCTGGTACCGGTTTACTAATCGTCGTTACTGTAGCCCTAGAAAATCTCCGGCAAATCAATTCGCGAGCATTAATGGTTACCTACGACGAATATAAATAGACAAAGGAAAAAGGGATGGGAAACGAAAAGAAAATCAAAAAGATCACCGTCACCGAAGTAACGGACTTGCAATCAGTATCCGCTAATGCTGATTCTTCTAGTGTTGCCAAAGTTCGCCCACGCACCATCATGAAATACCGGCCCAAAAAATCGCGCGCCAAAATTAAGGTCGACCTTAAAACTGCCGAAATCGTCGAGAAGCCCAAATCGCCATCCCCCTCTGAAACTAAACCTGAAGCCGTCGAAACCACCTCGAAAACAGGCCCACGTCATATTCTCGTCAAGACGCGTTATGTTGCAATTTTTATCATAGTACTTCTTACTGGTGTATTTTTTGGTCGGGTTGCCATTTGGGAAGATCAATATCTATCCGCCAAAGAAGGCAGCGAACGCTCCGTAGTTGAGAATAATGATTCTACCACTGAATCCGACGATGGTATCGATACCACCGAACCTAGCGAGGTCGAAATCGCCGAATATCACGTCTCGCCACATTTGCCACGTTATCTCACTATCCGTTCACTCGGCATTTATAACTCACGCGTCGAACAATCCGGCATTGGCGCTAATGGCGAAATGAGCGTACCATACAATACTTGGAACACTGGCTGGTACATCAATTCTGATCTACCTGGTAAAATCGGCGGTACTGCCGTAATCGATGGTCATAGCGGCGATAGTCATTGCATTTTCAATAATCTCCCCCGTATTCAACCCGGCGCCGAAATCGTCATCGAAATGGGCGACGAAAAAACCAAATACACTTATGTTGTCACTAGTATCACTACCAAGCAAATCGGCGCAGAAGCCAACGCCTACATGGAAACCGCTCTCGCCCGCAAACCCGGCGTCGCCCAGCTCACCCTCATCACCTGTACTGGCGATTGGTGGCAACAAAGTCGCACTTACTCCCACCGTCTCTTCGTCCACGCTGTCCTTAAGCAATAAATTTAAGAGAAAACTCTTTACTTTTTTCTATAAATTTGATAAAATAGGAGCGTAATTTATGGCTAGTCAAAAGGAAGTGATTAAACTCACTGGCAAGGTTGTTGAGGCGTTGCCGAACACCCAATTTCGGGTGGAGCTTGAGAACGGTCATAATATCATTGCCCACATAAGTGGACGTATGCGTAAAAACTACATTCGCTTGGTGCCGGGAGACCGGGTCGATGTCGAGTTAACCCCTTACGATCTGACAAAGGGTAGAATCGTTTATCGCGGGCAATAAATATTAAACCACGCTGAAAAGCTGAGTTTTGTTATGAAACTCAATTTTTCGGTATAACGGAAAGGATTTTGACACTGTGAAAGTACGTGCAAGTGTTAAAAAAATCTCCCCAGATGACATCATCGTTCGCCGCAAAGGTGTTCTGCGTGTCATCAACAAGAAAAAACCTAAGAATAAGCAAAGGCAGGGTTAAGCATGGCACGAATTGCTAACGTAACCATCCCCTCCGAGAAGCAGGTGTGGATCGCCCTCACCTACGTCTACGGAATCGGACGGACTACGTCGAAAGCCATCCTTGCGGAGGCCAAAATAGAGCCTACCACTCGGGTGAAAGATCTCACCGAGGCTGAAGTTCAAAAAATCAACGACCTAGTTGGCAAAGACGCCACTGTGGAAGGTGATTTGAAACGCCTCGTGACCAATAATATCAAACGTCTAAAAGACATTAATTCCTACAAAGGTATCCGTCACAAAGCCGGTCTTCCGGTCAACGGTCAACGTACTCGCACGAATGCACGTACTCGTAAGGGTAAAGCGATCGCTGTTGGTGGCGCACAACCAAAGGCAGCAAGTAAGACTTAGGAGTTAATATGGCAGAAGAAGAAATCAAAGATACTTTGGTGGCAACTGAGGCTCCTGAAACTGAAGCCAAGACCAAAGCTAAAGGCAAAAAAGGGAAGCGCACGGTGGGTGCCGGTCAGGTACATATCCAAGCGACTTTCAACAATACTATCGTCACTGTCACTGACAAAAATGGTGGCGCACTTACCGCTAGCTCCGCTGGCGCCAACGGTTTCCGTGGTAGCAAAAAAGGTACGGCCTATGCCGCCCAAATTGCTGCCGAGAAAGCTCTTGACATCGCCAAACGCGACTACGGCCTAAGCAGCGTCGACGTTTTTGTTAACGGTATCGGTCTTGGCCGAGATAGTGCCATCCGCGCCGTTTCTAGTGTCGGTATTCGTATTGATAGCATTACTGATGTAACCCCAATCGCGCACGGTGGCGTGCGTCCTAAGGGAGAAAGGAAACCGTAATGGCACGAGATATTTCTCCAATCGTCAAACAGAGCCGCCGCGAAGGTTATGCCCTCGCTCCTAAAGCTCACAAAGTGATGGCCAAAAAATCCGGCATTCCGGGTGAACACGCCGATATGCGCGTTCGTGGTGGCAGTCTTTACCTGACTCAGCTCCGCGAGAAGCAAAAGGTGCGCCGTCTCTATGGCTTGCTTGAGAAACAGTTTGCCAAACTTATGAAAGAAGCCGATCGCGCCGAAGGTCTGACTGGTGAAAACCTGCTCCAGTTCCTTGAGCGCCGCGCTGACAACGCCGTTTATCGTGCTGGCTTTGCTACCACTCGTCGTGGTGCTCGCCAATTGGTCAGCCACGGTCACTTCTTATTGAATGGCCGCCGCATCGACATTCCATCCATCCGCCTGAAACCAGGTGATGTCTTGGAAGTTCGACCAAAATCACAAAAATCTGAATATTTCAAGAATCTTGACAACGTCGTTAGCAACAGTTCGACCACTCCACTGAGCTGGCTCAAATCTGATCCTAAGAAAATGAAGATTGAAATCTCCGGCTTGCCTAAGCGTGAAGAAGCTGAAGCCGGCATTAACGAACAGCTAATCGTTGAGTATTACTCACGTTAAGGAGGACTAATGACAACTAAAGTTATTCACGAAGCTAATCTCGCTGAGATCAATGAGCTGAGCAAGAATAGCGCGGAATTCGTGATTCGCCCGCTTTTCTACGGCTATGGCAACACCCTAGGAAACTCTCTCCGACGGGTCTTGCTCTCCAGTATCAAAGGCGCCGCTATCACCTCATTTAGCATTGAAGGTGCCAGCCATGAATACACGGCTGTGCCCGGCATTCGCGAAGATGTCGTCGATATCATGCTGAATCTCAAAAATGTCCGCCTCAAATCTCACAACGACGAGCCAGTCGAAGTTAGCTTTGAAGTTAAAGCCAAAGATGTCAAAGATGGCATGGTTACTGCTGGCGATATCAAACTTCCTAGCGACATCGAACTCGGCAACCCCGATCAAATCATCTGTCACATTGATGACCCCAACTTCACTCTCAAAATGCGCATTATCATCGAGACTGGTCGCGGCTACCTCACCATCGAGAAGTCCGCTACCGACCGCATCCACAGCGAGATGATCGCCCTAGATGCTGTCTTCAGCCCAGTACTCCGCGTTCGCTACAAAGTTGAGAACACTCGTGTCGGTCAGGATATGAACTATCAACAGCTCACCCTTACCGTTGACACTGATGGCACCATCACTCCAAAGGAAGCCTTTGAAGAAGCTGCTGCTATCCTCGTCAATCAGTACACCGCACTCGCTGGTGGCACCACGGTTGAATCCGCACCGGCCCCTGGCGTCGAAACCGAAGCCGACGATTCTGAGCTTTCGCTCCCAATCGAAGAACTCGGCCTCTCAGCTCGTACTGCTAATGCGCTCATCAACAATGATATCAAGACCGTCCGCGACCTCGTTTCGCTCTCCGAAGTTGATCTAAAAGACTTGAAAGGTTTCGGCAGCAAGGCGTTGGACGAAGTTAAAAAGTTAACGGAGTTATTCTAATGCATCGTCATGGATACAAAGGTCGCAAATTCGGTCGGGAAACTGACCAGCGACTCGCGCTAAAACGTGGGCTGATGCGCGCACTGATCGAAACTCAGTCCATCACGACCACTTTGGCCCGTGCCAAGGAAATCCGTCGTGAAACTGAAAAACTAATTACTATCGCGAAAAAAGGCGGTCTTAACAATCGTCGCCTCCTGATCGCCCGTTTGAACGATATGCAAGCCGCTGATCTCCTCATGGATGTCATCGCTCCGCAAATCAAACGCGATTCCGGCTACCTGCGCATTGAACGCGCTGGTTATCGCCGCGGCGACAATTCCGAGATGGCTACCATTTCTTTCGTCGATAGCGTCAATACGACCAAGAAAGGAGATAAGTAATGAAAACTGTCTCTAAAACCTACAGTCAAAAAGCCTCTGAAATCAAACGTGATTGGTGGCTAATTGACGCCGGTAGCCTCAACCTCGGCGAACTCGCCGTCGTAATTGCCGACAAATTGATGGGGAAGAGCAAAGTTACTTACACCCCGCATATCGACAATGGTGATTACGTAGTCGTCATCAACGCCAAAAATATCAAAGTTACTGGCAACAAAATGGTCGACAAGAAATATTACCGCCACAGTGGTTTCCCTGGTGGCCTTACCGAGCTCAAGCTCGAAGAAGTCATCGAGAAGAATCCTAAAATGGCGATCGAACATGCCGTCAAAGGTATGCTTCCCAAGAACAAATTGGCTGCTGACCGTTTGGCTCGCCTCCGCGTCTTTGATGGCGCCGAGCATGCTCACACCGCTCAGAATCCAAAGGAGATTAAATAATGGCTACGACTAAGTATATCTATGGCCTCGGCCGTCGCAAAGCCGCCACTGCCCGCGTGCGTCTCTACAAAGGCAAAGGCGACATCACCATTAACGACAAGCCAGCCCTCGAATATCTTTCTGGCAACAAAACTTACCTTGCTGAGATTACCGATCCGCTAGCACTCGCCGAAAAACAGAACGCTTACGATGTTTCAATTCGCGTTGCTGGTGGTGGTTTAGCTGGACAGGTTGACGCGATCAAACTTGCGCTTTCCAAAGCCCTCACTACCGAGATGGCGGATCTCCGCCCAGTGCTCAAGAAAGCCGGTTTCTTGAAACGCGATCCACGCGAAAAAGAACGCAAGAAATACGGTCTGCGCTCTGCCCGCAAGAAAGAACAATTCTCCAAGCGTTAAATGTTACCCCAAGCTTTATCTGACGCGATTGAAGCCCTGGGTCATCTACCAGGCGTTGGCGCTCGCACAGCCGAGCGCTACGCCTATTTCTTGTTTAAGAATAATCCTCGCGTCGCCAAAGATATCGCGGCAACCCTTGATAGTCTCCACGACGGTGTCAAGAATTGCCCTGTTACCTTTGCCCTCATCAATGTCGACGATGAAGTCTCTGAATTTTATAGCGATCCCGAGCGCGATAAATCCACCATCCTAGTCGTCGAAGAACCACTTGATATCTACACGATCGAACAAACCAAAGGCTACCACGGCACTTATCACGTCCTCGGTGGCGCGATTAGCCCGATTGATGGTATTACGCCCGACCAGCTTCATATCAAAGAGCTGCTTGCCCGCATTAAACCGGACAACGTTAAGGAAATTATCATTGCCACTAACCCCAGCGTCGAAGGGGAATCAACTGCTCTCCTGCTCCAAAAGATGCTCCACGAAGAATATCCCGACGTCAAAGTCACCCGGCTCGCTCGCGGCCTGCCACTCGGCGTCGACCTTAGCTATGCCGACCAAATCACGCTTTCCGCCGCTCTCGAAAATCGTACTAGCATCTAGTGAAATCATACTCACAAGATTCCACATCTTACCCACACGATTATAAATCTTCTTGACACGCCAAAATATGTGCTATAATGATAGTGTCTATACATAAGTAAAAGATCAACCGATTTTTTAGTATTTTATATAAATTACAATCTATCCAAGAAAGTAGAAATGGCGCTACGAGGCGCATGAGCTTCCTTCGGATAGATGGTTGATCTTATGTATAGACACCCTCGTGGTGCCATTTTTGTTATGGTAATGATCCATGGTTTAGACTCCTGCACCTTAGTTATCACTATATTTCAAAACTTACATAGAGAGCTCTAATCTATATATGAACAACAATCATGGCACCGCCCCAATACAATATTTAGGTGTAAACCATAGGAGGCGCAATGCAAACAAAAGCACATATCAACCATAAACACCTTGGGGCGTCCCGTCTTGGGTTATTCATCTCCCTAGGTCTACTTATTAGCATCGGCATTGGCTTATCTCATTCTGCCCCTACCTACGCTGCCTCCTCACCCACCGTCACCGCAACCTTTATGGATCCGGTTGGTACAACTTCCTTGCAACCGGGTGAACATGCCGGCAGTTCTGGCAGCTTCTACATACCAGTAAAAATTGATGCCACTAATGTTGGTTTACTCTCAGTCTCAGTCAAAGCTGCTACCTCAGCATTAACTGGTACAAATGACAAAACTAATAAAATCGAAAGTGTACCCGCCGATGCCGAATATACTATTAACCAGATGGATAACCAGTGGGGTTATCGCTGGAACTTGGGCGACGATATCAACGACGTCCCAATTGATGGCCCTAATCCTAAGAATTACCAAAAAATGCCCACCGCTTCAACTCTACTAAATACAATCAGCATGACTGGGAAAGAGAATGCGACCAAATACTTAACTCTCGGCTTCGGTATTGGTATAACGGGTACAACCCCGGCTGATATTTATACCAACGAAATAACCGTCTCAGTAGTTGCGACTCCACGTGACCTCACTATTTTCGATATCACTTATATGCAGGACATGACCACGGACATTTGTCATAATACTAAGACCCCCGCCGTCAAAACTATTTCTACTAGTGCCGACATTAACGTTGGTCCAGACAATACCACGCCCTACACAAGCCTTATTGACACCGACGGCTCCAAGCAATCACTCGACAATGCCACCGACTATGTGCCCCAAAAAACACTAATTGATAAACGCGACGGTAAACCCTATGCAATCCGTAAACTAGCCGACGGAAACTGTTGGATGATTTCTAATCTTGAATTTGACTTCGTCCCCACTACCGACAAAGATAACGGTTCAACGCCGCAGGATGCTTTCAGCACAAATGGCAAAGACGTGGTCACTGGTACACAGATCACCTTAACAAATGCCGACACCGACCTCAACTCAATCACCACTTGGACACCAGCCGTCGCAGCACAGCTTTATGGCACAACTGGGACGGTTTACAAGACCCAGCGCAACGCTGGTCGTGGCGATAGTACAGAGAGTGCCGCTTCAGCTACCACCGCAACGACCTGGACATCAAGCGGCACCGACGGTCTTCACAGCTTCTCAAGTGCAGCGGGTTACCCTAATGCTCTTTATTCTACTAAAACCGCAGCCACTCCAGCCTTTGGAGTTTCAAATACCGGAGATCCTTGGCAAAAATTTGGTAATCTTTATAACTGGACCGCTGCCACGCTTGGCTCTAGCACTAAAATTAGTACAAGTGGGCAAGATGCAGCTGACTCAATCTGCCCCAGGGGCTGGAAATTACCCAGCGACACCGGAAATGATTCATTCTCCAATTTACTAGGTACCTATGACCTCCCTACCACCAATACATCAAGCATTCCAGTTAAAGCCAACCAAGCAGCCAACTTCCCCCTCAACTTCCTACGCACCGGAGGTTATGATGATGACGGCAAAGTCTACTATCGCACATCCCGCAATCGTTGGTGGTCCGCCACTAGTACCGGGACATCACAAGCCAAGCAATTGAGTATGGATACATCCTCAATTCATCCACATCGAGACTACGGCCGCGGTAGTGGCTTCGCCATCCGTTGTGTCGCCCGCTAAAATACTTCAAAAGTACAGCCTCGTAAGCTGTACTTTTGTGGCCCCTCTCCGCAGCGCAGAGCAAAACCAGTGCCTCTCCAGTAGTTGCTTTGTGGGCTAACATTGCCAGTGCTTGCTGTCAAAGCGTGTCCGTTAGTAGCCAAACTGGCTGTGTTAGACCACCAGTGGCCGTACGTAGTAAGATCATTGAGATAGCCGTAGGAACGGAGATAATATCCGGTACGCAGGAACTGGAGAGGCCATTCATTAATACGGTTGTAGTTGGGGACACTGGCACCTAGCCTAGTCATGCCACGCCCATTTCTCGCGACACAGCGCAGAGCGAACCCGTAGCCGCGACCGGTGCTGTACTGCGGGTAGACGAGAGACGTATTCGTGTTCAGGGAGTTAGCATCCGTCGCAGCGCTACGAGTAGCGGACCACCAGGCGCCATACGCCGTGCGATTGTACATATTACCGTCGGAGTAATTGTAGCCGCCGGTACGTAGGAAATTGAGGGGGAAGTTAGCTAATTGGTTAGCTTTAGGAGAGATATTATATACCCAAACTGCTTAATCGTTGTAAATTTAACATTCACCTCTATAAAAACGTAGTGTAGAATGCCCAACTTTCCTTGTGGTTTTCTTCCATTCTGTGCTATACTATTGAGGGGGCCCGATACTTGACTAAATTATAATAATATTGAATAGTATTGACTATAGGACCAAACTGAGATAATATTGAAAAGGATGGCGGGCGCTGGCAGCCGCTCTGGTTAATTAAAATTGGGGGAGAAAGGAGTGGGTAGCATGCAAGCTGAACTAAAAAGCATTAGCATGGTGATAGAATCGAAACACTGCCGAATCTACACAAAAATTGTCCCGAAGCCAGAAGCTTCGGAACAACAATAAAACCTACCTACATCTTACTACTCTAACCTATAGCTGTCAAGTGTTTGACACGTAGGAGTTGATTAGTAACGGTGTAGCCTTTGCTCGCCATCCGCAAGGGAATATCAAATTTCCCAAACAAATATCAAACTAATGCTACAATA
>CAZCIN010000015.1:0-19562 GCA_964499245.1 uncultured Candidatus Saccharibacteria bacterium
CTTCCGGACAAGTGGACGGACCCTGAGAATCGCAAAGTGATAGATGCGCCGTTTAGGATTGTTGATTATCGTGAAGTAAGGCTCGCAGACAACTCTTGCAAGATGGCAGCGATCCTTATGCGCAAGTATGCGGTAAATAGGTACGTTGCTTATGACAAGGAAAAGCGCACGAAATGGTCGGGTTCGACGGCTCATGAATATCTAAATATAAGGTATGTCGAGAGCTGTTCGGAGCCACTGCGAGATGCGCTGGCAACAATAATAATAGACGGTGCGTATACGAAATTTTTTATACCATCGCTTGAGGAGTTGCACGTTCTGAGTGATCTGAAAGACGAATCGCTGACATGGGAGTATTTTATGGATACTTCTATCAAGATTAAGGAGGAGTGCAAAAAACGAGAATTTACTGGAGCCGATGGATATAGTGTGTCCTGCTGGACTAGAACGCCTAAGCCTAATCCTGATCCTAATCTTCAGGGTTACATGTATGAACTTTCCTGCGGGCGTGTTTATGGTTACTCACGTGCTTCAAAAGAAAAGCGTCTTGTACCGGTCTGCGCGATTGTTGGCGAATAATCTTAGCTTGAGGGGTCTTCCTTGTAAAAAACATTTACCGTCCCGTAGAGATATGGGGCGGTTTTTGCAGCTTATGCTATAATGAAGACATGGATTGGAACGATAATACTAATAAAGTAACCGTGGGCGTGGGGATATTGATTGCGATTGTGCTGGTCTATGCGGCGTATCGAGTGGCAACGCGTAACTCGCGTGGGAGCGGGATGTATCGCACTGATGCACAGGAAAAGCGAATCAATGCTATTCGGACGATCCTGATGGTGCTGCTCGCTATGCTGGCGTTTGGGGCGATTATTTGGCTACTGACGGCATTTTAGGTTATAATAAGGGCATGAAATTGATTGTGGGGCTGGGAAATCCCGGTAACCAGTATAATTTTACGCGTCATAATTTTGGCTTTTTGGCGTTGGATTTTTATGCCAAGGTGAAGGGGTTGAATTGGGAAAAGGAAAAACGCCATGCCCTGTGGCTCAAAGACGGCGAGCGGATTTTAATTAAACCGCAGACGTTTTATAACGAATCAGGACAGGCAGTACGGGAATTTGTGCAATTTTATAAATTGAAACCGCAGGATGTTTTGGTGGTTTGTGACGATTTTTGGCTGGATTTTGGAAAAATGCGCTATCGGGCGAAAGGTTCGGACGGGGGCAGCAATGGTCTTAAATCAATTATCCAGCATCTTGGCACGACGGAATTTGCCAGGCTAAGGCTAGGCACAAATGACGGAGATTTGCGTCAGAAAATGGGGGATGTGGATTTTGTGCTAAGCAAATTCACTGAGGCTGAAAAAGCCAAACTCCCGGATTTGCTCCGGGAGGTGACAAAACGGATTGAAGAAATTAGTTAATCTTCGTAAACACCAAGGGTGAGTTTGAGGGATTTTGATTCCCCGTTTCTGAGGATGTCGAGTTGGACGGTGTCGCCAGGGGCGTATTCGCCGAGCAGGCTAGAGAATGAACCGGAGCGGCCGATGGGAACGCCATTGACTTTGGTGATGATGTCGCCAGCTTCGAGGCCAGCTTCGGCGGCAGGGCTACCCTCTACGACGGCTGGTTCACTAGAATCGGTAGAGAGATAGGCGCCACTTGTGACTGGGAGATCATATTCGGCGGCAATGTCGGGAGTGATATTGAGATAGCGGACGCCAGCGTAGGAACGGGCGACATAGCCATGTTCGATGACGGTTTTAAGGAGGCCTTTGACGCTGGAGATCGGAATAGCGAAGCCGAGATTCGAGCCTTCGGCGCTGACGGCGGTATTGATACCAATCACTTCACCAGCGGCGTTGACGAGTGGGCCGCCGGAATTGCCGGAGTTGATCGCGGCGTCGGTCTGGATCATATCGGAAAGTTGTTCAGAGGTGGAATAATCGCTACTATAAGCCGTGAGAGAGCGACCGAGGCCGGAGATGATGCCGGAAGTGATGGTATTTTGGTATTGACCAAGGGCGTTGCCAATGGCAATAACTTGCTGGCCGATGATGATGGATTTGGAGTCACCGAGCGTGACGGTGGGGAGATCTTTGGCATCGGCTTTCAGAATGGCGATATCGTCTACGGGGTCAGTGCCAACGAGTTTGACGTTTTCGTAGGTATCATTATTATCGGTAATAACGGTGATATTGCGGGCGCCATCAACGACGTGTTTATTAGTAAGAATGTAGCCGTCGGCAGTGATGATCATGCCGGTGCCAGCAGAGATTGACGAACCGCGACTCTCAACAAGAATCGAGACGACGGCGGGAGCGAGACGGTTAGCGACTTCAGCGATAGAACCTTCGACGAAGCTAGCGGAATTGCCGTCGCCATTACTATAATTGAAAGTGACAGGAGTTTCTTCTTGGAAGAAATTAAATAGAGAGAAACCGAGCGCAGTGCCACTGACTCCAAGCAGGAGAACAAGGGCGATGTTGACAAAAACCTTGAAGCCGAGGCCACTAGATGGCTTACGGACAATTTGGACGGGCGCAGTGACATTGGCTTCGGGCGTGTTTTTTGATGTGTCTTTGGGCATAAAACTCCTAATGAATATTAAAACGTGGTTGGCTAAAGCCGATCAAAAGAACGGCGATTACCAGCAGGCTAAAAATCAAAGGCAAGGCGATGTATTTGAATTTGAGACGGCCGTTATGTTTGGAACGCTCGGAATAGATTTGGAAGAAGGCGAAAGCCAGCAATGTGAGGATGAGAGCGAGCTGTGAGATGCAGAGACCGGTGTCGCTGAAAGAATAGATAATGAGCCAGGAGTGCGAGAGCCAAGCGATCTCTGAGAAGATCAGGCCGGTGGTGAGAGCAATGAGCGAAGGGTCTTTTTCGTCGCTCTGGATTAGGACATGATAGGTGGCAGCATAACCGATGATAAATTCGCCAGCGACGGCAAGGAGCGAATTATAGATGGCGGCGAAAACAGCGACAGCGGTGCTACCAATCAACACGGCAATAAGGGCCTGAGTGATGGCAAAAGCGAAGGATGAGCGCGGTTTGATGACGATTAGCCAGACGGCGTAGATGGCCATGAGGATGAAGTGAACCGGTAGGAAAGTGGTGCCAGCGGCGTAGGCGAGCATCACGAGGCTGACGCCAACGATAAAATCAATCAGGCTGGCGCGGAGATTGATGAGCCAATAACGATGATTGACAGCGAAAACGCGCCATTTAGAAACGACGATTAGAATGAGACCAATGATGACATTGCCGGTGGCAACGGTGGCGCCAATCGAGACTACTGCGAGTAGAAGATTGAGAATTACATGCACCAGCGAACTGATGGCGTTGCGGCTTTTGCGGATGAAAATATAATCAGCCATATGCTTAAGTATAACAAAAATAGTCCTAAAATGCAAAATACTCCCTTTCGGGAGTTTTGCAAGGTGCTGGTTATTTAGCAGGTTCGGGCCACTCGGGGAGGTCGTCAGTTTCGTAGGTCTGATTGGGATCCGGGATGAACGGGGCGGTGCGATCACCGAGACTAAATAAGCGACGGTAAATCGTGGAAAGCCCTACCAGAACCAGGAGTGCGATAACTGCATAAAACCGTGAATAGAGGCGGAGACGTAAATCCGGATAGTAGACCAAGAGTGGTTGCAGTATGGACACCATAATAATGGCTGCCGAGATTAGGCTGAGAAGCCATTTCACCGTGGTTTTGTGACGCCAGTAGCAATGGCCGAGCCGATAGTTGGCAGCGGCAAAGCCACCAAGCAATGCGAAACCTGCTAATAACATTTCGTAAGTTTTCATGATAATGTACCCCCATTTTTAATATTTGAGAACATAATTGGGCGTTCTCTTCTTCTATTGTAGCACAGATTGCTAAAAAAGTCAATAGTCTTTATGTTAATTTTGTAAGAAAGTGCTTATTTTTGAAAGATTATGGTATAATGGGGGAATGGAAGCACAACCGAAAGTTGGATTTTTTACTAAGCACCCCCTACTAAAAGATTTGCTGAGTTTGGCGGTTTTTGTGATTTGCGTGGTGGTGGGGACGATGCTGCTCAATGCGTTTGTGTTTCGGTCTTACAATGTAGTGGGGCAAAGTATGGAAAACACCTTCCACAATAATGATCGGGTGATTGTGAATCGTCTGCCGGTGACTTGGGCGCATTTTACTGGGCAGGAGTATGTGCCGGAGCGTGGGGATGTGATTGTGTTCGCGAACGGCAGTGCAGATCCGGACGAGCCGCTGACGTGCGCGGCACCGGCGGGGCAACCGGATCAGTATTTAATTAAGCGGGTGATTGCTTTTCCGGGTGAACGAGTGACGGTGCAGGATGGCGTGATGAAAGTCTATAATGACGAATGGCCGGATGGCTACGAGGTGGATGAGATGTGGCGCAATGAGGAAGAAGGTACGGGCCCGAAGAAGGATGTGTCGGGTCAGGTAGATATGACGGTGCCGGAAGGTGAGATTTTCGTGGCGGGCGATAATCGCGAGGGGCAACATTCGTTTGATTCACGTTCGGGGCTGGGGACGATTCCCTATTGCCGGATTATTGGACCGGCAGCGATGCGGATTTATCCGCTTAATAAGATCAGCTTTTTCTGAAATTAGACGGCGGCGAGGATTTGTCGGACTTCGGCGGTAGAGTGGCACTCGAAAAGGCGGGCGCGTAGTTCGCTGCTACCGGGGAAAGTGTTGATGTAGATTTTGAAATAGTGTTTTAGTGGCTCGAAAGAGGGGGCATGGCCAGTTTTTTGCTCTAATTTAGCGGAATATTGGTCGAAAAGATCGAGGTGAAGCTGGAAAAGGGTAAGGAGTTCAGCGTGAGTAGGTTGATGAGTGGTGAAACAGTAAGGGTTTTCGAAAATACCACGGCCGATCATCCAACCATCTATTGAGGCTAAATCCTCTGCCAGGCGTTGGATGTCGTGGAGGTTTTTGATATCGCCGTTGATGATGAGCTTGGTTGAGGGGGAGAATTGGTTGCGGAGCTTTAGGATTTCAGGGATCAGCTCATAATGGGCGGGGACTTTGGACATTTCTTTACGAGTACGCAGGTGTACGGTGAGGGCGGCAGGGTGTTCAGCGAGGAGTACGGGTAGCCAAGTGTGAAATTCGTCGGGAGAAGTGTAGCCAAGGCGAGTTTTGACGGAAACGGGTAGATCAGAAGCGTTCTTGGCAGCGCGTAGACACTCAATGGCGAGATCGGGGGTGCGAATCATGGCGGCACCACCACCGGCGGCGTTGACGTGGCGGTCAGGGCAGCCCATATTAAGATCAATTCCAGCAAAGCCTAGTTCCTTAAGGTCGCGAGCGACAATGGCAAAATGCTCCGGATTTTTGCCCCAAATTTGGGCGATGATGGGTGGGTCAGTAGGCGCGACGGCAAGACGCTCAAGAGCATTCGCGCGGCCGCGCTCGGAGGCATAGCTAGAAACATTGGTGAATTCAGTGAAAAAGAGGTCAGGCCGGCCGGCAGCAGCGATGACTTGACGAAAAACATAATCAGTCACGCCCTCCATGGGGGCGAGACAAGTGAAATTGGCGGGCAGATTAGACCAAATCGATGAATTCATAAGGATAATTATAACATAAAAATGCCACCGACTGAGCCGGTGGCGCCCCGTTTCAATCGGGGAGGGTAGGGTGGATGCCAAAGGTCTTGCAAACATCATCCCACCACGGATACCAAGTGCCGCGGACCTCCAGCACGGCGGCGTAGAGGACGCTAAGAACTTCTCGGAAACCGTAATACCCATGGAAAGAGTACAGGAAATGTGCCGCCCAAGTGTCGGCGATACAATCGGTGCCACAGAGCTCGATATAATGAGCGTCGTCATCGGTAACATTGTCGTAGTGATGGGCCTTATAGGACAGGCGTCCGGCGTGTCCGGCCCGTTCCACCAGTAAGGTTGAGAGAACGGCGTCGACTTTGTCAATGAGACGCGTGAGCTGAGCAATATCGCGGTCGCGGGCAGTCCAACCCGAATAGAGCGCATGGGGGGGGGTACAATATTGGAAGTGGACGAAGGCTTTGACGAGCTGAGCCTTGTAGTCTTCGTCGCTGAGGCAGGCAATATTGTGCAGAAAAGTCTGCAGTTCGCGCTGATTCTTGGTCTGTTTGTCCTGACTGCCGTCATCGGGTGTATCGCCGGAAAATGGCTCGTCGCCGTCGTGATACTCGAAAACGCCGATCATGCTGTCGCGGGTAGCAATCAAATCCGGCTCAAAAAGCGCCGGGAACTCGCAAGAAAGCAAGCGAGTGAGGGCGATACAACTGCGAACGTGGCAGGTGACGGTTTCGGGAATGTCGCGACCGGTGCCAGTGTAGGCGATTTGCCCAGTCGGGTCGTAGGAAGCGGGCGGCTGCTCGGGCATTTTGGTGTCGGGATAGACACCGCAATAGACCAAGCCGCTGCGAACGGTCATGTCCTGCAAACGCTGAGTGACCAGACCGTGCCAAACGCGCTCGGCGGGTGTGAGATCGGCGGCTTCCGGGACATTAACGGTTAACTCTCCATCGGGAGTGCTGAAAAATAATTGTTGCATAGTAATCTCCTTTCTTAAACCCCCTAAGGGGAGATTCTTTGGCGTTTTGAAGGTACAGGTTTGGCATTATTCTATCACAGAGGAAGAAAAATGCAAAATGCTATTGAACTGGTGAGGAAAGCGAGTAGAGAAAGTAAAACTTTCTCTCGAGCGACGTAGCCAGCAAGTGTTTTAGTATAAAACACTTGACTTTTTTGACGAGGTGTGATATAATGGAAGGATAGAGGGTTCGTAGTAGTAACCCTAGCACCTGGCAATTAGATTGACCAGGAATATAAAATAAGGGGGTTTTAGTATGTCATATTACTATTCAGGTTACGGGAGACGAAATTGGGATCCTGTGTTGATTCTCTATGCGGGGATGATTGTTTTGTTCATCGTGCTGTGCGCGGTGCGTCCAATCAATAAGGTCTCCGATATGCGTACGATTGAGGGTACAGTGACAGAAAAAACCGTGAAACGCTCCGATGATGAGGATAAGTATCTTGTCTTCGTTCAGGAAACAACACCGGGGGGGGGGCTTATTTCGCTTGAAATAACCGATTCTCTGTTGTATGGACGATTCAATAGCTCGGATGTATATGCCGGTATTGAGGTAGGCAAGACGTATTCTTTTGAAGTTGGCGGTTCGCGCGTACCGGTGCTGTCATGGTATCCGAATATCTATAGTTACGAAGAAATAACAACTGAATAAAAACATGCTAAAAAAGTAAAGCCCGCTTTTGCGGGCATTTTACTTCTCATCGTGAGGTTTGGGAGACTGGTCGTCGCGGAAGCTGAAGAAAATGGGCGTACCAACAAAGGGGTACTTTTCGCGGATTTTGCGTTCCAAAAAGCGTTTCCAAGACCAGTGCAATAGTCCGAGATCGCGGCCATGCACCACGAACCAGGGCGGGCAGGTGTCAGTTTGGACAATGTATTTAGGTTTAGGGCGAGTGTTTTTGAGGCCGGCAGGGGTGTGCTCGACGATGGCCGCAGTGAGGATTTTGTTGAGTTCGGAAGTTTTGATTTCCTGATGCCGAGTGGCGTCAATCTCGGTGGCGAGCTCAAAAAGTTTGGTGACATTATGGCCAGTGGCGGAGCTGGTGATGAGGACTGGCGCGTAGGGGAGAAAGTTAAAATCACGTTCGAGCTCGTCGAGGATATGGTCGGTATCATCGACGAGGTCGGCTTTGGTGAGGACGATGATGATACCCTTACCAGCGTCGATGATCTGGCCGGCGAGGGATTGATCGAGTTTGGAATGGGGCTCGGTGGCGTCAACTAGGAGGCAGCAAATGTCGGATTCTTCGATGGTGGCGAGAGTACGCAGGGCGGAGAATTTTTCGATACCAACTTCCCTTTTGCCAGGTTTACGCAGACCGGCAGTATCAAGAATTTCGAGGGTTTGACCATGGAACTTGACTTCGACGCGATTGACGTCGCGGGTGGTGCCTTGGCGGGAACTGACGAGGGCTTGCTGCTTTTGGCCTAGGGAGTTAAATAAGCTGCTTTTGCCAACATTCGGTCTACCAATTAAGGCAATTTTAAGTGATGGGTGGGGCGAAACGCCGATAGCGGGCGCTAACGATTTGGGGCTGTCCGAGAGCGAATCTTCAGATGAGCGCCGGACACCCGCGCCTGTTGTTGGCGTATTCGTCCCGCCGTCGCTTAGGATTGTGCTGATTGCGGATTTCAAATCTTTGATTCCTTGGCCGGTGGTGGCGGAGACACGGAAAGTTTCGCTGGGTTTGATGCCGAGACGGAGAAATTCTTGATCGTCAAGTGAATCGCCGAGATCGGATTTATTGAGCAGAAGTAAAACGGGTTTTCGGGATTTGAGAGCGGACTTGGCGATTTGCTTGTCTTTGTCGTCAGGATACTTGGAACTATCAAGCGTGAGACAGATCAAATCGGCAGCATCAATGGCGTCGGCAATTTGATCTTGGATATTGGCTTCAAAATCATCCTCGGGGTCTTTGAGACCGGCAGTATCAATTAAGACAAAATGATTATCGATGCGAGCCATGACATTATCGCGCGTAGTTCCCTCTTCGCGGGCAACAATGGCGATATTTTTGTGCGCAAAACGATTTAGCAAGCTGGATTTGCCAGCGTTAGTTTGGCCAATCAGGGCGACAATCGGAAGCTTTTTCATAGAATAATTATAACATATTGACATTCAAAAAAGCGATTTGTGTTATAATGATAGTAATGGGCAAAGAAGTCAAAGTAACTGCGAGTGAACCCTTGACTGCCGATAAGGGGGTTCAGATAGGTAAAACTATGGGTAAAAGTGACGAGCCAACCTTGATTCCGATTGATGAGGATCTGGGTGGCACCAAGAAAAAAACTGCGAACAAAACGACTGCGAATAAGTTAAATCGAAAAATTAACGTCAAGAGTACTGATGGTGTGAGCAAGCGTGAAGCGGAAAAGATTTCCGATGCTGCAGATGCGCTAGTGATGGATGACGTGAAACCGGTGAAGAAATCGGCCAAGAATAATGCCAAAGCACCAGTAAAGGGAGCGAAGACTAGTGCGAAAACGTTGGTAATGGATAGTATGGTGCGTCAAAAGACTAAAGCGGCGGTTACTCCGAAAAATGATGCAAGCACGAAAGAAGATAGTCTTAGCTCGAATGCCAAGAAATTTGTTGACGATAAGAGTGACGATGATGAGTCAAAAGTTCAAGGTGGAGTGAAGCGCACAAAACAGTCTTCGAAGTCAAAGGCGACTATTATTGCAATTGTGACGGCGATTTTGGTGGGGGCGGCGGGGATGCTTCTGATGTTCTTGCTGAATCGGCAAAGTGAAAAAATGTGCGTGTTGCAATTTGAAGTGAACGGCGGCTCAAAAATTGAAAGCCAAGAAGTGGTATGTGGGACGAAGGCGACCAGGCCAGACGATCCGGAGAAAGAGGGCTTTGAATTCCAGGATTGGTTGATGGATGGTATGCCGTTTGATTTTGAGGACGAGACGATCGATAAAGACATGACGGTGATTGCGAAGTGGCTGGTGGGGGCGGATACGGAGGTAGTGAGGATTACCTTTGATTCGGCAGGTGGTTCGGAAGTGGCCGAGCGTGAGGCAGTGAAAGGTAAGGCAACGACAGCACCGCTTGACCCGACGCGGGATGGCTATACCTTTGATGGTTGGTACTTGGACGGTGAGAAGTTTGATTTTGAGACGCCAATTGACGAAGACATTACGCTGGTGGCGGGCTGGAAAGATAATAACAGCGGCACGGTGACGCGACCACAAGGTAATGGTAATAACAGTGGAAGTACGACCGACAAACCGGAGCTGCAGCGTTTATCGGTGGGGCAGAATATTACTATGGAAGCTGGGAGTAGAGATAGTTTTTCTATCAGCGTATTACCAGTGTCAGCGGAAGCTGATCTTGAGGTCAGTAGCGATAATAAAAGCGTAGTGAATTGTGAAAAAGAGGGGTCTGGACGCAGCATGAGCTGCATGGCCGGTAATGCTGGCGAAGCAACGATTACGATTCGCGATAAGATTTCCGGAAAAACGGTCACTACAAAGATTACGGTGAAAGCAAAGGATGGTGGTGGGTATACGCCAACGCCGCCGTCAGATCCGACTCCGACTTGTGGTGCGGATGAAGAGTTGATAGATGGAGTATGCAAAAAGAAAACGCCAACTTGTGGCGCAGATGAAGAACTAGTGGATGGCGTATGCAAAAAGAAGACTCCAACTTGTGGTGCGGATGAAGAGTTGATAGATGGAGTATGCAAAAAGAAGCAAACTGATCCGAATCCGATAGATGGATAATGGCTAGGCAAGACGATGGAATTGTGCTATAATGGCAGCATGGTTCCGTCGTCTAGTGGTCCAGGACGTCTGGTTCTCATCCAGAAAATCGCGGGTTCGACTCCCGCCGGAATCACCAGTCGCAAGTGCCCCACTCCTGTGGGGCTTTTGCGTGGGATGAAATAGCTATGCAAAAACCGCCCGATGGAACTGGGCGGTTATTGGTTTCTGGTCCAAATTAGGCATTGGCGACGGCGAGCGGGGGCGGAACTGCTTCATGGGTGGTTAAACCACTTATGAAGTGCGCCATCTCTATGTTGGCCTGGCGAACCAAGGCGCGACGATGTTCTTCATCGTCGGCTTTACGGCCCGGATTGACCCAGCCGAGACTGAGATTAGCCGTGCGGGTCTTCCTGCGCTCAATAAGATTCTCAACGCTGTCAATATGAAGATGTGTCTGACGCTCGAGATTGAATTTAGCAAAACGAGCGCTGCCGTAGAAAGTAGCCTGTGCCGTACCACGGAGGGTAGCCGAGAGAGTACTGATGAGAGCATACCGCACCTCAACCTGGGCATTGTCACTTGCAATAATGTCGCAGCGACCGAGCAAGCGCTTGATCTTGACGTCAACTCCGCTACCAATGCGCATTATGACATCATGCAAGGCTTCCGTGAAAATTTGGCAGGGTATGTCGCCGCTGATAGTGAGGATCCCGATGGTCTCGTTGATGGTAACAAATCCGCCGACATTGTTAAGAACTACGGATGTGCCGCTAGGCACTTTGACGCAGATATCGCAATGGGGGGGGGTCAGTATTCCGGCATTTCGTCCTTCAATCTGGACTGTGCCTTTGGATCCACGAATGCTTAAATAGTCGTGGACGCTGGCGGTACCGGTTACTTCGATTCCTACGTTGTCGGCGCGTTTCTGATTCTGGTTGGAGTCGCCGGTGATCTTAATGTTTCCGGTGATGTTGCTGAGGATTACTTCCTTTCCTCTGCGCTCATGAGTGACTGTCGTGGCGATACTGGATTTTTCTTTCTTCATGTGTTTCCACCTTTCTTTTTTATTGGGCGGAAACGAAATTGTTTCTGCCCTAGATAGCGACTTTCTTGGAAAATCGACATTTAGGGCAGAAAAATTTAGACCAAAATTAAGGAACAAATAGGGTATTTTTGAACAAAAACAACCTATATCCTTCTATTTTATCACACTTGCGCTAAAAAGTCAATAGTTTTTGCATTTAGGCGCGAGCACAGCCATCAACAGAGAGAATTTCGCCAGTGACATAGCTGGCAAGATCGGAAGCGAGATAGAGGAAGGCGTTGGCGATGTCGGTTGGTTCGCCGATACGGCCAAGTGGGATGGTTTTGATGAGGGGTTCGATGGTTGATGCGGGGAGATTTGCTACCATATCGGTGTTGGTGACGCCGGGTGCGACGGCATTGACGCGAATGCCATCACTGGCGAGCTCGCGGGCGAGCGATTTAGTAAGGCCATTGATGCCGAACTTGCTGGCGGGATAACCAACGCCGGCAGGCTGCCCGTAAATACTGACCATAGACGAAGTATTGAGAATGACGCCTTCGCCACGCTTCTGCATGTGCGGGATGACGGCGCGGGTAACGCGGAAGACGGCATTGAGGTTGAGGTCGATAATTTTATCAAATTCGCTTGGGTCGGTGAGTTCGGTTGGCTTGTTGGCGGAGATGCCGGCATTATTGACGAGAATATCGATTTTGCCAAAATCGGTGATGACTTGGTCGATCGTATCGGTGACGGCTTGGTAGTCGGAGAGATTGGGCCAGTAGCCGCGGAAGTTAGTGGAATCAAAACCAGCTTCTTTAAGCTGATCAAGAGCTTTAGTAACGCTTTCTTCGCGAGAGCCAAAGATTGCTACCTTAGCACCATTTTTGAGGAAAGTCTCTGCGATGGCAAAGCCGATGCCACGAGTGCTGCCGGTGATGACGGCAACTTTGCCCGAGAGGGCTGGTTGACCGTTGATGGCGAGAAGATTAATACTATTCATGTGAACTCCTTTCATTCATAATAAACTTGACCAAATTGAGGGATAGCCGAGATCCAAAGTTGCCCAGGGATGAGAGGAATTTCGTTGCCATCATCGTCGCTGAAAATAATCTGAGAAGACTGGGCAGTTTTGCGCCAGTGGGCGGAGATATGCTCGCCGTTTTGGAAAATGTCGGCGACACCGGTGCCGATAGCGGTGATTTGCTCGTGGTAATTGTCGGACATGGTGGATTCGCGGACATGGAGCGCGATTACGACACTAGGAGCGACTTGGAGGGGTTCGCCACATTCGGCGGTAGTGAGGGGTTGACTCAGCTCGGCCGGGCAGGCGTAGGAAAGATGAGGTTGGCCGTCTTGGTGGTAACGAAGATAAGTATTGGTCTCAGGATCGTAGGTGTAGGTAACGTTATGGGAATAATTATAGCTAGTGAATTTAAGGTTGATAGAATTTGCGGTGTCAAGAGTGGAGAAGCTGGTACAAGCTTCGTCAGTTGGCTCGCCGGTGGCAATTTGAGCGGTGCAGCTAGCTTTTTTGGCAAGATATTCGGCATTGTCATCAGGGGTTTGACGCGGGAAAGCGGTGGGGTTTGAAGTAGTATAACCGTTTGCGGCATTAAAAGCACTGAGGAGTGCGGGCGAAGTGAAGAGATTATTCCAGAGGCGATTACTGCCAGTTTCGCGCCACATGTATTCGTCGTTCTCGTCGAGATTGCGTTGGCCGCCGGCAGCGATGGCGGCAAGAGCTTCGGCCGAACCACCGGCGTGAGTGACGGTGCAATCAAACGGTGTGTCCCAGTCAAGATAGTAGGGGCGGAGTGAACGAATCGGACCGATCACACTGACGGTGGGATTTTGGAAGATGGCGGCAAAACGAGTAATTCCCTGTTCGGCGATGGCTTCAAAAACGATGGCGGCGTCAGTTAAGCCGGCCTGGGGGCGGGCGCCGTCGGTGCTGCCGTTAGGGATTTGGATACAGTAAATAGGGCTATTATTGAGGCTGACGTCGGTGATTTCAAGACCGGTGAGAGTGCTATAAATTGACTCGTCAAATTCCACCTTGCCAAGGGGCGAGTTTTCGCCTTGGTGATTTGTGAAATACCAAATGGCGACAACTCCGCCGGCGAGAGCGATAATAATGATAAATAGAATAATTGTAGCGATGCGCGAACGTTTTTTCTGAGCGGGAGTATGGGGTGAGCGGGAGCGCATTAGTCGTTCTCCAGGGCGCTAATGGTTTCTTGAAGGCGGGCGAGGGTAGCGTCGCGACCGAGGACGTTCATGGTGAGGTGTAAGGCTGGGCTAAAGGGGGCGTAGCTGAGGGCAAGGCGAATGACGGAAAAGAGTTCAGCGGGTTTTTTGTTGGTTTCGACCAGCAATTCATTCAAGGTAGATTGCAACGTTTCTTCATTCCATTCAATATCTTTGACCTTTTGTACAGTTTGTTGCAATAGAGTTGACAATTCTTCCTCGGAGAATTTTTTGAGGAATTTGTTTGCAGTAATCATTTCAAGGTCAACTTCAGGGTCGGCGAAGAAATACGTGGTCATAGTTTTGAGATCACTGAGCGATTTGAGGCGGTCGTAAATAATGGCGAGAACGCGCTTTTTGTAATCGTCATCAAAAGGTGCGGCGACATCTGGCCAAAAGCCTTCGGTGCGGGCGTAGAGCGTGTCAATTCCCAACTCATCGGCGATGTGGCGAATCCATTGGCCGTTGAGCCAAAGGAGTTTAGTTTCGTCGTAGCGGGCGCCGGATTTTTGGACTTTGGCGAGTGAGAACTTGTCGATTAGTTCGGCTTTAGTATAGATTTCTTGCTCGGTGCCGTCATTCCAACCAAGATTGGCGAGATAATTTAGCATGGCTTCTGGTAAAATACCGTCAGCGCGGTATTCGGTGACGGATTTAGCACCGTCGCGCTTACCGAGTTTTTTATTGCCGGTGGGGGCGAGGATGTGAGGTAGGAGCGCCATTTTGGGCACTGGTAAATCAAGTGCTTCGTAGAGCGCAAGATAATTTGGCACACTGGGAAGATATTCGACACCGCGGATCACGTAAGTGATGCCCATGAGATAATCGTCGACGATGTGGGCGAAGTTGTAAGTGGGCAAGCCGTCGGCTTTGATGAGGATAATGTCGTCTTGGGTTTCGGGACCGGCGGAAAGATCGCCCATGACTTCGTCGTGCCAAGAGCGAGGTTTTGGATCGGCTTTGAAACGAATCGGTGCGCCAGCGATTGATTCGCTTGAAGCAGTTTCCGGTCGGAAATTACGATAGAGAAATGGGATTTTATTTTTGGTGCATTCATCGCGGTAAGCTTGAATTTGGTCAGAAGGAGTGTTGTCGTAGTAGGCGCGGCCAGCATCAAGTAATCTCTTGGCCCATTCTTGATAAATAGAGCGGCGTTCGGTTTGAAAATAAGGACCATTCGGACCACCAACGATAGGACCTTCGTCCCAATCAAGACCGAGCCATTTCAAAGTATCCTCGATGAGTTCGGTAGCGCCTTCGACGTAGCGAGATTGATCGGTGTCTTCAATACGTAGGACAAACTTGCCGTCTTGCTGTTTAGCGAGCAAATATGGATAGATAGCGCTTCGGACGTTGCCAATATGAATATAACCAGTTGGACTGGGAGCAAATCGAGTTTTCATATAATATATTATATCACACTACATTGACGTGACGATGTTGCGGAGCTGTTTTTTGGTGAGGACGCCTGGATCGGCATTGATCTTATAGAGTACGCCGCCGTTCACCCAAGCGGCGTTGGCTTCGTTGATGAAAATAGTGATGCCTTGCTCATGTGTGGTGGTGTAGTTATCTTTCCAAGTCTCTTGGACATAGTTGCGCTGAAGAGCGGCGCTATCCCAAGAGGATTTTTCTTCAATGAGGGAGAAAGACTTACCACTGGTGGTTTTGAAGGTGAGGATGATTTTACCATCCCCGGAGTCGATATTATTAAGTGAAAAGTCACTAGGGACATAGGACGGATACGAGGCTTCGATACCAGTTTGCATGGCGGCAACGCGGACGGAAATATCGGGGATATTGGTGGTGACAAAGTAGGCGATAGCGGCGACACAAGCGGCGGAAACACCGAAGGCAAGAGCGAAACGTTTGACGCGACCTCTGCGGTGAACGGCACGATGCGCAGCTTTGATATTCGATTTTTCGGTGGCGATAGAGCGCATAGTGCGACGCAGAGCCTCTTCTTCCCTCGTGCTACGAGTGCTGGAGCTATGGTCGACGCGGGGCGTTGGGCGAGACGAAGGACGCGATACGGTGCGTTTTTGCTGGCGCGAAGTGGTGGCAACTTTCATGGCTGGGCGTACTGCGGGACGTTTAGCGGCAGTATGACCGAGGACAACTTTGCGAGGAGTAGCAGGAGTACTGACCTTGGCCGTACTAATCTTGGCGGCGGTTGGTGCAGCTTTGACAATTTTGGCGGTGGATTTTTCGGCTTTGCTGGCGGCACGATTGAGTTTGGCGGCAGCTTTGATGCCGGTAGATTTCTCAGCGATGTTGATAAAGTTCTGCAAGGTGTTGCTAAGCTCAGCCATTTCTGGGATGGAAGTGTCTTGTTTGATTTGATCGGCAAATTGGCGTAATGACTCAAGGCGATCAGCAATCTCCTCGGGAGTGGTGGCGGTGCGTACGGCAGTGATAGCTGAAGTGGCGGCTTTGGCTACTTCATCAATAGGATTAGTATTATGAGCGGCGTAAATAGCGGCGGAGAGTTTGTCGGTTTCTTCGAGACGATCCGAAGAAGTGCTGGCGGCAGCGCCGAGGCTGGCAGCGGTATAATCGGCGGCGATATTAAGAGTGAGGGCACTAGTTTCAGGATCGTAAGACGTAGGCACATCAATGTTAGAATCAGGAATCGGAACTGGTTCAAGAGGAGTGGATTCGGCGAGCTCAGCTGCAATTTGGTCGCGGATCACCAGCATCTGATCGTCGGCTTCCGGTAAGGCATATTCGGAGATTTCCTCGGCTTGGCTTGAAGAAATTGAAGGCTTTTCAGATGGCGCCATAGTAATGACCTCGTTTTGTTTCCCGGAATCAGCGATGTGGCTAGCAATCAAATCAGCTTCCCGGAGGCGAAGATTGACGAGACGAGATGGCGCGCTCGTGGTAGCTTCTTCAAGCTCACGACGTCGTGCGTTTCTTGCGGCTTCTTCGATAGCCAAAGTAGTCGGCCGGCTAACGTAGCGGCGATTCAGAGTGGTCGAAGGCTGGGTTAGGCTATGAGTAGCCGAACTCGATGGGCCAGACTCAAGCTGAATTTTCATCGCAATTTTTCTCCTCATTCTGCTTATTTCTATTATAACGGTAAGGACTATGAAAAACAAGAGCGAAATATGTGGTATAATTTGTGCAGAAGTATGGATTACGAAGAAAAAAAGAAACGACAGCTAGTACGAGTAATTATTGCAGAAGTCGGCATGGTGATTTCGGTGATTGCGATTGTAGTGGTGGCAACTATGGCGGCAATGGGCTTTTTCATATCGGATAGAGGAACGATCGAACAATCGGGTCTGATTCAGATTCGTTCCCTGCCTACGGGAGCAACGGTGGAGCTGGATGGAGCGACATTGTTTGCGCGGACCAATTTACAACGTTCGGTGGCGCCGGGTGAGCATTATCTGAAATTATCGCGCGAAGGTTATGATACCTGGGAGAAGACGATTAAGATGTTGCCTGGGGTATTGATACGATTATATTATCCAAGGTTATTCTTGCTAGAACGGACACCGGAAAAAGTTTTGACTTTGGGCTCGCAAGGGACGAGTGCTGAAGCAGAAACGCAACTAAGCAATCAGTTAGAATTCTATATCGTTTCAAAAAACCGTAACTATATATTATATGCACTGAATGACGCGGCGGAATGGCGGTTGCTGGATCTAAGAGGAGATGAAGTAAAAGAAACAATTTTGGACTTGTCGGGAATTTTACCGGGCATGGTAGTGCAGTCGGAGAAAGAAAATCAGCAGCAAAATGGACAGAAGGCGCCAACGTATCGTTTTGAAGGGGCGATAGAAAAAATAGTTTGGAGTGAGAACAATGAGAAAGTTTTGGTGCGAGTAAAAACGGCAGAAGAGACGAATTGGGTGCTAGTAAATTTGCGCGATGTTGAGAAAAGCCTTAATCTAACTAAGAGTTTTGGTCTGAAGTTTGACCAAGTAGCAATGATTGATGCGTCAGCTAATCAACTTTATGTATTAGAGAATCAGCAGTTGCGCAAGATTAATGCAGCGGATGGCTCAATGTCAAAGGTGTTGTTAGACCAAATTGTAACTTTTGCAAATTATGAGAGCAATTTAGTCTATCTTTCGCCGGTGCGTGAAAGTCGAGCTAAGGACGGCACTATAGTACAAGAAGTAGGAGTGTATCGCGACGGTGAAGCTGGCAGCACAGTGATTACGACGGTGGTAGGTGAGACGCCAGTAAAAGTGGCGCTAGGACGATATTATAATGAGGATTATATTTGTTACACGGAAGGCGCAGAGCTTAATATATTATATGGGAATTTGCCGAGTTATCGTCCGGAGGGGGCGAATTTGGAAGAATTGAAGGAACTGGTCACGAAGCGAAAGTTAATGACTACGCCGGAGACTTTGGAGATAAGTCCGAATAGCGACTATGTGGTGGCAAAAAATGGTGCTGAGTTTATGGTGACGGATTTTGAGACGGATAGCGTTTCTGAATATGAAGCGGGGACGACGGAGCTGAAATGGCTGGACGACGATATGATGTACATGGTGAAAGACGGTGAGATCGTAGTGTGGGATTTTGATCATCGGAATTTGCGTAACCTAGGCGAGGAAAACGTTGTGAATCGGGCGGTGACTATTACAGAAAATGGTCGGTATATGTATTATTTGGTAGAGAATAAAAAAGGTGCGCTAGATTTGACGCGCGAAAAAATCCGCAATTAGTTAATTACCAAAGATGCCGGTCCAAATGTTCTCGATGAAAGTGGGCTGATTGGAGGGCATGGAATAATCAAGCCCGTCATCGGTGGTGTCGGCGGGGACGTTGCTAGCGTCAAATTCGGGGCTAATTTGCTCGGCGGTGACGAGGAGGCGATAGCGTGAGGTGCCAAGCGGAGTACAAGTGATGAGGGTGAGGATAGGGCGATCAGTCGGATAGATGAGGGCGTTGACGTCGGTTGGTTCAACGACTTGACTACCGGTCATTTGGTAAGTATAGCGCACGGATTCGTAATTGATATAAATGAGGTCGCCGACGCTGAGACGTTCGAGACCGGAGAAGATGAATTTATAAATATTATTACTATAAATATCGCCGGAAGAGTGACCGGAGAGAACGAGATTCCCAACTTGGCCGGGCATAGCATTGGCACCAGGAATTGAGAATTGCGCAACGCCTTGATCCATGGCAGCGGCAACATCGTTATAATTAATGCCGAAGGCAACTGGTACGTCAATATTGAGCTTGGGAATGATGAGACGAGGCTCGGGCGAGACGGCTTGAGTGGCGGTGGGATCGATGGCGTCAAGTGACGTGGAGACGGAATTAGTGCTTGGTGAGACGTAAGCCATGATGGGGGTAAAAATGAGGCGATTGTATTGTAAGAAGAGTAAAATTAGCACAACGGTGGCGCCGGCAATGATTGGGGCAATATGGCGCAAGCGACGTTTCTTGTGGACTTTGCCAGTAGCGGTACGTTCGTTTTTGAGCTTTTCGGATTCTAGGTAATTCTGAGCAGCTTTGGCGTAGTATTCGCTATAATATTGCTGATAGTAGTTTTGCCAGGCGGAGTGATATTGTTGCCATTGCTCATTGACAGCGGCTTGGTCGACGGCGGTATCTTTGAGGGCAGTGTTGGAATTATTGATTTGATAAGTGCTATTGGCGGTGGTGTGAGCCGGTGCAGGTTCGGAATAAGTGGATTGATATTGGTTAGTGTTGGTGCTGTCATAAGTGGAGCCGGGAGCCGGCATTTCAAAATTTTGGCGTTCAGCCGAAGCGGAATTTCCTTCAAGATTTTTATCATGACCAAAAATTGCCAAAACTTTTTGGCGTGCTTCTGCTACTCTAGAAGATGGCCCACCGTCTTTTTTATCCATATATAATATATATTATAGCAGATTTATGCTTTGCTGGAATAAGAATCTGTGATATAATAGTGAATATTGGGCGAGTGGCGGAATTGGTAGACGCGCTAGACTCAAAATCTGGTTCTCGCAAG
>CAZCIN010000016.1:0-19005 GCA_964499245.1 uncultured Candidatus Saccharibacteria bacterium
TTCGCCCGAAGGTGCTGGAAAGGGCTAGCGAGCGACACAGCGCAGAGCAAACCCGCTGCCGCGACTGTAGCTGTTCTGCGGGTAGACGTGAGACGTATCCGTGAGCAGGTAGTTAGCATTCGTCGCAGAGCTACGAGTAGCGGACCACCAGAGGCCATTCGTCGTGCGATAGTACATCTTACCGTCGGAGTAATCGTAGAAGCCGGTACGCAGGAAATTGAGGGGGAAGTTAGCTAGTTGGTTAGCTTTAGGGGAGACATTATCAGTATTGGTGGTTGGGAGACCGTAAGTACCAAGTAAGTTAGAGAACGAGTCGTTACCAGTGTTATATGGCAGTTTCCAGCCTTTTGGACAAATCGAGTCGGTTGCGTTCTGACCATCAGTCGCTACTTTGGTACCAGAACCAAGCGTTGCTGCAGTCCAGTTGTAGAGATTACCAAACTTCTGCCATGGATCGCCAGTGTTGGCCGTACCAAAGGTTGGCGAAGCAGCGGTCTTAGTGGAATAGAGGGCATTTGGATAGCCTGCCGCACTCGAGAAGCTACGAAGACCATCAGCACCGCTTTGGTTCCAGGGTGTTGCGGTAGTAGCTGAGGCAGGACCCTCCACGCTCGTACCTTGACCGGCATTGCGCTGAGTCTTGAAGACCGTACCAGCTGCACCATAGAGCTGTGCCGAAATTTCTGGTGTCCAAGTAGTGATAGAGTTAAGGTCCGTATCAGCATTAGTCAAAGTAATCTGCGTACCAGTCACCTTATCAGTACCATTGGTTGCAAAAGCGGTTGATGGGGTCGTACCAGTGCCTTTATCGGCAGTTGGGACAATGTCAAACTCGAGGTTCGAGACCATCCAACAGTTGCCATCGGCAAGTTTACGAATGGTGTAAGATTTACCATCGCGCTTATCGATCAAAGTCGTCTGTGGCACATAATTTGCTGCGTCATCACCAGCTTGCTTTGAACCATCCGAGTCAATCAGCTGCGTATAGGGGGTTGTGCCATCCGGACCGACGTTGATGTTAGCGCTAGACGAGATCGTCTTTGAGCTTGGGGTCTTGGTATTATTACAGACATCAGCCGTCATGTCTTGCATATAGGTAATGTCGAAAATCGTTCGGCCGAGTGGGGTGGCCACTACCGAGACCGTCACTTCGTTAGTATAGGTATCGGCTGGGGTCTCGCCCGTAACACCGACACCAAAACCGAGGGTGAGATACTTCGTCACCGTGGTATCCTTCGAGCCCGAGATCTTGACCGTATCGAGCAAAGTCGATGTGGTCGGCATTTGTTTGTAGTTCTTAGGGTTAGAGCCGTTCACGGCAGCATCATTGATAGTATCGCCTAGATTCCAGCGATAACCCCATTGGTTGTTCATCTGGCCGATGGTGTATTCTGCATTAGCTGGCACACTCGCAATTTTATTGGCACTACTGGTAGTGCCAGTCAGCTCTGCAGTAGCAGCTTTAACGGAGACGGAAAGCGAACCCGTATTCTGCATATCAATCTTTACAGGCACAAAGAAACTCCCTGCGCTGCCTGCCGTCTCTCCTGGCTGCAACGAGGTAGTTCCCTGTGCGTCCATAAATGTAGCTGTCACAGATGGCGATGCCGCCTCTGCCTCGGTGGCGTCCAACAAAGCGCCACCAAAGAGTACTGCCATAAATGCGAAGCTTCGCAAAAGACACCTACCCATTTTTTTGGTATAAGTCATACCACTCCTCCACTTGTTATCACTATATTTCATACTACTAATTTTACTCGCACCATAAGCGAGTTGTCAAGACGTTTCCGCTTAATTTTCCAAAAAACCAAAACGCTGTTGCTTGTAGTTTTTAAAAAATTTGCTATATACTGGGCACATGAAAAATATTGTTTATATTGACGGCCAAAATTTCCTCTACCGCACTGCTGAGGTTCTTATTAGCCACAACCTCATCTCCTCCAAACAAGACCTCACATCTATCAACATCCGCGCACTTTTAGAAAAACTCTTTCCTATGGAGAATCTAGAAATTCGCTTCTATGGTATAGCACATATTCGCAAAAACAAATCCCTAGATGACGATACAAAAATTAAAGCCCAAATCTTCGCCGACAATTTCCGCCGCATCAGAAGTTCACTTGCAAAACAAAATATCAACTATATTGCCTCTGGTACCCTAATTGCCCGCGATAGCGAGCCGTGTAAGAAATGCGGTTTTCACAAAGTCCATTTTATAGAAAAAGGCGTCGATGTTAGTTTAGCAACGAGTCTAGTAAACGACGCTGCCACCAATCAAGTGGACAAAATTATCCTACTTAGTTCCGACATGGACATGTTACCAGCGATCACCTTGGCCAAAGATATCCATCATAAGAGTATCGTCTATGTCGGATTCGCAAAACACTTAACAGCCGCTCTTCTTTCCAAAGCAAACGACTACCGCTCCATCCGGAGTCAAGATATTATCAACATGTATTTAGAAACAAATCAGCATCAGTAGCATTGACAACGCATCGAGCCCGCGCTACAATAGAAATACTAAACCCCGGTCTGGATTCGTTCCCGCCGGGCTTTCGTTTACCAACGTTTACTCTGCCCAGCCCTCCGCGCTGGCATTCTCCATATTCGACGCCACCTCGTTGCTCTCAGCCGCCGCCACCGACGTCAACCTCGCCCGCTCCACCGCCAAATCTTCCCTTTTTGCTTCTAGTTCCGAGATCTCATTTTCAATTTCCGAAAGTTGATAATCGTAATTCGTCGCTTGCGTCCCCTGCGAAACATAAATCAGCCCCACGATCAATACCAAAAGCCCTACAATTGTCGCATTCGAAATCGAACCAATCTTCTTTGATGATGTATGGCGTACGGTGTTATAATTGCGCGACCATCCACCAGCCGCCACATCCTGACGCCGCACCATGTAGGTTTGTGTTCTCATTTATTTTTTAATTCCTCGCTGTTTTTATTTTTCTCACTCCAGCACTGTCCTTGACAATGCAGACCTTACTTTTTGTTCACTAGGTCGAAGCTGCGCCGTGAAGCGCAACTCCGGAAGGTCATGTATTTTACCCAGTTAAACTCTATGGTGGGCGCTTCCGCCCATAACTCCCCTTAACAATCTCGGTCAAACGGCCCGTTCGCTAAATAATTAGTTGGCCCTTGTTGGGTATTTTGCATTCATTTTGAGGGTATAAGCTCGGCCAAACGGCCTTGAGTGCCCCTCAAAATGAATAACAAAATGCCCTAATGAAGTTCGGCTAAATTATTTAGCGAACTTGACTGCGATCTTCTGTGCGCGAGAACGATTGCTAGTTACAACGATTTGACGTGGCATATATGCCTCCTTGTTTATGTTTTGTTTTTATTTTTATCAATCGAAAGTCAGTCCCGCTCCCCACAAGGACTCAAAACTTCACACTCTAAAGTTTTTTCGCCGCTCGCAGTTTTGCGCTTCTGGCCCTCGGGTTGATAACGAGTTCCAAATTCTCCGCCACTATCGGTTTCTTCGTTAAGACTTCTAGTTCTGACTCTTCGCCGTGCTGAGTTGCTTCCTTCAGGTATTCTTTCACTAGTCGATCCTCAAGACTATGAAAAGTAATCATCGCGACTCGCCCACCCGGTTTCAAAACCTTTGGTAGTAATGGCAAAGTCCGCTCAATCTCTCCTAGCTCATCATTCACGGCTATCCGAATTGCCTGAAATGTTCGCGTCGCCGGGTGCACACGCCCACCTCGCCCATATTTTGCTAGGGCATCGCCTAGCTCCTTGGTTGAGTTCCATGGTCTACCATGCACAATCACGCGCGCAATCAATTTTGCAAATCCCGGTTTCTCTTCGCCATATTTTTCTAGAATTTCGATCAGGTCGCGCTCGCTCCATTTATTCACGATTCGCGCCGCCGAAAGTTCCTGACCCTGATCCATTCGCATGTCCAGTGGCCCATCTTTGGCAAAGGAAAATCCCCGCTCGGCATTATCTAGTTGCGGAGAAGACACCCCAAAATCCATTAGTATCATATCAAAAGCGTTTCCACACTCAATTTCCTGCAGCACCGCATTATAAAAATCACTCTGCACGATTCTCACTGGTTCACTTCCGTACTTCCCTTCGAGAACCTTGATTGCATTCGCGTCGCGATCCACTAAGACCGCGTCCTTATAATTCCGTGTTACATCCAAAATTTCACTCGCATGCCCTGCATATCCAGCCGTGAGGTCCAAATACGACTCACCACGTTTCGGTTGCAGCACTTCGAGTACTTCTGATAATAATACAGGCTTATGGAGTTCTTCCATGTATATATTATACACTTTTTTGTTTCAGATCGTTCAACTAGAAATTTTCACGGTTTTGTTTTTGATTGATTTTTGTTTAATCAATACACTTGCCCACTACAATCGGTCAGCCTAGACCAACCATAATTGTAGCCGTTGAGAGACTTATTGTGTATTTCAAAGTGGGTTGACCGGAAATTGAACAATAACTTTCCAGCCAAAAAATAGAGTTAATTGGGAGGTGTTTATTAGGAAGAGCGTATTGGATTCGGTTTCGCGTATCCCAAACGCGCGCAAAAACTCCTAGTTGGCCGATCTGAAACCTTGTTAAAATACTAACCTTTTATTTTTCGTTTTTATTTGTAGACCGCGTTGCCGCTGGTTTGTCTACTTGTTTTTAGTTTACACTTCCTGCGCCAAAAAAGCAAGACCATTTTTGGAAAAGTTTCCTCGAAAGTTTTCCACAAGCCCGTTAGTTTTCCACAGGCTCACTACTTTTCCACAGGCCAGAAAAAAGGCCGGCCTTCGCCAGCCTGATTTCTTTTGTTGTCATTTCGTCAAGTTTTCCCCGGTGCCAATGCTTTCTCCGACGCCGGCCGCTTCTTATACAAGAAGTCCCGCATCGTGTGCTTCGCCTTCACCACCGTGTATTCCACATCATATACCCGGTTCCAAAAGCCCGTCCGTATACGCCGTGCGTGTTCCCGCGGATCCAGCATCCCGGCTATTGTCCAGCCCGGCGTCAGCAATTCCCTCAGGTCAGCAGGCGTCATCCCTGTCTGCTGATAGAATTCCTCACGCTTCTGCTGCTCATCTGTCAGTGGGAATCTGATCGGAATCACTTCCGCTCTGCGCGGCTGCGGTTTTTCTGCTGCGACCTCAATCACAATCTCCGGCGCCGCCGACGAATCCATCGTCATCAAAGGCATCATCACCGGTAACGGTTGGTAATCACCCGCAATAATCAGCGGCTGTTCCGTGATACCTATGTCGATCCGCCGTTTCCGCGCAAGGTTATAAACCCCTGCGGTATTGATTGATGCCCGCCGCGCCGTCACACTCGTTTTCGGCGCCACCGCCTTCGACGCAGGCGCCACTTGACGTTGTTGCTTAGGCTTATGTACGGTCTGCTCTTCGGCAGGCCTCGCTCTTCCCTTCGTTTGTTTAGCCAATTTCTCACTGGCTCGCGCAATCAGCTTGTCCAAACTTTCCGACGTTGCTAATTGCTCTTGCTTGGACTCAGACTCCGCCGCCTCTACCTCTACCGTTTCTTCCATATCACCAGTATAAGTAGCGATCGACGCTCCTTTCCCCGTTTCCTTTTTCACGTCCGGCGGTTCAACACCGCCATGCCATAAAATCTGTACCATTTTGTACCCCTCCTTCATGACGCAGAATAAATACCATCAGTAACTATCTAAAACCAGCAACAACAATTCTTGACAACTTAAAGAGCGTGCCAAAAGCCACTCAATCCCTGAGTTAGCACACCCCACATACTTCCATTGTAGCACACTTCCCTGTTTTTGTCAATAGATTTAACATAAACGGCGTGCTTTCCCCACTATTTTGCCACTTTTTCTGCCTTTTCGCAGGATTTTACCCCCGTGGTGGTTCTCCCTCTGGTTCGCTTAGTAACTTCTTCGACTTTATCTCATAGCGTCGCCCATTCACCGGACTCACATAGTAGTCTTCCGAGAGCAAATTCACAAACATCGTCAAATCTTTATCATCCATGATGATAATCGAACCATCATCGTCCGTCATTAGCTCGAGCTGCATCTCGTCCGCATATTCCACCAGCTTCTCCTGCGGCATTTCCTCGGCAATGTCGAGCGCCTGTAGTTTCTTCACCAAAGGTTTACGGTCCTGCAGTAATGAATTGAGCGTCAGCCCTTCCGCAAAACTCAATTTATATTTCTCCTGAATTTCCTTCGCCTTCTCATCTGCAATCACCTGTGCCTTATAGTCATACTGGAACAAATTCTCAAATTTTGACTGGTTGAAAATCACCACCGTATCACCAATAATCGCCACTTGATTATCGTCTGGCATCTTCATTGCCACTTCTGCCGAAAATGGCTCAAAATTCTCACCATTCAGCTCCCAGCTCGTCCCGCCCCTGAGCGCCGAGCTCGGGCTCAGTGCCTTCGCGATGTAGAAAGTCTTGGTCTCACCGTCCTCGCCTGGATAGCTAAACTTCGCCAAAATCCCCTTTACTTTCTTAAACTCATCCACATGATCGCTCCACGAATCAATATTCTTGTACTCGTGCTCAATCAGGTGCAACAGCGTCTCCGCCCGCCCCACGTTCGAAAGTTTCGTCCGATAAATCACGTGATCTTCCCCGTCCGATTTCTCATACTCGCGACAAACCAAGCCCTTATCGGCTTCTTTGATGATAAATCCAGTCGCTTCCTGCATAAACATCGCCTTCACGCTCGCCGTCAGCGTGTCCGAATAGCGCACCCGGTACGGCGTATAGTTCTTGTTGAACAAAAACAGCTCCACCGATACATTATTTTTCACTTCATCAATTTCATTCGCCCAGTGAAAAACATCAAATACTTCTTCATTCACTTCATTTTCCATGATTTACCTCACTTTTGGACAATTATATCACACTTAATGTTCAATCACGAAGGTATTGTCTTCATCCATGCCATTGGTCTGGAGCAAGTCAAAATATGCCTGTGTCACAAACGTCTCTTGCCCAAGCGTCGCCAGTGTCGAAAGCAACTGCACCCGCATCTCCTCAACCGGCTGCCCTTCGAGTAATTGCGCTTCAATTTTCAAATAATCCCCCTCCAGCCCCTCCACTCGATCCAGATAAATCACCGTCCGCGGATCCAGCACCAATTCCCGTCGCTGCCGACTCACTTCTGCTGCCTTCCGAAATCCCAGCTGATGTACAATCCCTGCCGCTTCCTGATAATCCCCCACCGATGTATAATGCACGTAATCCACTCCGCTATCCTCAATATGCCGCTTCAGATAAAGCGAATATTTCGTCGGATCCTCCGGCATCGTCACTTCCGTTCTTAGCACCAGCCGCGGAAAATTCCGCGCCGGCTTATAATTGCTCGGCAAATACACTCGCTCATGTTGCCAAATCACCGGCGAAAAATCCGCCCCAATCCCCGTCATTTTCAGCATCAATCTTTCCAAATTCGCAACTTGGCTCTTAACAATAAGCTTTTTCATACCCCCATTATATCATGGAAAAGCAATATGCGGTTGTACGGAAAATAAAAAGATATGTTGAATAATAAGCTCTTGAATTATGAGTAATACCTTGGGCTGTGCCGGGTCAAAATGCCACCCCCTCATAGAGGGGGAGCATTTTGAGAGGTACACCCTTACGAATAATTTAAGAGCTTATTATTCTAATGTACGTTATTTCTTCCGCACTACCGCAATGTTCTGCCTTGCACTCGGTGTGAAACTCACCTGAATCCTACGCATTTTATTTTCTCCCAATTACCATACAAATCCCGGCCAGCCCCAGCATCCCCACTGCCGATGCCACGCCGATTGTCATCAAAATCTTCTCCAGTTCCCCCGTGTCAATTTCGCCAGTCGCCGGCACTTTCATTTCCTCGTCCAGCCCAGTCGTTTCCTCTGGCGTCGCCACCACCTCTGCGCTCACGCTCAAATTCGCCAATTTCGCATCTTTTTTCAGTACGCCTGTCTCAATCTTCGCCACCGCCAGTTTCGCCTGCGGCGTCTGCAAGTTTACCTGCCGTGTCACCTTCGCTTCAGGTGCCTCAACTATTTTTTCAGTCTTTTCTGCTTTTGCCGTTTGTATATTAGACTGTACCTGGTCCACCGTTTCCGCCACCGCTGTTTTCACTGTCGCCTGAGCTGCCTCTTTTGGCGCCGCTGTTTGCTGAGCTTCTTTCTTCGCCGTACCCGTAATTAGCTTCAGCGCCCGCGTCCCCTCAGTCACCGTCGCATATAATTCATCCGGATAGCGCACGCTCTCGTCCCCATTCACCAAGCGCCTCGCAATTTCCACCCGCTCCTGCAAATATTTCACATGTTCCCGAATCGACACACCTTTTGCATCACTCAGAGTGCTATATTCACCACCCACCGCGCGAATCGCCGCTTCTGCTTCCAAAATCGCCTGGCTCATATCGCATGACGTCAAACTCGCCGCTTGGCTTTGTCCTGTCACTGCTACTGCTAATCCTGTCGCCACCGTCATTCCCAGCACAAGCTTCTTCATTTTTTCACACTCCTCCCGTTTCGGGAAATTAAAAAGGCCACCGGAAAACCTCCCGAGGGCCCATTATATACCTCTTACTACCATTATATCACGCTTATGCTAAAAAGTCAATAGCGTTTTTAGTTCTCTGGCACTTTTGCGCCCTTTCGCGCCTTATTTGCCCATTGATCCGTCAATTCGTTCTGTTCCAATCCAGCATGACCTTTCACCCATACCAGTTCCACCTGGTTATCTCGGTATAGCGCATAAAGCTCCTTCACGATGTCTAGATTCTTAATTGGTCCGCTTTTCTTCTGCCAGCCATTCTGTGCCCAACCCGGCGCCCACTTCGTCAGCACATTAATCCAAAATTCCGAATCGCTATGAATCACGCACGGCTCACCCGCCGCGTATTTAATCGCCGCCACCATCGCCAATCCTTCCATCCGAATGTTTGTCGAGTCCGCTTCTCTGCCTAACGCCACCGGCTTACCGTTTTCTAAGACCGCAAATCCCCCCGGCCCCGGGTTCGGGCTCGCACTTCCGTCTGTCCATAGTTCCTTCGTCATTTTTCAATAATCTCGTCCACAATTCCGTACTTTTTCGCTTCTTCCGCGCTCATCCAATAATCTCGGTCCATATCCCTCTCAACCTGCTTGAGATCCTGACCAGTTTGTTTCGCCAAAATCTCCGCCAAAGTCTTTTTCAAATATAGCCCTTCCTTCAGCTCAATTTCTTGATCGGTCACCTTGGCCTGCCCCGCCCCATAGGATGGTTGATGAATCATCACCCGCGCATTCGGCAAAATAAATCGCTTGCCCTTTGCCCCACAAGACAGCAACATCGCTCCCATACTCGCCTGGAGTCCAATCCCGATCGTCTGCACGTCTGGCTGAATATAATTCATCGTATCAATAATCGCGAGACCGTCATACACGCTCCCCCCTGGTGAATTGATATAGAATTTAATATCTTTCTTCGGATCTTCATTTGCCAGGAAAATCAGCTGCGCCACCACCAAATTTGCCGTTTCTGGCGTCACCTGGTCGCCCAAGAACACAATCCGCTCTTTCAAAAGTCGCGAATAAATATCGTACGCTCGCTCCCCGCGATTGGTTTCCTCTACCACCGTCGGTACTAAATAATTCTTCATCTTGTCCTTTCTATCCATTTACTATTTTTATCGTCAGCTCGCGCTGTCCGTCCTTATTCTTCTCACGCTTCAGCCCAATCACTGCGATGTCGCCCTTCTCCATCTCCCCAGCGATCATCTTCTCGGCAATCATGGTCTCCACCTGTTCTTCGATCAAACGCCTCAGCGGCCGCGCTCCATTCTTTGGTTCGTAGCCTTGCTGAACCAATTGCTTCTTTGCTTCATCGGTCACTTTCACCCCAAGGCCCTTTGTCGCTAATCGTTTACGTAATTCCTCAATCAAGTTATCGAAAATCTTCGACACTTCGTCTTCACCGAGTGCTCGGAATACCTCAATCGCATCCAAACGATTTATCAGCTCTGGTTTCATCACTTTCTTAAGCGCTCGCATCGCCGCTTCTTTGCTTTCTTCGTATTCCGCATCCAGCTCCCGCTTCGTCATCGCCTGCTTAGCATGAAAGCCAAAGTTATCTTCACGGTACATCTCCGCCGCACCGAGATTCGAAGTTAGAATCACCACCGTGTTATTAAATTTCACCTTATTTCCTTGGCCGTCCGTCAGCACACCATCTTCCAAAATTTGTAGTAGCATATTAAAGACATCCGGATGTGCCTTCTCGATCTCATCAAATAGCACCACCGAGTACGGACGGCGCCGCACCGCTTCAGTCAATTTCCCGCCGTCATCATAGCCCACATACCCTGCCGGCGCTCCCACCAGCCGCGAAACATTGTGCTTCTCGCCAAATTCCGACATATCAATTTTTATTAGCGCATTCTCTCCACCAAAAACTTCCCGGGCAATCACTCGTGCTAGTTCCGTCTTCCCTACCCCCGTCGGTCCCATAAAGAGGAAGCTACCAATCGGCCGCTCCGGGTCCGCAATTCCGCTACGGCCTCGCCGAATCGCTTTTGCCACTGTCGCCACCGCCGCATTCTGTCCCACCACCGATTTCTTCAAGTGGCTCTCCAAGCCTTGTAGCATCTCCATTTCCGATCCGTGGACTTTTGCCACCGGAATACCAGTTTTGAGTGAAATCGCCAGCGCCAAATCATCTTCCGTCACCTTCGGACTCGGCTCCTTACTGCTCTTTTTCTTCATCTCCTTCAGCTTCGCTTTGATCTCACTAAGTTTGTTCTGGCAGAAAGTTGCCGCTTCAAAATCTTCCTTATCGGCCATCTCCGCCATCTTGTCGCGCACCGCTTGTTCTTCCATCTTCAGCTTCTTATAGGCCGAACCGCCTTCTTTATCGGCCGCCACTCGTCGAATCGCCGCCGCTTCGTCAATCACGTCAATCACTTTATCTGGCATAAAACGGTCATTGATATAACGCCGCGACATATTGATCGCCGTTTCCAAAATCTCATCCGAAATCTCCACCCCGTGATGTTTTTCGTAGTGGCTCTTGATCCCCTTCAAAATCTTCAACGTTACTTCCGGACTTGGTTCTTCCACCATCACAATCTGGAACCTACGGCTAAGCGCTTTATCTTTCTCGATGTATTTACGATATTCATCCAGTGTCGTTGCGCCAATCACCTGAATCTGCCCCCGTGCCAAAGCCGGCTTCAAAATATTCGCTGCGTCCATCGAGCCTTCGCCCGCACCCGCGCCAGTTAGCAAATGCAGCTCATCGATGAATAGTATAATATCCTCATTCTCCACCGCTTCGTCGATCACACCCTTCAAGCGTTCCTCAAATTCCCCCCGGAATTTCGTGCCCGCCACTAGATTCGAAAGATCCACCTGGATAATTCGCTTACCAATCAAATCCCCCGCCACTTCATTTTTGACAATCCGCTCTGCCAGACCTTCCACAATCGCCGTCTTACCGACGCCTGCCTCACCGATTAGCACCGGATTCGACTTCGTGCGCCGCGACAAAACCGTCACCGTCCGCTCAATCTCGCGCTCCCGACCAATCACCGCATCGAGTTTGTCATCTTTTGCTAGCTCCGTCAGGTCCGTACCGTAGCGCTTCAGCCACTTCAGCTGTGCCGAACGCTTAAATTCTTTCTTGCGCTCTTGGTTGCGCTCATGCTCGACTTGCTTATCTAGCTCCGCTTCCACGACATCCAGAATTTCCTCGACATTCGCCCCCATCTTCTCGAGCAGCACCGTCCCCCGCGATTTCGGCTGACACACCAGCGCATAAAGCAGATATTCCGTCCCCACCACCGACATACCCTTACCCTGTGCATAGGAATCCGCCATCCGAAGCGTCAATACCGCCGCTTCCGAAAGCGACATCATAGCCATCGCGCCATTCGTCGTCACCTCGGACGGTTCCTGGTCCAAAGCCTTTTCCGCCCGCGCGAGGTCAATGTCAAATTTCCGCAAGATCTTCGCCCCCGTCGAAGCTTCCTGACCCAAAATCCCTAACAATATATGCTCGGTCCCCATATAACCGCTATTATATTGTTTACTATAAATATCCGCTTTCTGCAGCGCAAAGCGCGCATTTTCCGAAAGTCGGTTCATTAAATCATTAAAATCACTTTCCATAACTAATTCCTTCTCTCCATGATAGCAAGTTGGCACTCTTTTGTCAAGAGTGCCAGCCCCTTTTTTCTAAAGTTCCTAGCCAAGTGGTAAAATTCATACGCTGAATCACTTGTGTCTCCTCAGCCAATCAAAGTTTCTTAGTCGCCGCAGCATTTCCTTGCCCGCTTCGACCTCTGCTTGGTGTTCTTTCAATCGTTGCTCTGCGTCTTGAAAATCCCGTTCGTTCTTTTCCAAAGACTTCTGGAAATATGCGAGCTTATTTCCTTGAGTATGTTTTTCGTCGTCGGCACATTTCGTGATATTTTCTTCAATCAGCTCAATTCCCTGTTTGATACTTGTATGCGCCAGCTCCAAATCCCTCAGTTCCTTCTCGCATGCACAACACAAGCTATTCGTGTGCCTCAGCTCTCGCCAAGTCATCCATATCAAACCCAAATAGCCCACAACCAGGATTACGACAGCACCAATCACCACTTTTACTAATAAATTCATCCAGACCCTCCCATCTGCTATACTTAAGCGTTTCTATGCTTACTTACTAATTATATCAGACATCAAAACTTTAGACTTTATTAATTACCGGGATCACAATCGGCGTATGCCCAGTCGCATCAAATAGAATGTGCGTCACGTCTTCTTTAATCTCTTCTTTCAAAGCCTTGAGATCCGTATCACTATTGCCAACGTCCTTCTCGGTCCGTACTCTCAGATAGTGCCGAATTTTCGCCACCAGTTCCTCCGAATTGTCCAAATAGATAAAGGCCCGCGACACAATATCCGGCGTCTTGATCAAACGATTAGTCTTC
Organism: uncultured Candidatus Saccharibacteria bacterium; assembly: GCA_964499245.1. GTDB lineage: Bacteria > Patescibacteriota > Saccharimonadia > Saccharimonadales > Saccharimonadaceae > Nanosyncoccus. The sequence goes on from CAZCIN010000016.1 coordinate 12,932, forward strand.
TTGGAAAGCGTCAGCACAATCACAAAAATCCCCTCCCTAGAAATGTGAATCCGATCTTTCACCACCGCCTCGTGCACCGGCTTGTCCGCATCGTCAAATAGCTTATTCCCTACTGCGATCCGCCCGTTCTTGCGAATTGTCTGATCTGGCATTAGCTCCACCACGTCGCCATCATCCGTCACCAAAATCCGCTTCCGGTCCAACCCAATCACATTCTCCGCCATCTCAGCATTGTGTTCCAACATGTAGAACTCGCCGTGATATGGAATGTAATTCTTTGGTTGCAATCTTTCCACGAACTGCACATGATCTTCGTAGTAAGCGTGCCCCGAAAGGTGTAGTGGTCCCAGGTTCGTGATGTGTGACTTACCATTTTGAATTACCCCCGCCCCCTCACGCAGCAAGCCGTCCACCGTATTCACCACATGTGGCTCATTGCCCGGAATCGGATTACTCGAAAACACAATCACATCACTCGGCTTGATCTTGATATATTTATGCGCACCCGACACCATCCGGTTCAGCACGGCGTTGAGCTCGCCCTGCGACCCCGTACAAACCACCGTAATTTTGTCATCCGGCAGCTTCACGATATCTTCCATCTTCATAATCGTATCTTTTGGCACTTTAATCACCCCGGTTCTAAGCGCCACTTCCACGTTATTAATCATCGAAAATCCGGCAAACGCCACTTTCCGACCCCGCTTCGCCGCTTCATTCAAAATCAATTCAATCCGCTTAATCTGGCTCGAGAAACAGCTCACAATCACCCGCCCATTTGCGTAGTGATCCATCACCCGCCCGAGGTTCTCCCCTACGTCATATTCCGAATGCGGATGTCGCCCCGGCGAATCGATATTGGTCGATTCATTCAGCATCACCGCGATCCCCTCTTTCTTCACGATCTCATCAATCCGTTCGTAATCCGTCTGAATCCCCAGCGGTCGCTCTTCGTGCCGCCAGTCGCCCGACATATAAATCACCCCGTTTGGCGTCCGCACCACAATCGCCGTATTACCCGGAATCGAGTGCAAAGTATGGATAAATTCCACGCTTAGGTGCTCGCTCACCTTGATGATCTCGTGCTTGAACGGATCCACCGCGTTATAATTCAGCTCCGGCATATCGTCTAGCTCCGCCATCTGCTTCTCAATCATCCCGATCGTGAAAGCCGTCGCGTAAATCGGCGTCAGCGGATTAAACTTCGGTAATAGATGCCGACACGCCCCGATATGATCTAGATGCGCGTGCGTAAAACAAATCGCCTTCACCTTATCCTTATTATCCTCAAGATACTGAATGTCCGGCACCATATAATTCACCCCTGGATAATCCGCCCCCGCAAACAGCGTCCCCATATCCACCACGACCATCTCACTCTTGTACTCGATAATCGTCATGTTTTTACCAATGCCAAATTCCCCCACGCCACCCATCGGGATAATCCGCACTGCTTCCGGATCCGGCCGCGCGGCTTTGAGCTGCGCATTCGTCACCTGCTTGCCATCATAGCCATTATAGCGGCTCTTATTCACCGGCACCCCAATAATATGCTGTGTCGCCTGCATATTCACGTCTTGCGACAGCATCCGCTGGTGATGCACCATTTCCCCCTTACGCACCGTCACCCCTAGGCCCGCACGCTTATTTGCGGTTTTCGGCGTCTGAGCACCGCTTGTGGCCTCATGGATACCCCTGTTAGCCATTTTTGCGCGTACCGCCGCACCACGGCTCTCCGTGGTCTTCACGCCCCTAGAGGCAGTTTTTTGGCCTCTCGCAGGCATTTCCCGAGTAGTCCTTTTTGGCCCCTGTGAGCCACGAGCAGCCCCTCTAGTGCCCCTCTTCACAAGATCCGCATCCTTACCCCCCTCGGCGAAATTCGAGTTAAAATTACGCTTCTGGGCCTCTTCAAACTGTTTTTTGATATCTGGCAACCGTTCATCCCGCATCTTCATCAAGCGAGCACGGCGCTCCGATTCTTTATTATTTACCATAATTTTATTATTCTCCATATCCCCCTAAAGTCTTTGTAGCTACCTCTAGTATATCAAAAATCCGCCATTTTACAAGCTTTTTGTACCAAAAAAGTCACCTCACCCCTGTTCCATTACATTAAACCATTGACATTTTGGCATTTCTGTGATACAATGAAAGTATAGCCAGCGTTTCCGTTGTTTTAGCAACTTACCAACCCAGCACCCTGCCAAAGGAGGAATTCTCATGAAAAAAATCCGCAATACTGTCCCCACCATCGTCTTTTCTATCATCGTCCTGCTTATATTCATCAGTGCACTTGCCACTTATGTCTTTATTGGCGTCCAATTAGCCACACATTATCCGGAACTTTGGGAATCTCTTAACAAAGATAATCCTTGGGAAGACGGAATATTTGTAGGGATTGTAAAACCCCTAACGGCCCTCGTCATCATAGTAGCAATAATCTTTGGCGTGATCTTTGTAACCCACAAAGTACTCACATCCATTGCTAACCACGCCTTAGGCTGCATTATTACCGAAGAAAGAGGCGAACATTATCCCAAGAGGTATTACATCAGCAAGACCGCCTATACCGATGAAGACCGGCGTCGTTCCGTGCAGGATTTTTGGGGATGCTACTACTTTCGAGCCTATACTGTGGTTATCGAATTTACCCCCGAAGAAATGAAAAAGATCCTCAGCTTCATGGACCTCAATGGCGAGCTGTACTACGAACTGCCCAAAAGTTTCCTGATGCCGGATAACATCTCTTGGCTTCATCCGAAGATGTCGTTCCGTACTGTGCGCCGTATCGTGCGTAACTTACCCAGTGACGGAGCCGTCCTCTTGGAGTATAAGTACGAATATCCCAAGAAAAGCCAAATTACCCGCACTCCTGCCAATATCCGCATCAAGGCGAACCTGCACTGTCCTACCTACACGAGCAAAGATGTTTTTATCGGCCCCAACGACAACGATTAATAGCTATGCTGGCTGCATCCCCGCACTCACCTGCGGGGAATTTTTATTCCCCCAAAACCTTCAGTAGTTTCTGAAATTCCCCATCGTTCTTCGCACTCAGCGTCACACTTCGCCCCCGAATCCGCACTTCCACCCCAAATTTTCGCCCCAGTTTTGCCTCTTCCTTCAAAAATTCGTTCACCTTTACCGCGCGCACCGAGCTCTTTTTCTTATTCTCAGCAATATATTGCTCGACCTTGCGTGCCGACCAACCGCCCTCAATCATCTTCGGCAAAATCTCATGAATCTGCTCCGGATCCAATGTGATCAACGGCCGCATCGGCCCTTCCATCAGATGATGCTCCTGCATCGCCCGCTTTGCCTCATCCGGTAATTTCAAAAGCCTTAGCGTATTCTGAATACTTGACGAGCTCTTCCCCACTCGCTCTCCAATCTGTTTATCGGTCAAATTAAATTGTTCTTTTAGCTTCGCATACGCCGTCGCAAGCTCAATTGGGTTCAAATCTTCCCGCTGCGCGTTCTCAATAATCGAAAGTTCCAGCTTGTTCTGCGCATCCAGTGTCCGCACAATCGCCGGAATCGTCTCCATCTCCGCAATCTGCGAAGCTCGGTAGCGTCGTTCCCCCGCCACAATCTGATATTTGTCACCCGCCTTCACTACCACAATCGGCTGCAAGACCCCGTGTTCCTGAATTGATGCCGCCAGTTCTTCCAGTGCTACCTTGTCAAAATGTTTGCGCGGCTGCCCTTCATCACGCACAATATCTGTGAGCTTCAATTCCTTTAACTCGGAAACCTTGCCATCCACCTCGCTCGTCACGTCAAATTCTTCTGCTATCACATCTGTCGGGATCAAACTCTCAAAACCTCGTCCCAACCCTTTTGTCTTCGCCATCAGTTCGTCCTTTCCTCTACTTCGCGCGCTAGCGCCTTATATGCCTTTGCCCCCTTGCTAAACTTATCATAATCCCCCACCGGTACCCCGTGACTCGGCGCTTCTGCCACCCGCACGTTACGCGGAATCGTCGTCTCGAATACTTTATCCTTGAAATACTTTCTCAGCTCCGCCATCACCTCAGTGCTCAGACTCGTCCGTTTGTCGTACATCGTCGCCACCACCCCGAGCAGTTTCAGATCCGGATTCATCGCCTTTTTCACCATCGACATACTCTCGAGCAGCTGCGCTACGCCCTCGAGTGCGTAGAATTCCGTCTGCACCGGCAAAATCAAATAATCCGCCGCGATCATGCCATTCACGGTCAGAAGCGACAGGCTCGGTGGCGAATCAATAATCACATAATCATAATCCTCAGCCACACTCCGAATCGCCTGCTTCAGCACAGAAAACTTTTGCTTCATCCCCGCCATCTCCACCTCAGCATTAGCTAACTGCGGCGTCGTCGGCGCAATATCAAGATTCTTAGACTCAGTCGGCTGGATGATGTCTTTTAGGCTCGTCACCCCCAGCATCACTTCCGTCAAACTCGCTTCTAGATTCGCCTTATCCACCCCGAGGCCCGACGAAGCATTCCCCTGCGGATCGGCGTCAACGAGGAGCACCCGATATTTATCCTTCGCCAAGAAATACCCCAGATTCACTGAAGTTGTCGTTTTGCCCACGCCACCCTTTTGGTTCGTAATACAAATCACCTTCGCCATAACTATTACCATTATAGCACAATTCGACGTTCTTTATATAAACATCACCACTAAACCAACCATACTCAGCGCTATACAAACCACTTTTTGTAGTACCACCTTTTTGCTTAAATCTTCTTTAAAGTATTTTGGTAAGAATTTAGCTCCTAACACCCCTAATATAAATACAAAAGCCCCTTGGAATCCGTTTAGAATATCTGCTAGTGCCACCGGGATAATCGTTGCCGCATAATTCACCAAAAATACCGCCACCAAATTTATCACTTCATTTGCAACATTAAGCGAAACGTATTTCTTCCCGTTGTTTTTGATCGCCGCCAAGAATGATTCCCTATAACTCCCCCGAGCAATCAGCACTAAACCAATTAAAATCAAACCTATCTGATAACAAAACGCGCACGGTTCATACGAACTCTCTCGCGTCGCTGCATTAAAAAATACGTAATATCCTGCATAACATAACGACGATAACGCCATCATGCCCAGTGCTTTCATTCTGTTTCTATCGCCTTTCTTTGCTTCAAAATCCCACGATACCAAAATTGCCGACGACATAATTATTATCGCCCCCACCAGCTGTGGCACCGTCAAGACTTCATGGAAAAATATCAATGCCAATAGATAAGTAAAGACTGGTATCATCTGGAACATAATCACCACCACAGATGTGTCGTTCTGATCCAATGCTCGGAAATAAAAATATATCGCCAGTACGCTTGTAACCGACGATAGTAACATCATTATAAGTGAAAAACAACTAACCGATACCCCCCCCCGAAGTCCACTGACGACCAACCAAACTGGTAAAAGCGCCACTCCCGCCACCAGTGTTGAAAATACCATCAAAGTCTTGATGCTTTTTCCGGCTTCATCAATACCGCTGATCAAAAACTTATCAATATGGTTGGTAACCGCCCATAGAAACGAGGCTAATATTACAAGACATACTGCTAAAAACATAATTCCACCTTATAAACAAAGCCACCGTCTTGCGGTGGCTTTACGATTTAGCCAATCTTTACGATTTCAATTAGGCTATATTTCTGACGATGTCCAGTTTCTTTGTGGACACGCTTCTTGGAGTGGTAGCGGATCACGCGCAATTTCTCGCCCGCGACTTTTTCTTCTACGACTTTCGCCGAAACTTTCACTCCCTTGACCTCTGGCGTACCAACCGTGGTCTTGTCGCCATCAATCACAAGCAGGGCACCAGTTTCGAGCTCTTTGGTTCCTGCCGGAAGGAGGTCCACCCGGAGGGTCTCTTTCTCTTCGACAAGATATTGCTTCCCGCCGATGAGTACAACTGCTTTCTTCATATTTTCCCTTTAGTTTTAATAACTAGAAACCATTTTAGCAAATTTCCTTATCTTTGTCAACCAATTACAGCAATTCCTAGTCCTCAATTTCCTGCGTACCGGCAACTACAATTACTCCGACGGTAAGATGTACAATCGCAC
>CAZCIN010000017.1:0-17229 GCA_964499245.1 uncultured Candidatus Saccharibacteria bacterium
GGGACGAACGGAGCAGGAAAAACTACGACGATTCGGATGTTGCTCGGTATCATTACGAAAGATAGCGGCGAGATTACCTGGAACGGGCGGCCGGTGAATCGTAAAGATGTGAATTTTGGCTATTTGCCAGAGGAGCGCGGGGTTTATCCGAAGGTGAAAATTATTGAACAGCTACTATATTTTGCGGAGCTCAAGGGTATGGCGCGCGACCAGGCCGAAGCCTCGATCCGCAAATGGGCGAAGCGCCTGAAAGTTGTGGAATACCTGGAGATGCCGGCGGAAAAACTTTCCAAGGGTAATCAGCAGAAAATCCAATTTATGACGGCGATTATTCACGATCCGGATTTGGTGGTGCTGGACGAGCCGTTTAGTGGGCTTGATCCAGTCAACACGGAGATTCTGAAAGAGATCATCATCGAGCTGGTGCGGGATGGGAAATTTGTGATCATGTCGGCGCACCAAATGGCGACGATTGAGGAATTTTGTAGCGATATTTTGATCCTCAACAAAGGAAAAACGGTTTTGCAGGGTAATCTCAAAGAGATTAAGGCAACTTATCCGGCAAATCGCGTGCAAATTGATGCCGACCAGGCGATCGAAAAATTGGTTGGCGCGAATAAATTAAAGATTGAAAATGCCAAGAATCATCAATATACGATTAAGATTTCTAGCGAGGAGCAGGCGGAGAAATTACTGAAGGATTTGATAGAAAAAGACGTAAAAATCACGCGCTTTGAGATTATGAAACCGACTTTGAATGATATTTTCATCGAAAAAGTGGGGGCAACTCAGGAAATTAAACAGCTAGAGGCGGAGGAATAAACTATGTGGACAGTTACGAAATTTACAATGCGGGATATGATTGGACGCAAATCCTTTCGGGTTTCGACAATCATTATTTTGGTGGTGATTGTGCTGGGCTTTAACGTGCCGAATATTATTACTTCGCTTACGGGCGGGGATTTTGACGACAAAGTTTTGATTTCTGATCCGCAGGATGTTTTTGAGGGGAAACTTGGCGTGCTGAATGATGCCGACCTTGGCTATAAATTTGAAATTCAGCCGCAAAATTTCGAGGAGATTAAGACCAAGTTAAATGATGGTAAAATTAGCTCCGCGATTATGGTCGAGAAGAATGATAACCAGGTGAATTTCACATACGTGGTGGACAATGTCGCCACGGCCGATGCGACTGCGCCACAAATTTTGACCGATACGCTGAAATCGCTTTATACTAATATTAAAATTCAGGGACTTGGGCTAACGGAGAAGGAGTTAGCTAGCGTCACGCCGACTTTTAAGACAGAATTCAAGCAGACGGACGATCAGAACATCGGCGGGAATATTGTGGTGACGATGCTGATGTCGGTTGTGCTGTTCTTTGCGATTTACTTCTGTGCCTATCAGGTTTCGGCTTCGATTACGGTTGAGAAAACCTCCAAGATTATGGAGACTTTGGTGACTTCGACGAGCCCGCGCACGATCATTCTAGGCAAAACAATCGGGATTGGCGTGGTGGGGCTACTACAAATTTTGCTTTTCGCGGTGACGGCGATAATTAGTGCCAAGCTCTTTTTGGCGCCGGAGATATTAGAGACACTGTTTGACCTTTCAAGTTTCACGCCGGTGCTAGCGATTATTACGGTGGTTTATTTCATCCTAGGGTATTTTGCCTATGCACTGCTCTATGCGCTGACTGGTTCGACGGTGAGCAAACCCGAAGATGTGCAGTCGGCCAATATGCCGGTGGCAATTGTGACAATGATTGGGTTCTACCTAGCATATTTCACACTAACCGATCCGACCAGTAGCCTGAACGTTTTCGCAGCGCTGTTACCAATTTCTTCGCCATTTTGTATGCCTCTGAGAGTGATGATGGGGCTGGCAAGTGGCTGGGAAGTGGCGGCTTCGATTGTAATTTTGCTAGTGTTCTGCTTTGTGGTGGCGAAAATTGCGATTAAAATTTATTCAAATGCGATTTTGAACTACGGCACAAAAATGACGCTGGGGGATATTATAAAAAGCTATCGGGAAAAATAGAGGCTAATACCAAGGAAAATCCCCAAGCTGGTGCTTGGGGAAATTCCTTGGTGCGAGTGGAGAGAGTCGAACTCTCATCCCAAGTTTGGAAAACTTGCATACTAACCGCTGTACTACACTCGCAATGACCTGGGGTGGGATATCGGGATCGAACCGACGACCTTCTGGACCACAATCAGACGCTCTAACCATCTGAGCTAATCCCACCATGTCGCGAAGCTATTATATCATGCCAGCGACAGATAGACAAGATGCAAAAGATATGCTAGAATGTGAAAAATCCAGTGAAGCTGGAAATCGTACCTTGACTTGAGCAGACATGGTACAGAATGTGGAGGTGTCAGATATGACAGATGTAGCAGAAAAGAAGCGAATTGTGGTTTGTGTTTCCGGAGGCGGAACTAATCTGCAGGCGATCATTGACGCTTGCGAGCCGGGCGGGCGGATTGAGAACGCAGAAGTGGTGGCCGTGATTTCCAATGTTGCCGGTGTGAAGGCGCTGGAAAGAGCGGCAAAGCATCAGATTCCTGCAGCGGTGATTCGACCCAAAGATTACGATGATCGGGAACGTTTTGACGAGGATTTGGCGCAGATCATCTTGACTCACCGACCGGATTTGATTGTGCTGGCAGGGTTCTTGGTGCAAATCCCGACCATCTTGCTGGAAAACTTCCATGGTCCGGTCATCAACATCCACCCGGCGCTGATCCCGTCTTTTTGCGGTAAAGGTATGTACGGATTGAAGGTTCACGAGGCAGCGCTGGCAAAGGGCGTGAAAGTGACGGGCGCGACAGTGCATTTTGTGGATGCGAGCCTGGATACTGGTCCGATTATTGCGCAGCTGCCGGTACCGGTTTGCGAGGGTGATACTCCCGAAGTGTTACAGAAACGCGTGATGGAAAAAGCTGAGTGGAAAATCTTGCCGTGGGCAATTAACCACATCGTGAACGGACGGATTTGGCTGGAAAATGGGAACGTTATGTTTGATAACGTATCCCCGCTTGATTGGCTGAGCGGTTGGAGTGCCTATCCCGGCGTTTTGTAAAATAGTGCTCGGCCTGTTGGCCGAGCCTTTTTACTGAGTTATTGGAAGAAGAAAAGATAAGCCAGCGCACCGACGGCGACACCGAGCAAAATTGTGATTAAAAGCAAGAAGAAAAGCGGAATATGTGAACGATGCGCGGACGGAATGATAACCGTCAAGTCGTCGCGCGAAGAAGATTGTGGAGTAGAAGTTTTGGGCTTCTTAGCGGGTTTTGGTTTCTTTTCGTAGCGGTTATGCTTGGGGCGGTCGGTCAATTTTTGGCCGGCATAAACGGAAGTACCAGCTGGCTCGCGAGTGGACGGGCCACCAGAAAGTGGGCGTTTATCGACTTCGGCGTTCTGAAGGAAGAAAGGTGACTGGCTACTGAGGGCGTAGCGATTGTTGTCAGGATGATCCGGCTGGTCAGATTTATGGGCGATCGGGTCACCATAATCCTCAACTACGCCAAGCTGAGAGTCGGAACTAGCCTGAGCAGCGGCGGTGGCAGCGTCAAGATCATTGGTCTTCTTGGCCCAGCGGGGCAATTCGGAATATTCGCGCGGAGCTTCAATCATACCGTAAATATGCGTGGCGCGATCGGGCTGCTCGGTTGAGGGCGCGTCTGCCGGCATGGAATGGCTGGGATTCAAGAAATCCTCGGCTTTATAAGGGCGCTCGCGACGGGGGTCATTTGTAGCGTAGCCCTTGGGAGCAGGGCGGAAACGATTTTTGATTGAATCGAGCGGACGATTAGTCTTCGGAGCGGCTGGAGCGAGACGGGCTTTAGTATCCTTGGGAGCCGGTTTTTCTGCACGGGCTTTGGGCTTAGTGATATCCTGAGGCCGCGGGCGGATGACGTCCTGGAAAACGCGCGGGTTCTCGGTGTGGGCGGCGCGGGGAATGGGCTTGATAGCTGGAGATTGCTTTTTAGAGCGCAAAGTATCACCGGCCGGGCGGCGGGCAGAATTGAGCGAAGAAGCGGGGGCACGAGAAATCAGAGGCGGTTTTTTGGGCCCAAGTTTGAGTGAAGTGCGAACCACAGCGGTAGTTGGAGAAGCAGAGCTAGTTTTGGCGCGGCTCGCGACCGAGCGAGCAACGGCGATCTCGGCCTTGCTAGTAAGTGGATCAACGGAACTAGCGATTGGTTTTGGCTTTTGAGGCGATTTTGGAGCAGCTTGGCGAAGCAAAGTCGAGGCAGAAGGTCGGACTGATTCGCGACGATTATCATGGCGATGCAAACTGGCGGCGGATTTATCATCGCGCTTTTTGGCGCTGGGGGTAGAATTGATAATTTCCTTGGCGGAAGAGGCAAGATAATCGCTGAGCCCGGTTTTTTTCGCACCAGCAGCATACATGGCGTTGATGGCGTCTTTGGCAGATTTAGCAGGTTGTGGGGTGGGCTCGGAATCCATTGGCAACCTCTGATTAAGATATAACTTTCTTGGCAGTATCAATAATATCAATGAATTGATCAGCAATTAAGCTAGCGCCGCCGATCAAAAGACCGTTCACGCCCGGTACGGTGAGATAAGCGCCGGCGTTGGTGGGTTTGACGCTGCCACCGTACAAAACTGGGATAGCTTCGGCGATGCTTTTGCTATAGGTGTCGGTGAGGGTGCGACGGATGAAAGTGACGATCTCGGCAACTTCGTCGGGAGTGGCGATGTGGGCGTCAGTGGTGGAGCTGATGGCCCAAATTGGTTCGTAGGCGATGATGACTTTGTCGATGTCCTCGGCGGAGACTTCAGAGAGGCCACCGAGCAATTGATCGCGGATGACGTCGGAAGTTTCGCCAAAAGTGCGTTCGGTACTGGTCTCGCCAATGCAGAGAATGGGCGTGATGTTATTGCGCAAGGCAGCGGCTACGGCAAGGCGGATTTGCTTGTCGCTTTCGTGGAAAAGCTGGCGACGCTCGGAATGACCGATGATACAATAATCGACTAAGCCACGGAGCTGAGCAAAAGAAATTTCTCCAGTGTAGGCGCCAAAATCGTGCGGATTGGCAGTCTGGGCGGCAAGGCGGAGTTTTTTGCGATCGAGCTGAAGTGAAAGCGGTTGCAAAGCAATAGCGGAAGGCGCAACGACAATTTCCAAATCACGCGAAGCCCGAATTCGCTCGGTCAATTTATGAAGATACACGGAAGACTCGCCGACCGCAAAGTTCATCTTCCAGTTGCCCACAATGTATGATTTCATAAGTATATTATAGCACACTTCAACTCGTAAGCGGAAACTGTATTACTCTTCTCGAGCTGCGCTCCGGGCCGCGCGGCCAAGTCTTTATGCTCTTCAAAAAGCAATACAGCTTCCGCTTGATGCGTCGATTGGATAATATGCTCATGTTTTATGGTAAAATGCTTGACTTTTTTTGATAAAGTATGATACAATGGTAATAGAGGAGTCCTCCGGCGAGTTAGACAGCTGGAGGATTTTTGCTACACATTTTATTCTATTACCCCGAGGATGCCTTTGAGAGCATAAAGCGTGTCTTCGTGGGAGCGGACAGTGATGGTGTCGACGCCCATGGCGACGACTGGGTAGTCGTTGCCGCCAGGCTGGGTCATGTCGCCAAAATAAAGCACGTCGGATTTCTTGACGTGAAGCTCTTCGAGGAGATGAGTCATGCCAAATTCCTTATTCATGCCGGGAGCGGCAACGTTGATGGAAGTGGTGCCACCGATTTCGTAAAGGAAATCGGGCAATTTTTCGCGGCATTTCTCGACGATGGCTTGGCGCTTTTTGAGATCGGGATCCCAGGCATATTTGGCCTCGGTGCCAGCCTTTTGGCCAAGCGCCGAGAAAGTAACTTGGGAGAGGCGGTTTTCGATGATTTCGTCACCGTCGGCAAGTTTATCAGCTTCCCAAAAGCCAAGTTCACGAGCAGCTTCTTCCAAAACTGTTGTAATTTTTACAACATCTTCCGCTTGGAGCGGGTAATTATAGACTTGTTGCCAATCGGCAGGGTTGTAGGAGTCGGAGCTTGCTTGATAGTGATAATATTGAGTGCCTTGAGCAACGAAAAGACGCAAATTCTCGAGACGCTTAAGAAGTTTGGTCGGATCATCGGCGATTTTGGCGATTGGGTCGACAATTTGGATGAGAAATTGCTCGAATTTCTGGCCGGAAATCGGGCAGATGTAAAAATGGTCGAGACACTTGCTCAAAACTTCGGCCATTTCGGGCGGAATGGGAGTCTTGGCGACGTTAAGGGTTTGATCAACATCAAATGCTAAAACTTTTTTCATAGTTTTAGTATAGCATGAAAATCGCCTAGCTTGGCTAGGTTGTCCCCTGTTTTTACGGCTTTATGGTATAATTGGGCTATGAATTTATCGGAAGAACTAATTTGGCGCGGTTTTAGCGCGGAAACAACTATCAAAGATCCAGCAGAGCTTGACACGCGAGCAAGCAAGAAATTCTATTGGGGGGCGGACCCGTCGGCTGATTCCCTAACGATTGGGAATTTGGCGGCGGCGATGATGTGCGCTTGTTTTGTGCGACATGGTTATCAGCCATATCTCTTGGTAGGTGGCGCGACTGGGCAAATTGGCGATCCGAAGGAAAACGGCGAGCGGGATCTGAAATCGCTTGAGGAAGTCGAGCACAATAAAAAATGCATCGGCGAGCAGATGCGCCGGGTGCTAAATGTGCCTTCCGTCACGATGGTGGACAATTATGACTGGTTCAAAGACATCAAATATCTCGATTTTCTGCGCGAAGTGGGGAAAAGTTTTTCGATGACGCAGCTACTGGATCGACAATTTGTGCAAAATCGGATTGGCGAAGGTGGGAGTGGGATTTCCTACGCGGAGTTTTCTTACACGCTGATTCAGGGGTATGATTTCCTACATTTATACCGAAAATACGGAATTGACCTGCAACTTTGCGGAGCAGATCAATTCGGGAACTGCTCAAGCGGGATCCATTTGATTAAACGGCTAGAAAACGCGACAGCGGATGCCTGGAGCACGCCTCTCATCATCGACCCGGCGACCGGACGGAAATTTGGTAAGAGTGAGGGGAATGCGATTTGGTTGGCCGGGCATGATAACGGGGGCGGAAATTATACTTCGGTATTTGATTTTTATCAGTTCTGGCTGAATCAGCCGGACAGCGCGGTGGAATATCTGCTGAAGATTTATACGGTACTTTCTCGACCGGAGATTGAACAGATTATGGCCGAGCAGGCAGTGGCGCCAGAAAAGCGGACCGCGCAGAAGGCTTTGGCACAGGGCGTGACGGAAGTGGTACACGGCAAAGAGGCGACTGAGGCGGTGATGGCTTTGACGGAACGGCTATTTGCGGGGAGCTTGGAAGAGCTAGCTGAGGCGGAAATTGCGGAATTTGGCGAATATCTAGCGGTAGCACCTCGCGAAACGGGGCTGTTTGACGCATTAGTAATGACTGGGCTATGCGCCAGCAAGAGCGAAGCACGGAAGCTAGCGGCGGCAGGGGCGATTACCGTAAATGGGGTGAAAGTGACCGAAGACATACCGATCAAACAAGTGGCGCTACTGAAGCGTGGTAAGAATAAATTTGCTGTGGTGAAATAAACCGGGATTTATTGCAAAATTGAAAGAAATGTGCCGGAATTTAGGGCCGGGTATGGTATTTTTGATGGTGTTTGTGGTATAATTAATAGTATGGGAAACGAGAAGAAACGGGGGAATATGGGGGTGTATTCAAGTTTAGTTAATCAGAAGAAAAAGATTGCCGAACAAGCAAAAGCTATGAAAAAGAATAAGAGCAAGAAACAGAGTGAACCAAGCAATTTGGCACCACTGCCGAAAGAGCAGCCGGCGCGGTTTTTTGCGCATTTTCGGTGGGAACGGATTAAGGCCTACTGGTTCTCGAAGGCTGGGCTGAAGCGAATTGGCAAGATTTTTGCGGCTTGTGTGCTGCTGGGGATTATTGGGGTGGGGGCGCTGTTCGTTTACTACAAGAGTCAGCTCAAGGAGATTGAGCTGAATGATTTGACGATTGCGGAGACGGTAAATACTTATTTAGATCGCAACGGTGAAATATTGTGGGAAGATAAGGGCGACGCGGACTACCGGCTAGTGGTGGATGGTGATCAGATTTCGCAGTACGTACGTCAAGCAACAGTGGCGATTGAGGATAAGAATTTCTACTCGCATCCGGGTGTGGATATATGGGGTTTAATCCGGGCGACGATTTCGACGGTGACTGGCCATGGGGTGCAGGGCGGTTCGACCTTGACACAACAGCTGATTAAACAAGTGTACTTTGCGAAGGAGGCGAATTCGGCTAACCGTGGTGGGCTTTCGCGTAAAATTAAGGAGCTGATTCTCTCGATTGAGCTAGAGAAGATGTACTCAAAAGAGCAGATTATTACGATGTATCTGAACGAGTCACCTTATGGTGGGCGGCGAAACGGGATTGAGAGCGCGGCACAGACTTATTTTGGTAAAAGTGCGAAAGATTTGACATTGGCGGAGAGTGCGCTACTGGCAGCAATCCCGAATAACCCGGCAGTACTGAATCCTTACAATGAGTACGGGCACGAGGCTTTGCTAGCGCGCCAACAGAAGACGCTCGATGTGATGGCAGAGATGGGATATATCAGTCAGGAAGAGGCTAATGAGGCTAAAGAAGTGCCGGTGCTAGATCAAATATTGCCTGAGAGTAATCAGTATCGCGACATCAAAGCGCCACATTATGTGATGGAAGTAAAGAAAATTCTGGAAGAAAAATATCCGGAAATGAAAAGTAAGGGTGGCTATACAATCAAGACTGCGCTTGACTGGCGAGCACAGCAGATTGCTGAGGAAGCGGTGGAAGCCGGAAACGCGCTACGTTATCTGAACAAGAGTGACAACATTGCTATGGCTTCGGTGGATGTGGAAACGGGTCAGGTGATTGCGATGGTGGGTTCGTCAGGTTGGACTACGCCAGTATATGGTGAGGTGAATGCAGCGACAGCTTTGATTGAGCCAGGTTCGTCGATTAAGCCACTGCTGGATTACACACCGCTGCTGTCGCTTGAAGAGGGGACGGTGTATGGTCCGGGTACGATCTTAGCAGATGAGAATATTGATAAAATTTATTGCGCGGGAGCGACGGGTTCTTGTTCCCTGCGCAACTTTACCGGTAGGTTCTATGGGAATGTGACGATTCGACAAGCACTTTCTAACTCGCTAAACATTGGCGCAGTGAAGGCGCTGGCAATTGTGGGGATTGATGATGCGTTGGAAATCTTGCACGGGCTTGGAGACGTGTCATACTGTAATGATAGTTCGGCTGGGCTTTCAATGGCGATTGGCTCGGGCTGTACGGTGCGTTTGGTGGAACATGCTAATGCTTTTGCCTCGCTAGCACGTGGTGGTAGCTTCAAGGATTTGGTTTACGTTCTAGAGATGAAAGACTCGAAGGGTAAGGTGGTAGAGGCGTGGCATGATGTGGCCGCGAAACGGGTGGTCGATGAACAGGTAGCTTACGAGATTTCTAGTATTCTAAGCGACGTGGATAGCCGGGCAAGCCTAGTGTTCGGTGCAGAAGCACGGTCATTCGGGTTTGTGATCCCGGGTGTATGGACTGCAGCAAAAACTGGTACTACGACCACCGCTAATAGTTCTGTGGCAAAGGATCAGTGGATTGCAAGTTATTCGACGGCACTCTCGACGGTGGTTTGGAATGGTAATCATGACGGGACCGGACTTGCAGCCAGCACTAGCCAAATCGTGCGACGGGTTGTCAATGACTTTATGGAGCGTGTTCACAAGGAAATTTACGCCGAGGAAGGCAAGTGGCATCCAGGTGATCAGCCGGTGCGACCAGCTGGGATTCAGGAGTTAACAATTGGTGGCAAGACTGATATTTGGCCGAGCTGGTACACAACTGAAAAATCAGGCATCAAGAAAGAGAAAGTGAAGTTCAATAAAGAAACTGGTTTGCAGGCGGCAGATTGTACTAGTGAAGATGATATCATCGAAATTGAGGTGACGAAGACGACCGACCCAGTTTCGGGAACTGAAACAGTGTCGGTGGAAGAGCCTTATAAATACGGTGAGATGGACACTTGTTCGGTGACTTCATCGGCACGAGTGGTACAAGCAACTCCAAGCACATCAATTGGTTCAAACGGCTTGCCGGAGTCAGTGACATTTACTTTGACGCCAGAGGGAGATATTGACTTAGTAAGTTATCGAATCTTAGTAGATGGGAAAGTGGCTGTGGCATCCACGCCAGTGACGATTATGGAAGAGTTGACTGGGGTTACGTATAATATCAATGGCTCAGAAACCACTATTACGATCGAAGTGACCGACTCGAAGAACCGAGTTTACAAGCGAACTTACACTGTACAATAATTAATTATCAGCGCTCGCGGCGAGGACGTTTGTTAGATTTGCCGCGAGTTGTGGATTTGGTGGCTTTAGCGGATGCTGGGGCTGCGCTAGTGAGCTTGGCAAAAACCATTGCGCCGGAAGCACTTTGATTGAGACGAATTACTTTGGCGGTGACTTTTTCACCAACGTGTTTATCGGCGTGGTCAATTACGGCCATAGTGCCATCCTCGAGATAACCGATTCCCTGCCCAGGATTACTACCAACCGCGAGGATCTTGACTTTGATTTCGTCGCCAGCGGTGAACTTAGGGCGGAGGACGAGGGCAAGTTCGTTGAGATTTAGTACGTCAATATGTTCGGTCTCGGCAACTTTTTGCAAATTATAGTCGTTGGTAAGAATAGCGCCGCGATTCTGCTTAGCAAGATCAAGCAGACGATTATCGACCGGGGTATGATCAAGCTCGTCGCTAAGGATGTTAGCATTAAAATAAACTACCCGTTCCAAGGCGCGGACGGTCTCAAGACCGGCACGAGCGCGGGCGCGTTTTTCGGCATCCTTACCATCGGCGAGTAGTTGCAACTCATTTGTGACGCTGCGTGGAATAAAAAGATCATCACCGATGAAACCAGTCTCGGCAACAGCGATGAGGCGCGGATCCATCAAGGCCGAAGTATCAACATAGACTTTGCGTTTCTGACTGCTACTGAGGGGAGATTTTTTGACAGAACGAAAAATCAGAAAACTTGTCTCAAGAAAAATTAGTAAAATCACGAATTCCATGTTTTACATTATAGCATAGTTTATCTATGTGTCAAATCTTGACTTGATCGGTGCCGTACTCGGTGGCATAAGTGGCGTTGTCGCTGATGATTTTTTGATATTTCTGAACTAAATCATCGCGTTTCTCAGCTTCGGCAACGTCGAGCGCTAGATGGTAGCGCGAAGCGGAGTTGAGACTTAGCATCTCGAATGGGGTAGTAGTGCTGCCATGCTCACGATAGCCATGAACTTTGAGACGCTTTTTGTCGGTATAACTCGCGAGAATTTGGGCGAGGGCGTCTGGATAACCGTGGAAATTGGCAATGATCGGGCGATTTTTAGTAAAGATTTCCTCAAATTCGGCCTGCGTGAGTGGACGGTCGGTGGTGCCGATAGCGCCATAAGAAAGAGCTGAGATATTGACAAAGCGGAAACGTTTCTCGGGGAAATCGGCACGCAGAATCTCAAGAGCACGCAAAGCTTCGGTCGAAACGATGTCACCACAGCCAACGAAAATATAATCGGGATCTTCGTCGGAAGCAAAGTCGAAAATGCTGGCGCCACCATTCGGGAATTGTGTATCGGCTTGATGAGAATCAATCCAACGAGGCTGATCAGTTTTGTTAAATGTTGTAAGATTTACAACATTTGTAGAATTCATCATGTAGATGAAGGCAGCCTCGGCAGCAACGTCATCGATCGGGAAAAGACAGTTGGCGAGGGCGCTGGGATGGCTAAGCAGGAGTGAAATCAGGACGGGTGACTGATGAGTGAAGCCGTTATGATCCTGGCGCCAACAAGTGCTTGTGGAGAGGAGATTGACGGCTGGAATATCACTACGCCAAGAGACTTGATTTGCCTGAGACAGGAATTTGAGATGCTGGACAACTTGTGAAGCGATAATAGTAAAGAAGGCTTCGTAGCTAGTCATAGCGGCCGGTTCGCCGTTCATGAGATGACCTACCATGCAGGCAAAAAGCGCGTTCTCGGAAAGCATCTCGACGATATGACCATCGGGAGATTCTGGCAGATCCCAACCTTCGCGGGGCAGGGCCCAAGCGCGGCTGGAAACTTCAAAAGTAGCATCAAGCTTATTGGAAGTAGTTTCGTCCGGTGAGAAAAGGTAAAAATCAGGGTGGCGGAGCATATAGCTAGCCATCACCGCGCCGATACGTTTGGCGGGAGAAAATGATTCTTTGCCAGGGTGGTCAACTTTATCAATCATAGCGTGAAACCTTTCTCGGGTTTAAATAGTTCGGAAAAATCGTAACTTTTGAGCCATGCACTTAGTAGCTTGAGTTGATCGGGATCGGTCTTGACGTCTGGCAGAGGGATCTGATGAGCAAGGTAATTGCCAGCGACTTTTTTGCCGTCCAAAGTTTTAGGGCCAGTGGCGCCTTTCTCGGAACGGAAGATAAGGAATGGATGTTCGACGCGCTCGGATTCTTTGAGAGCGGATTGGAAAGCGCAGGGCGCATCGCTATCAACCCAAAGGGGTTGATAGCCAAAGCCACGGATTAGCTCATTCATTTCGCGTTCGGACTTGCGACCGTAAACGGTCGGGGCAGAAATCTTATAACCGTTGAGATGCAAAATAGGTATTACATGACCATTATAATGATGGTCGCCGACGAGCTGGCTCAGATTCAGCGAAGCGAGCGCTGTGGCGGTCTCAAACTCGCCGTCGCCGAGCAAAACAGCAATATGTTTTTCCGGATGACCGAGAGCGAGACCATAAGCAGCGCCGAGAGCGTAGCCTAATTCCCCACCTTCACAAATAACGCCGGGAGTAAAGGGGCTTGAATGTGACGGAAATCCGCCTGGCCAAGAAAAGTTGCGGCAGAGATATGCAATACCCTTGGCGTCGCGAGTGGCACGAGGATCGACTTTTTCTAATTCCCCATCAATGAAAAGATTAGCCTGCAGAGCTGGGAAGCCGTGACCGGGGCCAAGGATGAAAGTAGTATCGGGACGATGAGCTTTAAGATTAGCATAGACGACATTAATGCCGTGGCAAGTGCCCCAGTGACCAAGCAGACGAGGTTTGATGTCGTCAGCGGAAAGTGGTTTTTCGAGCAAGAAGTTATTTTGCAGAAAGAGCTGTGCAACTACTAAATAATCACAAGCACGCACTCGATGCAAAATCGACTGAAAATTATCACCTCCGTTCATACTATATATTATAGCACAGAATTGCTAGGCGCGACCGACTTTGACCATGGCAGGGCGCAAAACTGCACCTTCATAAAGATAGCCGGGGCGCAGAGTTTCGATAATAACTTCCGTTTCACCATCGCCGTCTTTTACGGAAACAGCCTCGTGAAAGTCCGGGTTGAACTCGGTACCAGGATTGGAATCAATCGCGCTAAGTCCGAGACCAGAGAGGAGCTTTTCAAAGTTTTTAGCAAGTGGAGCAAGCTGATCGGGATAAGTCGAGATGGCACGCGAAAAATCATCGACTAAGGGCAAAAACTTTTCAACTGTGGCAAAACGGGCGGCGGACATAGCTTGGGAGCGTTGCAGCTCAGTCTGCTTGCGATAGTTCTCGAAATCAGCACGAGTACGCTGGAGATCATTGGTTAGCTCGGTGATTTTTGCTTCAAAAGCCGAGGTGTCGGGAATTTGAGCAGCAGTTTCGGCTGGCTCAGTTTGAGGCTGAGAGTCGGGCTGGGTCTCATCGAGGATTTCCGGCTCGGTATTTTCGTTGGTGGTATCGGGAGAAGTTTTTTTCATATGGTTCCTTTCAAAGATAATGTTTGCTCAAGAAAATCACCGGCGTGGCGCACGAGCGACATGACGCGACTATAATTCTGACGAGTGGGGCCAAGTACACCGATATAACTTTTATCAGAGAATGGTGAACGAAAACGGCTAATGATAAGTGAAGCGCCGGAGGTTTTGCCAATAGGATTTTCCTGACCAATGAAGATATTGAGTGGCTGTCCAGGCGCTGCTTCACGCAACCATGGCTCAAGATTATCCAATAATTTAGCGACGGCTTGAACACGAGCGCTATCAAAGAACTCGGGCTGCGTAAAAAGACGCGAGATACCAGAAACGTAAAGTTGTTCACCAATGGTGGCAAGACCTAGATTGCCGGTGAGATCGACTAAAGAATCGACAGCACCACGAATTGCAAAGTCGGCACGAGTTTGAGAACTGACCCGCACTTCCAATACGCGCTGGCTACGATCCTCGGAAGAACTGCCGATCTCGGCACGGGGCTTGACTTCATCGGGACGTTCAGAAAGAGCATTGACATAATAGCGATAGCCGGCGTCAGTCGGGACGCGACCAGCGGAAGTGTGAGGTTGAGCGATGAGACCGACGCTCTCGAGATAAGCCATCTCAGAACGGATGGTGGCTGGAGAGACATCAAAAAGCTTAGCCAAGGTCACACTGCCAACCGGAGTAGCAACTTCAGCATATTCTTCAATAATAGAAAAGAGAATTTTCTCTTGTCGTGCGGTAAGATTCATAATAATATTATACCTAACTAGCAATCTAATGGCAAGCCTGCTAAATGAGGTCTCGTGCAGGTTTGGCTTATAATTCATGATATAATATACAGTATATGGAACAACAGCTAAAAGACATCAAAGCTTGGCTTGGGATCGGGAGTGTCAACATCTTTGGTCTGCCGATGAGCGGGAAAGATACAGTGGGGGTGCGCCTGGCGGAAAGATTAGGGGCAAAATTTTTATCCTCGGGAATGATTATCCGGGCGATGGAGGAGGAGAAAGGCATCGACTTGTCGGGTCAAGGCAATCTAATTCCGTCAAATACTTTCTATGAATGGATTTTGCCGTATTTTGAACGCGAAGATCTTTGGAATTATCCACTAATTCTTTCTTCAATTGGTCGGTGGTCGGGCGAAGAAGATGAAGTGATGGCTGTGGCACGTTCGAGTGGGCATACGATTCGGGCGGTAGTCGAATTGAGGCTCTCGGAACAGGACGTAGTGGAGCGTTGGGAAGCGGCTAAACTTTTGGGCGACCGAGGCCTGAGGCCGGATGACGCAAATCCAGACATTTTCCGCAAACGCCTTGAGGAATATCGCACTAAAACTTTGCCAGTATTGAAACATTATCAAGAGCTAGGTCTCCTTGTCTCGGTGCCGGCCAATCTTTCGCGCGATCAGGTTTTCGCAAAAGTGGTGGAGGCGTTGGCGAATTTTTCGAAGCATGCGCATGATTTCTCGCCGGTATTGTAAAACGATATAAACCACTCCGGCCGATACGATAGCCGCTACAATACCAAAGGCGACAAAGGTGGTCGTACTGGTGTCGCCAGTGTCCGGGACAAGGGCGTAATCAGCGCCAGTGTTGGCGCTGGCGACTTTGCGACAACGATTGGTCTCGGGGTTACGTTCATAACCCTCAGCACAGGGTTTGAGATCGGAAGAAGACTTTGCAACACTTTTACAACGACCAGTCAATGGATTGCGATATTTGCCAGTAGGACAAGCGCCAGTGGATGAATTGGGAACAGAAGCAGAGTTAATGCAATTACCCGTGAGAGGATTGATGACTTTTCCAGCCGGGCAAGTGCGAAACTCTTGATATTGATTGGCCGCTGCGGGAGTGCGCAGATAAGTGATATGCCAATCTTCAACGCCATTTGTGTCATAGAATTTGGCATAGGATGCGGATTTTTTCTGACCGTGAGGATAAATTAGCTCGTCGACAACCTGACCATCGGTGTCGATTAAATCAATTTGG
This sequence comes from uncultured Candidatus Saccharibacteria bacterium, assembly GCA_964499245.1. GTDB lineage: Bacteria > Patescibacteriota > Saccharimonadia > Saccharimonadales > Saccharimonadaceae > Nanosyncoccus. The sequence goes on from CAZCIN010000017.1 coordinate 15,856, forward strand.
TTGGATTTCGTGGGGTTCTTGGTGAGAGAAAAACGATCGCCAGGATAGAAAGCAAAGTAGCTTTCGGCAGCAATAGAGCCGGAAAGACCATAGGTTTTATTTTTATAGCGCAAAGCGCAACCGTCCAAAGGAACTGCGCTACCGGAAGGATTGTAAAGCTCAATAAACTGCTCGCTTTGCGCGGTTTCAAACGAAGTATAGATCTCCGTAAATTCGAGAACGCGACATTGGGGCTGGCTGGTAGTGGTAGGGTCGGTTTCCTCGTCCACCGCTGGCGGCGGGAGAATAAGCGTAGTGCGGCCAGGTTCGAAAACTGGCTGATAATTGAGGATGTGGGAGAATTCGTCGGTCTCCAAATCACGCACAAGTGAAGTGGGCGACTTACTATTAAACTTCGGCCGGCAAGGAGATTTGCCAGTCCAGCAAACCGTGTCGACTAATTCCCCATTATAACGAAGCTCGAGCGGACCAGTGTCGAGAGCAAGCTGGGTGGTATAAGTGAGATCAGAGAGATCGGATTCGGGAGAATTATAGTAACGCATGAGGAGGTTCTCGCCGGCGAGGACAGAACCCTCGGGGAACTCAATAAGAGGAGTGGTGTTCCCGCTAGAATTAGTATAAGTTAAGGAGAAACCGGCGAGCGAGAGTGGAGCGCCGGTTAAGTTGGTGAGTTCGATGAATTCCCCGGCGTTGGAACCTTCATCGGTGGTGTAGCCCGGATTGAGGGCGCGAATAATCAAAGTTTTCATGTCCCCACTCTATATCAAAAATGAAAATAATAACAAGCGTAAGTGGAATAAAATAGCATAAGCCATTTGGTATGACATAATACTATAATTTCTTGCAAGCAATAGTATTTTGGTAGAACAGAAAGTATGTATCCACTGCAAGCAATAGCATGATATTTATTGTAATTATCACAACAGTCAAAAAGACAATGTTGTAAGTATCACAACAAAAGTACTAATACGCAGCATAGTGCTTCGCTTATCTGTGGAAAACTATGTGGAAAAGTCTGTGGATAACTTATGGAGTGTTGTGAAGATTACAACATTTTATATATGTCTCCCCTAAAGCTAACCAACTAGCTAACTTCCCCCTCAATTTCCTGCGTACCGGCTACTACAGTCACTCAGAAGGTAGAATGTACAACCGTGCTACGAGTGGCTACTGGTGGTCTGCTATTCGTAGTTCTACAACGAATACTAACACTCTGACTGCGAATACAACTGGCGCTTTTCCGCAGCACAGCGATGCTAGCGGCATCGGGTTCGCTCTGCGCTGTGGAGCGAGTAAGAAGAGATGGTATGGATCAAACTGGGTGCCAGTGTCCCCAACTACAACCGTATTAATGAATGGCCTCTCCAGTTCCTG
>CAZCIN010000018.1:0-15952 GCA_964499245.1 uncultured Candidatus Saccharibacteria bacterium
AATATTAGAGCTCGCCGTTATTGTCACAGTAACCTTTTTCGGTCCAGCAGTTGGAAGTGATCCAGAAATTTTTGCGAATAGAATCTTCGTCATCATCTGTGGTTTCGAGGGCAAACTGCGGATAGGGGAAATAAAGATCGGCTGGATCGAGGCGAGTTTCGACACGGCGCAAGAGTTGATTGGTACGACCAGTGGAATCAACGTTAACTTGGACGCCGCGGAAGTTGATCGGGGTGCCAGTACTATCAAGCAGGGCGACCGAGAAGTCAGTCAAGCTGTCACCATAAGGCAAGGAGACGACAAGGAAGGCATTGTCGCCATTGCTAAGAATTGAGCTGACATCAAGATCGACGACACAGGCAAATTCTTGCTGAGAACTACATTTAAGAGTGTATGGCGAGTGGGTGTTGCTGGCGCCATCGACGCCATTAGCGGCATTACCGTTGCTTTTAATTGCGACGTCCCCCATAATAATACGCAACGGGTTTTTGCCGTCGTTATTACCCTCGCTGACGCCATTGCCATTAGAGGTAGAAGTCGCGGGAATAAAAACCATGGTGCTATCAATCGTATTTTGAGTATTGTTCTCAGTGCGGAATTCGCTAAGGCTGATAGAGCTACCAGTCTTAATGAAATTAAGCTGAACAGTGGGCGGGACGGTCTTATTATCGGACGTAGCAAACTTACCACCGTGGTCAAGATGCTTGAAGTTATTGCTGTTATTATTCGTGCCCTGATTGAGCTCGGAATACCAGCTAAAGCGGACCTTGGCGACTGGCCTATCGAACGAATTGCTGCTGCCAGTAGCATTGACGCCAATCGGTACAACCCTTGTGCGAGTATCAGAAGTAAGGACTCCGCGATAGTCTTGAGTGACATCAGAGATGATGACACAGGTATAGGCTTGGTCGGCAGCGGTATCGACAGAAGCACCACCATGTGATTCTTGAATCTTTACTTCCCCGTCGACGCTGTGAAGGATTTGCCCAAGTGGGAAGCCGTCTTCGCAATTCGTATCACTAGTGAAAACGTTAAACTCACTACAAGCGTCGGCGCTGCCTCTAGTATTGAGACAGTTGAAATAGCGATTGACGGCAACCTTAGCATCCTCGACGCCGGCGAGAGCAGCATCGTAAGCAGATTGAGAAAGATCGTCGTCGCTACTCTGCTCGACTTCGGAAAGAATAATGCGTGTAAAGCTAAGGGTGATTACGCCAAAAAGAATCGTAGCAAAAATGACGACATAAAGCGAAGCGACACCCTGACGTTCGGACTTGAAACATGGCTTTTTCATAAGCATATTATATCATACCTTTCGTTTTACATGCCTGCGGTGCGAGCCGCAAAGTTAAATTTGTTAATTGAGCAATAGGTAAATTCGGAACCAAGATCAGACAAGGCGGTGGTAGTTTCTTGATCTTGGTCAAGGTGATTAACGTCGCAATAATCACCGGAGCGTTCGATATTGACATTGCCACGCTCGGTGGCGAGGATGAACGTACCGGACATGAAGGTACGAAGAGTGACTTGGTCTTGGGAAATCGGGAACATGGTTAGCTCGTAAAGCTGAAGGTTGAGATCGAAGGAGTTGAGAAATCCTTGCTCGGGGGTGCCAATAACATTCTCGCGACCGTTTGCAAGGTGAGTAATATCAATTTCAGCGACGTTATTAATATTGCTGGTATAGTTAGAATTTGTGACGGCAGAGCAGACGCGGTAAGATGGATCTTTGACCCGAACCATCCGAAAATCACTGAGTTTAGTAGATTCGCGAGAGGCTGGACTGTAATTCGCGGAATCATAATACACAAGACTAAGTGGCGAGCCGCCATTCTCGGCGCCATAATAAGTGTTCCAAACGTAGGAATAATTACCGGTGCAGAAGACGCCGCCCATCTGAACATTCGTGTCAGTTTCGTTCCCTGGTGCGACGCGACGACCGAGTTTATGCTGGAAGATAAAATTATTGGCATTGTCTTTCTTGCAAGCATCTTCGCTGGTGCCACTAACATGGCTGCTACAGAGGCTGGCGGTATCGACCGATGGTGCGGAATTGATGGCGGTGGTAAATTCTTCGACTAAGCCACGACCAACGCTGCCGACGGCTTTGACGGCGAGACCCTTTTGATAAATGGTGATGATATTGCTGGCGATAACAGAAATACCAATGAGCAACAGCGAAATGAAAGCAGTGGCGAGTGAAAACTCAACCATAGTGAAGCCGGATTTGGATTGCTGAGGTTGTTTCAAATGTTTCATATTTAAAGCCCTTTTGGATTATAAAGTCGAATGATAGTATCGAGTGAGGTGGGAGCGTTGCTACCGGGGGCATACCAACAAGCTTGGATATAGAAGTCATAGAATTGACCGCCAGCATCCCTGACGGCTACGGTCCAAATACCCTCAATTTGGCCAACGGCGCGATAGAGTAGCGGATCGGTCGATAGCGCGCCAGTCACCGATGAATTATCAGAATCTTCATCATAAGTTTCGCCGGCTTGGCCGCGGATATAAATAATACGGGCATTAAGTGAGGCGGGTTGGAAAAGGTCGCGCGTGGTAGCATCAGCGGCAGAAATATAAATACTATTATTTTGGCCAGTAACATTGCCGAGAGTGTCATTGACGCGGCTAATTTGGCGCGTATTGATGACGAAAGCACGATTATCGGACAAAATTTTATTGTTGTCATTATAGACCGTGTCGCAGGCACCAAGCGGAGACGGGATACTATAATTGTCAGTATTGTGAGTATCGTTGGGATCGTAAGGGTTCATGGCACGGCTAGTAATCAGTTCCCAAAGAGTTTTGAATTGCTGACACTTTTCTCCGCGAGCAACAAGTGAGTTATTACAGACTGGCAAAGTCAGTTCGGAAGTATAGGAACTATGGATGAAACGCAGAGCTTCGGCTTGAGCATTCAGCTCGTCGCGAGCAGTGGACATTTCTAAAGAGCGCTCGCTATTCGCTACGCCAAGATTCATCATGGCAATAGAAATAATAGCGACCGCAGAGAAAATCGCGATAGCAAACATCACCTCGATGATGGTGTCGCCACGTTTTTCGGCATGCTTCATCGGCATCTCCCCTGTTCGTCACCGTCGGTATTCAAGATACTGATGGCACTAGTATTACGACCGTCCTCGGCGATGCGAACTTCGCGATAGTTATTAGCGCTGACGTTCTGAGATTTGACACAAAAACCAACTGGCTCGGTGACAAATTTGACATCGGCAGTGGCGGGATTTTGACTAAACTCAATCAGATCATCTTTGAGCTCTTGGCTGGCATAGGAATCGGCTAAACCTTTGCAGCCGTCGCGCAGATCATAGGTCTTGGATGTATAGATAGTATGAATTGCGCCGGATGAAGGTGAGCGAGCAATGATGACCGTGCCCTTAAAACGATCATTAACACTGAGAGGAGGTTCGTGATTAGGATCATTCACCTGCATCAGCTCTGCTTGCCAAGTCGGCTCAAAGCGCGAAAGAGTACTACTATACTCGACGCCACTAATGCGTTTACCGCAGAATAGTTCAGCCTTAACATCGGCAAGTTCGTTGACGAAGCCGCTAACGTTAATGTCGGGGACATCGGCGCTGCCAATCAAAGTGGCCGAATAAACGCTGCGAGTGTCGTCTTCATTGCTGGTGCCGGGGCCGTAATTATAACCAAAAACAAGCACCTTGCCATAGATAGCGAAATTTCCGCCACCTTCAATGTCATTCCTATTGCTGGAATTGCCGGAGCCGAGCGAAGCTGGATTGATGACTTCACTATAGATAGTGCGGAGATATTCAGCGTAGGAACGGACGGAATCATTGTAGCGCTGAGTTTGGATAGCAGCGGCAGTGCCACCAAGCAAACCGATTAGTAATAATCCGGTCAAGGCGAGAACCAGCGTAACTTCGAGCATGGTGAAGCCTTGGCGCTCGGCTTCGGATGGTGATGTTGTTCTTTTTTGACGTAGGCGCATTTTAGTACCTCGGCGCTAGTTCGCGCGAATAAGCTTCAGTGTAGCTGGAACTATAACGACCAGCCTGGGCATAAGCCCAAAGATAGTTCTCGCCGGAGAGATTAAAGATTTCACCTGGGGTATAACGAGCAGAGCTGTTACCGTAAGCAACTGGGTCGGAACCGAAAGAGCGACGGAGATCGGCACTGCTAGCCATCACGGGGCCGTTGATAACGAGTTGTCGGTCACAAACGGTATTATTATTGTAAACGCGAGATGCAGTTTGAGTGGATTTTGACTGGAAATCAGAGCAGGTATTGATTTTACCGCTGGCGATGATCCAGGCGTCAATTTCGGTGACATTACCGGTGATGTTCACGTCACCATTCACGAAGATAACAACTTGGGGAATTTGATAGATGCTAGCATAGTTGCCACCGGACACGATGATATTACGATTGATCGTCAAGTTACTGGTATTGAGAATGTAGGTGCCGCTAGTGATATTGGCGGGTAGGCTATTGATACCATCAATATTGGGACGGTTGCGTAGATAGGTATCAAGGCGAGTACGCAGGGTGTTGCTGGTGCGGATGCCAGAATGACCTAGGGAGCTACTGTTCGTGTTAGCGATGGTCATTGGCGAACGTGGGTAAATATTATTATAAGCACCGGCGCCACTAGAACTACCACGCGAAAGCGAGCTGCCAGAACCGAAGCTGGCAGTGGTTTCGCCGACAGCTGCAAGATGTTCGGACCAAGAACCGTAGAGATAATCGAATTGATTGCGGCTGGCAGTCCTAGCTGCACCGACTCCTAAGATGCGAGGTGAGAGTGAAGTTTTGATACCGCCGTTGGTGAGAACGCCAGAATTCCAAAAGACTGAAGAGGGCTTTTTGGCAATGGTGCGACAGGCGGCATTATAATTAGTCCAATAACTTTTACCTTCTTGTGCCCAGCTGTCCTCGCCGCTATAAGCGATGGAGTACCAATATTCCCAATAATAGCCGAACGAAGCACAATATTTATAACCGACATAGTCCTGCAAAGCGATAGTTTCAGATTCGCTATAATCATGAGAACCGGCTTCGCCGAGATCGCCGGAAGCGGAACGGCCACCAATGACACTGCACCAAGTATCATTCGGCCCCCAACCGGCTTTACGATAAAAGGCGCAAGGATCAGCCGTGCCACGGCCACTTAGATCACCGGTAACATTCCCGCTATTATAGCCGACATTGGAAGGCACTGTGAAGGCGATGGCCTGCCAACCGCGCACGCGGCGGGCTTCTTCCCATTCAGCATAAGTATTCCAACCAATTTGCGAAGTCTCGCCGGCAAACATTGGAGTACTGCCATCTTTACCTTTTGCCCAAACGGTGGGGTCTTCACCACTTGGATCTTCGGGGCGATAGACTTCGGCGCAAAGCATAGTGAGACCAATATTATTATCTTCGGCGTGTTTAGTGAATTCCCAGTTATCATGAGTGGCAGTCGGAGTGGTCGGAGTTGTGGTGGTTGTTCCCGTACCAGTACCCGTGCCAGTACCGGTGCTAGTGCTGCTTGAGGTAGTATCGTTATCCTCACCTTTGATGATGTATTTCACAGATTGATGGGTGAGAACCTGACAAACGCTCAGAGTTTCACCAGGGTTAGGCGAAACGGAAACGGTAGTTGTAGAGACGTCTTGACCATTCTTAGCGCCAGAACCACCGGTACCAAAATCTTCATCTTTGACTGAGCTATTTGATTCACCGTATTGTTGAATTTTGAGTTTGGTTTTAATTTCTTCAAAATCATCGGTGGACTTGGGCGCGTGGCCAGAGCGAGCTTTGTTGGTATAGGTAGCTGCGATCGGGTTCCAAAGTTCTTCATCATAAGACATCGTATGGCGGAAAGTAACAGTTGCGGTGCTATCGGTACTGACTTTGATGGTGACGTCACTGTGAGCGGCTCCCTCTTTACTAGAAACATTAGCAGTATGAGTAGCGACTTCGTTAGAAACAGTTAAATAGGAATCTGCCCAAAAACTACCTTCGCCGTAGATGGTGTCTTCGGTGTCATCGGGAGGGTCGATTGGTGGGCACTCACTTTCGGAACAGCGCCAAGCCTCATTCCAGCAGAACTCACCCGTATTAGCCCACGACGGACTACCGGCTGGAAGATACCTTTGGGCAATCTGATAATCTGCCTCGGCTTGAGCCTTGGGCACACTACCAGAGGAAACGCCTGGGCGATATGGCAACAGATAAGCATAGCTAGTTTTTAGGGCCTTACCAATATCACCGGTATAATTAGGGTTCATTCCAGAGCCAGTATATAAGTTGCCGCCCAGTTTATAATACTCCGTAGCTCCAATAGCAGTACAAGCTGCGTGAGCCGCATCAACTGGCCGTTTTACCCAGGTGACGCCACCGCAACGGTTCCATGTTTTTTTGGAGAAAGTACGACTTTCGCAATTGGAATTTCCGCCACCAGTGCCGCCTGGGCCAGCCCAAGACACCCCGCCACCTTCAGCATAAATATTCCGTACGCTAGCGACTGCCGCAGCGATGATTAGTAGACAGACACCAAGAAGGCAAGTCCACTTAGAAACTATTTTACGCATTATTCTTCAACTCCCTCTCGGAGAGTACCAGTGTCTCCGTTGTAAACTTGACTATAAAGTTCAGTGACAGTTTTCCAAAGTTCATCAGCACGCTTAGAATCGCCACTTACTTGATAGCAATTTTGCAGAGCAAGGTTATAACGATATTGACCTTGCAAGTTGAGGTTAGCAGGATTGATCTGATGTTCAAGGCGGAGAATATTGTCACATTGCCAGGTATCGTAATAAACTAACATCTCCGAAAGGCGCATAGCGTCGCGATATTTCTCGCCGGCTTCGGTATTGGCAGTATTTGAAACCGCGGCAGACAATGCTTCGTTGGCTTTTTGTTTGGCTTCATCGGTGGCAGTGTCGGTGCCCTCTTCGGCCATTGCACTAGCGAGAGCGTCGTTATAGACTTTTTGCAGATAATCTTGATAGTTCTTGATGGCTTCCGAAGAATTGCCAGAAATGATGGAAGGATCAGAAGCAGTTTCTTCAAGGGTGGGACGGTTAAGATAATTGACAAGTGAAATTATGCCCCATGTGCCGAGGCCAACCACGACGAGAACACCAAAAGTGATTAGAAACGGCAGGGCTTTCTTAAAAGTAGCTTTTTGCTTGGCCTTTTTCTCTTTGCGCTCTTGATTTTGCTTGGCAAAATAATCCTCTTGTTTGGATTTCCACTGGCCAATATTGGCGGTCTTGTAATCACTAGCCGGCGCTGCTTTGGCAGGCGCCGCGGAAGTTTGCGCTTTTTTAGTCTCCGGAGAATTATCCATAGTTATATTTTAGCATAAGCGGGCAGGGAGAATGTTGTAAAATTTACAACATTTTACAAAATAGGTTATGGTATAATATATGGTAGATGAGGAAGGTCATCTGGGACCGGCAAGATCCGAGCTTGGATGCTTGACGAAAACACCCTGTCGGGGAAATTGTGAACGTAGCACCCCGCAAAAACTGTTTGCCGAGGAGTTCGCCTAAGCTCAGGCGTCGGTGAGAACCTCAACAATACCGTAACGTGCGGGTTGAGGGGGAAGAGGCAAGCATGGCCCCGATATTAAAATCCGAGTCATGCCATTTTTCTATGGATGAAGAATGAGATTAGCTACCATCCTGCGAATTTCTGCGAGTTTTTGATTACTGATTTCATCTAGGTAGTCTCGTTTTTACATACCGAACAGGAAAGCCATCCACTGCTCAAAATTAGCAAGCTGCGGCGTGTCGACGACGGCGTCTGTATTCGTGTCGCTATCGTGCTTTGACCTGGCGGCATCAGAATTGGCCGGTAGATAGATCATGGTCTCACCAGGGAGCTTTTTGTTCTGATATTTGCGAGCGGAGAGTTCTTTGTATTCGCTGGAATGATAGTACTCATTCTCAAGTTCCAAGGTTTCGACTTCGAGTTCAATGAGAGCTTTCTCACGCTCGCGTTCAATGAGTTCCTGCGAGAGAGTCCAGTTGCGAGTCATGGCGGAGATGGAACCCCAAGTCCACATCAAGCAACAGCCCGCGGCGATGAATACCAAAATATTGTCGAACGCAAAAATGTTGCGCTGCGACCAAGAACGTTTTTTTGGCACCTCAGATTCGGTCATGGTTATATTATAGCATAACGACAAGGCTAATATCGCCGACAAAAAATCCTAGCAGAGACTAGGTTTTGGCTTGGTGGGGGCGGTTGGGTTCGAACCAACGACCAAGCGGTTATGAGCCGCCTGCTCTAACCCCTGAGCTACGCCCCCAGGTGTATATAGTATATTATAACACGAAATTCCCCGCCCTGGGGCGGGTGAGAATGCGTCTTATTAGAAAGCGCTTATAATTGCACGTTCGTCAAGTTTGTAGTAGAATAGGGCTGTTAGTCTATTTGATGCACAAACCGTCTACTGAGATTAAAGAATATTAAAAGGAGGAAAAGTGGAAGATGAAGAAAAGATTTATAGCAATTTTGTTGGCCGGTGGGCTGACGCTTGGGCTGTGCGGATGCGGAGGGGGCAGTAGTACAAGTGCAATGCCGGCGCCGCCGGAGGAAACGGTAGAACTGAGCGTGGAGGATGAAGCAGCAGTCGCGGAGAGCGAAGTGGGGACTGAAGAAGCTGATGCGAAAAGCTATTCTGCTGACGAGGAACAGCTGGATCAGATATCAAACGACGCAGAATCCATTACTCAACCGGAAGAAAGCCTGGAAAACGAAAATGCCGAGCGCGACGCCGATATGTTGTCGCTGCTGAGTACTCACGTAATTGAGTATGAAGACCAGGGCGGCTATCAAATCCGCGAGACATGTCAGCTGAACCCGATTTTCCGGGAAGATGACAGTGAGGATATGTATGCGTTATGGGAAGCACTCGGTAATGATGTTGCGGATTTTCCGAACGAGGAGTCGTTGTATGGCGCGAGCCACTCTATGGAATATGCCCGTGACGCCGACAGCTGTAGCAGTATGGAGTACATTATCGGAACCTACAAAATAGAGAATTTAACGGATGGTTTCCCGATTACTCCCGACAATCTTCGTACTTACGTCAGGGCACTCCATGCCGAGCAAGTTACCGCCGGCGATAATGAACATGACGCAAACGCGGCCAATTCCTTTAATCTCCGTTCTGTGTCTGCGGTCATAAATGCCGACGGTATCGTTTGCTACGGAGAGCAAGACGCGGTGGTAATTGGCAACCTAAAGATGACTTCCGATACTTGGGGACCAGTATGCTTTGTCATTGCCCTACCGAATGGGGCTACACCTAACCGGCCTAATGGGTACTGTTATGATAAGATCAGCGTAGAATTTGGCAACAAAGCCTACGCCGACTCCGGTTATGACGTGTTTGAATTAAATTATTTTGGAGAAGGAGGTGATTGATATGGTATCAACATATACTATGTCAGTGGACGATGAACTTTTTTGGATCTGGAGACTGAAGCGAGGAAAGGCAGAACCTCCTGAACCGGCGTATGTACCGGTTGAAGAAAAATATGATAGAAATGCCCTGAAAAACATTCTTCGTGAATGGTATGGCCGGCACAGCTGTCCGGCTTGTGGTAAATCATTTTTCTTTATTCATTCGGCATTCAACTGTCATCCGAAAGCATCAGCTTATAAGGTTTGGGAGGAATTTGCACACAAAGGTCCGGCAGGTGCTACGTCATTATCGGATTTGGTTAGGGCTGACGTCTGCAACCCTTACTCCGGTGGCGGTTATTACGGTGGCGGCGGGCCTTATGGCTTTTAAGCTGCCTTCTGCCCAATCGTGGGGGTGGCGCTTAGGCGCTGAATCAGGCTAAATACCTCGAAGTAGAAATCAGGAGTCGTATCACTATCACGGCCCAGCGCAAACTCGCGCTTTTTACTCTTTGCTTTTGAGCCCCAACGGAATTACAGTTATTTCCGTCGCTCACCCCCTCAAAAAATATACCCCCGATTAACGGGGGTTATTTTTTGTCTAAGATCTGTTCCTATTGCGGAAAGCTTCTTCGGCAGCATCACCGGTTATGATTGGCGATGGGTTGTCTTGATTATTAATTTGCATTGAAGCTGGGTTGAAGGTGTAGGAAGTACCAGCCTTACTATTAATCTTGTTGATAATCATCTTAATACGGCTAGTCTCAGCCTCTCCATAAAGGTGACTGCTGCTGGCTGCATCCTGGATATTTTGCCCAAGGGTCATTAGCGTAGATGGGTCGTTGGTGCTATCAACAAACTGCGATAGATTTTCCAAACTTCCCTGTCCCAAGTTGGTGATAATGGCGGAATTGCCGGGCATTGATGCACCGTAAGCGGCGATGCCTTGTACGAAACCTTTCTCCGCAGGTTTGAGGTCATTAGCAATCAACTCATCATTAAGGGCTTGGGTAGCGTTGCCAACCATTGTCTGTGCCTGCGCTATTAGCTCCGCATCTTTCTTTGCATCGCTAGACCTAAAACCACCAGATTGCAAGGCTGCAAGACCACGTTGCAAAGCGCCAGGAGTAGCCTTATTCATACCGGCTGCAGTGAAACCAGCAAGTTTAGTATCATACTCCGAATGATAGCCGTTCGTTTCGTCGCCACCGAACGAGTCTAACTTAAATTTCTTGTCGGCGAAGTGGTTCATCATAGTGTTGAACCCTTTATCGGAACCGTTGAGCTCTTTCCCGTAGCGAGTGGCCATACCGGCTCCAAGCTTACTCATGGCCAAACCTTTGTTGTCGTTCCAGCTATTCTTGTTCTGCGTCACATATCTCGCGAAACTCTGCTGGAGCAGATCCTGCCCAGGCGCACCTTTTTCCATGGCCATTTCTTCAAGTGCACGCAACTGGCTCTGCAACCGAATATTGTTCGGGTCATTACCAAATTGCTTGAGTAGCTCGTCGTGTTTGGCGACGATATTCCCTTCTGCAGCCATCTCGGGACTATCACGGAATGCCGCTTTGGCTCCGGACACACGTTCCTCAAGGTCTTTAGCAGCGAGATTGCCCAGTAGTTGTTTTTCTCGCTCTGTGTCATAGTGCAATAGCTCTCGCCCGTTATAGGCTTGACCCAGCAGGTCTTCTCGACGTATTTTATCTGCCCTAGCATAGGCTTGAGAACGCCGACGTTGACCGCTCCTACTAAACTCACTTAGACCAACTGCTTTCCTGACTCTACCCCAGCGGTCAAGATTGCGTACAGTTCTCTCGTCGCGTTGCGCTGCCAATTCACGTTGCCTGTTACGGAAACCCTCAGAATTGCGAATGCTCCCAGCAAGCCTTCCGCTCATTCCTCGGCCGAAGTTACTAAGTCTAGCACCAAGCTGACCAATTGCATTGAGCGATGTGCGCACGATAGTGGGGATAAAGAAGAATGGCACTACTGATAGTAGCATGGCCGTAAGGGTAAACATAAACTGGACATCGCCGTTACTATTGTTAAGATCTATGAGAAGCTTAGACACGAATTGGCCGCCGCCCATTAAGAGGCCACAGATTGGATAAACCATAAGAAGCGACGTGAAGAGCCGGAACCACTTATCGAAGATCTTTTTAGTGTTTGGCAAAGCATAACAGATAATAGCTACCGGACAAAGCACAACTAGGATAATGATACCTGCTTCACGTACGGCGAGCGATAAGAAGAACATGAATACACCAGCTAGTGCACCAACAATAGCTAGCAGCAGAGGCAAAAGCCAAATTCTCCATGTGGCTACACCTATAGTTATCGCGGCGGCAGTAACAGGAACGCCGAATAATGCGCCCCTTACGTTGTCTATAATACCATTCACCCCGTAAGTAGCTTCACTAGCCTCTTCGACCCCACCGAGACTTGACAGCGCCGTATTTAGTCCCGCACCTACGATATCTGAAAGATCTACAGCCAATTGGCATAGAATAAATGACAAGTTCGTAAGTAGGGCTACTGCAATGAGGCGAGGTAGAATTTTCTTGACCCCATAATTTGAAATTCCAAAGCCGGTAATCTGCGACAAAATCACAACGAGGAACATAATGATAAAAGCTATATTGGCATAGTTACGAAACTCCTTCCAAGCATTATGGGTCTCTTTGCCAGTGCCCATTACGTCTTCGCCAATCCAAAGGAAATTATTTTGGATATAGCTATAAAGTTTTTCGGTTGCGTCACTCGCCATATCAAGTACCGGGCAGATGATCCAGCCCAATGCGCCCGCCGAGTCAATACACTCGGAGACCGTAACGTCATTGCCCGTGTCTTCATCATCAGTGCTGCCACCACCGCCTGGAACCGTACCCGGGTCATTATCATCCGGCAACTCTCCAGCATCCGTGACCCCCATATATTTGTAAACTGTAGTCTTTGGCGTAGCAGTAGAAACAGAATTAGTCGTAGAGGAAAATTTTGAAACCAAGGCAGAACAGTCTGTATACTCTTGTCCTGGCAATATTACGTCAACGTCTCGGCCTGGGGCAGCAATACCATTACCGCCAAATTTAACTCGATAAGTCTCCTTGGTGCTTGCGTTCTTCCAGGCAGTAAAAGTACTGACATACGACAAGCTTGTGTCCCAGTATGTAGTGTCCATCTTTTTAGGATCAACATCTTTATCTAGTACTACAGCGCCAGCACACCCGTTGCTATAGCCACCATCGCCATTGAATAGATAGCGCCCGTATAACAGATAGCGCGCGTCTGGATGATCATTCAAAAATGCCGACAGCCCTGCCGATCCATCAAGATAAAGTCGCTGAATATTGGCCATTAACTGTGTACTCGCATCGCTAGTAGGGAGTAGTTTAGTGCTATCCGTAGCCGTCTCAACATGATGAGTGAATCCGGCTGGGCTAGCCGTATTCAACCAAGCGGCATCATCGACATTATTACCATTCAGCCAAAACGAACCGTCAACTTTGTCAGTGGTATTAGAACGTATTGGGACATATGCCGTAATCTGTTCGTTAAGTGCGTTGGTTGCTGGGAATGAGTAAATTTCGGTATACTCTACAAGCTTTTGGCAAATTTTGTCGTCATACTTCCAATCAATACTATATTGGCGCATTGATTCAAGTGCGTGTGCCGTATCGATGTCGCTAGTTGATCCTTCTAGACGAATTGGGCCGCTGTCGTCGTACACCACCCAAATCCTACCATGGTTAGTCATATTGACGTGGCCAGTAGGACCGTCATAATAACCCGCTGGCCAATAGAACTGCTTATTGTTTTGGATTAGGCCACTTTTTTGCGAGTTAATAATCCCATAGCCACAACTAATTTTCTTCTCGCCGCTGGAACTATATTCGTAAACACCTTTCAAGACGCCTCTATCGCCAAAGCTACCATCGCCAATATTTGTCGCGCCGAAAAGTTTTTCCGCTGCTACTCGACAGCTAATCGTACCAGAGGTGCTGAGACCGTACCCGGTGCCAATGAAATAGTTATAGACATCATCACTGGCAAAAATCGAAGAGATCTTATCACCTTTGGCAACTTGTTGGAAAAAATAGCCGGTACCACCATAATCTTTAGCACACTGATAAACAGCGCTAGCATAAAGAGCCCTCTTGAGACTGGCCTCAGTGTTGCCTTTTTCGGCATAGGCTGACTGCACCGGTGCCAATGTCACTGAAAATACTACGGACAGGATAACGCCTAGCAACACTGTAAACTTTAGACGTTTACTCATGGATCATCTCCAAATCTACATTATAGATCTTGACCTTATCTCCGGACGTAGCAGTTAAGTAGTTGCCAAATCCGGCGACGTCCGCATTGCTATCCTCAATTTCTATACATTTGTCAGCACCTTTTAAGAGGTTACATACTTTCGCCACGCCATTATTAGAAAGCATGTAAAAGAATGGGCTATTGTCATAAACCGTGACATCTCCCAGCTCAAAAGTCTGGAGCGTATCTGCTTTTCTAAGATTGACCAATTCTATCTTGTCTTCTCGCTCGACAAACAGCGGGTCTTTGGAAAAAGTCGCCTGGTACATGAGATAGGTGGTTTCCGGCAATTCGGTATAATCAGTAACATCACATTTCATCACTATTTCACCGTTGATTTTGAGAATGCTGTTGCGACCATTACATTCCTCGGCATAATATTCGCCTGCGTTAGAGATAGTGGCGCGTGCATCCTTGACTTTATCATCAACAATAGATACTTTGCCGTCTTCCACCTTGAGATATTTTTTTGTATTACTGGAATCTTCTACAAATATAATATCTCGCAAGATCTGAATCCGATTTGGCTCTGAAGCAGTATAAAGGACATCACCGCTAGGTAGCGCGATGATTTTGGCTGGTTCGCCCCAATTGCGTACGACTGCATAAACGTGCCCACTACCATCATTGGTAGTATTGGCAGTACAAAACCCTTGGCAATCATAGCGCACATTGCCATTGAGATCTTCGATCCTGCCAATGGTTTTTGTGCGAGCATCACCATCTGAAGTGGTAGAACTTGACGAGCTAGTCGACCCCTCTTCGCTAGTTCCATCTGATTCAGGAGCAGTTTCTTGGGAGTTGTTGACATCCTCCTCTACTTGAGTGCTGCTAAGAATATAGCCGTTGCCAATATAGTTCCCCGTTACTCCATCTGCATTAAGCTTTTTCATAGATGAATCGTAAATGTTCCCGCCAACTACCCATATGTTATTTTGGATATCATAATAAGCGTCGACTGAACCACTTTCTTGCGTCACTACAGTCTCACCGCTACGGTTAATAATCGCCACCTTTTGTTGATTGGCCTGAGAAAAACTAACTGCGGCATAGTCACCATAGAAACTACTGGCCGCGAGGTATTGTGGGGTGATCACCCAGCCACCATTCTTTGGATCAAGGTAGCCGTATTGGCCATTTTGCTCAGCCGGAATTGGTGCGGTTTCATCAAAGATAGCACTAAGGTTCGTCTCTCCGACCACATTCTTTGTTTTATTAGTAAAGTTATGGCTGATTATAGCCCAAACGACGACAATAATAGTAGCAATAATTACTCCTCCCACCACAACCAGCGGCCATTTCTTTTTCTTCGGGGCGCCACCAAGCTTTAAATCCCCGGTCACTGTAGAGGTGGTGCGATTGGCTGGCGTGATGGCGCTAGCTGGCGCTGGCTGGACGGCGGTCGGTAGATTCTCGGGAAGATTCTCGGTTTCAATGCGCGTGTCGCTACCACTAAAAATCCCGCCTGCGGCCGGTGTCGTTGGCATTTCCGGGGTTTCTGACATGACTGGCGCTACCGGTTCGGTTGGATTCGCCGGAGCCGTACCGTCCAAAATATCATTCTCATGACCATCCATAATTATTATTCATTATAGCATAAGAGTTTTCAAAATGCTAAAAATCTCATAACCATAAGGTTGTGGGGCATTATCATAGAGGTGCTGGCAAGCGGAACTACTAGCGCGCTACGCAGCGCAGAGCAAAGCCGTTACCTCGCCAATTGTTATTCTGGGCGTTGACGTTGCCGGTGTTCGTGTTCAGGTTGTGTCCGTTGGTAGCCGAACCGGCCGTGCTAGACCACCAGTTGCCATTCGTTGTACGATTGGCGAGGTTGCCGTAGGAACGGTTGTAGTTGCCGGTACGCAGGAACTGGGAAAACCGGAACTACTTCCGGACGGCCGACGCATAACTTAAAGCTACCTCTAGAACAAACCTGGGAAAGAACACGAGGACAACCCCCAGTACGCAGGCAATTACAGGGACCCTTTTGCTGCCCAGTACACACAGTCCGGCAACTTTTTTTACTTATAAAAAGTGTGTCCCCCACCTCAAAAATAGTCCAAAACTGAATCTGCAAGTGCCTTACGGTATCAGATCAGCTGGCAATGCCCTAGACGATTATAACACTAAACTAAACATCAAAAATCCCCCACTACCTGAGTAGAGGGGGATTTTCTTTCCGCAGTTTGGCCTTGCGGGAGCGATCAAACTTCGCTTAGCGCATAGCGCGGCGGCTCATGATGAA
>CAZCIN010000019.1:0-14184 GCA_964499245.1 uncultured Candidatus Saccharibacteria bacterium
TACGACCTTTGGTTCCGGAAACCAACGCTCTATCCAGCTGAGCTACGGGCGCACAACTTTTACCCCTATATTATATCACAGCTGCCTATGTTATAATGAAATTATGATTTATGTTGCTACGCCCGGACACTATACCGAAATTGATGGCTATGCTTCGTGTCTCGCCTATGCAGAGTTGTTAAATCAACGTGACAAAGCTGCTCGTACTTATCTCGCCGCCGAGCCAAATTATAGTGTGCCAGATTTTCTGCGTATTCGTGAATTAGAAAATTTTACTTTGGATTTTAAGCCCGGCGACGAAGCAATTATCCTTGATATTTCTATACCCGAAATCATCAATCAATATTTTCCAGACAATCAAATTCTAGAAATCATCGATCATCATCCTGGTTTCGAATCCTATTGGCGCGAACGCATCGGCGATAAGGCCATTATCGAAAAGATTGGCGCCGTTGCTACTAGTATTTATGAATGGTGGGGTGAATGTTGGGACTACGCTAAAATGACGCCCGCTATCGCTCGTCTTTTGCTAGCGGCGATTCTTGATAATACACTAAATTTTAACGCCATCATTACTACCGATCGTGACCGCATAGCGGCAGAGCATCTTGCTGGGCTTGCTAATACCACGGTCATTAATTTTGCTACGGAATATTTTGCCGCCGTTTCAAAAACTATCGTTAGTAACCTCGCAAGCTCCATTCGGAACGATCACAAACCTTTCCATATTCCTAAGCTCAATCTTGATATTGAATGCGCCCAGTTGACCCTTTGGGATGGCAAAGTTCTCGAAAATCGCACCGCAGACATATATCATGAGATGAATAATTTGGACAAGAATTGGCTTTGCTCAATTCTTAGTATTTCCGATCGTTGCAACTGTATTTTGACTAACAATTCGGATGTTGCTAACTATCTTTCGCAGGTCCTTGGGCTTCAATCTCGCGATGATTGGTTTATCTCAAGCCACCTTTGGCTCCGCAAAGAAATTTTTGCTAAACTTTTGGAGAACTAATCATGCCGGAATTATTAGATATACTTGATGCGACGGGGAATTATACTGGCCAAGTTGTTGATCGTGCCACCGCGCATGCTGATGGTCTATGGCATAAAGGCGTCGTGCTGTTTATCATTAGCCCTGATCACCAACGCGTGCTTTTACAAAAACGCAACCAATCCAAGAAATTGTGGCCTGGGCTATGGGATGTTGGTGTCGGTGGGCATGTCGATGCTGGGGAATTTGGCTTTCAAGCTATTATTCGTGAAGCCGCCGAAGAGCTTGGTTTGCAACTCTCTGAACATACCCCGCTTTTTATTGGATGCTCGACCTCCTCTCAGGATCTTGGGGATATCAAGAACAATCACTTTAATGAATATTATGTTCTTGAGCGAGATCTCGATCCGTCCAGCCTTACGCTTCAACCTGGGGAAGTTGACGAAGCTCGCTGGTTCGATCTTACTGATTTAACTACCCGTATTCAGAATAATTATGATGGTATTACTGACAAAGCTGGCTGTTGGAATTATCTCATCAAATATCTTGAGTCATAGTCTCTACCTACTGTTGCAATCACGCTCTCAGCGTAAACTGGGAGCGTTTTTCTTCATCGACCAAGTATGCTATAATTCCGAAAAGGAGTGTTATGAAAATTTGTATTTGTTGCAGCCTGACTTTCACAAATGAAGTTATTGAAGTTGGTAAAATGTTGGAGCGTCTTGGCCACGAAGTTTTGCTGCCAAATGGCGTTATCAACCGTCTTATTGAGCAACCAAATTTTGATCCTGTGCAAGCAAAAATTGAAACTAATTCTTGGCGACTTCACATCGACAAAATCCGTAGCGCTGATGTCATACTTGTTTGTAATTTTTTGAAGAATTGCACTCAAGGCTACATTGGTGCAAATACTTATAGTGAAATTGCTGTCGCACATTATTTTGATAAGCCTATTTTCACACTTTTTCCATTGCCCGATCAGCCGTATATTAATGACGAAATCCGATCGCTCCCCATCACGATTTTGGATTATGATTTAACGCGCATTCCTGGCGCGACAATCACGCCTACCCCTCAGGCTAGCTCTGAAGTTTCAAGCGAACCAGAAGTTCCTGCTATTGATCCACGCCAAGCAACTTTTCCTCTGCCAGACCTCGAGCAACCTGCCGCTCCCACTTCAAACGTATCCCAAAATTCCGAGACCTCACTTTCCAAGCTCAGTCAGCGCCTCAAAACCTTGCTCGGCCACTAGAGCAAAATCTTTCCCTGTGGTATAATGTTCCCATGCCGTCGTAGCTCAGTGGATTAGAGCACTTGTCTTCGGAACAAGGGGTCGTGGGTTCGAATCCCTCCGACGGCACCATTTTTGTGCTATAATATTTCCTATGTCAAAAATGTCAAAAAATAATTCCAAGGATCACGATTATCAAAAAATTGCCTACCAAGTTTCGGCCGTTAGTTTAGTTGGCAACTTTTTGCTTTCTCTCATTAAACTATTCACGGGTCTTGTTTTTCATTCGGCCGCGCTCGTTTCCGATTCGGTTCATTCTGCTTCTGACGTGTTAAGTACTTTCGTGGTAATTATTGGTGTTAAAATTTCTAGCAAAGAAGCCGATGACGACCATCCATACGGACACGAACGTTTTGAATGCGTTGCTGCTATGTTGCTAGCGGGCGTCTTATCTCTTGTCGGCCTAGGAATTGGCTACGAAGGTATCACGACTATTATTGATGGGTCATATCATAGTGCCACGACACCTGGCATTCTCACTTTGGCGGTCGCCATGGTCTCGATCGTGAGCAAGGAAGCAATGTATCATTATACAATTCATTATGCTCATAAAATTAATTCCACGGCCCTCACTGCCGATGCTTGGCACCACCGTAGCGATGCTTTCTCGTCAATCGGCGCTCTGATCGGTGTAGCCGGAGCTCGACTTGGCTTCCCGATTTGTGATCCGATCGCCTCGGTCGTCATTTGCGTCTTCATCCTCAAGGCCGCGTGGGATATTTTCAAAGACGCCACCAATAAAATGGTCGATCACGCCTGCACGCAAGAAGTCCAAACTCAGCTTCGCGATTGTGCAGCATCGGTCAAGGGCGTCGAATGCATTAAGGATCTTAAAACTCGTGAATTTGGCGCCAAGGTTTACGTAGAACTGGTGATTTGCGTGGACGGCAAACTTACGTTGACGGATGCCCACCGCATCGCCCATCAAGTTCACGACAAACTTGAGTCTAAATTCCCGGACGTCAAGCACTGTATGGTTCACGTCGACCCAGCATAGTCGTTTGCAGTATGGTATAATCGACTTATGAATTCAATCAGCGACTCCGAAGAATATTTTGACGTTCTTGATGAGCATGGCAATAAAACTGGCCTAATTAAGCCTCGCTCTGCCGTGCATCGTGACGGCGATTGGCATCGTGCAGTGCATATTTGGATCGTAAATGACAAAGGTGAAATTTTGCTCCAGCGTCGCGCGCCAGACAAAGACACGCATCCGAATTTCTGGGATATTTCTGTCGGTGGCTATTTGCAAACTGGAGATGACCCGCTCACCGGCGCCGTGCGCGAAGTTAAAGAAGAGATCGGCTTAGACATTCCGCCTGCCGATTTCCAGCCTCTTTGCGAGCATCATTCCTCCGCGCAGCCGCACCCCGGATTCATTAACAACAGTTTCTATAATTCTTACATTGTGCGCACCAAGAAAACTCTTAACGACATGACGAGGCAAGAATCGGAAGTATCAGAACTGAAATTTGTGCCATTCTCAGAATTTAAAGCTATGATAGAAAATAATGACCCTAGCTTAGTACCGCATTCGGTTGACTATCAAGCCCTCATTGAATTGCTCGAATCGGAGTTTGGTGAAAAATGACTCAGCAAGATTTACCTATCATCGGCCGCATCTATCGTCACTACAAAGGTGATTACTATATCGTGCGTGCCATTGCCAGACATTCCGAAACCGGCGAGCAGATGGTAATATATCAAGCCCTTTATGGCGACGGGGAACTTTGGGCACGTCCGCTCACTTTATTTATGGATAAAATCGATCACGCTAAGCATCCCGACGTAAAACAAGAAAATCGTTTTGAACTACAAGAAATTGAAAGCCATGCCCACTCGTAATTATCAACTTTCCCAACATTTCCTAAAGTCGCCACGCCTTGCCTTAAAACTCATCGGTCATAGCAATCTCAAAAAGCGTGATCTTGTACTGGATATCGGTGCTGGCTCAGGAGTTATCACGATTGCTCTTGCGAAACGCGTTCGTGAAGTTTGGGCAATCGAGCCCGATCACGCCACTGCCGAAAAACTTCGTGCCAACCTTGCTAAGTATCACATCGAGAATGTTCGAGTTTTTGAACAAGATTTTCTAACTCTGAATCTCCCGGAAACCCCCTACAAAGTCTTTGCTAATCCGCCTTTCCATCTTTCTGCTGAGATTCTTTATAAACTGCTCGACCTAGAAAATCGCGACGGGCAAATCATTTCTAAATCCACACCAAATTACAACTATCCACTCGCCATCTATCTAATTTTGCAAAAACAACTCGCCCTCAAATTAATCCCTACCGATCGCCATTATACTTCTCAACTTGGTCGCCATATTTTGCATAATTATGACGCGCGTATTCGCTTACCTCTTCATTCTACCGATTTTACTCCTCCGCCTGCCATCCCCACGGTTTTCTACGAAGCCAAACTTCGCCGTATGCTATAATATATATAATATTAATTTGAGGAGGAGTTATGCAGAAAGTAAAATCTGCAACCGCTGCCGGTTTGCTGGGAATTTTTCTTGGTCAGTACGGCGCCCACGACTGGTATCTTGGCAAAAAAGTGCAGGGAATTATCCATGTAGCGCTTGCCGCTGCCGGTCTTATTTTGGTGATTATCGCCACGATCATTATTGCCAGCATGAACGAATTCCGTTTAAGTCTATACGGCCCACCCGCTTACGTCGTCGCTATGTATGTAATTGCCTACTTAGTTTTATTCGGCAACGGTATTTGGGGGCTCGTCGAAGGCATCATTTTGCTTGCCAAAGGTGATGCCGGTCTTCAAGCTCAGGGCTATACTACTGCACTCGGTGCTGGTGCTCAAGTTGCACCTAGTAAAGCCGCTGCAAAATCTTCTACTAAAGCCCCAGTTGCTAAATCCGCTCCGAAGCCTTTAGACCCCAAAACCAAAAAGAAGATTATCATGTGGTCTTGCATCGGTGGTGGTATTTTCGTTACCATTTCCATTATTGCGATCATTTTTTCGCTAGTATTTCGTATTGACTATGGCGCAAGTTACCGCAAGGCCGAAGAAGTCATGGATGAACTTAGCGATCTTAGCAATAACACCAACGCTTGCAGTCGCGTAGCTAGCTATGTCAATTCCACTTGGACAAACGAAAAAACCTACAATGATTACGTCTCGGATTGTCTTGACTCACTAGAGCACGACGATTCAAAAATCATTGAACTCGGCAAGACTTCCGGCGTCAAACGTGACAAAGATATTAAAGCTCAGTATGACAAATTCAAAAAAGCCTATGACCAAGCTTTCCCCGATCAATCCGGCGTCGAAGAAACTCTCAAAGTCTATAAGGCTTGGCACACTTTCGTTATCAAATCCAGTGCCGCCAGTAGCGCTATCCAAGACGACGATGCTTACCGCAAAGCCGCTGATGCGCTCAAAGAGTCTGGCAACGATACCCTCATTGAGTATGCTGACGGCTGGCTTGAACGCGGCTTAGCTTACAGCAAAGCTTACCGTGAATATATGGAAGGCGCAGACAAGGGCAGCAGTGCTGCGCGTACCGCTATGACGGAAGCTCGCGCTAGCCTCCGTAGCTATATCAATCAGAACGAACCTGACATTGAAGATATTGTCGAGTTTGAGCCTGGCGATATCTCGGATGTTTATTCAGCTTTCAAGAAGCTCTACAATATGATTTCCGATGCCTACGAAGAAAACTACGATGGCAAAGGCGATTGCGTGGAACTACTCGACTCGGTTTACTGCGACTAGTGCCTAGTAAAAATCCCCTCCGATGAGGGGATTTTTTGTGCCTAATATTTTATTAAGGCTGCCAGTTGGTTGCCGGTGCCACTGCCGAAATCACCACGCCAGTACTATAAGTGCCAGCCGGAATACTGGTATCAACTTTCGCACCACAATTCAATTTAAGATCTTCGCCGGCCGAAGGATGGTCAACGGTGTATGCTGCAGTCGTCGTATTGGTACGAACCGCCAAAGGATTATAAGAGTTAATCGTCGTTTCGGTAGCATTAGCCTTAGTGACGTTGTAGCCCCATTTATTCACATCAAAATCACTCAAAGCAGTTCCGTTTCCAGTGATTGGTGCCACTTTCACTGACGTATTGGCGCTGTTCAAAGCTGGGTCAGTATCAGCGTAAACAAACACACCGAAACCATTGCGGTTATTACCCGCCACCGTAAAATTAGAGCTATTGCGAGTCGTAACGCCACCCGATACCGGATCGGCTTCCATCATCACATCAGCCGTCCCAGCCGTGCCATCCTCAGCTTTTGGAATGGTGATTTGCAAGAATTCTTCAACGGTCACATTGATCGACTTGCTTTCTGTAGTAGTTACATTCCCCTGATCGCTCACATTCTCCACATCCACTGAAATCTGCCCATTGGCACTTCCTTCAGTATCAGTAACACCTGGACCAAACACTTCTTGGACCTCCACCTGAATAGTCCCATTACCAGATCCCTCGACTGGATTCATTGACTCGGCCGCATAAACCGAACCGATTTGTGGGTATACTACACTAAATCCGAGGAAGCCTAGCGCCATAACACAAGCAACCGGTCCCACGAACCTACGCTTCGAACTATTCTTTAAACGCATTTTTATTTTTATCCTTTTTGTTTTTTTGTGACCTATTACACTCATTCTACTAAGCCATAATCTTTTTGTCAACACTTTTTTCGCTACATTTTTGTGCTATAATATAACCATAAGTAAATAGGGTAGGCGTCTAGTTTATGGATGAAGCAGAAATTCAGCGCAAACGTCGCGATAATGAGGAACAAGCAGCACATGATCGTGCTCGCATCCTTGGTTTACCCTACTTAGACACACGCGACTTTGAACGTACCATACCGCTCGTGCCGGATGTTTTGCCGGTCGAGCAGATGCATCGCGACCACATTATTCCACTCCAGGCTGGTTCTGAGGCAGTGCCTTTTCGTTTCATGGTCACAAGCCAAACCCCTAATAATTTAATCCCCGAATTACGCCAGAAGTATCTTGATCGGGGTATCCGCTCTACCTTCTTCTTAATTTCCAACAGCGCCTACGAAGTCTTTATGCTGCGTTACGATCCTCCGCAGCAGGTTCAGTATGACGATATCAAAATTGCTGGCGAGGGCGATTCTGAAACTATCGCCGAGGTTAGCCGTACGCTCAATAAAGTTTCAACGGATAAAGTTTTTGACTTCCTGATTGATCAAGCCGACCGTTTGGGCGCTTCAGATATTCACATCGAAAATCTTCGCAATAAGATTCGGATCCGCATGCGTGTAGATGGCATTCTCCACCCAGTAGCCAATATCGACCGTGATCGCTATCGCATTTTTATGGGTGAACTTTCTGCTCGCGCTAATTTGTCTACTGCTTCCACCAAGCCTCAATCTGGCCATATGCAGAAAGACATATTTTCTAATGGCGCTTCTCACTTGCTCAACATCCGTGTTGAGATGGTTCCGACTATGTATGGTCAAGATGCGGTTTTGCGTCTTTTCAACTTCGACGAAACGTTGCTCAATCTTGATCTGCTTGGTCTATCAGCCGATGAGCTAGGTCTGATTCGCGAAGTAATTTCCCACCCGCGTGGTCTTGTTCTCATGGTCGGCCCAACTGGTTCTGGTAAATCCACTACTCTTTATTCGATTTTGAATGCCCTCAACACCACAGAGCGCAAGATCATCACGCTGGAGGATCCAATTGAATATGGCATCACCGGTATTTCGCAAATTCCGATTTATACCAATGCTGGTGATGATAATGATGCTTTCGCTGATGGCTTGCGTTCTGTCTTGCGTCTTGACCCAGATGTTGTGATGGTTGGTGAGATTCGCGACCAGGATACTGCCCGAACTGCCATCCAGGCTTCTATCACCGGCCATCTAGTGCTTAGCTCGTTCCACGCCAATTCCACATCCGCCGCTTTCTCACGTATGATTGATTTGATTGGCACCAATCCAATTTTTGCCACTTCAATTCGTATGCTCATGGCACAGCGTCTCGTTCGTAAACTCGCCAGTAATAAAGAGCCTTATCAGCCTGACGCATCCACGCTTGCCTATCTGCGCAATGTGCTAGCCGGCGTTCCCGATGTCGATCTAGAAAATCCGATCCTTTATCGTCCAGTTCCTACGGCCGAAATCCCCTTTGGTTACAAAGGACGCACCGTGTTAATTGAACAGCTTGTCGTGAACGAGGAGATCCAAAAATTTATCCGCGGCGATTTGAAAGATATTAGTACTGAAGCAATTGAATATTCTGCCCGCCAAAGTGGTATGCTGACGCTTGAGCAAAAGGGCTGCCTTGCGGCTTTGCGCGGTGAAACCACTTTGGAAGAAGTCGCAAGGGTTATTTAGCTATTGCCTCTTTCATCTTGAATAGTTGACAGTTCGTCAACTATTTTTGAAAAGTCCAATTTTACAGATCAAAGTTAGATATAAGATTGGACCATGACTAGTGCAAATGGAGATGGCGAAAATGCTGAAGGTCGTAGTATTTGATGGCGGCTGGGGCGGCAAGAATGTTGCGAACTATCTTGCAGAGGAACTTGGAGTGGTCGAGGTCAAGTGTGTGATTGATGGCGGCCCTCGTCCGTATGAGCTAATGGACCCAAAAGAAATTTGTGCGTTTGTTGAAGAAAGCCTCAAACCATATCTTGATAAAGTGGATCTGATTGTTCTAGGCGGCTATATGAGTTCGATTGCATTAGATATGTTGCAAGACCGACATCCACACCAGCGTTTCGTTGGTATGGGCGTTGACTATCGTCTTATCTATTGTACTAGGCATAGACCCCATTCAATTACAGTTATGGGCGATGAGCTTTTGCCCCGTCTGCCGATTTGGGCAGAATTAAGGAACCAGTTACCCGAAGTAAATCTCATTGCCCCAGACTGTTCTGGCTGGGAAAGCCTAATTGATATGGGCGAGATGTCCGCAGAGATTATTAAGGCTGAACTCGGCGAGTACTTCTATTTGGCAGGCGAAGCCATGCTTCAAAAGGCTCGAGCGCCCGCCATTGACCCACCAAGAGAGGAAAGGGTACCACTTATTAGAAGGTTCTGGCGACGCACTGCTAAAGTCGTTTCGGATCTAATTCAAACCGACACCATATTGTTGCTCAATACTCATTATTGGAGCCTCAAACCAGCTCTAGAACGACTTTTCGGTTATAGTGTGCGAGTTTTGGACTTTCGCAAAAAGCTATTGCACGATGTTTGTCTGGCACTGGATCTGCGCGGGTTGGATGGTCGACTCGGCGAATGATGGTAGCTGGCTTAACTGGCTTCGCATAACGCGTGTACGCAGCAGCTCATTCACGTAAAACGGCAAACGCTGTTTTGTGTGTTTATCGGATAGCACCCAAATTTGAATCGTGCTCTTCAAGCAACCACGATATTGATAGTAGGAAATGTCCGTTACGTCGCGTGGTACAAGGCGCGGACGTACGTAGTCAATCATCCAGGTAAGTAATCTCAGATCCTTACGACCAAGAACAACTGAAAAATAGTTCGAGTTATCCTGAACAAAAGTCAGCATGATTGTGAAGATTATCTCTCGCTTTGTGATGATGCCAATGCGTCTCTTAAAATCAGCCTGCAGACGTTGCTCCTGCATTCTCTGCACATCGTTCACGCTAGAATAGTGTGCATAAAAAGTCTGGCGAGAAATTTTCACAGTGTTGCAGATATCTTTGACGCTCAAATTGATTACTTGCGCTGTAACGGCTTTTTGTACGACGTTCTCAATTTGGCGCTCGTGGCGGCGAAAAGTTTTATTGTTTGTGATTGTAGGTGGCATAGTAGCGACTCCTGATTAAAAATAGTAAATAAAACCGCCTTGCACGTTTTTTGCGCCGGCGGAAAATTATCTCGAGATTCTATATAATGACCAAAACTGATTTTACATAAAAGCCAAAATAATGTTCATCGTACTATACCACTATGCAGCCATCATGTCAATAAAATTCTGCTGACCTTAGATAGTGTATAATATATATTATATATAATAAACGGAGGACCTATGCGACAGCTTCTAGAGTTTTTTAGCCCAACCAATTATCAACTCCAGCTCACGATTGACCGCGGGCAGGAAACTATTGATGGTGGGGCCTTAGTCACAGGTGTTCCGCATGCCTCGACTTTTTATCTGCACGCCAAAACTTTAGACATCAGCTCCGCTCAGCTCATTAGCGGCGATTCCGCGACGGATCTAGAGACTTCACTGGACACTACCACCGATGAACTCCAACTCACTTTGCCTAGCGACCAGCCGTTGGAACAGGGAATCACTTTGCGGCTAATTTGGCGCACGAAGCTTAATCACGACATGCAGTCTTGCTACCTCTCCACCTATCAATATGATGGCGGGGAAGAGCGCATCGCTGCCACTCAGTTTGAATCTCATTATGCCCGCGAGTGTTTCCCTTGTGTTGATGAACCAGCCGCCAAAGCTACTTTTGACCTCACTCTCACCATCTCCGACTTTACCAAAGGGGACGTAGTGCTGGCTAATACTGAATTAATCTCGCAAAACGATCATAGCTTTACATTCGCTACCACGCCCCGTATGTCGACTTACCTCCTCGCTTGGGTAGTTGGCAAATTCCACTCTGTCGAAACGACGAATAAAAATGGTGTCAAATGCACCACCTATGGCACTCTCGCTCACCCCGCTTCTTCACTCAAATTCGCCAATGAATGTGCCGCGCGCGCCCTGGAATATTATGATGATAAGTTTGGTCTTAAATATCCGCTCGCCAAACTTGATCAAGTTGCCCTGCCCGACTTCGACGCTGGCGCTATGGAAAACTGGGGTCTAGTTACTTACCGCGAATCAATGATGCTAGTTGCACCCGATGCCGCTCTTTCTACCAAGCAGACTGTTGCTCTCACCGTCACTCATGAACTCTCACACCAATGGTTCGGCGATCTTGTCACGATGGCCTGGTGGGATGATCTTTGGCTCAATGAGTCATTTGCCAGCATCATGGAATATTATTGTACCGATGCCCTCTACCCTGATTTCCAAATTTGGCAAAAATTCTTCACTGAGGATTGCGTGATCGCACTTCGCCGCGATTCTATTCCAGGAGTTCAAGCCGTTCATCAGCAAGTTAATAGCCCTGCCGAGATTGCTACTCTCTTTGATTCTGCCATTGTCTACGCTAAAGGTGCGCGCCTGGTTTTGATGCTAATCCACCTCATAACGCCCGAGCAATTCGACCGAGGCTTGCATGATTACTTTGTGAAATATCAATATCAGAACACTGTCGGCGATGATCTCTGGACTGCGTTGCAGCCTTACGCTGACTTCGACGTTAAGGCCTTCATGGATACGTGGATCGCTCAGCCCGGTTTCCCGTCAATTTCACATGTGCAGCTGGCAAACGGGCCAAAGCCTAACGAGTCCTCGACTACTCCAGTTAACCAGCAGATCCGATTTTCTATCGGCGGCCCAACTGACCAAAATACTACTTGGCCACTTCCAGCTGTCTTTGACGATATGTCCGGTCATTATCTTTTGAATTGGTCGACTTCCGAGTTTTCTGAACGCCTTGCCCATTTTGACGAACTTTCACTAGAGCAAAAGCTTCGCCTCTTGATTGACCGCTCACTCCTTTCTAAAACTACCGCTGTCCCGTCGGTGTCGCTGCTTGATCTCCTGCCCAAGTTCACCCCCGAAACTTCCGGCGCCGTTTGGAGTATTGTCACCGACCTAATCGCCAATATCAAGATCTTCTGCCCGCCCGAGAGTGCCAACGAATCTAATTTCCAAGCTTACCTTCGCAACCTTCTATCCGCGCACTTTACCGAGTTGGATTTCGGACATATCGACGATCCAGACGCCCTTAAATTCCGCGAGATTATGCTTGGCCTCGCTCTCTATGCCAAAGATCCTGATGTTACCAATCGCCTAGCTTCTCTTTATCAACCTGACCTTGTCGCAATCGATTCGGAGCTTCGCGCCTCCATTCTAATCGCCAAGTTCCGCACCGACGAATCTGCCGTCTTTAGCCATTATATTGATACTTATAATTCCACTTCTGACCCCGAGCTCAAGGCCGACCTACTTTACGTTCTCGCCAGCCAAGTTCGCGATCCTGAATATCTCAAGGATATGGTCGGCTTACTCGAACGACCTGAAATCGTTCGCCCGCAGGATCTCCTCTATCTCTTTATCTATCTTCTGCGTAACCCTTGCGCTCACGCTGAGACCTCTGATTGGCTTCTTTCGCACTGGGATTACATTGAGCAAATGGCCGGCGATAAGTCCATCGAAAGCTATCCTAGAGCCGTCGCAACCACCATTCGCACCCCTGCCGAAGCCGAAAAATTCTTTGCTTTCTTCGATAAGCATCAAGACGATCCCGCTCTCAGCCGCGCTATCGATATGGCTCATACTGAGGTTGCTGCGCGCCTCTCACTCATCGCCGATGACTCCCCTGCTATCACTACAAAGTTAGCCGAACTCGTTAAGCCCTGACTAGGGGACAAAAATCCCCGGTCCTAAAACCGGGGTTTCTGCAATACTTACTCATTCCATGCCTAAGTTAGCACAGCCCCAAATTCTTCATCCAGAATTCAATTTCCGGATAAGCTTTCAGGGGATCAAAGTCCATCGTCAGGAATTCATCTTTCTTTTCATCCCAATGATCTCTCATCTCCCGTGCTACCACCAGCGCGAATTGCAAATCCTGCCATGCTGCTGCACCCGAAAATGCGATTAAGACTTCACCGGATTCATCCACCAACTTATTCGAAGCTTCCGTCTGCATAAAGTTGCAGCGATAGGGAATCCTGATCCCGCCAAACCCCGGTGCCAGTCCCGGACCGTTTTCGACGTCCACCAGCCATTTGATGTCTTCCGGCGTCAGCTCGGCATAAAGATTCGCCTCGCAGAGGTCTACCGCCTCATCGCAGTCGCTAAAGCCCAAAAACTTCAGAGTATCGCACAATTCCTCAATTTCCATCGGATGTGTCGCTACCCATCCCGGGCACTTTTCCAGCGTCTGAATCTTGGCTGCTGCCCAGGAGCCACCTCCCTCATCCGCCTGTACGTCCAAGTACATAAGCTCATGGGGGGGGGGCTTCTTTACCGTTCTCGCAGGCAACTTTGACAATCAGTCTCCAACCTCTCGGCAACGCCACTTTAAGTCTCTCGGTCATTGCGTTGATTGTTTTCTGAATGGCAAATACCAATTCATTACTGTCCAACTGGTTTCTTACATCATTTACTCTCATTCCTTTATCCTCCTGGATTTTTATTTTTCCCAGGCTTTCGCCACAGGATAGCAACTATCAGTTCTTGATAGCTCCTATCCTGCGACGACGGATAGAATGAGATTTGGAACAAGTATTTTAAACTACGACCCTATTTCAGAATTTTTGCTCAAAGAAATGACACCAAATCCTTGTAGGATTATTATCATTGTAGCACACTTTCTTCAAAAAGTCAATGCTTTTATGGCTTTTTGCCCCAAAAATCAACTAGAAATTGCCCAGTTTATCATCTGTCCACCCCTGTTAGTACTCAATTTCTCCCAAAATCGAGAAAAATCTTCGAAAAAAGTGTTGACTTTGATTACAAAGTGCGATATACTGATAAACAGTTAAACAAGTTGTGGAGAACAACCTCTGTATTAAGATAGAAACACGCGAGGTAAAATCTATCACTAAAAAGATAAATTATACCAGCTTTTGATGGTTTCGATTAACAATTTGGACAACGATGATAATACAAGAAGCCGAAAGAAGCGAAAGTTTACTTTCATTTCTGAGGCGACGCAGTATTATATCGTGACAACGATGAAATTGTAAGACGGAACAGTAATTGACTCATTTGAGCTTCGATTACTAGTTAAGTCAATGCATAAAAAGGTACATAAGGGCACTGATAGTGGATGCCTTG
>CAZCIN010000020.1:0-13995 GCA_964499245.1 uncultured Candidatus Saccharibacteria bacterium
CGTCGCCGATGATCTGGGTCATACCAATTTTGGTGCCGATGATGACTTGCATCCTTTTCCTTTCCCTTATGACACACGAAAGCTAGACTAATGGGCGGTTCCCCTTCTCAAGGGCCTTCCCTGATCGTCTAGTTAACGTCTATCGTTATTTAACTATACGTGTATCATTTTAGCACAGATTCTTCAAGATTGCAACCCCCTTTAGGAGAGATTTTATATTGACTTTTTGAAAGAAGTGTGCTATAATGGAAGGATAGGCTTGATTTAGTTTTTTGGGGGTCAAGTAACTATAAAAATCAAGAGAACGTTAGGAGGATAGAGGAATGTCAATTCATAGTTTTACCATGGTTGGAGCTTTGGTGCTGTCGTTTTATCTGGGATGGAAGCATGCAGATGAGCCATTATATGATGCCGAGCGGACCAAAATGCCGCGGTTCTTAAAGAGGCGGGCGTTTGCTTTGGCGCTGACTGGCGCGGTAGTTATGCTGCTGGTGCTGATTGACCCGAATGGTTCGACGGCGGTCGAAACGTATCATTCCATGAGCACAACAGGCTTCAAAATCTTTTGGTTGTGTTTGATGGGTTCGCTGGTGGTAGGTTATGGCGCAGCGCAGCTGGTATTTCATGATGCTCTGGCGAGCCTGCACAGATTTGTCAGATATTCTTTAGGAAGGAGGTGAAAGAATATGGGCGACAAGTGCAAGAACGCATTGACCGTAATCATCGCTACTGTTTTAGGCGGTTTCGTAGGCTACGGGATACACGCATGGCAGTGTGCGTATCGGGATTACTACGATGATGAGTACGAAGATGAAGATGACTTTGATGACGATTCTGACTTCGAGGAAGAAGATCTTGGCGAGCAGAACGGCGGAAATTGATACTAATTTCCAATCGATTTGATTGCTAGGAGCTGACCGTCGGCGAAATGCCGGCGGTTTTTCCTGCTCTAAATTTTATACTCCAGGGGAGAAATTCTTGAGTTTTTTGCGATGCTCTTTGTAGCGCGGATCATGCTCGCCAACTTCGGCCCAGAATTCGGGCGAATGATCCATGTGATTAAGATGGGAAAGTTCGTGAAGAATCACATAGTCGCGCAGAGGCTCAGGCACTTGCATAAGGCCAATATTGAGCGAAATAGTGCCAGTCGACGAACAACTGCCCCACCTAGTGGCGGCATGACTGAGGCGACAACGCTCGTATTTATAACCATAGCGTTTGGCATAATACTCAAGGCGATAGGGCAAATATTCCTTGGCCTTTTTTATGAGGATTTTCTTTTTGGCGTCGCGAGCGCGCTGAGTCTCGGGGCTCTTCAGGGGAACTTTTTCGCGGACAAGGTCGCGATTGGCATTCAAGATCCTTTTAGCGAGAAAGTCGCTAGTGTGGCTAGGAACGGACATTTGCAGGCGCCCAGAAGGCGCCACGGAAAAACGGATGCCCTTTGCGAGAGGACTGTGGCGAACTATTACTTCGCCAAATTCGTGATCATAAATCACAACTGAGTTAGCACCTGTTTGAGCTGAGCGGGATAGGTATGTTTTCCAGAGAGTACGATGGGAGCTTCGGCGTCGGAAGGCGCTTCAAGAGCTCTGACGCGCTTGTCGTAAATTTCCTTAGCTTTTTCGACGGATTTGAGTTTGTTTTTGAGGCGCATACGAATGGTGCTGACATCGGTTTGAATCCAAATCAATGTAGGCGTATAGCCGGCGGCACAGAGAATCTCCTCGAGCTCGCGACGGTCTCTCTCGGTGTCGTTGGCGCCTTCGATGACGAGTGTGGCACCAGTTTTAGCGATTTCGGCGACTAGCAGGAGAATAAACTGACGTGAAAGGTTGTGCTGCTCTTTCAAAGTGTCGAGATCGTAGAATGTTGCGTTGAATTGTTCAGCGAATTGTTTGCTGAAAGTGGTCTTACCGCTGCACGGGGCGCCAAAAACTAAGATGGCGCGTTGATTATTACCACCCTTGCGTAATTTTTTGCCTTCCATATACCTCCAATTTAGACAATTACCTTCCTTTGGCTTCTATTATAGCACACTTTGAGCTATTTGAAACTAATATTTGTGACGGGTAGTAGAAAAACCAAGCAAAGAAGTTGGCGAGGCCATAGCAGAAAGCTGGCAAGATTTCGATGAGTGAGAAATAGGAGATACCGACGCAGAGATCACAGTAGAGGAAAAGCGTGAAACCGAGCAAGGCGGAGGCGGCGTGCAGATTTTTCGGGTCAGTACGAAACCACGACCATGCGGAAACGAGATTGAGGACGAGCGTGGTGGCGTAGAAAGCACAAACGGCGTAGAGCATTGGGAAAATGCCTAGATAATAATTTAGGAAAAGTAGGGAGATAGCGGCGAAAAGATAGATGATAATAGCGCGGGTTTTAGAATGATTGAGGCGAAGCAGATGAAAAATTTGGACGGCAAAGAAAGTGATAACGCCAGCGGTAGAGGTGTTATTGAGAGCGAGAATAATGTCGGAGATGCTGGTGGAAAGCATGGCGAGAATTAATAAATAATCGCGCGGAAAAGTGATGACGACGTAGAGAAGACAGAGGCAAATGCCGCCGAGTTTGATGATGGTGATGAGGTCGCCGGTGGGTGCGATCACGCCTAGGATAAGAATGGCAAGATAAATAATGGCCCAAATAATTAGCCAAATCGGGTTGATATCAAGGCGATTTTTCTTGCTCATGGTTAAATTATAGCATGACTAACTGAGAATCCATTTGATAACTTGGTCTTTGATGGCAAAATATTCATCTTCCTCGAATTGCATGTTGGCGATGCAGAATTTTTGGTGTACGACGTGAGCGCAAAAGAGGCATTCATAAAGATCGAAACAATCTTGGATGAAAAGTGAGTTGGCGATTTTGGCGGAATACATGATTTCGAAGCAATTGCTACAATTGGCGGAGTCGTCGGTGCGAATACAGAAGTTGTCATTGAAACTGCGCGAGCAGGCGACAAGATATTCGGAGCGGCCGCAAGAATCACAAAAGACAAGGTTTTTGGCATCGTTACAGTTGGAGCAGCGATAGATGTTCTCTGAGCGGTAAATGGTGTCGCTTTCGAGGATATTGGTATTGTCGCTGCCGCGCTCGGTATTAGTACTGTTGATTTCCTGCCAGATTTGGAGGATTTGGTCGAGGCTCCTTAGCTCTTCTTTGGGGCGCATCCAGCCGCGCTCTTTGTCGATCCGATCAGAGGTGGCTTCGGTGATGAATTTTTCGCCTTTAGTCGCGTCAGTCCAAGTTTCTTGTCCGGTTTCGTAATCTTGGACGGATCGGGGCAAGAAGACGTCAAAAGCGAATTTCTGCTGGAAAGTCATGAGGTCATAGGGATTCTGCTGACCAAAGATGGCGAGAAAAGTTTTATCGACGATTGACTTAGCAAGTTCGGCGTTCATTTTTTGACTCCTAATTTAAATTTTGTTGGATCTGCCATGACATGCTGTTCGAAGGTATCACCTTTGATACGATGCTCACGGTGTTTTTTGGTGGCAAAGAATTCTTGGAATTTTTTAGCGTTCTTGATGGTGAATTGGATTATTTTACTGGCGGTGGCTTGTAGATTTGTTGCCAAGGCCGTCATAGGAGTTTTAATACGAGGATGCGGCGTGAAATCAAGTGTTTGGCACTTGACGGCGGGGAGCAGCTGATTGCCACAACTAACGCGCGTGATGCATTCGCGGTTTTGTAGGTCGGTGAAAGCTTTAATTTTACGTTCCATAGTGTCTTCAAGCGGGATTTTGAAATCGAGGCTCTGGATGAGGCTCGTGGCATCATCCTTGGCGACGCGAAAAATATAATAATTAGTGGTATTGGCGAAGATTGCCGTACGCAGCTCTTCGGAGATAGCGCCGAAATATTGACCGGCGAGGATGAGTGAGAGATTGAATTTGCGCGCTTCAGAGAGAAAGCGTTTCAAAATGGGATTTTCGATCACGGCGACTTCGTCAATGATAAAAATGATATGCTCATTAAAAGTGCGATTTTGAATGAGGGTGAAAAGTTGTTGTATGACGATACCGGAGAGGGTGGCGGTAACACGGTCGCCGAGCTTGGTGCGATCAAGCGAAAAGAGGGTAAGGAAATTGTCTTTGATGGTAGTCTTAAAATCGGACGCGTTGATGGGCTTGCCGAGTACGGGGATCATATCGATTTCATCGATGAGGGTGATGATGGGCGAGATGGCTTCGGTATAAAAGCGAGTTTTGATTTCGGTATATTCAGTGAGGAAAAATTCAAGTGAGGCGGCGGGGAGTTTTTGGCGCTCGCGGAGAATTTGGTTGCGATATTCGAGATTGAGGAGTAAGTTACTTAGATTATGGAAATTGAATTTGCCGAGATTAATAAGTATACTGATGCTATGGAGCAGGACACGAGCGACCTTGGGGTTGTAATTATCGGCGAGGAGGCTCTTTAACAGTTCAAGCATTAATTCGGTGGCGACAATTGGATCGCGCGAGGTGTTGTCAAATAGCTGGATGGAGTCGGTTTCACTTTGAAAGTCGATGGTGCGAGCGTAAGCGCCGATATCATCTTCGAGGGCAGCGTGAGGATCGATGACGACAATTTTGTAGTTTTCTTTAAACTCAGAGTTGGTGGCTAGATTTTCAATAAAAAGACTGAGAAATTTAGATTTGCCGGAGCCACTGGCGCCAAGCACGAGCGAATGCTTGGCAAAATCGAGAGATTGTTGGTGGAGATATGATTGAGCGGTTTGATACGGAAAAGTCTCAACTTTGAGGAGGGCGGATTTTTTGTCTTCATTTAGAAACGGCAAGATTTTTTGCGCATCAAGATATTTGGGGGCGGATTTATATAATATATGGCGGTTAGACGCAAAATCAATGGCGAGGAGCTCAGCGGGAGATGCCACAAGAAGCGAATAACTAAATTTATCAGTAAGAGCGATAGTCTGGCTGATGAAACGATCGCCAATTAATTTGTGGAATGAAATCTGAATACTGATGAGATTTTGGCATTTTCTGGTCGGAAGATAGTTTTTGAGAACGATGAAATTGGTGGTAGGCAAGGTCGGACAGAAACGAAGGCGACTTGATCTAGGCGGGGTGACTGGGGATTCGGGGGATTGGAGGAGAAATTCAGGTAGATTGTTTGGACTGGCGGGCAAGATTAGCGAAGTTTCGAGGTAAAAGTGAAGTTTAGCGTGTTTTTCTTTGGTGAAAATTTGCCAATGCGAACCAGGCCGAGACAATTCGGCGAGGGTGTGAAAAAGCTTTTGCCAGGCATCCGCGGTGATGTTGCCGCTAGTCAGGTAAATCTCATAGAGGTGCGTCTCTGCCGATTGCTTCATGTAGGCATTATAACAGTCGTCGGCAAACTTTGCCGGACTTTTTGGCGACGAAAAAAGTCAGTTAGTTTATTTGAGCGGTACCCAAAGTTCGGTGATATTGTCGTGATAATATTCCAGCTCGGGAAGGTTGTCGATGACGTAGGCGCTGCTAGGCAGAAAACTTTCGTAAAATTGGTGCGAGAGGATTTGGATGTCGCGGGCGCGATCGGTCGTGGTGGTGAATTTGAGCCAACGATGAGCGGGGAGATTAATTTGCTCGGCGTTAGGGATCGGAGATTTATAAAGAACGTAGTAGGCTTGACAGGATTCGCGAGTGGGATCATAAGTGATCATGCCAAAATCGGGGCGGCCGTGCTTGGCTAGGTGTTCGCGCTGATATTTAGCGAAGAAATGCGGGGCGTCGCGGCCAATTTTGTCATTATCAGTATCAACATGACTGCCATAAAGCGTGAGGGCTGGTCGGCTGATAACTTCGTAAGTGAGACCAGGATTATTAGTGGGCGATTCGTCAAATACGAGACGGGGGAAATCTTGGAGCGGAGTATTTTCGGTGACGTCGCTAGGTTTCACGCCGTGGAAAGTTGTGAAAGCGCGCGAGAACGATTGGGGATTATTATAGCCATATTTGATGGCGAGGTCAATGAGCTTGGGGCGAGAATTGATGAGATCGGATGCAGCGCGAGAAAGCCGGCGCTTGCGAATATACTCGGAGAGATTGGTGCCAGTAATGAGCGCAAAAAGTCGGCGCATGACGTCGGAACTGGTGTGCATGTGCGTGGCGAGGCTATCATAATCGATATTGCCGTCGAGATGTTGCTCGATGTCGGCAGTGATTTGATTGAGGGCGTGGTAGATGTTCATGGGTATAACTCTGGGGTTTAGGGGTATTATAACATAGAGTGTAGAGGCGAGAAAGTTGTGATATTCTGATGATTGTGGTATAATAACACTACTTAGGGGAGCACTTTAAAGATTACGGTTATGTTTGACGTGTTCTAGGTGCTTTTTCTAAGAATAAAACATCCCTGAAAGGAGAAAGAATATGTGGGTAAATTATCTTCCGGATGTAATTTGTTTCTATCGAATGGCGGCGTCAATTTTGGCTTTGGTACTTGGGGAAGGTCCGCTTGCGCCGTGGCTATTTAGTACAGCGCTGATTAGTGACTTGTTTGATGGTTATATTTTCCGTAAGTATACTAAGAACAGCTCGACTTGGCGACGATGGAATCCGCTGCCGATTTCGCTTGACCAGATTGGTGATTTGACGCTTATGTTCTGTGGTGTGTTATACGGAGCAGAGCATTTTCTTGAGTTGCCAGTGATGGGAAAGGGGTACATTGGGCTGACGCTTGCGGTGCCGTCTGTGGCTTTGGTTGCAAAGCTGATCGCGTGGATTTTTCGTAAGTTCAAGTACGCAGACATGATCTGCGAAACTTTTCTGACGCACATTTCCTGTGGTTTGATGATCCTTGTTACGGTTTTGGCATGGCACGCTGTTTACCGTGATTCCGGTATCGGCTGCTGCGGGTCAGTTGTGACGATTATGGTCTTCTATTTAATCTTCATTGCTATTGGCGACAGATCTCGTTTGATTCGCGCGCGTCCTGAAGCAAAACAGGCTCAATAACCGTTTAGGCTAAGTTTGCCCGGATCTTCCGGGCATTTTTAGTGGCGAAAATCTAGGCGACTAAGGGCATTTATGTTAAAATAAGATAGATAGGGGCGTAGTACAACGGTTAGTATAGCGGTCTCCAAAACCGTAGACGTGAGTTCGACTCTTACCGCCCCTGCCAGAAAGGATTTATGCTTAAGTCAATTGTTTTTTTGATTGTGAATTTACTTTGCACCACAAGCTCCTACTCACCGGTCGTGGTGTTTTATTTTGTAAGCAATCTTCTTGTGAGCCAAAGTGGTATCGAAGTGTGGCTTCAAATTATGGTTCTTGCCTTATTGTCGTTGTGCTGTTTTATGCTTGCTATAGTAGCTCTAGAAATTACAAAAGCAGCTTCTACCAATGACAGCGCTGAAGTTAGATCAATTCGCCCCATTGAAAATAATGCGATGCCAACTTATATTGGACTTTTTGTAATATCGTTAGGTATTAATAATTTGGAACCGTGTGGAGTCTTGTTTGTTCTGTTTGTATTATTCATAATGTGGCGGCGTTTTGAGCGAACATGCTACTTTAATCCTTTATGGTCGCTCTTGGGATGGTATTTTTATGAGTTACAGACAAAGCAGGATGGTACTTTTTTTCTCGTTACTCAAAGAAAAGACCTTAAAGACAAGAGTAAATTAGAAAACTTAAAGAGAATTAATAACTACACATTCATGGAGATTAATTGATGAATAATATAAAAAGCGCATTATATGCAAGAACCACTGGGCGAGGCGGAGGGCATAGAATTATTTTTTCTGACAAAGAGAGCGTCGAGCAGACCGATTTTTTTGGCATTCCAGATATTGATGCTGACAAATTGTACGAATACGATCCAGAGATGTTGCTTGAACCCGATGAGTGGTTTTATATCGATTTGGATGAAGATCATTTATCCTGTATCGGGCAATATGTGAATAGTGTATCAAATAGCGTAGATATTAATCCGATTGAATCCGACGATTATTCAAAAGTTATAGCCGTCTACAAGACTTTTGGTATTGACAGCGTTTCATTTGTGTTAGAGAAAATCACTAATTCTAGTAGAGTAATGAGCCGCAGGTTTTTAAATCTTTTTGGCGATCATCCAGAATTAGTAATGCAACGAAATAGTATAGTTTTCTCAGGAAGAGTGGATGCATATTTTGACGGAAAAAGACGAATCTATTTTAAAGTTTTTTCTACAATCAGGAATCTTTTTGATGGGATTGAAGATTATTATCGAGAGGCAACTCAAGCAGAAGTTGAAGAATTTTGTGCATGTTCAATTTTACAAGTAGCTGATCATGCTATAGATAAAATTGGAATCCGTAGTTTAAAACGAATAGCAGCAATTATGGCTGACCCCGAGATTAATCTGAAAGATGATAAATTCCTACAAAAACTTAAAGCCTATGCGCATAAATATCCGGAATCTCAACTTCAATTAGAAAATGAAAAAATCACCATCAATAATGAAAAAGATTTGAACGCCTTTACGATGCTTGCAGGTGGTAGATACTACAAATCAGAGCTCACTGGTGAGAAAATGGCTGCTACATCAGCTACAAAATTAAAACAGCCATCAGCATAAATGATACATGCCAAACCAAGCTTATTTTGCACCGTTCTTCTCCAAAGATGTCGTTAATGCCCGTCGCACTGTGCCCTGCCACGCTGTTTTGAGCTACTTATTTAGCGCTTCTATTGCTTCGTCTTCAGTGGCAACGAAGAATACATTTTTACCTTGATTGCTTTCATAGATAAAATTTTTCAACGGCTTACTGGTATATTTGGAATAGTCACCAAAAATTGCAAATTTGATGCCGTAATTGACGAACTTTTGTAGAATCTCCCCGGCTAACCCACTGCTTAAAATAAAGAAATCTTCAATAATTGCCGATTTATTGAGTGCAATTTTATCGTAATTCGTCTTGTATTTTATATTTATCACAAAATCAACTGCTGAAGTGATGTCTTTTATGATAACTTCTTTACTTTCCACGACCGCTACGCTACTAATAATTTTAGTATCCATTTTTATGATCCCCTTTAAACTTATTTGATGTTGAAGCTTTGCGTCTTCAAGTCGCAATAATATTTGCCACTGGTGGCGGTGAATTTTAGCACGCAATAGTCTGGGTCGGTAATGCCCTTTTTGTAAAACATTTTGTCGCCTGGATGCCAAAGTGCATTTTTGGTTTCTTGGTCGGTCAAGACTTCCATCTTGCCTTTTAGCATTACGCCGGTATATTTAACTAAGCCTTTGTGATAAAAATAAATGCTGGCTTTCTGATTATCTTGGTATTGCTGAACTTTGCTAGAAGAAGTATTGGTGGAGAAATAAAATTCTTTGAGACCGACGCGCTTTCGCGGCTTCAACATTGCGCGAACGATAGGGTAATTTTCATTATCAACCGAGCAAATGAAACTGACCTTTTGCCTATCAATAAACTTTTCTATTTTCTTGAGATCCATCGGCTATTTCTCACAATTCTTACGATGGGCTTTGAGCTTCTTGATTGCCCAGTCATAATGACTTGGCATAACACTGACGAAATACGAACCTAAATCGGTATTGACCCACGGATATATGCCACGACCGAATAATTGTTCGTTGGTATATTTCTCGGCTAATTTCAGAACTTCGGCGTGCGACTTTTCAAACATTTTCTTGGCATCTTCAAGGCTAGTTCTTTGATGTTTTTCCCAAAACTCGCAGTTCATATCGCCGTAAGTTTTCCAAGAATAGGGTTCGGGGATAAATGGCTTCGCGTCGCCACCTTCGTTTGTCTTGATCCAGTTTAGTAAGAGTTGGTGCCACTCGTAAAGGTGAATATAAATATCGCGCAAGTTTTTATCGCGGCTCCAATGGCGTTCGGTCTTTTTCGGGTCACTTGAGAAATCAAACTCAGTAGTGAGTTCTTTCTCGGTCATTGAGGCAACGAAATCGTTTAACTTTTTATATTGTTCGTCGGCGGCCTTTACTAGATCGTTCTTGTTGCGTGGTCGGGGCATAGCGTCCTTTGATTAAAATGTATTATCTTGATTATAACATTTTTATGTGGGCTTTTTCTGTCTTCGGATTGCAATAATACCTGCTACTCTAACGCGTGTCAGAGTTTGAGTAAGTACTAATAGGGGTGAAAAAACTCAAAACTCTAACTGGTGTTAGGGTTTTTGAATGAGGACGGCTCGACATTGACCCCGAAGACCTAATTTGGTATACTAAAGATAATGAGGGCTTTGCCACAAAGAGAGGTATTTAATGCGAGCAGTACAGCTATTCTTCCGGTTACATCGTGCTTATGATTTGAAGCCGATTGATGAGATTGATGCGGAGATTTTTGGGATCGAAGCGGAATTTCGGGAGACGAATCGGATTGAATATCAGCCACTGTTTGCACTCCTGGAGCGAAATTCGCAGAAATATCCTAAATTTCATGTTTCGGTGGGGGTTTCGGGACTTTGGCTGGAACAGGCAGAAAAATGGGATCCGGAACTAATTCGACGCCTGCGCAAACTAGTAAATCTTGGCAATGTCGAGCTGATAGCTTGCCCGTATGATTACTCGCTGAGCTCTTTTTACGACGAGGCGGAATTTGAAGCGCAGATGGAGGCGGAGCGGAGGATTTTTTCACGGATTTTTGGTGTGGAGCCGGAGATTTTAGCGATGCCAGAATTGATTTATCACGATAAGATCGCGGCTTATGCTGAAAAAGCAAAATATAAGGGCGTGCTGGCTGGCTCAATGGAGAAGATTTTGGATTATCGGAGCGCCAATCAAGTTTTTGAGGTGGAAAATTGCCCAAATTTGCGGGTGATTGCTGAGAACACTAAATTCTCGCAGGCGATTTTGCAAGCGGAGCGTTTGGTGATGGTCGAGGAGGTCAAATCTGAGACTGAATTTGTGGCACCAAAGCCAGGCGAAACGACGCCGGAGCAGACCTCGCGCCTTGGTCGACATAAGGCAACGGCGGCGGAGTTTGTGCGTGGTATGGCGAAGACGTCCGCTATACACACAGCCACGACTTCGAACGTGAAAACTATCGAAAAACCGAGTGGGCGCTATGTCTTTTCGGCACGCAAGTGTCAGAAAGAGCTGGAACTCGAGGCCCTGAGAGGTAATTTGATCAATATTTGCCTTGATACTTCAGTCTTCCGGAAATATCGCGACATTGGTGTGGTGCGTTTCTTTGACGAGTTAATCCAAAGCTGGCAAAAGGATCCGAATAATAGATTCCTGAACGCATCAGAAATGATTGCGACGATGCGGCCGCGGATGCAGATTAGTGTTAAAACATCCGTCAGTATACGACCAGAGAAGGCGAAGATGGGCGAGGACGGTTTGGTGCTTAGAAAAGACATTCATTATCGACCACCGGAATGGTTGAGTTCACCGCGACAAATTGAGCTTCAGAAATCACTCTACGCCCTGAGAGATGAGGTTCTGCGTACTAAAGATAAGAAATTATACGAGGATTTTTCTCGACTGACAGCGTTAGATTATTTATTAGACCTCAACGAAGAAAAAGTGCAACATTTTGAGGCGGTGCAGAAGATTTTGCGGGATCGGGTTTTGCAAAAACTGCCAAAGCCACCAAAGCTCACGGCGCAGGCGGATGGTAAAGTGGTGGCGCCGGAAACGGAAGTTTTTTCAGTCAAAGTGAAGCGAGTGCCGAAGGATGAGCGCAAGCATAACGTTACCGTGGCGGACGCGATTGCGGCTAATGCGGCAACCGAGCAAGCGATTTTGAATGGCGAAGCAGAAGAGACGGCGCCGGAATGGGATGATTTGGTGTGGAATACGACGGATTGGGCGTCGGTTTTCCCAGACGAAGAAGAGGAAGAATCAGAATCTGAGGAAGACACAGAAAAAGATGCCGAGACACAGGCGGCGGAGCAAGTTTTGGCGGAACGAATGTCGCGTCAGCTATCAGAGATGGAAGATAACGTTGACGAAATGACTGAGGCAGAGCTGGTGGAAGGCGCAAGCGAGGAAGCTGAGACTGCTCTGAAGCCAAAAAAGCGCAAGAAAAAATTAGTGATTGAATAAGAAAAAATGTTGCAAGTGTAATCTCACAACATTTTTTCGTTCCCTCGTGGTGATTTTAGCGTTTCTTCTCTTTGACTTCGTTGCGACCAAGATTCTTTTTGGTTTCGGTGAAGACAACGTGCTTGCGAAGAATCGGATCATACTTCCGAAGGCTTAGCTTGTCGGGAGTATTCATGGTATTCTTCTTAGTATAGTAAGCACGAATGCCAGACTCTTCAGAAACCAAGCCGACGAGCTTGCGTTTAGTGTTATTCTTCTTTGCCATAATAGTTAGTATTTTATCACAAAAGATTAGAGATGTAAATGACTTTTAGAGACTTTGGAGAATTTCTTGTTTCAAGTGTTGTAGAATTTCTGGGCGATTTTGGCTTGTATCGATATAGCGAAGTCCGGTCGCGACGCACTCATTGCGGTAGGCTTGATTCTGCTTAGCAAAGTAGTCGGTTTTGACGCGGAGAGCGGCGTCGTCGAGCTTAGAACTCCAGTCGGTAGCGGTGTCATTTTTGCGAATGAGCTGAAAAATACCTTCAGAATCTAAGTTACCATGACCGAGAAATAATACGATTGGTTTATAATCGGACATGATGGGGTGAGCGGCGAGATATTGAGGTGAGATGACGCCACCGTCAAGAATAAGGCCTTGGGTATCTTGGTCTTGTTGTAATTGCTCGTCAACGAGACCGAGTAACAGGTCGGCATAGTGGGTGTTCTTTTCATAATATAACAACTCTCCAGAATATTCACCTGGCAGCTGATCGATAATGGCAGAGCGTAGGGCGTCAGCGTGGAGGAGATTATAATTTGGTAGCTCGGCACGAAGCAAGCGTGCTAGAGTGGTTTTGCCAGTGCGACCTGGCCCGAGAATGAGAATTAGTTTAGAGGTCATGATAGTTCCTTTTTATGAATTTTGCGACGCTGCCGTGATTCCCAGAGGT
The DNA here is from genome assembly GCA_964499245.1 of uncultured Candidatus Saccharibacteria bacterium. Classification (GTDB taxonomy): domain Bacteria; phylum Patescibacteriota; class Saccharimonadia; order Saccharimonadales; family Saccharimonadaceae; genus Nanosyncoccus. The sequence continues at coordinate 12,948 of CAZCIN010000020.1, forward strand.
CAGTGACGACGACAAAACTATAGATAATGAGAATTTGGGTAACTTTGATGAAACCGGTCAAAAACCAAGTGCCGAGATGGTGGGTGCGCTTTTTTGACATTAGTGATGATGGTGATGATTTAGAGTTGTAGCTGTAGGGGTACATTCGGTGTCATGGCAATGTTCGGAAGGTGTTTCGAGCTCAATCGTGACATGTCTGATACCGTGTTCGGCCATTTCGGAACGAATAGCGGTTTTCAGTTCTTCGGTTTTTTTGCTGGAAGTGACAACGTGTAGAGTTGCATAATTATTGATGCCGTCCATACTCCAAAGGTGGAGATGATGTAGGCTTTCTACGCCTGGCAAATCACGTAGATGGGCTTTAAGATCTTTGGTCGAGATACCGCGTGGAGTTTTCTCGAGAAAAAGATCTAGGATTTCACTGAAATTGCGGATCGAACCAAAGAGGATGAAGCAGGCGACCGCCATAGACATAATCGGATCGAGAATGGACAAGTTGGTGATCTTGATAACGATTGCTCCGGCGAGGATTACTACCCAACCTAGTACGTCTTCGAGCATATGGAGGCTGACGGCGCGTTGATTGAGATTTTTCCCGCCGTGCGTGATATAAACAGCAACTGAATTGACGGCAGTGCCAATAACGGCCATAATAATCATACCGTCGTGATTTACCTCAATTGGCTCAAAGAGACGGGTGATCGAACCAATAATGATAAAGACTGAACCGACGATGAGGATCACTGTGGTGATCAGAGCGCCGAGGATTGAATAACGAGCGTAGCCATAAGTATAAGTGGAATTTGGGCGTTTTTTGGACTTTTTCTCAAGTAAATAGGCAATGCCGATACTAATAGCGTCGCCAAAATCGTGAATCGAATCAGAAAGGATTGCAAAACTGCCAGTAAAAATTCCCCCGAAGAATTCAAAGATGGTGAATACGAGGTTGAGAATAAAAGCTAGTAAAATGTTGCGGGTTGATTTCATATGTTCATGGAGCCGTGTGTCGGCTCTGCCCCGACGACCTGCCGCTTACAAGGCGGCTGCT
>CAZCIN010000021.1:0-12392 GCA_964499245.1 uncultured Candidatus Saccharibacteria bacterium
TCCAACTGCTGGACCGAAAAAGGTTACTGTGACAATAACGGCGAGCTCTAATATTCGTCCAGTGATATAATTATCTCTGTCAAATCCTAAAAATTACCCCAATCTTGCAAGAATGGGGTAATTTTATATCACCAGACGAATAATTTCGCAGGGACTTTTCCGCTTAGCGAAGAGATTTCTCTGCCACAAAGCGTTCAAAATAAGCGCGTGGATGAGCACAAACTGGGCAAATTTCCGGCGCCTCTTCACCAGTATGGATATAACCACAGTTGCGGCACTTCCAAATCGTGATTTTTTCGCTCTTAAAGACTAGCCCGTCATCAATGCGTTCTTTCCATTCCAAGTAGCGCGCCTCATGCTCTGCTTCAATTGCTCCGACTCCCTCAAACTTCGCCGCAATTTCATCGTAGCCTTCTTCGCGCGCAATTTTAGCGAAATCTGCATACATTGTCGAGTGCTCGTAATTCTCACCGTTGGCTGCGTCGACCAAATTATCACGTGTGTTCGGCACTTCGCCACCGTGCAAATATTTGAACCACATTTTGGCATGCTCTTTTTCGTTGCCAGAAGTTTCAGTAAAGACCTCAGAAATTTTTTCGTAACCGTCTTTCTTGGCGCGTGAAGCGTAGTACTGATATTTCACGCAGGCTTGAGACTCGCCAGCGAAAGCCACTTCCAAATTATGCCAAGTCTTACTATTTTGGTCTAATTCTTTCATCTTTTTCTCCTTTTACTCACTAATTATAGCACAAATGAGGTGTGATTGTCTCAGTCCCACTTCAGACCGTCTTTAATCCCGAACCGCGAACAACCGATGCTAAAGCGCGTCTTTTTACCAGAGGTCGGCGCAATCACATGTGCATGTACTCGCTTTAGCGAAGCACCTGATCTTAGCGTGTCGCCCCAGCGGAAGCAAAACGCTCCACCCGGAATTTGCAGTTGTTCTCTCAATTCCTTCCAAATCGTTTGTAACTCCGCCCACATTTTTGGCGTCACTTCATCAATGTCGTAAATCGGATCGTTCGCAAAAATCGCGATATGTTGCTCAACTTCCGGATAAGGATAGCGATTTTTTACCACATACCAGTATTTTTTGCGCATCAAAACTTCCTGCTCGTCTTCATTGACGTTTTCCGGCGCTAGTGGATCCAAACCTTTTTCCTCAAATTCTTTCATCACGTCGAGCTGATTTTGCTCGCGCGCATTGCGCGGATCAATATATTTAAATTGACCGTATTTGGCGTTGGATTCTTCTAGCGTCATCGTCTCCGTCGTGCCATCCTCGCGCTCCACCACTTCACCGTCTTCATTTACCCGCACCTGTACCGTGCGAATGCCTTTTTTCTCCGCCCGCTCGTGCGAACGCTTGCTCCAACCTCTATCCGGATGGTCTTCCAGATAATAAAGCGTTTTCATACCCTTATCAATCAAAGTCTTCATGCACTGGTCACAAGGGAAGAGAATCGTATAGACCGGTGAATCCGCGAGATTGGCATCGTCCATTTTCTTGAGCATATTAATTTCGCCATGCTCCACAGTCGAGTATAGTAGCTCTGAACGTTTCTCAATGTCTTTTTTCGGAATGCTCTGGTCGATCTTATTGGTGCCAAAACGCCATTTGCCATTCCAAAAACAGCACGCTGCCGTCGGCGCAATCCAGTCGGTTGATCGCTCCGCGTAGTTAATCAATTCGCCCCACGGCTCTGGTAATTTCTCCCAGTCGCCCAGCCGTTCTTTCAGCTGTTGCACCGCGTTGCTTACCCGGGGGTCTTGTTTTAGAAGCGCTTTTACGCCGTTAGCAATCAAAGTTCGCCGAATAATTTCCGAAGTCGAAGTAGCGGCTTGGCGTGGCAATACTCGCACTTCGCCACAAATTTTTTCTAGCTCTTTCACCTCGTCGTCGCTGTAATTTTCCTTAATTGCAATCAGCACGTCAGGTTTCAGTGTCCTTATCAGCCCCCAGTGCAGCTCACCCAAATGCTTCACCACAATAATATCTGCAATATTCAGTCGCTCAATCATCTGATAGCGTTCCTCAAGCGGGATAATCGGTCGATTACTACCTTTACGATGACGAATTTTTTCGTCGTCATCCATTGCAATCACCAAGAAATCGCATGCTCGGCGCGCTTTCTGCAAATAGCAAAGATGCCCCAAATGGAACATGTCCCACGACCCCTGCACCAGCCCAATTGTTTTGCCAGCCGCTCGCGCCTCTTCTAGTTTTGCTGTTCGTTCTGCGTCCATTTTAGTCCTTTCCTAAATTGCCGTCGGAATACCCTTAATCGCCGGTTCCGCTTCATAATCCGTCAATTCAAAATCGTCAGGGCGATAGTCCTTGATATTGTCGTGCCGATTTATTAGCTTCAAAGTCGGGAACGGATGGCCTTTGCGTGACAAGATTTCATCTACCCACGGTAGTTGATCGGTATAAATATGCGCATCGGAGATTAGATGGACAAACTCGTAGGGAACCAGCCCCAATACTTCCGCCATCGCAATCAGTAGCGCTGAGTACTGAATCCAGTTAGTCGGGCAACCAATCAAAATATCGCAACTACGCTGGAACATTACGAGGCTCAGCTTGTCACCAAAAATTCTAAAATGCATCCAGCCGTGGCAGGGCACCACCACCACTCTTTGCTGGTGGTCATGATTACGGATTGTATATTGTGGAATCCACGGGCTGATAAAATGTGCCTTCAGCTCTGGCCGCTCTTTCATCTGCTTCACAATTTCTGTGATTTGGTCGAACCCGCCGATGCCTTTTTCGGCATCAAAAGTCGGATCCTCAGCGGTTGGAAAATGCGAAAATGCCGCACCATAACTCCCCGGGCCAATGTCTCCCGGTGTGAGACCTCGTTTCGCACATTTTTCTGGCGTCGCCCAAAACTTCCACCACTTGCAGCCGAATTTCTCCAGCTCTTCCTGTGTCCGTGCGCCGTTGATAAAGCCTAACAGTTCACCGACCGATGATTTCCAGAATTTAATCTCTCGTTCTGTAATTAACGGCACGCCATTTTCCAAGATATTAAAACGCGCTGGCGTCGGTCCCATCAGATCAATCGTATCAACTTCCTTGCCGTCCGCCCCCACCATCACGCCCGGTCCACGAATACCTTTCTCCATCACTTCGCGAATCAGTCGCTTGTACTGCTCGTCCACCGTTCGCTCTGCCACCGGTCTATAATTTAACTCCATAATACCTCCACTATTTACACCTTATTTTATCACATTTTTCAGATGCTCTCTAGCTTTCAAAGTCACAGCCCGTCCGCGTGGCGTCCGCTCAATCAGCCCCATCTGCAACATATATGGCTCGTAATAATCTTCGATCGTTGCGGTTTCGTCACCCGTCAGTGCTGCAATCGTCGAAAGCCCCACTGGTCGATCGCCATAATTTTCTAGCATTAGTTCCAGCATATTCCGATCCGCCGGATCAAGCCCCAACTCGTCAATTTCCATCAGTTCCAGTGCTCCACGGGTCAGTTTTTCGTCGATAAAGCCGTTGCCGTGCACTTCAGCATAATCTCGTACCCGCTTAGTTAGGCGGTTCGCAATCCGCGGTGTTAAGCGTGAACGGGTCGCCAGCAATTTTGTCGCTTCCGGCGCAATTTCCGTACCAAGAATCCTCGCCGTTCGGTCAATAATCCGTTCAATTTCTGAAGTTTTGTAATATTCTAGGCGATGAATCAGACCAAAACGATCCCTGAGCGGTCCGGCCAGGGAACCAGTCCGCGTTGTTGCCCCCACTACGGTAAATTTCGGCAAATCTAGTCGCACACTTCGCGCTGCCGGGCCTTTGCCGATTACAATGTCAAGTTTATAATCTTCCATTGCTGAGTAAAGTACTTCTTCAACCGCTCGGCGCAAGCGATGAATTTCATCAATAAATAGCACATCGCCATTTTGTAGATTCGTCAGAATTGAAGCCAAGTCGCCTGCTCGTTCAATCGCTGGGCCACTCGTCACACGTAGATTTGCACCCATTTCGTGTGCAATGATATTTGCCATCGTCGTTTTGCCAAGTCCTGGCGGGCCATATAGCAACACATGATCAAGCGTCGTGCCGTCGTCGCGTTTTTTTACTGCATCAATTGCTAGTTTCAAGTTTTTCTTTAGTCGTTCTTGCCCTACATAGTCCTGAAAAGTTAGTGGCCTAAGCGACACTTCCTCAGCTTGCTCGGCTAAATCATCCGCTCGCGTGTCCACAATTCGTTCTGGTTTTGGTTGGTTCGGCTCTTGATTCTGCTGTCTCTGAATTCCCATGACTTGATTATAGCATAGACTCGCCACTATCCCAAAGCCCGCCCTCACACCAGGGAATTAAAGCGTCAAAAAGTCAATAGTTCATTCCGCTTTTGCATATGTTATAATAAACATATGTATAATCCATATCAACTCGATCACCCTACACCAACACACAAAGATTACATTGATACCACTGATTTTGATCAGTCCGAAATGCTTGATATGATCAAGCTTTCCACTACGGTTCGCGATTATATCAAATCTGGCAAAACTCTGAATACTCTCTATCATAAAAATCTTGCTATGATTTTTGAGCAAAAGTCCACTCGCACCCGCGTATCTTTTGAAGTCGCTATGGAACAGCTCGGTGGTCACGCCCTTAACCTCGCTCCTGGTTCCATCCAGCTTGGCGCCCACGAGACTATTGGCGACACTGCTCAAGTCCTCGCGCGCATGTGTGATTTGATTATGGCCCGCGTCGATCATCACGAAAGCGTACTTGAACTTGCCGCTCGCTCTAGCGTACCGGTTATCAACGGTATGTCCGATTGGAATCACCCCACTCAAGAACTCGGCGATATTATCACAATTTTTGATCACATGCCCGAGAATAAGCCTCTCGACAAAGTCAAAGTTGTTTTCGTTGGTGATTGTACTCAAGTTTGTGGATCGCTCATGATGATTACTAGCAAAATGGGCATGGAATTTGTCCAGTATGCTCCTCCCGCCAAGTGGCTTTCTGATGACTATCTCAAAATCGGCCGTGCCAACAACCAACGTTATGGCGGCTCGGTTCATGTTTCTGATAACCCTGCCGTGCTTAAAGGTGCCGACTTCATCTACACCGATGTCTGGTATGGTCTCTACGACAAGGAAACTCCCAAAGAAGTTTACATGCGTGACTTTTATCCCAAGTATCAGGTCAATAGCGAATTGCTTGCCGCGACCGGGAACGAACATGTCAAATTTATGCATTGTCTTCCTGCCAATCGTGGCGAGGAAGTCACGGACGATGTTTTGGATGGTCCGCACTCGATCGCTTGGGACCAGGCCGAAAATCGTCTCACTGCTCAGCGTGGTTTAGTATTGTACTTTGGTGGCGTCGCAGAGGAAACTTTGGATGAAATTAAAAAACAAAAGGAGGATTAATGCCAAAGAAAAAACCCAAATTCAGGCTACTTAGCGCGGTACTCGCCACAGTCTGTATCATTCTAGTCGGCGACGCTGTTGCTCCGACCGCTGCCATTGGTAATTCCCAGTATGTTTGGTGGATTATCATGCTCGTCGCTTTCTTTGTCCCCTATGGTTTAATCTCTGCCGAACTTGGTACTCAATATCCATCCGAAGGTGGCATCTACCACTGGGTCGAAAAAGCTCTCGGCGAAAAATGGGCCAGTCGCGTTGCTTGGTATTACTGGGTTAATTACCCTCTTTGGATTGCTTCCCTTGCTGACCTCATCACGACTTATCTCATGCAGATGCTTGGTATTGAAATGACTTGGACAATGATTCTTGCTATCCAAGTTTTCTACATTGTGTTAGTCTCGGTACTCGGGGTCTTGCGTATTTCCCAAAGCGACTGGCTTTCTAATATTGGTGCTGTTGTCAAATTTATCTTCATGGCTGGCCTTGGTGGTCTTGGTATTTATGTTTTGATCACACAGGGTACTGCCAACCCGATTGACTCTTGGATCGATCTTCTCCCGATGGTCGGTGAAAACGGTGGTTTTGACTTCACCGGTCTTGGTTTCGTTTCCCTCATTATCTTCAATATGCTTGGCTTTGAGGTCGTCTCTACTTTCTCCAGCGATATGCAGAATCCCAAAAAAGAAATTCCGAAAGCCATTATTCTTGGCGGTATTTTGATCGCTATCTTCTATCTTCTGCCTAGCTTTGGTATTGGCGTTGCTATCCCACTTGAAGAACTTCAGACTAACTCTGGTCTCTTGGATAGTTATAACATCCTCCTCACTACCGCCGGTTTCTCGGCCGCAGCTATCAAGGCGATTCTCGTTGTAGTTGGTGGTATGTTTATCTATACGTTGATTGCTAATATTGCTTCTTGGAACTTCGGCGTCAACTCAGTGATCGCCTATGCTGCCGATGACGGTGCGTTCCCAAAATCCTGGGCCAAGCGCAGTAAAACTGGCGTTCCCTACGTCGTCTCGATTTGGACCGGTGTCGTTGCGTTAATCATTGCCGTTGCTGGCATCCTCATTGCTGAATTCGCCCCAGCCGATATTTACGATTTCACCAACCTCTTCTGGACTTTCTTCTCGCTTAGTCTTGTTATGCTCCTTCTCTGCTATCTGCCAATGTTTATATCTTTCTGGAAACTCCACAAAAAAGGCCCGCAGGTCAAAAACGGCTTTTGGATTAGTGGTGGCAAACTTAAAATCTTCCTCTATACTGCTTTACCAGTTGCTCTCCTATTAATTGCGCTGTTCTTTACTCTCTTCCCCGAATTTAGCGTCGAAATGTTTAGCGAGAACTGGCCGCTCATCGTTGGCTCCTGTCTAATGATTGTTATTGGCGAGTTCATGGTTCGTGGCATTCGCGTCACTTATGGTAAGGTCGCCAAGGTTGGTAAATATAAAAATGGTCAAGGCAAACTCCCCGCTACCACTAAGCGTAAAGTTACCAGGAGGGCTCGCTAATGCGTATCACTGATAGTACACCTAAAGCCGACGGCTTCTATATGCCCTGTGAGCTTGATGAACATCGTTGCATCTATATTCTTTGGCCGCAACGCGAAGACAACTGGCGCCAAAATGCCGAGCCCGCCCAGGCCGTCTTTAAAAACCTTATTCAGACTATGGCTAAGTACGAGCCGGTAGTCGTCGGCACCAATGCCGATCAATATCGCAATCTTATTGGTATGAATATGCCAAATGTTAGCATTGTTGAGATTTCTAATAATGATTCTTGGATCCGCGATTCCGGTCCTAGCTGCGTTATCAACGGCGAAGGTCGCATCCGTGGCGTTGACTGGGCATTCAATGGCTACGGTGGTCTCGTTAATGGCATTTACTTCCCTTGGGATCTCGATGATTTGATTGGTGCTAAAGTTTGCAACATCGAGGGAATTGACCGCTATCGTACTGATGATTTTGTGCTTGAGGGTGGCGCCATCTGCGTCGATGGCGAAGGCACTGTAATCGTCACCGAGGAAACCCTTCTCGATCCTGGTCGTAATCCTGATCTTACTAAAGATCAAATCGAAGAAAAGCTTAAGGAATATCTCGGCGCCGAAAAAGTTCTTTGGATCCCGAATGGTCTTTATGGCGATGAAGACACAAATGGCCACGTCGATAACGTTGTCCAATTTGTAAGGCCTGGCAAAGTTGTTCTTTCCTGGGAAGACAATCCTAATGACCCGCAATACGAACGTAGTCAAAAGGCGCTTGAATACTTGCAGAGTATTACCGACGCTAAAGGTCGCCAAATCGAAGTCGTTAAGCTGCACGTCCCCGCCCCGATGTTTATTACTAAAGAAGAATCTCAAGGCGTCGATGCAGTTGACGGTACTTTCCCGCGCATAGAAGGTGCTCGCCTAGCTGGTTCTTATGTCAATTTTGGTATCGTCAATGGTGCTATTCTCTGCCCACAGTTTGATAACGAATATGACGCCGAAGCGATGCGTGTTCTCCAGGAATGTTATCCTGACCGTGTAATCGAACCGATTGCCGGTGCTCGTGAAATTCTACTTGGCGGTGGCAACATCCACTGTGTCACTCAACAGGTGCCCAAGCCATGAAGTTGCATTATGATGGTCCTGTTGTTCTCGTTGTGATGGATGGCGTAGGGCTAAGCCTGCGTCGCAGTGGTAACGCTGTGCGTCAAGCTCATACTGAATTTCTTGACGCCGCCATGATGAAATATCTCAATATTCCCCTTACTGCTTCCGGTGAAGCGGTTGGCATTATGCCCGGCCAAATGGGCAACTCTGAAGTTGGTCACAATGCCATCGGCTCCGGTCAAATTATCCGGCAAGGAGTTTCACAAGTTGAAGTCGCATTTACCACTGGTGATATTTGGGAGTCTAAAGCTTGGCGTGGTGCTATGAAATTCCTCAAAACTGGGAGTTCCGCCCCAGCAGCCGTTAGCGATAAATCCTGGGCTGCATCCGCTGTTAAGTTTTGGCAGTCGCAGGCGAAGATCAGTCCTAATGCTTTGCCAACTTTGCATTTTTGCGGTATTTTTTCTGATGGTGGTGTCCATAGCGATATTAAATACCTCGAACAAATGATCACGCGCGCTTATGAAGAAGGTGTTCGTCGTATGCGCATCCATGCCATTTTCGATGGACGCGATGTCGCGCCTCAGTCTGAGCCTAAATATATCGAGCGCCTCGAAAAGTTCTGCCAGAAGTTCCCAGACGCTGACATTCGTATTGCATCTGGTGGTGGTCGCATGGTTATGACCGCAGACCGCTATGAAAACGATTGGGACATGGTCAAACTTGGCTATGATGCCATGGTTTACGGCAAAGCGCCCCGACAATTCAGCTCAGCTGCTGAAGCCATTAAAACTCTCCGCGCTGAGCAGCCTGGTCTTCAGGACCAATATCTTCCGGCTTTTGTGGTTGTCGATAACGTTGTCAGCCATAGCCCACTCGCAGCCCGCGCTATCAAGGCTAAATCTTCGTCGGCTGAAGTTGCCAAGAAGATCAAGCCAATCGGTCGCATTATGAATGGCGATGCAGTTATTTACTATGATTTTCGCGCTGACCGTGCCGTCGAAATTGCTGAAGCCTTCACGGCGGCTCGCTTCGACAAGTTTGATCGTACCGGTGCCGATAAGTCCAAGACCGTCAAAGACCCCGACAATAACCTCGGCCCGCATATTTATTTCGCTGGACTCACTGAATATAATGCCGATCGCCATATTCCCAAGAACGTTCTTGTCCCGCCAGTCACCATCCCTACACCGCTGAACGTTTTCCTCGGCCAGCAGGGCATTAGCCAGCTTGCTATTTCTGAGACCGTTAAGTTTGGTCATATTACTTATTATTTTAATGGTAATAGTTACAAGAAAGCTCCTGGTGAAAAGCATATCGAAATCCCATCTGATTTACAACCTTTCAATACTCGTCCTTGGATGAAATCTGCCGAGATCACTGACGTGGCTTTAGAGAATCTCGATAAATACGATTTTGTTCGTATTAATTTTCCCGGCGGCGATATGGTAGGGCATTTTGCTGAGCTTGAACCGACGATCGTTGCCATTGAAGCTATCGACATCCAGCTCGCGCGTCTTGCCAAGCAAGTTGATGCTCTTGGCGGCATGATGATTATTACGGCCGATCACGGTAATGCCGAGGAGTTGCTAGACCGTGAGGGAAGAGCCAAGACCGCCCATACCACTAATCCAGTTCCCTGTATCTTTTACGATAATACCAAGAATGCTAAGCTCTATCGTGCTGCCAAGCTTAAGGAACCGGGCCTTACTAATCTTGCTGCTACAGTCGCTACTTTGCTTGGTCAGTCCAGTAACTATCCAGCTTTTTGGCAAAAACCTTTAATCGGGAGTAAATAAGATGCTAATCAATGGCTTACGCCTCATCGGTTGTCCAATCTTGAGCCTACACGTAGGCGGCGCTATTGCTCACGTTTCGGATGTGATTATTGATCCTAATGATCTTAAAATCATTGGTTTCCGAGTGTCCGGCTCGCTTGTCCGTGGCGAAGTCGGTGATGTACTCCCGGTCGATAGTGTACGTGAGTTTTCGCGCGTTGGCATGATCGTGGACTCGATCGACGAGTTAGTAGAAGGCGAAGAAGTCATTCGTATCCGTGATGTTCTAAACCTCAATTTCTCTTTACCTGGTCTCAAAGTTGTTAGTAAAAATAAATCCAAGCTTGGCAAAGTCTCCGACTACATTATCAATTCGGATAGTTGGAGTGTTTACCAACTTATCGTCCAGCGCCCCATCATGAAAGCCTTCCTTGACCCAGAACTCATCGTGCCTCGTTCTGAGATCATCGAGGTGAATGACTATCAAATTATCGTGAAAGATGAACATTCTAAACTTCAGAAAGCTGCTCCTGCTGCGCGGCCCGCTAATATCGCGCCCGACTTTGTTAATCCATTTCGTAAGCCTGATTTTGCGCAGGATACGATTATTCAAAAATCAGGTAAATCATCTTCTGGGACATAGCGCTCCACTGCGTCTCTAGACTTTTGCAAATCAAAACCCTGCCTCACTAAATAAGCTATCAATTTAGTATCATCATATTTTTTGCGCTTCTTGCGAACCACTTTTAGGATTTCTTCTTCCTCCGTCCGTTCTGTCAGATCGGTTACTTGTTGTATTAAGTCGTCCTCAATGCCCTTTTGCTTCAACTCCATTTTTAGCCGACGCGGGCTAATCCCCTTTCTCAGTCGTCGATTTTCTATGAAATACTGGGCAAATTTCAGGTCGTCCACATACTTTTTTTCAACTAAGCGCTTTAGCACCAGCACCATTGTGTCATCCTGTAACTCTGGCAACGGCTTTTTTCCTTCGCGCTCACGTTGCCAGTTCAGAGCCGACCGCCGGAGTTTACGCTGTCGCAGATAATCTCTCGTCTCGCTCTCCGAGCGTGGCCGGGCCAACGCCCATTCCAAAGTTCTTTGATATAGCTTTCCGAATTCTGAGGCACTCCGTAATTCCACTAACCGTTTTTCATCGACCTTTTGGCCGACTTTCACTTCAAGGTCAACTACCTGCGCAATATCTAAGGAAAACGCAAATCGCCCATCTAAAAAGATATTTGCTCGGTTAGGATCTTTTACACCAGCCGTAATTTTCGTAATCGTCTGATCATTAGGCTGCTCGGACAGCCTCTCTAGCCAATCGTCTTCCACTAGTCTTTCGCGGATTTAGTTTTCTCGTCGCTTTTGGGCTTTTCACTATCCTTTGGTGTAGTAGCCATACCGGACGCTTCGCGGACTTTCTGTTCTATTTCCGCTAGTAGCTCCGGTTTTTCCTTGAGCAATTTCTTAGCTGCTTCTCGTCCCTGTGCTAGAGTTGCGCCTTTATATTTCAAGAATGCTCCGGACTTCTCCAAGATGCCCTTTTGTACTGCTAGATCTAATACGTCGCCGACTTTGCTAATCCCCTCGTTGTACATAATGTCAAACTCTGCAGTTCTAAATGGCGCAGCGATCTTATTTTTTACAACTTTCACCTTGGTGCGGTTGCCGGCTATTTCATCGCCATCTTTAATTTGACCAATGCGCCGAATATCCATCCGCACCGATGCATAGAACTTCAAAGCATTACCGCCAGTAGTTGTTTCGGGATTACCAAACATCACGCCAATTTTCATACGAATTTGGTTGATGAAAATCACCGTCGCTTTCGACTTAGAGATAATTGCAGTGAGTTTTCGCATTGCCTGCGACATCAAACGCGCTTGCAGCCCCATCTGTGCGTCACCCATATCGCCATCGATCTCGGCCTGGGGAACTAGTGCCGCAACTGAATCTACCACAATCAAATCAACCGCCCCAGAGCGCACCAAAGTTTCACAAATTTCCAATGCTTGCTCACCATTGTCTGGCTGCGAGATAAATAGATTATCTGTGTCTACACCAATCTTTTTAGCGTAAGCCGGATCTAGCGCATGCTCAGCATCAATGAATGCTGCCTGACCGCCTTCTTTCTGAATTTCGGCAATTGCGTGTAGAGCCAGAGTAGTTTTACCAGATGATTCTGGGCCATAAATCTCAATAATGCGACCTTTTGGATAACCACCACCCAGCGCCAGATCTAGCGAGATCGATCCTGACGGTAAAAGTTCTACGTCAATTTTTCGTGATTCCCCCAACTTCATAATCGAGCCTGTTCCAAATTGCTTTGTAATCTGCTGAATTGCTAGATCGAGTGCCTGCTTTTTGCCGGAGTCCATTGCAGTATCTTCTGTAGTATCTTTTTTTGCCATATTACCTTCCTTTATTATTAACATTATAACACCTCCCAGTCCTCCACGCCATAACCTTTTCTCTTTCGGGCGTGTGCCGGGAGGTGGTATGTAGATGGCAGGCGCATGCTCCCGCCATCATGTCCCCACTCTATATCAAAAATGAAAATAATAACAAGCGTAAGTGGAATAAAATAGCATAAGCCATTTGGTATGACATAATACTATAATTTC
>CAZCIN010000022.1:0-11547 GCA_964499245.1 uncultured Candidatus Saccharibacteria bacterium
ACCAGCGACCTGCTCGTTACGAATGAGCTGCTCTACCAACTGAGCTACAACGGCATAAAACCATTATAGCACAAGTTATCTTCCCTGTCTAACTCACGTTAAACCATAGAAAAAGTCCAACAGAAGTTGGACTTTTTCTATGGCGGAACCGACGAGACTCGAACCCGCGACCTTCGCCGTGACAGGGCGACGCTCTAACCAACTGAGCTACGATTCCATAGAGTCCATTATACTCTATCTCGGGCTCATTGGCAACCCCCAATCGCGTCTTATTGCTCCACCGCGTCGAGATGCCGCATAAAGATTGCGTCATCCACAATCGATAGCACTGCCGCCGCAATCATAATCCAGCCAATCACCTGGACCACGACCCCAAAGCTGATAATCATGTAGATACCAAGTGCCAGCATCACCATCGCAACCATCAATACGTAGAACCACGATTTCACCTCAACTGCGTGCAAACGAATTGCCGTATTCATCCGTACTAGTGCCCCGTAAATCATCCATGCCCCCACCACGAGACCGATCGCCCCACTCAACTTCTCCCAAAGCACCACCGAGAGAATCCCGAAAATTAGTGCAATGATACCGTATAGCAAATCATTATTATAAAAATCGTACTTTCCATGCACCGCAAAGTAATTCACAATCTTGTAAACGCCCTTCACGATCAAGAAGATACCAACTACGTAAAAAATCACCCGCATAATACCGTCCGGATTTGTCACGAGCAGCCCACCTAGTACCCCCACGACAACTGCTTCTAGGATTGCCATCCAGCCCGCAGTCCGCGCGCGCTTCACGATTGGCATCACCACTGTTTTTTTGCCATTGGTCTTTTTGCCAGTTTTGGTTTTCTTTGGTTGTGCTTGCTTTTTTGCCACCTTGCCTCCTATTTTTCAAATCTATACGGAATCGCAAGCGAAGCTCGACGCACCCACCAGCTATCCTTCATATTCCCAATTATACCGCAAACGCTTAATAATTGCTAGCGAAAAACAAAAAAGACCCCCGGTCTCAAATTTCAATATTGGTGCGGGTACAGGGAGTCGGACCCTGATCTCATCCTTGGGAAGGATACATAATAGCCGCTATACGATACCCGCGTGCCCCAATTATACCACAGATCCCCCTAATCAGCATCAAATTATTTTATGAGCCATTAAGCATATCCGGTGGGTGTGCTGTCCCCACATTTCTTTTGACCACGAGGGCGCGTTGCTACACTATGCGCTATGCGCAATTTCTCAACTTCGAATATACACCAAAATTGTAACACGTTCCACAAAAATCGTAAATCATACCTCGCTCAAACACCTTCCCTGCATAGACGCAGCGCAGAGCGAACCCGCGGCCGCGAGCGTAGCTGGCCTGCGGGGAGACGCTAGACGTATGCGTGTTCAGGCGGTTAGCATTCGTCGCAGAGCTACGAGTAGCGGACCACCAGCTGCCATGCGTCGTGCGATTGTACATCTTACCGTCGGAGTAATAGTACTCGCCGGTACGCAGGAAATTGAGGGGGAAGTTAGCTAATTGGTTAGCTTTAGGAGAGACGTTATCAGTATTGGTGGTTGGGAGACATTAGAAGAAGTTAGCATCTTATTCAGAGCTATACTACTGAATTCCGAGTAGTATTTGGGGCTGTGCTGGGTCAAAATGCCACCCCTCTTTAGAGGGGAGCATTTTGAGAGGCACACCCCCTAGGAGGAATTAAGTAATATAGCCCTAAACGAAGATGCTAAGACTTCTTCGTTTCACTACTCTCCCGAATAATATACTTCGGCCGTTTTTTTGTCTCCAAATATGCCTTCGCCAAGTATTCTCCAATGATCCCTAGGAAGAATAATTGCACCCCGCTCACAAACATAATAATGCAGACTAAGCTCGGCCATCCCGACACTGGATCGCCAAATATCAAAGTTTTCACCACAATCACGATAATTAGCACAAACGCCACCAAGCAGAACAAAATCCCAAATAGCGCCGATAGCGTTAATGGCAAAGTCGTGAATGCCACAATCCCCTCAATCGCATAGGCAAATAGTTGCCAAAATGACCAATTTGTCTTCCCTGCCACTCGCTCCACATTCTCATAGGAAATCCATTTTGTCCGGAACCCCACAAAGCTCCACAGCCCCTTCGAGTACCGATTGTATTCCTGGCATTCAATAATCGCATCCACCACTTGTCGCGTCATCAAACGGTAATCCCGCGCCCCGTCTACCATCTCAACTTTGCTCATCTTATTAATCAGTTTATAGAACATCCTTGCAAAAAAACTCCGCACCGCCGGCTCGCCCTGCCTTGTCGAACGCCTAGTCGCCACTGTATCATAATCCCCCGATTCCAAATACCCCAACATCTTTGGCAACAATTTCGGTGGATCTTGCAAGTCCGCATCCATCACCGCCACATAGTCACCCGTCGCATGCTCCAACCCCGCCAACATCGCTGCTTCCTTACCAAAATTCCGCGAAAAAGTGATATAGTGAATTCGCTTATCTTCCTTCGCCATTTTCTTCAAATCCGCCAAAGTATCGTCCGTACTACCATCGTCCACAAACAAAAGCTCAAATTCATATTCAGCGAGCCCCGCCGTTACCTCATCCACTTCTTTATAAAAAGCTGGCAAAGCCGCCGACTCATTATGGCATGGCACTACAATCGTCACTTTTTTCATGCCTCTTCCTCTGCCCCCACTTTAATATATTCGCGCACCTTTCCCTCTTTATAGAGGTCCGCCAACATTTCATCAAACGCCGTGAACTTAATCTTTAACGACGCATAATTCACTTCTGAATCCGTCTTATCAATCAATTTCACATAATAATACCCGTCACCATTGCTCGACAAAAATCTTTCACTCACTTGTCCCACCGCCAGCGTCATCGCTTTCGTCGAACGCCCACCGTCCACGTTCATATTGTCGACTAGGCGCCCCGTTTCCTCATATTCCACTTTTTCGCCCATTTCTTCCGCCACTTTGCGGAGATCGTTGTCATTCGCCGCCAAAAGTTCTTCCACCCTCGCCGCTTTATCACGCGCCGCCGCGTCTACTTCCTGCTCAACTTTCGCCTTCATCAACGAAAGATACAGCATCCTCCGGTATTCCGACCGGTTCATACCAAAGTTATCCCGAAGGATTTTCAAGAATCCGGCCTCGCTCCGATCCACACCCCCCACTTTTCGATGTTCCTCAAAGGCTGCATCAATTTCCTCTTCGCTCACCGTCAAGTTCAACTCTTTGCCTAGCTTCAAAGCATAAGCATATTTAATTGCTTCCGAAAGCGCCGCCTGCTTATAACCTGCACGCACCTGATCGGCATCTTCACTTGACCCTAGCTGCCCACCTTGTTGCTCTGAAGTTTCCAAATTACTCCGATAAATCATCAAATAATCACTATATCGCACCTGCGCCCCGTCCACTTCCGCCACTGGCACCGGAACAATCTGCGTCACCCTGTAAAGCATATCCCCAGTATCTTGCAATTTATAAAGCATCGCCCAACCGGCCACCACCATCAGAATCAACGCCACCAGCGCAATCACCACTGTATCAATCATCACCTTATGCTTGGCATATTGCATCGGGTATTTGAATTTCCGCCCCCGTGACAACACTTCGTCACGTCGCTCTTCAACCTTCTCCCGCTCAGTTTTCGGTTTCTTCTTCAAAACTCCCATACTTAACCTATTATACCATAAATAACCACTTCATTTTTAGAACTTTCCGTAACCAAAACAACAACCAAAAAGCCACTACAGGTGCCATAGAGAACATCTTTCAAACCAGATAAAAGCGCTTCTCTATGGCACCTGTAGTGGCTACTTTTTGACTACCTTCTTCGTTACGTCAAATCTCTCCATATATTTTCCTAGCATCAATCTTGTTTGTGAATAAAACGCCGCTGCACTTTGGTACACGATCGCCACCACCGGCATCAAAACCCATTGTATCACCATCGAAAACTTATTCTTTTTCTTCACGTGCTCTGGCCGCTTTGGCAACATCTTAAGTGACACCAGCACTGTCACAATTAGCCCCACCGATGCAAAAGTCTGAATCCATCCCACCACATTCGGCAGGTTAAACGCCACTGCCCCCCGCGCACTCAAATTCATCAGCTTCGGCACCCACCCACCAAACGCCACAATCGGCGCCATATAGGCCAGTGCCACATGCCCGTCAAGTAGCCGCATAAACTTTGGAAATAATTGCCAGAATGGCACTTTCCGCTCTTTAGAAAACAGATACGAACCCACATACGCCACGTCGCTCGCCCCATAATCCCAACGTCTCAACTGCACAAACTGTGCTTTCAAAGTTTCCCATGTCGACCCCGCAATCACCGCATCTTGATAAATCGGCACTCGAATCGGCACCACCTCATACTTCCCCTCAAAGTAAAATAGCGAGCGCCAATATTGGTGCCCATCTTCCACAATCGTCCGCTTACTCCAAAAATTCATCGCCTCAAGTGCCGCCAGTGGCTGCGAATGCGACGCAAAATTTTTCAGCAGATGCGGTCTCATCGCCGAAATAATATTAAAAAACGAATTCGACACCGCAATCACTCGCATCGGTGCCGCCGCTTCCCAAATATTATTCGTAAAAATCGAAATCGGCTGATAGGCGTAGTGCTGCCGATCCGGCCGCACGCAAAATTCATAAGTCACATAGTCCAAATATTTCTCGCTCATTCGGTTATCGCTATCCAGCGAAGTCACAATCACGTTCTCTTTCCGAATATGATTTTTTGCAACGTATTCCGCCAAATGTTCCCCAGCATAAGTCAAATTCGGCCCTTTTCCAACAACTTCCCCCTTCAAATTGTCCGGATGTTTCACCAAAATGAAATCCTTAAACACCCCCTTAAATTTCTCTTTCAGAATCTGCGCATTTTGTTCCATCGCTTCCCCGCCTCGTTCTTCATAACCTAGCACAAAGATAATTCGCTCATTTGGGAAAGTCGTGTCGCGCACTGCCTCCACTGATGGCACCAAAGTCTCTAGCCCCTCATCGTACGCCACCATAATCACCGCATTATAAACCTCGTGCGGCTTTGGCTCACGATTCCCCTCCACTGCCGAGAGCAACCGTAAATTCTGCAAGTGTTCCTGATAACCATAGCTCGTCCGCCGCTCTTCTCGTCGAATCTCATAAGCCTGATGCGGATCTTCCAAGTCATTCAAACGCTCCGCCCAATTCACTTTCCCCGCTTCCGCCATCACCTTACGTCCCTGCAATATCCTAAAGGCCGTCCCCACCGCTTTTACTAACGTAATCGATACTAACAATAATAAATACACCGAGCCTGCAATCGGGCTTATCCACGATAGAACAAACAACAAAACCACCGCCGTGTAGCTCAAAACTCCTGGCAAAATCTCAAAAAACCGATACAGCGGCTTTCGCTTCCCTAGCGGAATCTCCGGAAAATTCAGACGTGTTGCCACAGTTACCACTCCCCTAGCAGTCGCGTCATCACTAGAACTGTCGCCAGAATCAACAGCATCGTCGTCGCCACTACCACCACCGCCACATCTCGACCATATTTCCGATACACCCGAATTGCGAGCAAATTATGCAGAACCCCATAAATCAGCGCCAAAATCGGAAACGCCAACATGTTCAACCAACTATCGCGCCGATAACCACCCGTAATCCCCGCAATCTCCCCGTAGACATCACCATACCCCACAATTACCACGGTGTTATGCGGTCTGAGAGTTGACAACGAAAAAATAAATAGTAGCGCTGCCATCACCGTCATCACAATCATCAAAGTCATCAAACCCTTCTGCCGATGACAAATCTCCCGCCAAGTTGCTTTCAAACCTTCCGGGTGCTTCTCATCTTTTTGGGACTTCGCCGGCCGCGCTGCCCTCTCCGGACGCTCTGCCGCTGGCCGCACCACCCCATTCATAGTCCTCTTTCGATTACTCGCAGTTGTCATATATCATATATTATACCCAAATTCCACATATTATTCAATTCCTCGTTTATATACACTACATAGGCAAAGACAATGATAAGGCTTATGCATATAATAACTCTAGGCAAAAATCAAATTCTGCGCTATAATACCATTATCGCGGTGGGCTATTTAAGTTATGAAAAAACTCATTATCAGCGGTAGCTCCAAACTTTACGAACGTGCCATCTACTGGCGAGGTTATTTCGAGGGTCGCGGTTACGAAGTTATTGATTGGCCAGCCCCAATTTTCGAGAATGATCCCGACGCCAATGAAGACGCCGTCGAGGATGGCCCAGTTCCTGGCTTCTACCCTAGCCAGCCCCTCACTTCTAGCGACCGTGCTTATGCCAAGAGTCTCCTTGGCACCTACAAACGCTTTTGGAAGAATCTTGACCGCGCCGATGTTGTCTTCATCATGAACGAAGACCGCCACAATATCACCGGCTATGTCGGTGCTGGCACCTATGCCGAACTCCAGCACGTCATTACTAATAACCTCAACCATCACCATCAAACCGAGATTTATCTCCTTCAGATGCCCGACAAATCCCAAGGTTGTTTCGAAGAAATCAGCTTTTGGCTCGATCAGGGCCTCGTCAAAGTTTACCGCCCACCCAAAACCACTCCAACTGTCTGCGATTCTGTTGTTGAGGAAGTGGCAACTGCCCCCGTCACCGAGCCTCGACCAGCCGAGGCCACTGCACCCACCAAGTCTGGCCTCTTCTCCCACTCTAGCGAAAAATCTATTAATCTCGCCACCTGCAAAAACCATGCTTTGCGCCCTCTCACTCCGTCTCTACGTGAATATCTCAAAATTTTCTCCCCCACTTTCCCAGCTTGGCTTCTCAAATATATCGCCGCTCCTGAATTCCAACGCCTAAAAGACGTCAGTATGACCACCATGGATTATAGCGCCGTCTATAATTTCCAAAATTTCAGCTCCGTCTTCACTCATAGCATCGGCGTCGCCCTCATCATCTGGAACTTCACTCATGATAAAATCCAAACTCTTGCCGGTCTCTTCCACGATATCGCCAGCCCCAGCTTCAAACATGCCATTGATTATCTCAACGGCGATTCCGAACACCAAGAATCCATCGAGGCTCGCACCGGCGAAATCATCCGCAATTCCCGCGTCATCACTCGCCAACTCAAAAAAGACGGCATTTTGCCTGGCGAAATCTCCGATTACAAGCTCTTCCCTATCGCCGATAATGACGTTCCTGGCCTCGCCGCCGATCGCCTCGAATATACTTTTAGTAACGGCTACTTCCTCTATGACACCTGGAACCTCTCCGACGTCAAACGTTTCTACGACAATGTCGTCGTCCTGCGCAATGAATCCGGCCTCGACGAGCTCGGTTTCAAAGATGCCAAACTCACTGCCGAATTCACCACCCGTAATCTCATTCTCTCTGCCAATTATCATAGCCCTGCTGCTCGCGCCAGTCTCCAGTTCATCGCCGACATCTTGGGTTCCATGATTACTAAAAACCACCTCAGCCTCGACGACCTCTATACCATGACCGAACGCGAAGTTATCGACTGGATCCTTAGCTGTGGTGACCACACCCTCGCCGAGGCTTTCCGCAATTTCCAGCGCACCACTTCCGCTTACGACGGTGCCACTGCCAAGAAGGATACCTATCACACCGAAGTCAAAGCTAAAGTCCGCTATATCAACCCCCTCGTCAAAACCACCGAGCAAGATGTCGACGGCAATCCAATCTCTCGCCGTATTTCCGAGCTTGATGCCGATACTAAGTCCGAAATCGAATCTTATCTCGCTGTTAAACAACCTCGCTTTGTCGGCTTCGACTTCAACTTCAAACCTGAAACTTCCAAATCTAATAAAAGCTAACTCTTTTTTGAGCTAAGCTTCAAAAGATAAAATCGTTCCTGATTCTTCCCCACCTTCCCCACCGTCTCATTATCGCGCTTTTTCACCACCACAAAACCATTCCTCGTGAGCCACTGCTCAAAGTCCTTGATAATCTCCCGCCGCATCCGCTCATTTTTAACTACTCCACGGTTCAGCTGATCCGATCGCGCCTCAAATTGCGGTTTTAGCATCACCAGAAAATCCGTTTCCTTCCCCGCAAGGTTTTTCCGCGCATACGCCAATACATCCTTAAGACTTATAAAACTCACATCCGCTAGGACCACCTCCGGCTTCTCCGCTAGGACCACGTCAAAAGTATCCGTCTTTTCGTGTAACTCAATTCGTGGGTCAAAGCGTAACGGTGCCTTCATCTGCCGCGTCCCCTTCTCCACCGCAATCACCCGCTCTGCGCCCCGTTTCAAGGCATACTCCGTAAACCCGCCCGTCGAAGACCCAATGTCTAGCACTGTCTTCCCCCGGAAGTCATAATCAAACGCTTCCGCCGCTTCCTTCAATTTCAGCTCCGCCCGCCCAACTATCTTCTCCATAGTTACCCTTCCCAAATCTGGAATTTACCATCATTATCCACATAAACTAATTGGTTATCATTCAAAACAATGATCGGTTGCGCGATACTATATAGCTCTTCTAAGTTCTCCCTAGTCATCTCTAGATACTTCTCGCGTTTCTCGGGGTGGTTCCAATGTGGTCGAATTAGGAAGTTCACCAGCCCCATCCCCTCATAACTGTTTAAAAGTGGCGGATTCTCTCGCCTATCCTTCGCCCAAAAACGATAAGCCGAAATATCCCTACCAGCAATAATCGACCCCGTACTTTCACCAATATACGATACACCACGCTCCAACGCCCGTTTCACAACATCAGCCAAATTGCATCTCTGAGCTTGTTCCAACATATAAATACACTGCCCGCCCTGCACAAAAATCACATCCATGCCTTGCACGGCGACTTCGACTTCCTGTTCAGTTTTACCCTCGATATCATAATCAAAAACCTGGCAACCATACCCCTGCAAAATTTGACGACCTTCCACGATCCAAACACGCTCATCCTCAGGGTGCAAATTACCCGCTGTTACGATATACAAAACGTTAATTTCGTCAGCCGGCTTTCCCAACTCCCTCTCAATACTTTCAAGAACTAAGTCTGCAACACCGCCGCCCATGAAGCTCGAAGTCAAATATAGACTCATACTATCTCCTTTTTCTTATTATACCATAGCGTCTTATTAGTTCACTACGCAGCATAGAGCAAAGCCGTAACCTCGGAAACCGCTGGGCTGGGCGAGGACAGAACCGGTCCACGAGGTCAGGTAGCGCCCGTGAGTAGCTGAGCCGGCTGTGCTAGACCACCAGACGCCATACGTCGTACGTACGTAGAGGGAGCCGTAGGAACGGAGGTAGTTGCCGGCACGCAGGAACTGGAGAGGCCATTCATTTAGTTGGTTGTAGTTGGGGAGTCACACCCCCCTAGCTACAAATTAGAAATCTTACTCCAGCACCCTACATACCACCGCCGTCATCAACCCTTTCTCCCTCGGGTCACTCTCCGCAATCATTAGCGCAATCGCAACAAGCGCCCGATCAGAAATCTTTTGTTCTCCAGTAGCAGTCAACCCATACGCATTCAGCGCCAAAAACATCATAAACAAAAACACCGCGATTCGCTTATTCCCATCAAAAAATGGATGATCCTTAATGATGAAGTACAACAAATTCGCCGCCTTCTCCGCCACCGTCGCGTACACATCTTCCCCATCAAAACTCTGATAAATCGCCCTCAGCGCCCCCTCAAAAGCATCGCCTCGCGGCTTACCAAACATCTCCCCGCCATGAATCTTCTCCCTCAGCTCATCAATCATCGTCATACATTCACCCGCTTCTAGCACCCGCGTCGCTCTCGGCGCCACCGGCATCTTCACAAACCCATCATCGTATTCCCTCAACGTCCTAAAAGTCAGCGCGTATTGCGAAATCACCTCTAGCACTCCGTTCGCCTCCGCTCCTGTCAGCTCATTCTGTGCCATCAACCGCTTCACCACCGCCAAAGTCCCCGCCACTTCCTTTAGCTCCGTCTGCGATAACTCTTTCAGTCGTCGCTCATTCACTGCCACGCCCCCCACAATATATTTCTTCAAAACCTTCGTCGCCCAAATCCTAAAATCCGTCGCTTTGCGCGAGTTCACCCGATACCCCACCGAAATCACCGCATCGAGATTATACATTTTCACCTTACGCGACACCTCACGACCACCCTCAATAGCAACTAGTAAGGATTCTTTACTAGTTGCCTCCTGGCTCAACTCGCCCTCATTATAAATCCCCTTGAGGTGCATCGTTATATTTTGCGGAGTCACACCAAATAATTCCGCCATCTGCATCCGCGTCGCCCAAATCGTCTCCTCTCCCGGGTTAATATTGAACTGCACATGCTTCCCACCAGTTTCGTAAATCAAAATCCCATTTTCCATATTACCTCACTTCTAATTAGTTGTTCTTATTATACATCTTGCCCCTGTTATCTACAACCCCAACTAGTAACGTTATTACCAGTTCAAATATTCTCCCACTATTCGCGCCGCACCGCAAAGCAAAGCCGTAACCACGCCAATGGTTACCCTGAGTGTTAACGTAACCAGTACCGGCGTACAAACGTCGCCCGTAGGCTGCCGACCCAGCTGTACCAGACCACCAGTGACCAAGTGTTGTACGATCGGCTAGATACCCTAAAGAACGATTATAATATCCGGTACGCAGGAACTGGAGAGGCCATTCATTGAGTTGGTTGTAGTTGGACCATAGTTCCTACCAAAACAAACAAGACTCCATTCTACTTTCGCAGCTCATGGACCATCGTATCATAATGGCTATTCACTACGTTACCAATCTCCACACCTATCTCCTTCGCAATCTCAAACAATTTTTCCTTATAATCCACACCATCATGCTCACTCACTAACATTTCAACTTCTACGAACTCCCCCAGCCCTTCCACCTTGTCCATACAAATATTGCAATTTTTATATTTCGAATAACGCCTCTTCTTATTGACCTGTACCCATTCCTTAAATCCTAACGCTCTCAAAAAAGCATTCGCTTTCTCGTATGAGCTAACTTCAAATTCAATTTCTTCCGATTCTGCCCCATCCGCATTCTGTCTCTTATAATTTAACTCTGTCACCTCATCAGTTTTTCTCACCCTCAGCCACACCGAGCCTACCGAACTTTCTACGTTATCCAAATCCTTCACATAAATTCTATCGTGTTGCCGATTAACGGGACCCACCACACATCCATTCCTCTCCAAGAACGCTAAAATCCCATCAAGATTATCTACTCGGAACTTCAACTCAATCTCTCTCATCCTGTATTTTTTCCCTTTTATTCTATTATACTACCGAATGTTAAACCAATAGCCAATACTATCCCAATGGCAACACTACTCCGCGCAGAGCAAAGCCGTAACCTCGGAAACTGCTGCGCTGGGCGTAGACATAACCGGCCCACGAAGTCAGGTAGCGCCCGTTAGTAGCCGAGCTGGCCGTGCTAGACCACCAGTGGCCATCCGGTGTACGTGCGCCGAGGTAGCCGTAGGAACGGTAGTAGAGGCCGGTACGCAGGAACTGGAGAGGCCATTCATTTAGTTGGTTGTAGTTGGGGACAC
>CAZCIN010000023.1:0-9159 GCA_964499245.1 uncultured Candidatus Saccharibacteria bacterium
CCAGCATTGTAGACTTAGAGGGTCTATGTCCTATCCGTTGAACGATGGCGCCAACACCTTTAATTATACCACACCGCAAATAAGATATGGTGGCTTGCCTGTTAAAGCTTAGAATGTACTAATGAGATTTAGACCAGATTTGAATGTTGTAAAAAACACAACCAACTGAGTTGTGTTTTTTACTAACAATCAAGTCCGCTTATCACTGGGCTTTAGTGGAAGCCCATATACGTATCTTATTCGCAGACGTACCCTTGGTTCGTCAAATAGTCCTTAATGCTCGCCGCATCAAGCAAATATTCGCCACTTGCTTCATTCTTTGGCAAGTCCAAGGTAATCTCCTCGTTTTCTAGTGCCGCATCAACGTCGGTCTTCATATCAAGCGTCACGACATTATCAGCCACATCGTAGCTCGCCGAAAGCGGCGAATTCTCACTACCTGCACCAACCGCCGCGAAGAGTGAAGCCATCGTCGTAAAGAGTGGTCGTGATGCTTCAGCCTGAGCCGCTTCACCAAAAGTATAGCGCGCATTCACATCATAATTCGCCAATTTATCATCTAGGAAATTGAGGCTTACTGTTGAAGCGATACCCGTCAAACCATCCATGCCATCCTCAGCGGTCGCCTCACGATCCATCACACAAGACGCGCTCGTCTCTACCGGCGTTTGCACTGGAGTATTTGGTACGTAGACCACCTGCTTCTCATTCATCGCCTTGATCCAAAGCACCATGAAAACAATCGTCGCAATCGCAAATACGCCTGCCGCGATCCCCAAAATCCAGGTCAATGTTGAACTCTTATCACCCTTCATCGAAAACTTCGGAGCTTTTGGCTGCAAGGCCGTTGGTACACTCGTACTTGAAGCCTGAGCCATATTCGGTTGGCCTGCTGGCGCAATCGTCGTTGCTGGCTGAGCCGTTGCATCCTGAGGCGCTGCTGCCGTCGGTGTGGCAAATGGGTTATAAGGTGCCGTCGGAGTTTCCGTAGCTGCTGACGCTGCCGCTGGGGTTTCCGTCGTCATCGCTGGACCCGAAGTAACACTCCCAATCGAGCCGGGCACTGGTGCCGCTGGCACTAACGGCTCATCCGGACGATCCATCGTTGCCTGCGGGTCGCTTGAGCCTAACTGGCTGAGATCCAAAGTTGCATTGCTCGCGTCATTCGCCGCCATCCCCGCCGAAGTCAAATTATCCTGCGCCGACGCTAAACTATCTGCCATCGACAAACCACCCGCATTAGCACTGCCACCAGTAAAGTCCAATGCCCCTGGAGTTGTTGAACTTGACGCCGTTTCAGTAGCTCCTGGCACTGACATCGTACTACTAGACGCTGCGTCCGGTGCGCCTGCTGCTGGTATTTGAGTGGTTTTTGTTGGATCCATTTTTTTGCCTCCCTTTTTCGAAAACTCAAAATTGATAAATCATACTTCTTTCAATTATACCGCTTATTTTTATTTTTACAACCACAAAAATCCCCAAATAGTTGATAAGCTAATGAGGCTTATATAATTAGGAGTTCATAAGGCTTTCTAGCAAACTAATGAGACTTAGACCAGATTTGCGTTTGTAAAATATACAACACTTTACGTGTTGTATATTTTATCAATAAGCAAGTCCGTTTGCTAGAAAGTCTTATAAACTCCTTGCTATATAGATCTAATCTAGCTTTCGTTTGCGTGTTTCTCGACTAAAGAACTCCAATCTATCCCCTACCTGCAAATTAATCTTCTTATTTGTCTTCATCATCAGCCCACCCACTTCTTTCTCGACTAGTTCCTTCGCGTCGATCCGCTCTTTTTGTACACTCTCAACCTCCGCTTCACCAATCACTTCCTTGTCATGCTTCACCCGCGCCATCACGCCCGGGATCAGTTTCCCTCTCAACATTTCCCCACCGGCAATCAATTCCGTCTTGGTTGTGCGGAAAACTCCCATCACCTTCATCTCACCTAATTCCGTCTCCACCACTTCTTCGCCTAGCAAATCTTCCATCGCACTTTTTGCATCATCCAGCAATTCATAAATCACCTTATAATTACGAATCGACACGCTATCCCTAGCCGCGAGCTTTGCGATATTGGTCGGCACGTTCACGTTAAAGCCATAAATCACCGTATTATTATCCCCCGCCGCCATGTAGACATCATTCTCCGTCACGTCGCCCACGCCTGTCGCCACCACATTCAGCTGCACTTCGCCCTTTGAATCAATCATCTTTAGCGAGTCCACCACGCTCGTCACCGAGCCCAGCACGTCGCCCTTCACAATCACGTTAAAGACTTCTGCATTATCCGAAGCTGACATCATCCGGAGCAGATCCGTCGAAGTTACATTAGCGCTTGCCGCCGCATTTGCTTCCGCCTGCGCATTCATCACCGCTGCCCGGCGTGCGCTCTTCTCGTCCTTGTATTCCAAGAAACGATCGCCAAAGCTCGGCAGCTCCTTGAAGCCTGTCACCGTCACCGGCGTTGATGGGCCAGCTTTACCCTTTGGCTTGCCCTGATAATCCAGCATCGTCCGCACTTTACCATAAGCATTCCCCGCCGCAATAAATTCCCCGACCTTCAGCTCTCCGCCCGTCACCAGCAGATTCACCACCGAGCCTTTCCCCACTTCCATGTGACTCTCAATCACCAGCCCTTCCGCCGGAATATCAACATCCGCTTTCAGCTCTTCCACGTCCGCCATCAGCAAAATATCATCTAGTAGTTTATCCAAATTCTCCCCCGTCTTCGCCGACACCGGCACCATTATAATATCCCCACCCCATTCTTCCGGCTGCAAACCGTGTTGCGAAAGGTCTGCCATTGTCCGCGGAATATCCGCGCCCTCACGGTCGATTTTATTAATCGCCACAATAATCTTTGCGTTCGCCCCCTGCGCGAATTTAATCGCCTCTACCGTCTGCGGTTTCACCCCGTCATCCGCCGCCACCACGATCACCACAATATCAGTCAGCATCGCCCCGTGCTGTCGAATCGCCGCAAACGCCTCGTGTCCTGGCGTATCTAGGAAAGTAATCATCCGGTCATCATGTTTCAGCTGATAGGCCGAAATATGCTGCGTGATACCGCCCGCTTCACTCTCCACTGTTTTCTTATTTAGCAAAGTGTCGAGCAAAGTCGTTTTTCCGTGATCAACGTGCCCCATCACCGCTACCACTGGCGGACGCGGCACCGCGTGATCCGAAAGTTCTTTACGGAATCCATCCGTCGTCTTAGTCGCGGTGTTCTTCCGCTCTAGTTTCACATTCGTCATCCCCAGCTCATCAATAATTAGCGCTGCCGTATCAAAATCCAACCGTTGGTTGATCGTCGCCACGATTCCGTTCTTAAAAAGTTCCCCAATCAGTGCCGTCACCGAGAGTCCCAGCGCCTTTGCTAGTTCGTCTACCGTAATCGAGCCAGCAATCTTAATCACTTTTTCAGCTTCCGTGTCCATCTGGCTCCTTTCGTGTTTAAGTTTTTGACAATATCCTCTATTTTACCACAGGGCTGGCTTTTTCGCAAGCGAATATCACCGCTCCTAGTATTCTTCCCACTGCCACTCCGTCAGATCATCTAGGCTATGCCGTGACCGCGCTGCCGGCGCCTCATCCGCATAACCAATCACTAGCGCACTGTTAAGCTCCAAATCCGGATGCCCCACCGTCTCAGCAATCTCTTTACGCGTCCGGTAAACATCTCGACACCACAAAGTCCCCAGCCCCAGTTCCGTCGCCCTCAAACACATATTCTCAATACACGCCCCAATCGCTAAATTGTCGCCCCCTTCCCACTCCGGGTCCGGCTCCCGAAAGACCAACACCACCACTGGCGCCTGCTTCATAATATCTGCCGTCGGCCCAATCGAGCTCGGATATCCCACCTGTTTTTTATAAGCCTCAAGGTCCATCCCTAGTGCATAAGCGATCATCAAATTTGCCACCCGATCCTTCACCGATCCATTCGTCACCACAAACCGCCACGGCTGCTTATTTTTCGGCGATGGCGCCTGTCGCCCCGCTTCCAAAATCTCCATAATTATATCCGGCGAGACATCAAAATTCTTGTATTTGCGGATACTCCGTCGCTTAAGAATCGCCTTGCTAGTTTTCATAAGCTTTATTATACTGTGTTTTCAAGTTATTTCAACTCTTCCCCTTATTTTTTATTTATAATATAATTAATCCAAACGGAGGTCATACATGGTTTAATTTCGTCTTCATTCCCGACAATTCTAATTCTAAAGGAGTTTACTATGTCCAAAAATACCCAAGACGAAGTTTTTAAATTTATTGACCAAGAAATCACTCGCCAAAGCGAAGGCCTCGAACTGATCCCTAGCGAAAATTATGTCTCAAAGAATGTTCTACGCGCCATGGGTTCCGTGCTAACTAATAAATATAGCGAAGGCTATCCTGGCAAGCGTTACTACGGTGGCAATCAAAACGTCGACGAAATCGAAAAAATCGCCATCGACCGCGCCAAAAAATTATTCAAGGCCGATCATGCCAACGTCCAGCCCCATTCCGGTGCCAACGCCAACGAAGCCGTCTACTTCGCTTGGTGCCAGCCCGGCGACACCATTCTCGCCATGTCTTTACCCGCCGGCGGTCATCTCACCCATGGCTCTCCCGTCACTCGCAGCGCCAAGATTTATAATTTTGTTGGCTATGGCGTCACCGAAGACGGCGATATTGACTACGAAGATATGGAATGCCTCGCGAAAAAGCACCAGCCCAAAATCATCCTCGTTGGCTATTCCGCTTTCATGAAAATCCCCGATTTTGAGCGCGTTCGTAAAATTCGCGATCAGTTAAAAAATCCCGATTCTTGTATTCTAATGGCTGATATGGCTCATGTAGCCGGGCTCATCGCTGGCGGTGTCCACGACAATCCACTCGAGCACGGCTTCCACGTCATGACCACCACTACTCACAAAACTCTGCGTGGCCCTCGCGGTGGCCTCATCATGTCTATGGGTACTGTCTCTAATCCGCTTCACAAAGTCGATCATACTATCGACAATCTCCCCACTTTGATTGATCGCGCCGTCTTCCCAGGCACTCAAGGCGGTCCGCTTGAACACGTCATCGCCGCCAAAGCAGTTGCTTTTGGTGAAGCTCTGCAACCAGAATTTCACACCTATGCCGAAAATATCGTGAAAAATGCCAAAGCCCTGGCAAAAGCCCTTCAAGATCACGACTTCGTTCTCCAAGGTGGTGGCACTGATAATCACCTCATTCTCATCGACGTTAAGCGTAGTTGTGGCATTGACGGCAAATTCTACGAATACGCCCTCGACGAAATCGGTCTCACTCTGAACGCCAATTCTCTCCCCACCGATAAAGGCGCCGCTTTCCGTCCTTCTGGTGTTCGCCTCGGCACTCCAGCCATGACCACCCGCGGTCTTGGTGAGCCAGAAATGCAGCAAATCGCTGACGCCATGCGCGCCGTCGCCGACCTCTGTGTCACCGCCAAGAAAACCTGCCTCGCCCCCGACGACCTTGACTCTCTCAAAGAATCCCTTGCGACTTCCGCCCCTGAGCTTAAAAAGCTCCGCGCCGAGATCAAAACTCTCGCCGAGAAGTTCCCCCTGCCAGCTACTGGTGCCTGCTGACTCCCGCCCCTGTTACTATTGACAAAATTACCAATCTGTGATACAATGGAAGAATAACCCTAGTTTTTGCTGGGCAAAAAATCCGTAGGAGGTAATTCTATGTTCTTTATCAGTATAGCGAACTTTTTTGCTAAGTATTCTGCAACTCGTTGGTGCAAATGGCGCCCAGTTCGGTTGATATGCCGCAGATGTTACCGTTTCATCATGGAAACCCCGGCTGAATTAGACCGCCTTACGAGAGAATCTTCCGATTGTACCCTCTTTGGTGTCGCCGATCGCAACACCTACCCGTACAAGAATCACGCCTTCGCGCCGTGGCCGGAAGATGACGCACCCGGAAAATACTGCATCATCACCGACAGTCAAGGCGGAGCAATTCGCCGCAGCGTCAGCTATGTACTCTGGAAGTATCACGAAGCCACCGGTAAACGCCTCCAGGTCTTCCCTGGTGGGAATCATCAAAACGATGCTAAAAACTGGCACGAAGTGATGAAACTCAACCACAAGACCGCCATCAAGGGCGACTTCAGGGAGTATCTGCGGGAATCGCCCCTCAATCTGGTCGAATGCTATATTGGCGTCAGCCCTGACGAGGGAGAATATGGTCAGCTCTATTGGTACGAAGGTATCGAAGATAAGACTGGGCATGTCTATGCCTCAACTTATTTCCGATTCGACTATAATTTTGTCGATATTATCCCCATCGAGCTGGAAGCCGACTATATCACTTGGTACAAAGTTAGCTAATCTTGGCCCGCATTGGCCAGCACAAACAATGCATCCAGCCCTTGCCGAGCAATCGACAAGGGTTATCTTATTTTTACGATCGGGTGCCGAATCACAGTTTTTAGTTTCTCTGCATCACACCTTCTCGGATCGCTTAGATAAATTTCGTGGTGATAACGCGGATTTTGAATATCCAACTTATAGCCATTTTCCGCCATATAAGAATGCATCAGTTCCACCGTCACTGGCTCGTCATCATAACTCCCGATATGCATACACTGCACGCATTCACCCTCATCATAAGTCAAAAATTCCACCTTCGAAAAATCTTGATGCTTCTTCTCAGCGGCTTCCTGGATCGCCCACTCAAAATCCGCCTCTGTCACGAAATCCGGCAATCGAATTACCGAAATAAAATTCAAGTCCTCTTTTCGACTATAATCCATCTCCGTCGCACCATCTTGCCACCAAAACCCCTCTAGCGGTGGCACCACGTACTCAAAATAGCCATCAATCTTGTGCAGGCCCTTATAGCTCATCTTAATCGTAAAAGCAATCGCATAGAGTAGCCCAATCGACTGCTTATATTCCCCGTTTTCATCATTTGGATCACCCCGGCCCCGCACCGCAAGATAATTCATCTGCGGAATTCTGATGATGCCCGGCCGACTCTTCGACAAATAAAACTCTTTGTATTCCTTCTTGTAGTCAAATGTCATATTATTCTAATTATATCATTTCTGGTATTTTTATAATGCTTCACATTGCAACTTGCGTTTTACATTGCATTTTGCTATACTAAATGTATGATTAACCCAACCATACCTCTCACAATGAATAAATCCAATCAGGTGACTTTCCCTGTTGCCATTCGCGAATTTCTCCATCTCGGCGAAACCGCCACCCTCAGCGCCAAACTACGTAGTGACGGCGTTCTCGAAATCACCCGTGAGCAAGACCTTGATGAGATTCGCAAGCAGGCTTTCGCCACGATGACACCCCACGAGCGGCGACGCGTCAATGCTCGCGCCGAAGAAATCCAAAAGCTTCACCCTGATCCGCAAGACTTAACCGACGCAGAGACCGATTGGCTTTCTCTCCCCTGGTATAAGGCTAATGCCAAGAAGGAGATGCGACGCTATGGCATCTAATTCTCCTTCATCACTCGATACCTGCGTGATTCTCCGTGCCTTCGTTGGTAACATCTCCAGCCAAGCCTCCGCCGCCCGTCGCCTAATTAGTGATTCCACGCGCCATTTCCAAATTAACGATCTCGTCTTTTTCGAATCAGTCTATACTCTGCAAAAAAGCTACGCTTGGCCACGACGCGCTATCGCCACTGCTCTCGCCGGTCTCATCAGTCGCAAAAATATCAGTTGTAATCGCAACTTTCTCTACCAAGTCTTCGACGACTATGTTACGCATCCAAGCCTCTCTTTCGCCGATTGTTACCTCGCGCGCTCCGCTCAGATCTCCGACACTCGCCCTCTCTGGACCTTTGACCGCAAGCTCGCTAAACAACTTCCCGGTGCCGAGCTAATTAAGGAGTAACCAATTTAACCATTTTGTTTCTTTCTCTGTTTAATATAATCTTGGTACGAAATCATCTCGCTCCTATCAACTAAATCCGTAAATAACACCCCGTTCAAATGGTCAGTTTCGTGCTGTAGCACCTGCGCCACGAATCCTTCCACAATTTCACGAACTTTTTGACCTTGTTGGTCAAAATACTCTACCTCAATTTTCCGATACCGCGGAACCGGTGCCATCAGGGGCTCGCCGTTCTCATCCACAGCCGTGCTTAGACACCCCTCCCACATCGGCTCTCTGTCACCAAAGGTCTGAACAATTTTAGTGTTCACAAAAACCTTCTCAAAAATCTCCAA
Organism: uncultured Candidatus Saccharibacteria bacterium; assembly: GCA_964499245.1. Classification (GTDB taxonomy): domain Bacteria; phylum Patescibacteriota; class Saccharimonadia; order Saccharimonadales; family Saccharimonadaceae; genus Nanosyncoccus. Next base: position 8,217 of record CAZCIN010000023.1, read on the forward strand.
CTCCGGCCGCGCTGGCGTCGGCTTGGCCGCCACCACACTAATCGCTTCTTCCCGCCCCACCTGATTTGCGCTTAGCCCCACCCCACGCGCACTATTTTTAACCGTATAAAACAAGTCGTCAATCAAGCTCTGAATCTCCGCCGATCTGATTTCCCCCGGCGTCAATTCCCGACACCTCTTTCGCAAAATCGGATCATCCGCTGGCACGAAATTGAGTAATCTTGGTCTATCCATAGTATAATTTTAACATGGAAACTAAGGAGAACGCCGACAATATCGTCCAACAAATTAAGACGCTAATATGCAAAAAATCTGACGAATATCAAGCTAATGACCCCGGAAACTACAATTTTTGGGACGGTCACCTGAAATATGTCTTTAAAGAGGCCGTAAATCTAGCAAAAGAATACGGCGCCGACTCAGAAATCGTCCAGCTTGGAGCATTACTGCATGACATCGCCCAAATTGAACGTGGGGAAAAGAAAGACCACGAAATTTACGGTCGAGATATCGCCGAACGTATTTTACGAGAATACGGCTATCCTGAGGACCGGGCACAACGAGTCCTGGGTTGTATTTTGCACCACCGCTCCAGCAAAAATGCCGAGAATTTAGAAGAACTTTGTGTAGCAGACGCCGACATTTTAGCCCATTTTGACAATATCCCAATGCTGTTCGATGCAGCGTATAACGTACACAAAATGGTAGGGCTAGAAAACGTACGTAATTTTATGCAAGAGACTTTTGAGAGGGATTTTGACGATCTCAGCGATCGCACCAAAGCTAAGTTTGCGCCAAGATATCAAACAATCTATAAAGTAATACTGGCACCTAGTGAATAAATATTTTATACAAAAAAAGAAACACCCAACGTTCGTCAGGCATTTCTTTTGGCTCCCCGGACTGGACTCGAACCAGTAACCTCGAAGTTAACAGCTTCTTG
>CAZCIN010000024.1:0-8624 GCA_964499245.1 uncultured Candidatus Saccharibacteria bacterium
ACATCGAGGAAGTCAAAGCCGAAGAAGAGCGCCAAGCTCGCAAAGCCGAGACCAAGGCCGCCGAAGCTGCCGCCGATAAGCCAAAAGGCGCTGCTCCAGTCACTCGTCCCAAGATCGAGCGCCGCGGCAAGAAATACCAAGCCGCCGCTAAGCTAGTCGAGCCAGGCAAAGTCTACACTTTGAAGGACGCTCTTGAGCTCGCCCAGAAGACCAACCCTGCCAAATTTGACGCCACCGTCGAAGCGCACGTTCGCCTCGGTGTTGACCCACGCCAAGCCGATCAAAACATCCGCGCTACCGTGGTTCTGCCAAATGGCAACGGTAAAACTGTTCGTGTCGCTGTCTTTGCGCCACTCGACGAAGCCAAAAAAGCCGCTGCCGCTGGTGCTGACATCGCTGAAGACGAGGAATTCTTGAAGCGTCTTGATAAGGGCGAAATCGATTTCGACGTCCTCATTTCCACCCCAGCCTACATGCCAAAGCTCGGTAAATACGCTCGCTTGCTCGGGCCAAAAGGCTTGATGCCAAATCCCAAAGCCGGCACCGTCACTGCCGACATCGAAAAGGCTGTCCAAGAGTCCAAAGCTGGTAAAGTCGAATACCGCGTCGACAAACAGGCCATCATTCATATCGGCCTTGGCAAAGTCAGCTTTGATAGCGCCAAATTGCTCGAGAACGCCGAGACTTTCTTCGAATCTTTGAAGAGCCATCGCCCAGCCTCGATCAAGGGTGGCTATGTCAAGTCGGTCTTCATTACCACTTCTCAGGGCCCATCCATCCCCGTTGAAAATCTTTACAACTAATTTTCGACAGAGATGACGTCAAAAGTCAATAGGGAATCACCATTTCTCTATTGACTTTTTTAACGATGTGTGCTATAATAAAAAGATAAGCGTCAAAAAACGACCCCGTCATAAACAAGGGTCGTTTTTTACAACTTACTAGCATAACTTGCGTTAATCGGTCGTTAGGCGAGCTCGACGGTTGCGCCAGCTTCCTCGAGGGATTTCTTCATCGCTTCAGCTTCGTCTTTCTTGACTTTCTCCTTCACGGTTGCAGGAGCGCCATCGACGATAGCTTTAGCTTCACCAAGACCAAGCCCGGTGATTTCTTTGACGGCTTTGATCACGGCGATCTTCTGAGCGCCAGCGTCTTTCAAGACCACGTCAAATTCAGATTTGCCTTCATCGGCAGCAGCAGCGCCTTCAGCAGGAGCAGCCGCAACAGCAACGGCAGCCGCAGCTGGCTCGATGCCATATTCGTCCTTCAGGACATTTTTGAGTTCGTTGACCTCGAGAATGGTCATGTTCACCAATTCTTCGGCCAGTTTCTTAATATCAGTAGCCATAATTTTCCTTTCTAATTATTTAGTCCCCAACACTGCAATAATTGCAGTTTACCTTGTTGCTAACTACGCACCTAGTTTTGCTTCGAGACCCGAAACAATCCCAGAAAGTCCGCCAGAAATGCCCGAAATCGTATCGTTCATTGGCGAGAGCAACTGTGCCACCACCTGAGCGATCAATTCGTTCTTCGACGGCATCTTTGCGAGCGTATCAATCTCCGCCTTATCGAAGGCTTTGCCGCTGTCATTGAAGCCACCAATCAGCTCAAGAGCCGTATGGGTCTTCGCAAACTCCGCCAAAACTTTCGCCGGCGCCACTTCGTCACTATCAGAAATTGCGTAAAGAAGCTGCCCGGTTAGTCCGGTCGTATCAGTATCTTTATAAACCGCAATTTCGTTCATCGCGACTTTCATCAAGCGGTTCTTCACCACCTTGATTTTCACACCCGCACTGCGTGCGCTTCTACGCAAATCTTGTAGTTCCGCGACCGTCAGACCTTGATATTTCGCAAAAGCCGTCAGTTTCGCGTCAGCAAGTAGCGTAGTCAAATCAGCAACCAAAGTATCTTTTTTCGCTTTTGTAATTGCCATAAAAGTTCCTCGGTTTGATTAATTTTCATAAAAATGCCAGCAAGTTGTTAAATATCGTTACGAAAACTCCCTAAGAATATTTCCTCGGTAGCATAATTAAGATTTCTCCGCTACGGTCTTCGGTAACTTCTTTCATTATAGCAAACTTCCTTAAAAATTGCAAGTAAAAAGCGACGATTAGCTCGCCGCTTTCACCCCCGATTATTTCAGGATACATTCTGATATGCGTACCCCCCCCCATCGAACTGATATTCGCCGACTTCATTCTTGATTCTCAGGTCAATCCACGCCTGCACGATTTCCGGCCAATACTTACCCGGCACCTGCTTGCTCCAAGGTTGCTCCTCTTCCAAGAACATATCAAGCTCCTGCAGCTTGCCCACTGTGTCAATCCCCGCTTTACGCAAAGCCTCAACCGCCTTCTTGGATAGCCCCAAAGTACTAAGCTGCGAAGCTCCCGCCTGCCAATCCTGCGGCCACATGATCTGGTGATACCAGTATACATAGTTCACGTCCGCAATTTCCACGCCCAAAATTGCACAAAGCGCCGCCCGGTTCAGCTTCAAGGCCAAGAAATTCAGCAAATTCCGCCCTTCGCCAAAGCCACTTGCCGCCACAATGTAATCTTCCGACCGCCCAATCAGCGGATAGCCCAATCCATACCGTAATTTGGCCGCCAAGCGTGCTTCTTCCGGCAAAACACTCAGCCAATTTTCAATCGTCTGATCCAGCACCGATAAGTTCTTAACACCAATCTGCTGCAGTGCCTTCGCTAAAAGCAGAGCCTTTTCCTCAGTCCAAAACATCTGCTCCTGCCAGCCAGCGTAGCCCATCAGCCCATTATCATCCATCAGCAACATTAAGGCAAACTGCCAATAGTTAAACAAACTGTCAGACAGTTCCGGTACCTGGAGCGCTTCACGAAAATGATCATCCCGGCGCAGAGCATCCAGCGCTTTCGGCAGCATCGTCTTCACCGTGCTCTCGGCATAGTTAAATTCCCATGCAATTTCCGGCACCAGTTCAGCCATCTTGCGGCATTCACCGTTTTCTGTGTCCAGTCCATACCGCCGAATTACCAGTTCCGCCAAAACCACCTTATCGTCAGCAAACACCTGCCGCACATATTCCGCAAGCTCCACCGCTTCCAGCATATTCGGAAAAATCTGCTCCAGCATCTCCTGCTGCATTGCCAGGCACTGGGCCTTACCCCGCGGCTCCGTCTTGCCCTGATTAAACCAATTGCACAAGTTATCATACGCCTCGGAACTCACCTGCACACCCGTCGCCTCAAGATACAGTCTCTCCCGACCGGTCATATTCGGCATCACGCCTTTGTATCCATTGCTCATAAAATCACCCTCCTTTTCTGAGCATCTATTAAGGTCCAACAATTAATCGTTTGGCCCTTCACCACCTCTACTATTTGTCTGCTTCCATTATATCATACCTGTTTTTGACATAAGTCCATTTCGCACTTTTTTACAAGACGTTTTTGCTTGTATTTTTTACAACACTTTTAGCCCTACCAATGTTAATGCAGTGGAAAACCAAAATTTTTGCGGGTTGACTTTTTGGCCCACACGCGATAATATGAGGGTAGAAATCAAAGTTAAATACAGACAGGATGCGAGGTGATGTCTGAGTTACCAGAAAAACAAATCAAGCGACTCCGTGGACTGATCCAAGAAGCCGAAACCAATCTTGCCGCCGCTAAAGAGCTGCTAATCTCCGTCCTTGGTGACGGGGAGGCTATCACTGCCCCGCGCGAGACTGTCGTTATGAGCCCTGAGGGCAAAGTTATCGAAGGTGTTTTTGATGGCCAAATCATGATCGGCCCCGATGGCAAGAATTATCCTGTCCCCGCTAATTATGCTTCTAAGTCTAAGTTGATCGAAGGTGATATTCTAAAACTCACCATCACTCCCGAAGGCCGTTTCCTCTACAAACAGATTGGTCCAGTCGAGCGTAAAGCCGTCATCGGTACCCTCATTCATCACGATGACAAATACTATATTGAAGTTAATGGTCGCGAGTACGAAGTCCTCTATGCTTCCGTCACTTATTTCCATTTGCGTGAGGGTAGCCAAGTTTCCGCTATCATTCCTGCCAATAACGAAGACGCCGCCTGGGCCGCTGTTGAAGCTGCGCTCTGAGGTCTATGCCTAGTCTTTATCGTAAATATCGCCCCACCAAACTTGCCGACGTCGTCGGTCAGTCTCAGGTGACCACCGCTCTTCAAAACGCCCTTGATCAAAACAAAATTGGCCATGCCTATCTTTTCATCGGCCCGCGTGGCACCGGCAAAACTTCCGTGGCTCGCATTTTTGCTCACGCTATCAATCATTTTGACTACCAACTCGAGGATAATTATCTTGACATCATCGAAATCGATGCCGCATCCAATAACGGCGTCGATAATATCCGCGACCTACGCGAAAAAGCCATCATCGCCCCAAGTCAAGGAAAATATAAAATATACATCATCGACGAAGTCCATATGCTTTCTAAGTCCGCTGCTAACGCCCTGCTCAAAACTCTTGAGGAGCCGCCCGCTCATACCGTTTTCATCATGGCTACCACCGAAGCCGACAAAATCCCCATCACTATCACTTCGCGCACTCAACTTTATAATTTCAAACTCGCCTCGCCCGAGGTCATGGTCAAACACCTCGCTAAAATTGCCAAGATCGAAAAAATCGACCTCACACCCGACGCTCTCACCATCATTGCCGAGCGCAGTGGTGGTTCGTTCCGTGACGCCCTTAGTCTGCTCGATCAAGTCGCTAGCCTCGCCGGCAATCATAAAACCCCCATTGACGCTGATTTTCTACGTGACGCCTTTGGGCTCCCTTCTGATCAAATCACCCACGATCTTCTCGATGCCTATTCCGCCGGCAATCTCACCGCTATTCAAAATCAGCTCCAAGATTTGCTTAGCTCCGGCCTCAGCCCTGAGAATATCGCGAGGGAATTAATCAATCAAATTCTCCGCGATCCCCAGCCAATTCTCCTGCCTTTGCTCTCGCAACTTCCCGACGTTCAACCCCCTTTCCCAGAAGCCAAGCTACTGCTCGCACTCTGCGCCAACGTGCCAAAGCCTACCGCCGCAGCTCCCGCTCCAATTTCTCCCGCTGAAAATCATACACCCACAATCGAAAATCATTCTCCCGAAATTAAAAATCATGCCGACAAACCCGCAAATCATGCTCCAGCAGACGAGAATCATACACCCGAACCAAAAAATCATGCTCCAAACACGAATTTTAACTGGGACGATTTCCTCGCCACCGTCCGCGCTGAGTCTAGCGGTGCCGCCGATCAGCTTCAAAAATGTCAATATGAACTTAAGGGCGACACACTTCATCTTTATCCCAGCAATAAATTCATCGCTAAAACTCTCGCTTCGCCCGCCCACAGCACCGCCATTGCTCCCGCTCTTGGAAATCTCGCCCTCGAGATTCACGAAGGCGCTAAGCCCGCTAACCTCAGCCCCGAACTCTCCCAAGTCGCCAAAATCATGGGCGACATCCAAGAGCTCCCATCTAGCGACCTGCCGTTCTAACCTTCAATCTGTGCTATAATAGTCCAAAAGGAGGTACATGCCAGAACCCGATTCAGCGGCCGAGCATTCCGGTGGTCGTATTCCGCCCCAGGATTTAGAGGCCGAGAAATCTTTGCTCGGTGCGCTTTTGTTATCCGGTGATAATTTTGCCACCATCCTCGAAACCGTGCAGTCCGAGGATTTCTACGACCCTCGTCATGCTCGTATTTACCGTGGCATGGAAGCGCTTTTTGAGCATCACCGCTCTATCGACCTAATGACCCTCACTTCCGAGCTACGCAACCAAAAAGTCCTCAAGGAAGTTGGTGGTGCGCCCTACCTTTCCGACCTTTCTAATTTTGTCCCCACCTCTTCCCACATCGAAACTTACGCCGAGCTGGTCGCTAGCGCCGCCCTCAGACGTCGCCTGATTAGCGCTGGTACCGAAATTGTTTCTTCCGCCTATGACAGCACCAATCGCATCGAAGACCTGATCGGTGACGCCGAAAAAAATCTTTTCAAAGTCTCCGACCGCTCCGTCAAGTCCGATTATGTCGCCCTCGGCGATTTACTCATCAGTGCTTATGACCGCATCGAGGAGCTACACAAAAATAAGGGCGCTCTCCGTGGTCTTAAAACTGGTTTCCACGATCTCGATAAGAAAACCGCCGGCTTCCAAAATGGAGATCTCATTATCATTGGTGCTCGCCCAGCCATGGGTAAAACCACTTTCGCTCAAAATCTCGCCTACAATGTCGCCACCGGCAATGGAGAAGGGAAAGGTGTACTTTTCTTCTCGATGGAGATGGCCGCTCAGGAAATTATCGACCGCATTATCTCTGATGTTTCCGGAGTCGACAACTGGAAAATCCGCACTGGTAATCTCAGTGACGAAGATTTCACTCGCGTTGGCGATGCCATGGCCGAAATGAGCGAAGTTCCACTCTATATCGACGATACCAGCTCCATGACCATTCTCGAACTGCGCAATAAAGTCCGCCGCGCCGCCCATGACAAACCCATCAGCATGGTCATCATCGACTATTTGCAACTTCTGCAAGGTTCCGATCGCTATGCCGGTAACCGCGTGCAGGAAGTCACCGAAATTTCCCGCGGCCTCAAAACTCTCGCCCGCGAGATGAATATCCCCGTCATCGCTCTCGCCCAGCTTTCCCGTAGTCTCGCCGGCCGTGACGATCCACGCCCACAGCTTACCGATCTTCGTGAATCTGGTTCTATCGAACAGGACGCCGACCTTGTCATGATGCTCCACCGTGTCGATTACTATCACAACGAAGACGGCTACGAACCCACCAATATCACCGAGCTAATCCTCGCCAAGCACCGCCATGGACCAGTTGGCAAAATCGAACTCTACTTCCACCCCGAACTTCTGCGCTTCATGTCGCTCGACAAAAGTCACGACGAAGAACAATAGTATTTGTGCTATAATTATAATATCGTGAAGAAAATCGTTATTTCAAAACTTTTTCTCTACCGTTACCGTTTTATTATCGGCTTCTTTTTGTTAGCGCTTGCTTATCTCGGTCTACTTCTTTGGTTGCCTTTACTTTCACCTAGTGGCCTTTCCGAATCAGAAATGATCTCCGCCGCTCATTCCTACGCCCTCGAACCTGCCTCGATCTTGCGCGGCGATATCATTGATTTGCCTTACCGCGCCCTTCAAAAACTTTCCATCATGATCTTCGGTCTCAATATCTATTCAGTCAAACTCCCTAGCATCATTATTGGCATCTTTCTCGGACTATTGCTAATTCTCCTACTCAACCGTTGGTTCAAAACCAACGTCGCCCTTATGGCTTCCATCCTCGCTGTTCTCTCCGGCTCCTTCCTCTATCTCGCTGGCTCCGGCACGCCACTCATCATGCTAGTTTTTTGGCCCACCTTACTACTTTGGCTCGGCTCCAAAATCCAAGGTGTCACCAAGCCAAAGCCTTTTTACTGCTTCATTTTTGCTTTTGCTCTGCTCGCTTCGATTTTTACTCCCCATATTATTTATCTTGCTGCTTTCATCGTCATTTTTGCTATCGTCCATCCACATCTTCGTTTTACGATCAAAACTCTTCCCACCATTCCACTCATTCTTACTATCTTCATCATTCTGCTTGGCCTCGCCTCCTTCGTTGTCGGTTTTATTGTCAATCCCGGCATTCTCGCCGAACTTTTCCTTGCACCAGGACTCACCTGGAAGACTTTCATCAGCAACATCCAAACCGCCTTTTTGCCTTTCTTCGCCTGGAGCACCACACTCGAGAGTGCCTTTCTTCCACCTTTCATCGGCCTCGCGTCTATCGCCCTTGCCGTCATTGGGCTTCTTTCGACCACCAAAGGATTCTTCGCTTCTCGTAACTCTATCGCCACCTGGCTCATCGTCTTTACCATTTTCCTCGCTGGGCTAGATCCCAAATCCGCCATTCTCATCTTGCTACCAATGGCGATTCTGATCGCCCACGGTTTGCGCTACATTCTCGGCAAATGGTACGACCTTTTCCCCAACAATCCTTACGCGCGCGTCTCTGCCTTCTTCCCAATCGGCACTTTCCTCGGTATCATGATTATCGGTGGCGTTTCGCATTTTATCTTTGGTTATCGTTATGTCCCACTAGTCGCTAACGAATTCAATAATGATCTTACTATTATCCGTGACCAACTTTCACCGGAGGAAACTCTCTACGTCATTGATAACCCCGTCGCCTATAACTTTTACAAAATCCTTGAAGTAAACGACGGCATTTGTACTGTTTCCAACACTCTTCCAGATACCAGCCCCAATACCAGCTTCGCGACACTTGGCAAAACTTCCGTCAACGCTCCTCTTAGCCAAATAATTACCTCGCCAAAATCCGAAAACTCTGATAGAATATACTTATACAATAAGGAGTAAACTATGGGCGCAACTATGGACCAAATGAAAATGCTTAACCAGCTCAGAAAAGCACAGAAGTCACTCAAGAATGAAATTGTTGAAGTTGAAGCCGGCGACGGCGCTGTAACTGTGCAGATTACTGGTGAGCTTAAAATTAAAAGTGTCAAGATTGACCCGAAGCGGGTTGACCTCGACGACATTGCCGAGCTCGAACACTGGATTGAAGATTGTATGCGCGATGGCTATGCGAAAGCTCA
>CAZCIN010000025.1:0-6936 GCA_964499245.1 uncultured Candidatus Saccharibacteria bacterium
TGAATAGTATTGACTAGGATGATAAACTACGATACTATTGAAAAGGATGGCGGGCGCTGGCAGCCGCTCTGGTTAATTAAAATTGGGGGAGAAAGGAGTGGGTAGCATGCAAGCTGAATTAAAAAGCATTAGCATGGTGTTAGAGACGCAACACTGCCGGATCTACACAAAAATTGTCCCGAAGAAACAATCTCCGGGGCAATAAATACAACTACCTACATCTTACTACTCTAACCTATAGCTGTCAAGTGTTTGACGTATAGGAGTTGATTTAGTAACGGTGTAGCCTTCTGCTCGCCATCCACGCCACTACACGTTATTCTGCCTTTTGTTTAGCAAGTTCTTCCTGCCGCTCAATAAAATCAATCGCTTCTTGGCGTTCTTTGATTTCATGCCAAAGTTGATGTTTGCGAGTAGTGAGTATAGCCAAGCGCTGCTCGACGGTTTCCTTACCTTGGCGATAGAGCCTGGAATATTGGCGGAGTTCTGCGGGAGTAAAACCAGCGGCGCGCATTTTGATGAGGATAGCGATAAGATCAAATTGTTCTTGGTTGAAGGTGTGACGTCGAAGACGGTTGTATTTTATATGAGGAATGAGGCCACGATTACAAAGTCGCGTGATGACATGTCGCGATACGCCAAGCTGATTACAAATTTCCGTTGTAGTATATGTTTTTGATTCCATATCACTATTATAGCGGATTATCATGGAACGCGCGCTTTTTGAAAAAGCGCGCGTTAGAATTGACCTTCCTACCTCTGTTACTGGGGGTTTATAACGCGCTAAAAATTAAAAAGAGCGCGTTAACCCAATGTGTCAAACTGGTCTCTCACTGCACCTTGACGGCAGCTTCACCGAGTAGCTTGGCGAGAGACTGAGTAAGTTCGGGTGAGGTTTCGACTTTGAAAGGCAATTTCATAGGGCGCTTGGTTTCGCCGTCTTTTAGAACCATGATGACTTCTTGAATACCAGGATTACACTCGCAAATATGACGAATTTCGGAAAGTTTTTCGGCGTCGGCCGAATCCTCAACTAGGACGTAAAGTCGCTCGTGACGGTGATCTTTGGGCGGAGTAGTGACGCGACGAACCGGCTCGTCGACCACAGTAGAGCTGCTACTAGGGCGACCGCCCCCATAGCTGACGCCAGTAGCACGCGAACGGCGCGGAGCGGCAGGGGCTGCTTTAGGAAGCGGCAGCTTAGTGCCAGTAGGCTTATAAGCCGTCAAGATATCATCAGGGATAACTTCGATTGTATCGGCGATTACTTTTACTTCGTTCGTGACATTACCATTTTTGTCCTTAGCGCTAATGCGACCAGTGACTTTGATGACGGAATCTTGCTCGAGCTTGGCGCCATATTCTTCGTAAAGCTTCGGGAAGACAATCACTTCCTGCTCGGTGATTTTGTTCTCAAGTTTGATGAAAGCCATACGAGTGTTGCTCTTAGTCATGATAGTGCGAGAAGCACTGACGATACCGCCAATGGTGACAGTTTTGCCATCGTTTTCGGCGGTAATCAAATCATAAGGATGTGTCTGCTCCTCAAAATAAGTATCATAACGGTCAAGTGGATGCGAAGAGATATAGAGTCCCATCAAATCGCGCTCCCAAAGCAACCGCTCTTTCTCAGGGATCTTAGTGGGGGCGGTTTTAATTTCCGGCTCGGGGATTTCACCGGCGTTACCCATTGCACCAAAGAGATCGGTTTGACCAGAATCGGTATCTTTTTGACGTTTGGCACCATAAGCCTGGATGCTTTCAAGATTGAAAAGCAAATCGGAGCGGTCGCCAAAGCGATCAAAAGCTCCGGTTTTAATGGCAGATTCCCAAGATTTCTTGTTGAACTTGGTGGCATTAACTCGGGCGGAAAAATCACAGACTGATTTAAAGGGGCCATTTTTGTCGCGCTCAGGGATGACAAATTCTTCGACTAGCGATTTACCCATATTTTTAATACCAGAAAGGCCAAAACGAATAGTTCTTTCACCACCGACGATACCGAAATCGCCATAAGATTCGTTGATGTCGGGGCCAAGCACTTTGAGGCCCATGCGACGGCATTCGGAGATCTCAATAGCGAGGCGATCAGTCCAGCGCATATCGGCAGTCATGAGGGCGGCCATAAAAGCATCTGGATAATGAGCCTTGAGGTAGGCGGTCCAATAAGCAATCAAAGCATAACACGCGGCGTGGGATTTGTTGAAACAATAGTTTGCAAAGTCAAGCAACTGATCCCAAAACTGTTCGGCGATCTCCTTAGTAGCACCGCCAACTTTGACCGCGCCATCGATAAATTCAGGCTTCACCTTGTTCATGAGGTCGATTTTTTTCTTACCGACTGCCTTACGCAAAGTGTCAGCCTGACCACCGGTAAAGCCGCACCATTCCTTGGAGATCTGCATGAACTGTTCCTGATAAATCAAAATACCATAGGTGTTTTTGAGTGAATTCTCGAGGCCGGGGTGGAGATAAGTAATTGGCTCATCGCCATGCTTGCGGCGAATGAAGCTATCAATAAATTGCATCGGACCGGGACGATAGAGTGCCACCATAGCGATAATATCTTCAAAGGTGCTAGCTTTGAGATCGCGCAGGTATCGTTTCATGCCGGCAGATTCCAACTGGAAGACGCCGGTAGTTTCGGCACGCTGAAGCAGCGCATAGGTCTCGGCATCATCAAGTGGTAACTGAGAGAGGTCAAGATCATTGTTGTAAACTTTGCGAATCATACGAAGAGCGTTATTGATGACCGACAGGTTGGAAAGACCGAGGAAGTCCATCTTGAGCAGGCCAAGTTCTTCAACCTGAGTCATTGGAAACTGTGTAGCGATTGGGCCTTTGGCGGAAACTTCAAGGGGTAGAAACTTCTCGAGTTCATCTGGGGCAATCACGACACCACAAGCGTGAACGCCGTGGTTGCGAATAGTGCCCTCTAAGTTTTCAGCAAAGTCTAGGACTTCCTTGGAAATTGGATTAGTTTCGTATTCTTGCTTGAGCTCGGGGACTTCTTTGATGGCATTAGCGAGTTTGACATGATGACCCTGAATGGGGTCAGGTACCATCTTAGCAAGCCGATCCGCGTCGGCATAAGGCACCTCGAGTACGCGCGAAACATCGCGCACGGCGTTTTTGGCCATCATCTTACCGAAAGTCACAATATTAGAAACCCGACCAAAACCATATTTGCGGCTACAATATTCGATCACTTCATCGCGACGAGTATCCTGAATATCGGTATCAATATCCGGCATGGAGATACGATCAGGATTGAGGAAGCGCTCAAAGAGCAAATCATAGCGCAGCGGGTCAAGCTCAGTAATACGCAGAGCGTAGGCCAAAATGCTACCAGCTGCCGAGCCGCGGCCCGGGCCGAAGACAATACGTTGAGATTTGCCCCAGTTGATGAAATCCTGGACGATCAAGAAATAACCATTATAGCCCATTTTGTTGACCACACCCAGCTCATAATCAATGCGTGGTAGGATTTTAAGTTTTTCCTCGGCGCGTTCGGGCGAAGCGTCAACTTTCTCCAAAATTTCGCGACACTCAGCAACGGTCAAGCCCGTCGTTTCTTCTAGTTTCTTGCCACCATAACGATAAACTAGGCCCTGAAAAACTAGCTTATCGAGATAATCCTTTTCGCTGGTTTCACCTTCTGGGAGTGGGAACTTTGGAATCAAAATCCGGCCTAGTTGCAAGTCGACGTTGCAACGGTCAGCAATCCGACGAGTGTTGCGGACGGCTTCGGGGAAATCTTTACCCCAGCGTGCAATGATATCTTTCGGGGGAATGACATGGAGCTCGAGGTCTTTCATGCTCATCCGATTCGGGTCGGAAAGATTGGAAGCGGTGCCGACACAGAGCAAAACTTCATGGGCATCTTGGTCTTCGTGGTGCAAATAATGTGCATCGCAAGTAACGACTAGCGGCAGACTGGTCTCTTTGGAAATCTTAGCAAGGTGCTGGTTAATATTATTCTGCACGTCCCAGTGTGAAGGTGAATCGGGATGGCCGTGATCTTGCATCTCCAAATAGAAACGGTCTTTATAAACATTGCTATACCAATCAACTAATTCGCGAGCGCGCTTAGTGTCGTTGGCGCGCAAAGCTTCGGAAATTTCCGAACCAGCGCAACCGGAAAGGCAAATAATTCCTTCGTTAAATTTCTCCATCAAATCATGGTCAATGCGCGGCTTATAGTAGCGACCGTTAATCTCGGCCTCAGACATCAAATGACAAAGGTTCTCAAAACCTTGGTTATTCATGGCCAGCAGGGTGATGTGGAAACGCTGCTTGTCGTGAGCAGGGTCGCGGTCGGTCATCTTGCGAGCTGCCACGTAGGCCTCGAGACCGAGGACTGGCTTGATACCGGCATCATTACAAGTTTTATAAAGCTCGACCAGACCCGACATAGTACCATGGTCAGTCACAGCGACCGCTTCCATGCCCTCATTTTTGACAAAGTCGACTAGATCTGGAATTTTAGTGAGACCGTCAAGCAAGGAATAGTGTGTGTGATTGTGCAGATGCACAAAGTCACTCGGCTTTAAGGGTTCAGAATCTTTGGTTACCTCCGTCATAAATACTATTATATATTATTTCTTGGCAGTATTCTTGGTTGAGTTTTTGCTTTCGGTCTTAATTTCAGTTTTGGCTTCCTTGGCTTCAGCTTTGGCCTGCTCGGCGGCAGCTTCCATTTCGGCAGCTTCAGCTGCGTCTTCAGCGGCATAGCGCTTAGCCTGATTTTCCATGGCACGGGCGGCGAAATTCTTGACTATCCCGCCAACTGAAGTCATACCTTTGACATTATCGACAATATCATCGGCCTTAGTGGCGATTTGCTGGCCAGTGGCGATGACTTTTTTAGCCTCTTCAGCGACCTGAATCAGCTTGATGGCAAGGGCAATGCCAGCGATCAGAAAAATAAACAGCGCAATCGAAAGAATTACGACCAAAATCCAAGTTGCTATTTCCATTTTTACCTCCTTTGGTAGTGATATTATTAATGTTGCTTGACAAAATCTCGCACTTCGTCAGCATAACTCTCATGCTCGAGAATATACTGAGCGAGGGCGATACTATAATTCTTTGGATCACCGGTAGTGAGCCAACGACCGGCAGTCTTCTCAACGTAAACCGGGCTAGTTTCGGCGATAGCCGTGATAGCGTCGACGGTCCATAATTCCCCATCAAGACCAGTTTGGTCGGGTTTGAGATAATCAAAAATACGCGGAGTCAACAGATAACGACCATAGCTCGCTAGATTAGACGGAGCGTCGGCTGGATCGGGTTTCTCAACGATGTGGTCAAGAAGCATATCAGTACCATTCTTAAGCTTGACGATGCCATAGCGATCTAGGACATCCTCGGGCATTTCTTGTGCTACGATAATCGCTTCGGCATCAGGGTGAGCAGCATAAGAGTCAATTAAGGTCTTGATGTCGGAATTGCCAAACACTACATCGTCCGAATAGGCTACCACGAAGGCTTCATCATCGTCGATAAAATCCCGCGCCGAGGCAATCGGCGAGCCGTTACCATATGGCAGACTAGGATCTTGTTCAATGACGGTAATTTTGGGGAAATTTAGGACTTCGGTGACGGCAGTGAATCGGTCTTCCTTGCCTTGTTTAGACATCAAATCCGAAATGACCGTGGCTGGGTCATGGAAATAATCATCATAGAGTGGGCGCCCCTTGGCGGTAGCGACGATGATAATTTCCTCAATGCCAGCGGCGATACATTCCTCGACCACGAGTTGCATAATTGGCTTATTGCCCAGTGGCAACATGGCTTTTGGAATAGTCTTAGTGAGTGGGAGGAAGCGGCTAGCGCAACCTGCATCGGTGATAATAGCCTTAGTAGGCAAACGATACTTCATATAGGGTCTCCTTGGGGTAGATTATACCATAGTCAAGACTTTTTGGCGCTAGTCTTTTTGGTGGCGTGGGCGCGCTTGGCGGCTTCGCGACGAGCAGCGCGATCTTCCAGTTGTTGAGTGCGGTTATGAATACCATAAATCAAGCTAGCGACACCGAAGATCAGCATGTAGGCGCCGAAGAAACGGATAAAGTCAACGCTGGTAAGGTGGCCAGAGTTGATGATGACAATACCAAAAACAATACCGCAAAGACCACAAAGAATCCAGATAAATCGGTCGGTCGGGTCAACGGTAGTGCGGAAGCCCACCAAAATCTCAAAAGCGCCGCGGATTAGGGTGTAGGCGGCCACGAGCGAGATATGCCAAACCATGCCTTCGTTCATGAAAAGTAGCAAAGCGATACCGAAAGCAGCATCGAAAATCGCTACAAGGATAGAGACTAACCAGCCTTCGTGGACGCGGCTGCGATAGAGCGAATTGGCAAATTCGACGATAGCAAGCGCCAAGAGAGCGATACCAATGACTGGGATCAAGCTGGTGGAAGTTTCGCGCGAAGTGAAAAGCGTGAGACAACCGAAAAGCAAAGTGATGCTGCCCTGGAACATGAAAACTAACCAATGGCTATCAATATATTTACGTTTTATTTGAGCCATAAATCCTCCTAAATCTTACCTATATTATAGCACAGAAAAGCGTAAAAGGTGTGGGAATTTGAGGAAATTTTAATTAGATAACACGTCAAAAGAGCAACCCCGAAAGGTTGCTCTTTTTCGTTCCCTACGGCAGAGACTACTTGATGATGTTGGTCACAACACCAGAACCGACGGTCTTGCCACCTTCACGGATAGCGAAGCGGTCGTTGTTGTTCATGGCGATTGGAGCAAGCAACTTCACCTTGAAGGTGACGGTGTCGCCAGGCATGACGATTTCCTTGTCAGCTGGGAGTTCAACTTCACCGGTCACATCAGTGGTGCGGAAGTAGAACTGAGGCTTGTACCCCTTGGAGAATGGAGTGTGGCGACCGCCTTCCTCTTTCTTCAAGATGTAAACCT
>CAZCIN010000026.1:0-5592 GCA_964499245.1 uncultured Candidatus Saccharibacteria bacterium
CCTTGCGGGAGCGATCAAACTTCGCTTAGCGCATAGCGCGGCGGCTCATGATGAAGTAGCCAGCAGCGGTAACAATAGTACCGGCAGCCACAGCTCCACCAATCGTCACAGTAGGACCAGCTTCTGGGAGTTTAGTGTTTTCACAAACTTTGGCAAGCTTGACCTTGGAGTGATCCTGGTGGATCGTGTCAGCAACTTTACCCTGTGCCCAGTTGACAAGCACGTTGTCACCACAGGCGAGGTCTTTATCAACAACTTCAGCGGTGAAGCGCACCCAACCAGAAGCGTTGGCCTTGTAGGCACCAATATTGATACCGGTGGTAAAGAGGTCACCGTCTGGAGTGATTTGCATACCGTCTTTGTGGTTGGAGTTGTAAAGGTAGGTCGTATTACCAACATAGACCATGTTGTTTGGCAAAACATCGCGGATAATCACGTTCTCTTGAACGTCATTTGCAGTGTTGTTGTGGAATTCAATCTGATATTCGACCTTATCGCCAACCTTAGCGTTGACAGATTCGGTGAATTCATCATGCGTACCAGCCAAACGGACTTTCTTATCGACAGTGAAATCGTCGTAGACAGCCTTAACATTGATCGCAATGATCTGGTCGTATTTGAAACAGCCAGGAACTTTACCATCAAAACCGTGATAACCGATCAAGGCACCAGTTTTGACATTCTTGACTTGGCTGGTAACGATTGCAGGATCGGTGATTTTGGTGCCACTAAGGCCAGCAAAACCTTGGTTCTGCAAAACAGCCGAGTCCTTGACATACTCCAAGTGGAACTTGCGACCATCAGCACTCTTAAAAGTGATGTGGTCATAAATCTGCTTGTCGCTAGCGTTGCTGGAATTGATCCAACCGCCAACTTCAATAGCAGTGCCTTCTACATCAGGGATTGAGAAGGCAGCGCGGGTATCAAGAGCAGTACCTTTGGTTTCGTTGCTCTTTTCACCGTACTGGTTATTGTTGTGCATATAAATACGCACAACGTAGGTTTGACCATCCTGGGCAACAATTTCGTTTGGAGCCCATTCGCCGTGGATGTTATCCGGCGTGGTCGCGGAGACGAAGTTGCGTTCGTCGCCGTAGTTAGGGTTGTTAATAATAGAATTGAAAATTGGCGTATCCTTCGTGTCAAAATAGTTGGCACTACAGTTGTTACCATTTTCGTCACATTTCTTCATTTGGCAGTTATCGCCATCTTTGTCGCAATCGACGAGCTTCAAAGTCGAACGATCGCCGGTGCTGCGCCAGTATGCCGAAGCGCTAAATGGAGCAGCAAAAGTGCTGGCAGCTACAGCCAAAGTGGCCACAGCAGCAGCGGCGGTTTTAATAACCTTGTTCATATAATCTCCTCTCAAAAAGATTAGTTAATTAGTTATTGCTGATTAAAGTTAATATTTAGTTCCCTTGGTCCTGATTGTTAAATCCATTTGTCCAAACCGAATCATCTCAAACACAAACTTGGGTCATCCCCGGGACTCGTGAGAGCCCCAGGGAAATCTATATTAAATGTTCTAAAGCTAAAGTGTAAAAGGTTTAGAGCGGCGGGCCCGAATATGAATCGTCCGCCGGCGGATCATTACCTACACCCGAATTATTATTGTCGGTCGGCTGATTTTCCGACTGAGAAGTGTCAGGCGGAGTGCCATTATCGACATTTGCACCGCCGTTGTTATCCGGTGTTTGAGGAGTTTCGTTGTTTTTCTCTGCATCGGCAGACGGCGTACTGTCGCCATTGCCATCGCCGGTCTCGGTAGTGCTACCCGGCTCACTCCAATCGGTGTCTCCATCGTCTAACGGCCCATCATTAGTATCGTCATTCCCGTTATCCAGGGTCGAATCAGAAGGATTCTTTCCCGGAGGTGTTGATGTCGGCGTCGGCGTCGGTGTAGGCGTCGGCGTCGGTGTAGGAGTCGGCGTCGGCGTGGGGGTGGGAGTCGGAGTCGGCGTGGGGGTGGGAGTCGGAGTCGGCGTCGGTGTAGGTTCGGGCGTTCTTGCCGCGGGCTTTTTCGCAATATAAATAATATCGCGGGCATCAAAAATGTTGACGCCAACTTCCGCTGCCTGCTTACGGTTCTTGTACCGCAAGCTCAGAATAAACGCCGGTTCGGATTCCTGATCCTCAGGATCCGTCAGTGCTTCCGTACGAACGTAGTTTCCATCTGCCGGAGGCAAATGGAAATTGATAGTAGACTCCTTGGCCTGTACAGGGTCTTTCGCGTTTATTTCCAGCCTACGATAGGCCAGGTACACATTGATCCCCTTGATTGCAACCTCAGGTCTTACACAGGTTTCGTAGTGGCCATCGTCACACTCCACCTTGCAGGTGAGATTAGTAATTCCCTCATCTGTCTTCATTGCTTCGTCATAGAGGTCCACATACTCCTGAACGGAGGGGGCGTTATCTAACCACCCCGGGAACTGCTCTTCGACTAAAAGCAGAAGTTGCGCTTTCTCATCGGCATACACAGGATTGTGCACGCACTGATAAAGCATCGGCTGCCAAAAGGCAACTTCCATAAAACCATCGAGGTCAAGTTCCTCTTCCTCGATTTCCAGGTCATACTTTTCTGACCAGGTCTCGGCAGGTACTGTCTTGCCGGCAATTAGAGCTTTCCATTCATCGGAATGCTGGTTCTTGGTGCCATAGACTTCCCAGAAGAGTTCAAAGGTGGTCGATGGTAAAACCGCATCACTCCAACCCTCTAACTTCGGGTCGTTGTAATACGCCTGCACCTGCTCGCGCACCGTGCGCTGACGACGGGTGGTGGAAGACGGCATACAACCGCGGTCAAAAGCAACCGCATTGATGTCGAAATCCTCGCCGAGCTGTTCCTGGACGTACAAAATTGCTTCCTCCTCGGTCAGGTCCTTGGGGATGAATGCTTCATCCAATTCCTCGGACTGTAACCAAACGAGAAGAGCGTTCTTGTATTCCTCGTCAGTCATATCAGCGTCACGTTCCGGCAAGTAAGTGCGAGACTCGTCGCTGGCGGTTTTCTGCCAACCTACTAACTGGTCGGCATACTCATCGTCGTAGACATTCTCGGCCTGCTCGGGCGGGCGTTCCGCTTCGGGCTCCTGTTCTTCTGTAGATGACTCGGTTTCGGTGGCAGATTCAGTTTCCTCCGGAAGAGTGTTATCAGACGCAGGTTCCTCAGGCTGTGCCGAGGTGCTGTTTTCTGACGGAGTTTCTACCGGCGGCGTTTTATCGCCACCACCAATGGTCGGTAACTTGACAAACCAAATCAGCAAGATGCCGATTATCGATAATGTCGCAAAGGTTACCCACTTCTTGGTCAGCTTGCCCCATTTTGCTTCGTGGGGTCGGTTGTTCTTGGCAATGTTATAATGGACCGATTGTATAACCGACCAGATTAAAAACCCTGCCAAAATGATAGTTGAAAGTATTTTTACTATCATCATAATAATCCCTCCTTTTTTCTGTTTTTGTCATAGTTGTAGCTGTTACAAAAACAATAGGGGGACCCAAACCCCTACTGTTGTTGGGGTTGGCCGAAGCCATCTATATAAACACGTTTAGCTTTTCTTTCACAGATACAACCTTGATATTGTATCTGAGATGATTCGGTTGTCAATGGACTTCTAGAGAACCACTCCCAAGAGTTCTGCTAGATTACTTCCATTGTAGCACACATGCTTAAAATTGTCAATAGAAAAATCACTAATTAAGCACAAAAGCAATGGATTTAAGCATTATCTCTATTAAACAGAGGCGAAAATGTGGGATTTTGGGGCTTGATTACGCTTGTGGCTAGGGGTGATTTTGATTTGACACAAAAGCGTGAAGCTGTTTATGCTTGTGGGGTGCGATTTTGGGGATGGTTTGGGTGGGTTTTAGGCATGAAAAAAGACCGTCAATGGGGCGGTCTTTTTAGGGGGTATTTCCGTTCTTTGGTAGGTGATGACTTCATCACATAAATCTCTTTCTCTTTCTGTCGGGTCTGGACGGAGACGGCTTGGGCTGAAGATTGGGAGCCGGCTTCGGCCGAGACTCCTCTTTGGGAGGGCCCTGCTCGGGCTTGGGCGGCTGTTCTTCCTCGGTGGGCTCGGGCTTTTTCCCGGTCTCAGCGAATTCGCGGGCCGCTTCAAGCGTCATACCCTCGTGGAGTACGTTGTAGATGACGCCGCTATAGAAGTCGTCATACAACCCTGATGTCTCGCAGGACTCAGTCGAGCCGAGCTCGTAGCAGCCAAGATTGACAATCCGGTCATCGCGTTCAGCCTCTGCAAAGAGAATCCAATTTATTATGGATATCTCCACCGAAGCAGCGTTTTCAGGCAAACGGCGCGCGCAGTGCTTAAGGACATTTACCTGTTCAAACTGCGCGTCGTCCGACTCCAATAACTCCTGATACTTGTCGTGATCGATATACATCACGGTGATATCGTTGGGATTGAGGTCGAAAACTGTTTTGCCGAAACGCTTACAGATGGCCGGATAGCTCATCCAACTGCCTTCGGGCGTCTTCACCATAGTCATTATCTCCGCATTAAAGAGATACGACATATACGGGATGTCGTCAATATTGACGCTCTCGTCACTGCTTGTCTCCTTACCGGATTTCTGACCAGTGGCCTGTTCGCCGTCCGATTCAGTCTTGGGGGGTTCCTCCGCGGGTCCCTGTATGATCTCGGCAATAAGGGCCTTGACCCTGTCATACTCCGGACCGTCGGGGGTACATTCCAGCTTACGCCGTAACCCCTTGACTTTCATCATCTCGCCAAACGATAATCTTCTTTTACTTCCTGTCATTTCTGCCATTTCTGATACCTCCTATGATTTAATGTTCGCTTTCGCGTTTCCCTTCCCGAGTGGCAACTTGGGGATAAAACAACAAAACGCTTATTCGTGACACCATTGTAGCACAGATGTGCGAAAAAGTCAATGGTTTTATCATGTTTTTGGTTATACCAATGCAGACTCGTATGGTAGAAAAATGGTCCGAAACGCGATTGTTCGGACCATGCAGGTTTATTTTGCCGTTTCGGCGGCTTTAGTTGTGATGCGCATGATTTTGGTTTTGCCGCGCTCGTTGATGGAGACGTCGAATTTTTCACGGAAAGAGGTCGATCCGCCAACGAGGAACTGTTCGGCCTCTTTGAGGTCGATTGTATCCTGACCGACGTTCAATTCTTCCCCGTCACACGATAAAGTCGGCTCGATGACGAGACGCCCATTAGAAAAAAGCATGACCTCAGCGCCAACCTGACGGTCGGGCTGCATACCAAATACATGCATCTACTCCTGCTTGCTGAGTACATCTAAGATTGTCTGTGCGATTTTTGGAATTTGACTATTCATGATAAAACCCTCCTTTTATTGTGTAGGGTAGCTGGAACAAAAAACAACTCGCAAAGTGCCGCGAGGTTGCTTTTTGGCATCAAAATGCTACCACGCTTTCTCTATTGTAGCACAGATTAGTAAAAATGTCAAGAGTATGCAGTGAATGCGGTGGCGAAATAAGCGATGGCGGATTGTTTTGTGGTATGATGGTAATAAATATTAGAGAGGTTATATGGCAGAATTAATTTTAGACCGGGTTTCCAAGACTTTTGC
>CAZCIN010000027.1:0-2829 GCA_964499245.1 uncultured Candidatus Saccharibacteria bacterium
ACATAGACCCTCTAAGTCTACAATGCTGGTTCGATTCCAGCTGGCGCTACCAGATTTTTGTATAAAATATTTATTCACGGCTGTTTTCACGATTTTTGGGGAAAATGGTCGAGTTTCCTTTTAGTTTTGATGCGATGTATGGTATAATGCAGCGCATGATGAAACAGATGAAACAGTTAGTATTTATTGACGATAGTGGAGATCCAGGATTTACAGAAGTTTCCAGCACGAATTTTGTGATGGCGGCGGCGCTGTTCATGGATCCGGAGGTGGCGGATACACTTTCCAAGCAAATATCAGAATATCGCAGATCGTTGGGCTGGCGCGACGATTATGAGTTTAAGTTTGCAAAAATCCGTAAGGACGTTATTGTTGACTTACTAAAGATGGTTATAAATTATGATTTTCAGATTTATGCCGTTCATATCGATAAAACTGCTTTTCAATATGTGTCGCCGATCATTGATAAAGAAAAACTTTATAACTGGACGATCAAGGAGCTATTAAACCTCATGCCGCTTACCAATGCCAAGATAAAAATAGACGGTCGTTCTAGTAGGCAGAATATGTACCATACCGCTACATATTTGCGTCGAGGGATCAATAGTGATAGATCTAAGAAGTTGGTTATTAAATTTGAGGATTCAGTTGATAATAATCTCATCCAGTTAGCGGATATTATTGTTGGCTCGCTTGGTCGTTATATAAATGCTAGTAAAACTGATTATGCGACTTATATTGATATCATTAAGAATAAAATAGTGCAGCTGAAGCATATAGATCAAAGATAAAAAAAGAGCCCCCGAAGGGGTCTTTTTTGGGTTAGCCCTATCTCTACAATAGAGCAGGCATCCATACGGATACTTTTCGGGCTAGCTCCATCCGTTTTTATA
This sequence comes from uncultured Candidatus Saccharibacteria bacterium, assembly GCA_964499245.1. Classification (GTDB taxonomy): domain Bacteria; phylum Patescibacteriota; class Saccharimonadia; order Saccharimonadales; family Saccharimonadaceae; genus Nanosyncoccus. The sequence continues at coordinate 894 of CAZCIN010000027.1, forward strand.
TTAGCACAGGTTTTATATCTTTGCAAGAGTTTTAACCAAAGTGGCGGGGATACCTCTTCTATCAATCGAACTAACTTTTCTTGGCCGAAAAAGTGCTTGTTTTTATTTTTCTGTGATATAATAGAATTGTTCATATATAGTCATAGAGCTGTTTTTGGTACAGCGATTTAGCCACGAAGCCGGAAATGGTGCCGCGAGGCCTATGGTTTCGGAGCGAATCTCTATACTATATATGAACACCCTCGTGGTGCCATTTTTGTATCCACAGGTAATAGACACCTAACGCTCCCGTACCTTGTTATCACTATATTTCAACAGGACGAGCCTGCTCGTCCGTCAACAAAAATTCGAGCTTTTTATTACCAACGACAAGATGGCACCACCTCCATAAATAAGTTAAGCATGAAGTAGGAGGCAAGGATGCTTAGAAAGTATAATATAAATCGTAATGGTCGGGTGGCGCTCATGACTTTGGGCTTTCTTGCCAGCGTGGGCATCGGACTGATGAGTTCCGAGCAGACACATGCGGCAGAATGTGCGGTGGGCAGTCCTTACTCCTGTGTGTCGGTGACGTTTGGTGAATTGTCAGGGGAGACTACTGCGAGCCCTGGTAATACCACCAAAAGTCGACTTTATTTCTCAATGCCAGTTTCAGTGACAATGAGCCAGGTTAAGAATTATTCGATTAATGTTTATGATAGTAATGGTGGCGCACTCAAATCTGGTAGCAGCACAATTCCAAGCGTAACTGCTGCGACCAGCTGGAAACAACTGGGCGATATGAGTCGGGCTTGGGGCTTCCGCTATACGGAAGGCAAAGCCGATGATGGCACGAAAGATTTTCAGCCGATTCCAACTGCGGGTAGCCAAGCAGTTGTAGCCAATCAGGTGGCGGTGAATAGCCGTGGTGGGGCGGTGGCAGATTATACCCTAGGCTTTGGCGTAGTGGTGGACGCCGGCACGGCGGCTGGTGATTATACTGACACTTTGACAGTGGCAGTCGTCGCACAACCGCGCGATGTAACTCTCTTTGACATCAAAAACATGCAGGATATGACTGCGGATATTTGTAAGGCGACCACCACGCCAAGTGCTAATGCAACTGGTACCGACCGGGATGGTTCGCACGCTGGTGATACGAATTATGTGCCAGAAGTGACACTGCACGATACACGCGGCGGTGGCATCAATGGCGCAGGTAATTACCTGGTGCGTAAACTCGCGGATGGCAACTGTTGGATGGCACAGAACTTGGAACTGAACATTCTCGGCGACGGTCAAACTGTGACTAACTACAAGACCAGTAATGCCGCAGCAAATGATAGCGACACGGCAGTGACAGCGAGCAATTACTTCGGGACTCAAGTGTCGAATGGACTAGTCTTTACAGCGAATGATACTGACCTCAATTCAACTTCAGTTTGGACGCCGGATTACTTCAAGAAAACCTATGTCGATCCAGCAGATTCGACCGCGAAGTTTGCAAAGGTTTACACCACGATGAGTAGTACGCTGACGGCAACGAACGCTGAATATGGTTGGGCCAACAACGGTAAAGACGGTATGCGCTCTTACAGCTTTGCCGCTTCGAACCCGGCTTGGAACTATAGCACCGAGGCCAATGCGGCGAATAAAGACGCGAATGGCAACTATACTTTCTCCGATGCAGCATCGGGACAGCCCTATGCTCGGCGTGGTAATCTCTACAACTGGACGGCAGCAACGCTCGGTTCGAGCTTGAAGCTCACGGCTGATGGTCAGCAAGCAGAAGATTCGATCTGCCCACGAGGCTGGCAGCTTCCAGTCAATGGCGTGGCCAGTGATCTCACTGCAGCTCTCGATACCACGACCGATAAGTCCTTCACGAAGCTCCTTCGTACTTATGGGATGACCAACCCTCAGGGTGCCAGTGTCCCCAACTACAACCGTATTAATG
>CAZCIN010000028.1:0-1519 GCA_964499245.1 uncultured Candidatus Saccharibacteria bacterium
TCCATAAATATTATCAAATAAGTTTGTCTCAATTCGCTGCACATCGTAAGTATTCCGCTTCCCCGGCCGCGCATCAAAATATGCCCGAAATAACATCTCGTATAATTCGTCCGCATTAAAGTCCTGGCGACCATCCGCCAGGGCTTTATTTTCCATCATCTTCAGCCAATCCAGTCGCGCCTTCATCCCCGCCACTCGCTTTTGGTAACGCGCCTCCCGCTCCACTCGTTTCTGTGCTTGGCATCGTTGCCATTCCACTCGGCTCGGAATTAGATCGTCCCCATAGATCTTTTTCAAATCTTTCATTTCTTCTCGTTTTCTCTCAGCTCGTTCAGTAGCTCTGCCACTTCATGTTTCTTATGGAATTGGTTAATCTTCTGTCGCGCCGATTCCCGTACTTTTGCGAGTTCCAAACTCACCCGCGCAATCTTCTCTCGGTCCACTATCCCAAGATCCGCATAATTCGCCATCACCGCCATCGCATCGCCAATTTTTTCGTCCAATTTCTCAAGCGCATCATATCGTCTCGGATCTTTCCGCGAGCGATTTGCCACATCATAGTACGCTCGTCGCATCTTGAAAATACTGTCTAGTAACGGATGCCCCACAAAGCTCCGCGCATTGCTATCCATCTGCCGCTCCAGCTTAAAACCTTCTCTCAGCGCCGTCACAATGTGATTATTAATTTCCACATCCGGCGCCGTCGCAAAAATATTATTATTAATTGTTTTTAGCACTTCCGCATCAAGATTTTTGAACTGCCGCACTTCCCGTTCTTGCAAAGGTTTCGGCAAACGGTAAGCCCGAATCATATCTTTGAACGGCCCTAGCTCCACCGCATCGTCTAGTTTCAGCTGTGCACCCGAGTAGGCAATATCCTTTTCAATCCGCGTCGCATTTGGCAGACAAATCACCCCGTCTTTGAACACCGCAAAGACATCCCGGTCCACATTCACTTTTATCTTTCGATCAAGATAGTGCCCAATCATCAGTTGATAGATCGCCACCGAATTTCCGCCCACTTTCCACCATTCACCCTGTGTTGATCGAAACATAAAAATATGCAACCGATTCGTGGGTTCAATTTGTTTGACCGCCACTTTCGCTTGCTTTGCTAATTCTCGATGATAATTTTGTTTTTCTTTCGCCGTCAAAATTTCGTCCGGCTTTCCTTTCAGATCCTGGATTTGCACCGCCAACAAACTCGCCGCATTCGCAATCGCTTTGTTGATCGATTCATAAGCCTTTGCTTCGTCGTTTTCAAATCTCATGTGCAGTTGTGTCTGCTTTGGCTTAGCGCTACGCGTCATTTTCCCACTTCTCCCCCCTTTGTTATTACCCCTGTTCTAGCCCCAAGAATTTCCGCAATCTGACTTTCTTCCTTTCCGCCCTCACCCTGCGGGTGAGGCGTCAGAAAGTCGACTGCGGAAATTCATTCCTTTGTTCCGGGCGAATACCTACGTATTCGCCCGAAGGTGCTGGAAAGGGCTAGCGAGCGACACAGCGCAGAGCAAACCCG
>CAZCIN010000029.1:0-1274 GCA_964499245.1 uncultured Candidatus Saccharibacteria bacterium
TGGACTAGCTCAAGACATTGCGAATCGAACTTATACGCCGTCACGAAGTGAAGCTTTCATCGTGATTGATCCGGTGGTGCGGGAAATTTTTGCGGCGTCGTTTCGGGATCGAATTGTACACCATCTAGTGATCAATATTTGTATGCCGTGGTGGCACAGAAGATTTGTGCGGGATTCGTATTCGTGCCGAGTGGGGAAGGGAACGGATTACGGAGTGCGGCGGGCGGCACATCACATTGTGGTGAAAAGTGAGAATTATACGAAGCCGACATATTTTGTGAAGATGGATATTAAAGGATTTTTTATGAGTATGGATCGGACGAAATTAATGGAACTAGCAGTGCGGGGAGCGCACGAACAATTTCGGATGTTTGGGCCGCTGGGGAGACTGCTGGCGTATTTGTGGCGGCAGGTGATTATGGATAATCCGCTGGCGGCAGTGCGAATTCGGGGGAAGATGAAGGATTGGGATAATTTGCCGAGAGATAAGAGTATGTTTTTCCAGACGGATGGACACGGGATTGTGATTGGGAATTTGACGTCGCAACTACTGTCGAATATTTTTCTAGATCAGCTGGATAAATTCATTGTCTATCAACTAGGTTATCAACATTATGGTAGATATGTGGATGATTTTTATGTGGTGGTGGCGGAAGAGGAATGCGAACAGTTGAGTCAAGACATTGAGAGGATTCGAGGTTTCCTAAGAGGGCTGGGTCTCACGATGCACCCGAACAAAACGAAATGGTTGCCGGTGGATCGGGGCGTGCCATATCTTGGACATTATATTCGTAATGGCCATATCGAAATGGATCGGCGCTATCAGCGAAAATATTTGATGGCGATTCGGGAGCTGGTGCGCGGAGCAAAGGAGATTGACACACTGACATCATATATGGGCGGATGTTTTAACTATGGTTGTCGAAAAATGCAAGAGCGGATTTGGCTGGCGGCGGATCAGGGATTTGAAATGTAGAACATAGTGGCGCGCAAAAATCTTGAGCCTATAGCAAGAAGATTTTGTCGCGCCAATCAGGGGTGTGTATGGGGCATCTTTGATAGAGAAGGTGCTGGAAAGGGCTAGCGAGCGACACAGCGCAGAGCAAACCCGTTGCCGCGATTGTTGCTGTTCTGCGGGTTGACGTTAGACGTATTCGTGTTCAGGTTGTTAGCATTCGTCGCAGAGCTACGAGTAGCGGACCACCAGTTGCCATTCGTCGTGCGATTGTACATCTTACCGTCGGAGTAATTGTAGTTGCCGGTACGCAGGAAAT
>CAZCIN010000030.1:0-1054 GCA_964499245.1 uncultured Candidatus Saccharibacteria bacterium
CCATGGTAAGGATGAGGTCCCGGGTTCAAATCCCGGTCGCGGCTCCATAGTAAAGGCGTTAGCATCTGCTAGCGCCTTTACTATCCAGTAGAGTTTTCGCCAGAAAACTCTGTTATCCCGGTCATAATATGCTATAATAGTCTTTATTGGGCCAGTAGCTCATCTGGTAGAGCGCAGCATTCGCATTGCTGAGGTGGTCGGTTCGAGTCCGATCTGGTCCACCAATAATATATTTGACATAATGTCAAACTTTTTATGAAATTGCATTTACCACCAATTATCAAACCAAAAAACACCGAGAAAAAGCCCCTCACCCCCGAGGAGCAGAAAGAACGCAGGAAGAAAATTCGCAAGCGGATTTTGCTGGCGCTTTTTGTCTTGCTCAACGTTGTCATTATTGCCTGGACTGCCTTCTCGGAATTTGGCAATAGTGATAACGCCGCCAGCCTTGCCGACGTCAAGATTAAGTGGTGGCTAATCATCCCTGCTGCCATTGCTTTCTTTATTGCCGCCGTTTCTGAAATCGCCAAATATTTCATCATGGCGATCCACACTCATTCCGCCCCTGATGGTGCAAACCGTCGCAAACTTTGGCAAATCTCCCAGCGCACCGTCTTGCTCGGCCGCTATTACGATAACATTACCCCCGCCGCTGTTGGCGGTCAGCCTTTCCAAATTTACTACATGTATAAATCCGGCATCAAAGACGGCTACGGCGCTGTCATCCCGCTCGTCGCCATGATCACCGATCAGCTCGGCTTCCTCATCCTCGGCCTCATCTCCATTGTCATCGGCGGCCTTTTTAACGCTATTTGGAGCCCCGCCATCGTCGCCATCGGCTGGATTGGCCTACTTGTCAATGGTTTCATGCCCCTCGTCATCCTTGCTGCTACCTTCCTCCCCAAGACCACCGAAGAGATTATGACTATCGGCATCAAATTCCTCCACAAAATCCACATCATCAAGGACCGCGAAGCCGCTACCGAAAAAGCCAGAAGTAGCGTCCGCCAATATGCCACTGGTATCAAGGTAATTCTCAAAGAGAAGGGCCTCT